>NZ_JBIRJA010000006.1:0-454020 GCF_044329325.1 Streptomyces sp. NPDC017676 | reverse complement strand
GGGGAGCCGATCGCCCAGGGCACGCCGACGTCGTCCGGGCCGGGGTTGAGGGTGTTGTTGCGGCCCTTGCGGAAGGTGGTGCCGATGGGGTGGATGGGCGGGAGGTAGACGACGTCGAAGCCCATGTCCGCGATCGGCTTCAGCCGGCGCGCGGCCGTGCGGAAGGTGCCGTGCGGCTCCTGGGCGGTGCCCTCCGAGCGGGGGAAGAACTCGTACCACGAGCCGTACAGCGCGCGTTCACGCTCCACCAGCAGCGGCATCGGATCGGAGGCCGTGACCAACTCCCGCAGCGGATACCGGGCCAGCAACGCCTCGACCTCCGGGGACAGCGCCGCCTTCAGACGGTCGTGCACCGACAGCGAGTCGTCGCCGAGGGCGTGCGCGGCGGCCAGCACCAGGGCGCGCTCGGGTCCCTTGGGCACCCCGGCGGCGGCCCGCTCGTACAGCTCGGCGCCCTCCTCCAGGACCAGGCCGGTGTCGATCCCGGCCGGCACCTTCACGGACGCGGTGTGCCGCCAGGTCGCCAGCGGATGGCTCCAGGCCTCCACCCGGAAGGTCCAACGGCCCGTCGTGTCCGGGGTGATCTCCGCGCCCCAGCGGTCGCTGCCCGGGGACAGCTCCCGCATCGGTGTCCAGGGCCCCCGGCGGCCGTCGGGATCGCGCAGGACCACGTTCGCCCCCACGGCATCGTGCCCTTCGCGGAACACGGTGGCCGTGACCTCGAAGGTCTCCCCGGCCACCGCTTTCGCCGGGCGCCTGCCGCACTCCACGGCCGGCCGGACGTCACGTACCGGTACACGGCCGATGGCCGGGGTCCTGCGCATGTATCTCACCTCCGCCGTGCGCGGAGCCGGGCACCCGGCCCGGCTCCGCGATCCGAAAGTCGGGCCGGCGCGCGCCGGTCCCGAGAGGAACGCCTTGTACGGTGCCAGGTCAGGGGCTTGGCGCCGTGGAACGCCGCTCCGGTGGCGGCGCTCTTCTGGCCGCCCGGCGTGGCTGCGGCCGTCCGTCCTGCTCGCGCAGGTAGGTGACCAGGTTCGTGCGGAGGTAGCGCTCGGCGGCGTCCGCGGCCTCGCGGGCGCAGCGTTTGCCCATCAGCACGCACAGCGTGTACCCCGAGTCCTCGAAGGTGGCCCGGACCGTGCGGTCGTGGGGCGAGGCGAGCATCACGCGCTCCCACGCCCGGTAACGCCGCAACTGCCGGGCCACTTCGGCCTTGGCGGGTAGCAGCATGACCCTCAGCCACCTTCCACGCTCTCGACTGGGCGCGTTCCCGACGGTCGGGTGGCGTCCGCGCACGGGAAGGCGCGGCACCGTTACGGCGATCGAGGCTTTCACTTATGGTGCACGCGCGACGACGCAGCGTCTTGTTGGAGCTTCAACCATTCGGGGTGCCGGGTGCTCGTGTTGCACGAATGGCGTAGCGGGCTCACCGTGGAGGTGACTCAGAAGCGATCAGCGCTCACGCTATGTGTCCGGGATCCCTCCCGGGCAGGGCAAGGGGAGCGAGAGCTTCGCCGGTGAGGAGCAAGCGACGATGAAGACCGCAGTGCCCTGCTACTACCACCTCGACGTGGAAGTCAGCCCGGAACGGGTGGGACAGGTCAGCCGCATCCTGGCCGCCCACCTCCGCTACTGGGACCTCGACAATCTCGTGGACCCCGTCTGCCACGGCGCCGAACTGCTGCTGCGCGCGATCGACGAGCACGCGACGGACAAGCACACCTCGATCGAGATGTGGTGGAACGGCCAGCACCTCATCACCGCCTTCGGCGACGACGACCCGGATCTGCGTCCGGACCTGGACCTGCGGTCCTGCCTCGCGGACATCGCCGCGATGAGCGACGGCTGGGGCTGCTGCGCCTCGGACACCGGCAGCAAGATCATCTGGTTCTCGCAGCGCGCCCGCGCCGGCCAGCGCGTCCCGCTGGTGCCCACCGCCCCCGCGCCGACGCTGCGGGAGGGTCTCACGGTGCCGCGCGAGGAGCCGGTGGCCGTGCTCGCCGCGCCGGCGCCCGCCGGGGACGACGCCCTGGAGGGCAGCCGGTGACCGCCCGCAAGCGCCGCAAAGGGGTGCCCGTGTGGAGCGGGCACCCCTACCCGTTGGGTGCCGCGTTCGACGGACAGGGCACCAACTTCGCCCTGTTCAGCGAGGTCGCCGAGCACGTGGAGCTGATCCTCGTCGACGACGCCGGCACCGCCACCCCCGTCCCGCTGCAAGAGGTCGACGGCTTCGTGTGGCACGCCTACCTGCCCGGTGTCGGACCCGGCCAGCGCTACGGCTACCGGGTGCACGGCCCCTGGCAGCCCTCGCTCGGCCACCGCTGCAACCCGGCCAAGCTGCTGCTCGACCCGTACGCCCGCGCCGTGGACGGCCAGATCGACAACCACGCCTCCCTGTACGAGCGCGCCCCGGACGGACCCGCCCCGGCGGACAGCGCCGGCCACTCCATGCTGGGCGTGGTCACCGACCCGTTCTTCGACTGGGGCGACGACCGCCCGCCCCGGACGCCGTACGCGGACTCGGTGATCTACGAGGCCCATGTGCGCGGCCTGACCATGACCCACCCGGACGTCCCGGAACGGCTGCGCGGCACCTACGCCGGCCTCGCCCACCCCGCGGTGACCGAGCACCTCACCTCGCTCGGGGTGACCGCGGTCGAGCTGATGCCGGTGCACCAGTTCGTCCAGGACGGCGTGCTCCAGGACCGCGGCCTGTCCAACTACTGGGGCTACAACACCATCGGCTTCTTCGCCCCGCACAACGCCTACGCCGCCTTCGGCACCCGCGGCCAGCAGGTCAACGAGTTCAAGGCCATGGTGAAGGCGCTGCACGCGGCCGGCCTCGAAGTCATCCTCGACGTGGTCTACAACCACACCGCCGAGGGCAACGAACGGGGCCCCACGCTGTCCTTCCGGGGCATCGACAACGCCTCCTACTACCGCCTGGTCGACGGCGACTGGGCGCACTACTACGACACCACCGGCACCGGCAACAGCCTGCTGATGCGGCACCCCTACGTACTCCAGCTGATCATGGACTCGCTGCGGTACTGGGTCACCGAGATGCACGTCGACGGCTTCCGCTTCGACCTCGCGGCCACACTGGCCCGGCAGTTCCACGAGGTGGACCGGCTGTCGGCGTTCTTCGACCTGATCCAGCAGGACCCCGTCATCAGCCGGGTCAAGCTCATCGCCGAGCCCTGGGACGTCGGCGAGGGCGGCTACCAGGTGGGGAACTTCCCACCGCTGTGGTCGGAGTGGAACGGCAAGTACCGGGACGCCGTACGGGACTTCTGGCGGGCCGAGCCCGGTTCGCTCGGCGAGTTCGCCTCCCGGCTCACCGGCTCCTCCGACCTGTACCAGCACAGCAGGCGCCGGCCGCGCGCGAGCGTCAACTTCGTCACCGCGCACGACGGTTTCACCCTGCGCGACCTGGTGTCGTACAACGACAAGCACAACGAGGCGAACGGCGAGGAGAACCGGGACGGCGAGAGCCACAACCGGTCCTGGAACTGCGGGGCGGAGGGCGAGACCGACGATCCCGCCGTCCTCGAACTGCGCGCCCGCCAGCAGCGCAACCTGCTGGCCACGCTGCTGCTCTCGCAGGGCATCCCGATGCTCTGCCACGGCGACGAACTCGGCCGCACCCAGCGGGGCAACAACAACGCCTACTGCCAGGACAACGAGATCTCCTGGGTGGACTGGGACCTGACCGACGAACAGCGGGCCCTCGCCGGGTTCACCCGGCGCCTGATCGCCCTGCGCGCCGCGCACCCGGTGCTGCGCCGACGGCGCTTCTTCCGCGGCGAGACCGCGACCCACGCCAGGCAGCCGCTGCCCGACCTGATGTGGCTGCGGCCCGACGCCCGGGAGATGACCGACCGCGACTGGCAACGCGGGGACGCGCACACGGTCGGGGTGTTCCTCAACGGGGACGCCATCGCCGAACGCGACTCCTACGGCCGCCGCATGGTCGACGACTCCTTCCTGCTGCTCGTCAACGGCTACTGGGAGCCGGTCGTCTTCCGCCTGCCCGACGACTCCTTCGGCGAGCGCTGGACCACGCTGATCGACACCGCCGACGCCGAGGGCGTCCCCGACGAACGCGAACGCAAGGCGGGCACGAAGGTGCGCGTGGAGGCGCGCAGCCTGGTGCTGCTGTCGCGCCCCTCGCGGGTCGCCGGTTAGAGGGCTCGAAGCCGACGGCGCCGCACCCCACCGGGTGCGGCGCCGTCGGCTTCGAGTGTCCTCACCGGCTCCGGCGGGACGTCACCGTGAACTGCGCACCGTCCGGGTCGCGCAGGATCGCCTCGGTCTCCTCCTCGCGCAGCACGCTGCCGCCGTGCTTCTCCGCCGTGCGGGCGCAGCCGGGCACGTCGCTCACCGCGAAGTGGACCTGCCAGTGCGGGCGTACCGAGGGGTCCGGGGCCGCCTCCACCGCGCCCGAGTCGATGCGCGCCACGATGTCACCCTGGCTGCGCAGCACCACCTCGCCGCCCTCGTACTCGACCTCGCAGCAGCCCGGCAGCCCGGTCGCCCAGTCCAAAACCTCGCCGTAGAAGATCGCGGCGTCGAAGGCGTCCCGGGTGTGCAGCCGGACGAAGGTCGGTGCCGCCTGCCGCCACGCCTCCCAGTTGCTGACCAGTTCGCCCTGCCAGATGCCGAACGTGGCCCCGTCCCGGTCGGCGAGCAGCGCCGCGCGGCCCGGCGGGAAGGACAGCGGTCCGACCGCCGACGTGCCGCCGCGCTCCCGGACCCGGGACACGGCCACGTCCGCGTCCGGTACGGCGAAGTACGGCGTCCAGGCCACCGCCATCTGCCACATGGAGGCGACGGCGGCGATCCCGGCCACCGGGACCCCGTTCGCCAGGGCGATCCGGAAGTGCTCGCCGAGCTTGGCGCCGCGCCAGCGCCAGCCGAGGACGGCCGCGTAGAAGTCCTGGGTGGCCTGGAGATCGCGGCTGGTCAGGCTCACCCAGCACGGTGCGCCGAAGACGGAGTGGGTGGAGACGACTTCTTTTCTGCGGGGCTCGCCGCCCGTGCGGGTGTCGTGGTTCATGGCAGTCGCGTCCTGCTCTCGGGGCCGGGCGGCCACCGGTCTGGCACCAGTGTCCGACCGGAAGCGGGTGGGCTGCCTGTCGGGTACCCCGGGTGGCGGGGGTGCAGGCCCCTGCGCACGATGGAGGGATGGGAGAGATCGAGCCGGACCGGATCGCCGCGCTGCAGGCGGAGGTCGACCAGCTGAAGGAGGCCATGACCTCCCACGCGGTGATCGACCAGGCGATCGGGATGGTCGTGGCCCTCGGCCGGGTGACCCCGGACCAGGGATGGCAGGTGCTGAAGGAAGTCTCCCAGCACACCAACATCAAGCTGCGCAACATCGCGGAGCTGATCCTGATCTGGGGGCGGCGCGGCGACATCCCGGCCGAGATCAGGGCCGAGCTGGAGGACGCGCTGGACCGGTACGGCCCCACCCAGGTGCCGGGGTCCGAGGGACAGTAGGCTCCCGGGACCTCCCGGGAGCCGAGGGCCGAGGCTGCGAGCCGGGGGCCGAGGCTCCCGGGCCTTCCCAGGAGCCAGGGCCCTCCCGGGAGCCGGGGAACGGGGCTCCCGGGGAAGGCGGGCTCAGCGGGCGCGGGCCTCCGCGAGCAGTTCGTCGCGCAGCCGGTCGAAGCAGCCGCTGAGCAGCCGCGAGACGTGCATCTGCGAGATGCCCAGCTGCTGGGCGATCCGGCTCTGCGTCATGCCACCGAAGAACCGCAGGTAGAGGATGGTGCGTTCACGCTCGGGCAGCGCCTCCAGACACGGCTTCACCGCGGCCCGGTCCACGACCAGGTCGAACCCCGGGTCCGGGCAGCCCAGGGAGTCGCCCAGCGCGTATCCGTCCGTGCCGGCCACCTCGGCGTCCAGGGACAGCGCGGAGAAGCACTCCAGCGCCTCCATCCCGGTGCGCACCTCGTCCTCGCTGAGCCGCGTGAACGCGGCGATCTCGGCGACGGTGGGCGCCCGGCCCGGCGTGGTCTGCGTCAGCTCCTTGGAGGCGGCGCGGACCCGGTTGCGCAGGTCCTGCACCCGCCGCGGCACATGCAGGGTCCACATGTGGTCGCGGAAGTGGCGCTTGATCTCCCCGGTGATGGTGGGCACCGCGTACGCCTCGAAGGCCCGGCCGCGGTCGGGATCGTAGTGGTCGACGGCCTTGACCAGGCCCAGCGCGGCCACCTGGTACAGGTCCTCCAGGGCCTCGCCACGGCCGCGGAACCGTACGGCGATCCGCTCGGCCATGGGCAGCCACAACCGGACGAGCTCGTCCCGCAGCGCCTGGCGCTCGGGACCGTCGGGCAGCCCGGCGAGCCGCTCGAAAGCGCCGCTGGTGTCCGGGGCGTCGTCGTGTGGATGGGGTTTCGTGCTGCCAGTGACACGCATCGCGCGCACCTCTCTCAGCAGGTGCTGGATGACAGACACCGTGGGAGGTGCGCTCGGACCATGGATAGGACACCGGGGCGTCCGGCGAGGGCCGGCTCCCACGGACGTGCCTCCTGTCCGAAGCACTGTTGAGCCCATTCCCGCTGATGGACATCTCAAAACAAACAAGTACATATAGGGGTAGTCGGGCAGGGTGTTCTTGACCGTCTCTTGGGAAGCCCTGGGAAAGCCCTGGGGGAGCGATACCTCTGTAACAGAGGTAATCTCCGAAGCGTGGTCGCCGACATCTTCCCGGAGGAACTCGCCGACGCGCTGGTGCGCATCCCGCGGCTGATCCGGCGCCGGCTGCGCGGCGGGCTCACCGTGCCCCGGCTGCGCGGTGCCGAGGTCGAACTGCTGCGGCTGGTCGAGTCCCGGCCCGGGATCGGTGTCTCGGACGCGGCCCGCCGGCTGCACCTGGCCGGAAACTCCGTGTCGACCCTGGTCAACCAGCTCGTCCGGGACGGCTACCTGGTCCGCGAGACCGACCCGGCCGACCGGCGGGCCGCCCGGCTGCTGCTGACCGGGGCCGCCGAACAGCGGCTCGCGGACTGGCAGCGCCGCCGGGCCGAACTGGTCGGCCGGCATGTCTCCCGGCTCGGCGAGGCCGACCGCGAGGCCCTGCGCGCGGCCCTGCCGGCCCTGCGCAGGCTGGCCGTCATGCTGCACGAGGAGGCCGAGGAAACATGACGAGCGACCTGCCCGACGGATCCGGTACGCCCGGCGCACCGGAGGCCTCCGGCCCGCCCGACGCCGCGGCCCGTGCCCCCGTCGAAGCCGTCTCCTGCACCGGTCTGGCCTACGCCTTCGGTGAGACCCGTGCCGTCGACGGGCTGGATCTGGCCGTCCGGGAGGGTGAGGTGTTCGGGCTGCTGGGACCCAACGGGGCCGGCAAGACCACCGCCATCCGGTGCATCACCACACTGCTGCCCGTCCCGGCCGGCATGGTCCGCGTCTTCGGGCATGACGCCGCCAGGGAACGGATGGCGGTGCGCCGGCTGCTCGGCTACGTCCCGCAGCAGCTCTCCGCCGACAGCGGGCTCACCGGCCGGGAGAACGTCGCCCTCTTCGCCCGGGTCTTCGACGTGCCGCGCCGCGAGCGCGCCGCACGCGTCGCCCAGGCCCTCGCCGCCGTCGGCCTCGCCGACGCCGCCGACCGGTTGGCCGGCACCTACTCCGGCGGCATGGTGCGCCGCCTGGAACTCGCCCAGGCCCTGGTCAGCGCGCCCCGGCTGCTGATCCTGGACGAACCCACGATCGGCCTGGACCCGATCGCCCGCACCGGCGTCTGGGAGCACATCAACGCCGTACGCGCCGCCACCGGCATGACCGTCCTGGTCACCACCCACTACATGGACGAGGCCGACCAGTACTGCGACCGGGTCGGCCTCATGCACCGCGGCCGGGTCCGCGCCCTCGGCACCCCGGCGGCCCTGCGCCGCGGCCTCGCCGAGCGGCAGGGCGCCGACCGCCTGCCCACCCTGGAGGACGTCTTCCGCGACGTCGCCGGCAGTGGCCTGGAAGACCACCCCGCAGGAGGTTTCCGCGATGTCCGAAGCACCCGCCGCACCGCGCACCGCGTCGGCTGACGGCACTCCCGGAGAGGGCACCGCCCTGCTGCTCACCCCGCCCGTACCGCGCGCGGGCTGGCGGGTCCTGCCCGCCCGGGTGGTCGCCATGTGCGCCGTCGAGCTCCAGAAGCTGC
Source organism: Streptomyces sp. NPDC017676 (assembly GCF_044329325.1). Classification (NCBI taxonomy): domain Bacteria; kingdom Bacillati; phylum Actinomycetota; class Actinomycetes; order Kitasatosporales; family Streptomycetaceae; genus Streptomyces; species Streptomyces sp. NPDC017676. The sequence goes on along the minus strand of NZ_JBIRJA010000006.1, from coordinate 445,850 downwards.
GCCACGACCGGACCGAGCTGTACACCCGCGCGGTCCAGCCCGCCCTGTGGCTGCTGATCTTCGGCCAGACCTTCACCCGGATCAGGGCGATACCCACCGGCGGGGTCCCGTACATCGACTACCTGGCGCCCGGCATCATCGCCCAGTCGGCGATGTTCATCGCGATCTTCTACGGCATCCAGATCATCTGGGAGCGGGACGCGGGCATCCTGAACAAGCTGCTCGTCACCCCGACCCCGCGCTCGGCCCTGATCACCGGCAAGGCCTTCGCGGCCGGGGTGAAGTCCCTGGTCCAGGCGGTCGTCGTGATCGTGATCGCCGCACTGCTCGGCGTAGCCCTCACCTGGAACCCGCTCCGGCTGCTCGGCGTCGCCCTCGCGGTGGTCCTCGCCTCCGTGTTCTTCTCCTGCCTGTCGATGACCATCGCGGGGATCGTGCTCAGCCGTGACCGGCTGATGGGGTTCGGGCAGGCGATCACCATGCCGCTGTTCTTCGGCTCCAACGCCCTCTATCCCGTGTCGGTGATGCCGGGCTGGCTGCAGGCGGTCAGCAAGGTCAACCCGCTGAGCTATCAAGTGGACGCCCTGCGGGGCCTGCTGCTCGGTACGCCCGCGCATCTGGCCGCCGACTTCGGGGTGCTGGCGGTGGCCGCGGCGGCGGGCATCGCCGCGGCCTCCGCGCTGCTCGGCCGGCTGGCCCGCTGATCTTGCCGTGGACGTGATGTGCGGCACGCGCGCGAACCCGGCCGGGAGCGGCCGGACACGGATTCTTCCTGCGCAGCGCTTGATCACCGATCAAAGCGGGTGAATCCCCTGGCCACGGCGCATTCCGCTCATTTGACAGTGCGCTGAGCGCACAGATAGACAGCAGCTCTCGAAGGTCGAGAGGGGCACTGTGTACGAGCCGAACGTGGTCGGGGACTGGCAGGAGTACGAGGAGCATGCCGGTCTGCGGGTCCGCGTCCACCGCCTGGAGCCGGCCGAGCCGCCGCGCGGACGGGACGACGCCGCCGCCGGGCTGACGTACTTCAGCGTCCGGGTGACCGTGGAGAACCGCGGCGCGCGGCACTACGGCATCCATCTGGAGGACGGTCAGATCGACGTCCGCGTCGGTCCGGACGGCGAGGGCGCCTTCATCGACTGGCGCAACTCCCAGTTCATCGAGGGCTTCGACGTCTACCCGCTGCGCCGGGCCACCGCCGTCGTCTACGCCGCCGCCCCCGAGGCCGCCCTCACGCACGTGGACGTGCAGGTACAGCTGCGGGTGGAGGACGAGTGGACCGACCGCCGGCTGTGGGCGGGCGGCATCGGCATCGTGGAGCCGGCCGCGCCGACCGCATCCGCCGGCACCGGACAGGGCAGCCTGGCCCACCAGGTCAGCGCGTTCCTGAGGGACCAGACCGAGCCCGGTTCCGCCTGACGAGCGCCCGCGCGGGGCGTCGTACGACGCTCAGTGCGGAATGCCGTCGATGATCTCGCGTGCCCCCTGCCGCAGCAGCGCCACCGCGACCGAGGTGCCGAGGGTGGCCGGATCGAGCCGGCCCGCCCACTCGTGGGCGTTCAGCCGGGTCTTGCCGTCGGGCGTGAAGACACAGGCCCGCAGGGAGAGTTCACCGCTCCGGTCCACGCGCGCGTATCCGGCGATGGGGCTGTTGCAGTGTCCCTGGAGCACGTGCAGGAACATCCGTTCGGCCGTCGCCTCCCGGTGGGTGGCCGTGTCGCTGAGCCCGCTGACCGCGTCGATCAGCTCGCTGTCGTCCTCCCGGCACTGCAACGCGAGGATGCCCGCGCCGATCGGCGGCATCATCGCCTCCGGGGACAGCACCTCGCTGATCACGTCCGCCCGGCCGATGCGCTCCAGGCCGGACACCGCCAGCAGCAGCGCGTCCGACTCACCGGCGGCCAGCTTCTCCAGCCGGCGGTTGGCGTTGCCCCGGAAGGGCACGCACTCCAGATGCGGATGGGTGGCGGCCAGTTGGGCGATGCGGCGGACCGCGGAGGTGCCGATCCGGGTGCCGGCCGGCAGCTCGTCCAGGGTGAGCCCGCCCGGGTGCACCAGCGCGTCCCGGATGTCGTCCCGCTTCAGGAACGCGGCGAACACCGTCCCGGCCGGCAGCGGCCGGTCGGCGGGCACGTCCTTGACGCAGTGCACCGCGAGATCCGCCTCGCCGGCCAGCAGGGCGGCGTCCACCTCCTTGGTGAACGCTCCCTTGCCCTCGACCTGGGACAGATCGCCGAGCCACTTGTCACCGGTGGTCTTCACCGGTACGACCGTGGTGCGCACGCCCGGGTGCAGCACCGCCAGCTCGGCGCGCACTCGTTCGACCTGGGCCAGGGCCATGGGCGAGTCGCGGGAGACGATTCGGATCAGTTCGGGAACCGGCATGCGGACACGATAGACCCACCGGCCTCAGCCGGATGCCCCGGGCAGGTCCGCCGCCGACTCCTCCGGGGTGAGATCCGGGCGCAGCCGCAGCCAGGAAGGCTGGCGCAGCATGCCGTTGCGGGTACGGGTGCTGTAGCTGACCTCGCCCACCAGCCGGGGCAGCACCCAGCGGGCGCCGGGGACGCGCGGCACGGGCTCGAAGGGGCACCGGTCGCTCGCCGTGTCCCGCAGCAGGTCCGCCAGCCGGGTGCGCTCCGTCTCGCTCCAGCCGGTGCCCACCCCGCCGACGTACCGCAGCCGGCCCTGCGGGTCGCGCTGGCCGACCAGCACGGCGCCGGGCAGTCCGGTCAGCCGCCCCTTGCCGGGCAGCCAGCCGCCGACGATCACGTCCTCGGCCCGCATGTTCCGGATCTTGATCCAGGCGCGGGAGCGGACGCCGGGCTCGTACACCGAGTCCAGCCGCTTGCACACCAGGCCCTCCAGGCCGTGCTCCCTGGTCGCCGCGAGTGCCTCGGCGCCGTGCCCGGTCACCGCTCCCGGCGTCGACCAGTACGGCCCGGCGAGCCCCAGCTCCTCCAGCCGGGCCCGCCGCCGGAGGTACGCCAGCCGTACCAGGGACTCCTCCAGATAGGGCACGTCGAACAGCACCAGGTGCACCGGGACCTGCGCGGCCCGGCGCGCCGCCCGCGCGGGGGCGTGCGCGAGGCCCATCCGGCTCTGCAGGAGCTGGAAGTCGGCCCGGCCCCGCTCGTCCAGGGCCAGCACCTCGCCGTCCAGCACGGCGGGGGTGGTGCCCAGCGCCCCGCCGAGCGGCCGGAGCTCCGGGTAGGCACCGGTGATGTCCTCGCCCGAGCGGGCGCGCAACAGCACACTGCCGTCGCCGGGCAGGTACGCCATCACGCGTTGGCCGTCCTGCTTGGTCTCGTACGCCCACCGCGCGTCCTGCGCGGCGGGCGGCAGGCTGCCGGGCGTCGCGAGCATGGGCGGAATCAGCGGCAGGGTCACGGCGGTCACGGCAGAGATCTCGACCACCCCCGACGCCGTCACGCCCCTTTGCCACCGGGTTCCCCTGAACGGTTGAGTGACGAGGGCGGGAGCGGGTGCCGCCGGCCCGGGGTGCCTGGGCGGGGTGCGGGGGCCGGTATGGGCGGTGGAAGGCGTGCGCGGACGGGTGCGGCTCGCGCGGTCTGGGACGAGCTGGTCGGGCCCCATGCGGCCTGGAAGGTGGCTGTGCGGTGTTGTGTGGGCTGGGTGGAGTGCTGGGGCCGGCGTGGTGGGGGTGCGGGGGCGGGATGTGCGGTGCGCGACGAGTCGGCGTAGGACCCCGGCGCTCGCTCCGCTCAGTAACACAACCCGCACCGCCCCGCCCCGCGCGGCGCCGACTCCGTGCGGGGCCCGGAGCCGGGTGGGGCAGGCAGGGCGCCGGGCGGGCGCCGGGTGCTACCGGTGGCAGCGGGGCGGGAGCGCTGGGTCGGCCTGGTCGGGTGTCGGGCGAGTCGAGCCGGCGGGCCGTACCGGGCCCGCGTGGTGCGGGCCCGGTGTCGCCTGGGTGGGCGGTTACGGCATCGGGTCGGCTGACACGTGCCGGCGGCGGGGTGCCCTCAGTCGCCCCGCTCGGTCGGGGGAGTACTGCTCAGGCGGCCGTTTCCGGCGGCGGGAGGTCCGTCCGGTCGGCGCGGTTCCGCTCAGGCGACCCGTTCGGTCGTCGGTTCCGGGGCCGGGGTCGGGGCCGGGGTGTCGGGGCGGTGGCGGGGGAGGAAGGAGGCGAGGACGAAGGCGAGGGCCGCCGCGCCGGCGCCGAGTGCCATGACGGCCTTGAAGCCGTTCTCGGACGGCAACGCGTGGCCGCCCAGACTGATCGTCATCTGGGCCAGGATGACGCCCGCGACCGCGCTGGCCACCGACGTGCCGATGGACCGCATCAGCGTGTTGAGGCTGTTCGCGGCGGCCGTTTCGGAGGCAGGGACCGCGCCCATGATCAGCGCGGGCATGGCGCCGTAGGCGAAGCCGACGCCCGCGCCGATGACGCAGGAGACCAGGACCAGGTGCCAGACCTCGCTCATCAGCACGATGTTGAGCGCGTACCCGGCGGCGACGATGACCGCTCCGATCATGAGCGTGATCTTCGGCCCCCGGGACTTGGTGATCATGGCGGAGACCGGGGCCATGGCCATCATCACCAGACCCTGCGGTGCCATCACCAGGCCGACGGTGAGCATGGACCTGCCGAGGCCGTAGCCGGTCCGGGTCGGCAGCTGGAGGAGCTGCGGCAGCACCAGGGACATCGCGAACATCGAGAAGCCGAACGCGATGGAGGCCAGGTTGGTGAACAGCACCTGGCGTCGGGCGGTGGTGCGCAGGTCGACCAGAGGCTGCGCGGTACGCAGCTCGAACAGGCCCCAGCCCAGCAGCACGACGACGGCGAGCGTGAACAGGCCCAGGGTGGTGCCGCTGCCCCAGCCCCAGTCGGCGCCCTTGGAGACGGCCAGCAGCAGGGAGACCAGTCCGACGGCCATGCCCAGCGCGCCGGCCACGTCGAAGCGCCCACCCGTGCGCACGCTGGACTCCGGCACCAGGCTCAGCACGCACCCGAACGCGACGACACCGAGGCTCGCGGAGGTCCAGAACAGCACGTGCCAGTCGAAGTGGTCGGCGATGAATGCCGCGGCGGGCAGCCCGAGCGCGCCGCCGACGCCCAGCGAGGCGCTCATCAGCGCGGTGGAGCCGGCCAGCTTCTCCGGCGGCAGTTCGTCGCGCATGATGCTGATGCCCAGCGGGACCACGGCGGCGGCGAGCCCCTGGAGCGTACGGCCGACGATCATCGGGACGAGCGCGTCGCTGAGCGCGCACACCACCGAGCCGGCCACCAGCAGCACGAGGCTGACCAGCAGCAGGCGCCGCTTGCCGAACATGTCGCCGAGCCGGCCGGCCACCGGGGTGGCGACGGCGGCGGCCAGCAGCGTGGCCGTGACCGCCCAGGCGGCGTCGGACGCCGAGGCGTGCAGATAGCCGGGCAGCTCCGGGACGATCGGGATCACCAGGGTCTGCATCAGCGACACGGTGATACCGGCCAGGGCCAGCACCGCGACCACGGCACCGGGCCGAGCCGGAGCGGAGCGGCCGGCCTCGGCGGGCCGGGCGGGGGCGTCGGACATAGGGAGACCTTCCGGGGAACAGGGAAACATGCCAGAGCCGAAGGACCGGACGGGTGACCGGGCTTCATTTAAGTCAACTGCTTGACTTACTGTAGCGGCATGGAGCGGCGGCACGCGGAGCCACGTCCCCGCCGGTGCGGACGGGCCCGTAGGCTGCCCCCGCTGGACCTCGCCGCCCCGGTCGAGGACCTGGGCGGAGCGCGGGACGGGCCGGCCCAGGGCGGTGCGCAGTCCCGGAGCGGTGGTGAGCATGGCGCGCAGGACGGCGCGAGCCGAGCAGGTGAGCGCGACCCGGGAGGCGATCCTGACGGCGGCGGAACGGCTGTTCGCCGAGCACGGCGTGTACGCCGTCTCCAACCGCCAGGTCAGCGAGGCCGCGGGGCAGGGCAACAACGCCGCGGTCGGCTACCACTTCGGCACGAAGTCCGACCTGGTCCGCGCGGTCGCCCGGCGGCACGCCGAGCACATCGAGACACTGCGGGAGCGGGCGCTGGCGGCGGCCGGTGACTCCACGGACGTACGCGACTGGGTCGACTGCCTGGTGCGGCCCGTGACCGAGCACCTGGCGAGCCTCGGCAGCCCCACCTGGTACGCCCGCTTCTGCGCCCAGGTCATGACCGACCCTGCCCTGCACGAGATCATGGTCGAGGAGTCCTTGACCTCACCGGCGCTGCGCGAGGCGGTCGAGGGCCTGAACCGCACCCTGCCGGAGCTGCCGCCCGAGGTGCGCGCCGAACGCGGCCAGATGGTCCGGCTGCTGATCCTGCACACCTGCGCCGAGCGGGAGCGGGCCCTGGCCGAAGGCACCCCGACCCCGCGCGCCACCTGGGACGAGGTGGCCACGGGTCTCGCGGACGCGATCGTGGGCCTGTGGCTGGCCCCGGTGGGCGCCGCCCGCCGGACCGCGACCGGCTGAACCCGGCGCCCCGGTCCGGGCGTCCGGTGCCGGGCCGACCGATCGGAGGGCTGCCCCGCGACGGTGTCCTCCGGGCCGCCCCGTGTCAGCGGGACCGTGGCGGTCCGACCCAGCCCAGCGAGCGTTCGACGGCCCGCTGCCAGTTGTCGTACTCCGCCTCCCGCCGCTCGGGGTCCATGGCGGGCAGCCACTGGCCGGCCTTGTGCCAGTTGCGGCGCAGCACCTCCAGGTCGGACCAGTAGCCGGCGGCGAGCCCGGCCGCGTAGGCGGCGCCGAGGGAGACCGTCTCGGCGACCATCGGCCGTACCACCGGCACGTCGAGCACGTCGGCCACGAACTGCATCAGCAGGTTGTCCGCGGTCATGCCCCCGTCCACCTTGAGCTGCCGCAGGGCGACCGAGGAGTCGGCGTTCATGGCGTCGACGACCTCCCGGGTCTGCCACCCGGTGGCCTCCAGGACGGCCCGCGCCAGGTGCCCCTTGGTGATGTACGAGGTGAGCCCGACGATGACCCCGCGCGCGTCGCTGCGCCAGCGCGGCGCGAACAGGCCCGAGAAGGCGGGGACGATGTAGCAGCCGCCGTTGTCCTCGACCGTACGGGCGAGGGTCTCGATCTCCGGCGCGCTGCTGATCAGCCCCAGGCGGTCACGGAACCACTGGACGAGCGCGCCGGTGACGGCGATCGACCCTTCCAGGGCGTAGGCCGGCTGCTGGTCCCCGATCTTGTAGGCGACCGTCGTGAGGAGCCCGTGCCGCGACCGCACCAGGTCGGTCCCGGTGTTGAGCAGCAGGAAGCTCCCCGTTCCGTAGGTGCACTTGGCCTCGCCCGGGGAGAAGCAGGTCTGGCCGAACAGGGCGGCCTGCTGGTCGCCGAGCGCCGCCGTGATGAAGACGCCCGGCAGCAGCGAGCGGGCCTCGTCGTACGGCTCGGCGGACGGCCTGATCTCGGGCAGCATCGAGCGGGGCACCCCGAAGAAGTCCAGCAGTTCGTCGTCCCAGGCGAGCTTGCGGATGTTCATCAGCATCGTGCGGCTGGCGTTGGTGACGTCGGTGATGTGCAGGCCGCCGTCGGGTCCGCCGGTGAGATTCCAGATCAGCCAGCTCTCCATCGTGCCGAACAGCACCTCGCCGTCCCGGGCGCGCCGCTCGACCCCCTTGACGTGGTCGAACAGCCACCGGATGCGCAGCGCCGAGAAGTAGGTCGACGGCGGCAGGCCGCAGCGGTCGAGGAAGAACGCCTCCCCGGGGTCCTCCGCGAGGGCGTCGACGAGCGGCGCCGTGCGGGTGTCCTGCCAGACGATCGCCCGGCCGAGCGGCGCGCCGGTGCGCCGGTCCCAGAGCACCGTCGTCTCCCGCTGGTTGGCCACGCCGATCGCCGCGATCTGCCCCTGGTCCACACCGGCGTCCGACAGGGCCTCGGGCACCACGCGCCGCAGGTTCTGCCAGATCTCGACGGCGTCGTGCTCGACCCAGCCGGGCTTCGGGAAGTGCTGCTGGTGCTCCTTCTGCGCGACCGAGACCAGCCGCCCCCGGTGGTCGAACAGGATGCAGCGGGTGGAGTTGGTGCCCTGATCGATGGACATTACGTACCGTTCAGCCATGATCGGGTCTGCCTTCCGACGGATCGAGGGGCGGCTGTCCTGGCCTCACCAGCGGGTGGCTCCGAGGTCCCTGGAGATCGCACGCGCGGCTTCCCGGATCAGGGTGACCAGATGCGGGCGGGGCCGGCCCTGGCTGTCGCAGATCCGCTCGACCGGCCCGGACAGCCCGATGGCGCCGACGACGAGCCCGCCGTGCCCCCGGATCGGCGCCGAGAGGCCGGCCTCGCCCATGCTCATCTCCTGGATCTCGGCGGCCCAGCCGAGCTCCCTGACCTCGGCGAGCGCCCGGCCGAGCCGCTCGGGATCGACCAGCGTGTGCCGGGTGTACGCCTCCAGCCCCGGCGGCCGGGCCGGTTCGACGGTCGCGGTCCCGAAGGCCAGCAGGACCTTGCCGAGCGAGGAGGCGTGCAGGGGCAGCAGCGCGCCCACGTCCAGGGTCTGGAAAGTGTCGTCCGGCCGGAACACATGGTGGACGATGAGGACGCTGCCCTCCAGGGGGGTCCCGAGGCGCACCGCCTCCCCGCTGCGGGCGGCCAGGGCGTCGGCCCAGTTGAGGGAGCGCGAGCGCAGTTCGTTGACGTCCAGGTAGCTGGTGCCGAGGTGCAGCAGGGCGGCTCCGAGCTGGTACTTCCCGGTGGTCGCGTCCTGCTCCACGAAGTCCACGTGCTGGAGGGTGCGCAGGATGCCGTGGGCGGTGCCCTTCGCCAGCCCCAGCGACGCCGCCACCTCGCCGAGACCTAGTCGGCGGGGCCCGCCGGCGAGCAGGCGCAGGATCGCCGCCGCCCTTTCGATCGACTGGACTGGGCCGGCCATGAAGCGAGCCTATTACCCCCGTGCACCCTTCGCCGCGCGGACGAGATGCGGATGCGGGACCCGCGCGTTCGGTAATGCCGACCGCCGTTCATTGACCAGCCCGATTTGTCTCCCTAGGTTTCATTGAAGCCCGGAAAGGCGTCGACTCACGCGCCCGGCCGGCACACACCATCGGGAGAGAACATGGCGGCACAGCTCAACACGCTGCTACGGGCGGCGGCACGCGAACACGTGTGTCCGGTGCCGCCCGTCCCCGGCGCCGTCTCGGCCATCCGCCGGGGTGCGGCGGCGGCCCTCGCCGAATGGAACGTGTCTCCGGAGATCGTCGAGGACGGGCTGCTGGTGGTGTCGGAACTCGCCACCAACGCGGTCATCCACGCCCGGCCCCCGGCCGAGCTGCGACTGTCCTGGGAGGCGAGCGACGCGGGTGGCACCCTCCGCGTGGAGGTCACCGACGCGGGACCCGCGCGTCCGGCGGGGCAGTCGCTCGGCTGGCTCGATCCGGACGAGCACGGCCGGGGCGAGGCGATCGTGCACGCCCTGGCGACACGTCACGGCATACGCGTGGGGCGCGGCGGGGTCACCCGGTGGGCGGAGCTCGTCGCGGTCTGAGACTCCCGGGACGTCGCCCGCGGCCCGGACGGCGCGGTGACCGGCTCCCGCGAGGCCGTCTTCCGCAGCAGGAGGAGGGCGGCGTCGTCGTGCAGCCGCCCGCCCACGTGCGCCAGCAGTTCGCCGTGGAGCGCGGTGAGCGTGCGGTCCGGCTCGTCGGACAGATGGCGGGCCACGCCCTCGGCCAGCGGATAGAACGCGCGCTGGTGATTGCGCGCCTCGGTGACCCCGTCCGTGTAGAGCAGCAGCTGGTCGCCCACCGTGAAGGGCAGCCGCTGCAGGCGGGGTGCCTGGCCCGAGAGGGCGCGCAGCCCGAGGGGTGGCGCGGGGTGGGCGGGCTCCACCGCCCCGACCTCTCCGGCGGCCGATATCAGCAGGGGAGGCGCGTGTCCGCAGTTCACCACCTCCAGGTGCCCGGCCGCGGGGCAGCCGGCGACCACGGCGGTGACGAAGTCGTCCGGGCCTAGGTTGCGCGCCAGGCTCCGCTCGATACGGCCCACGACGGCGAGCAGGTCCGGCTCCTCGTGGGCGGCCTCGCGGAACACCCCCAGCACCAGTGCGGCGGTCCCCACGGCGGGCAGCCCCTTGCCGCGCACATCGCCGACGATCAGCCGGACGCCGTACGGGGTGGGCACCAGGGCGTAGAGGTCCCCGCCGATCCGGGCCTCCGCGGCGGCGGCGCTGTACCGGACGGCCACCTGGAAGGGGCCCACCGTCTCGGGGACGGGCTGGAGCAGTGCCTGCTGGGCGGCCTCGGCGACCGAGCGCACCGCCGCCAGGACCCGTTCCCGGCGGCCACGCAGCGCGCCGGCCAGGCAGCTCGCCGCGGTGACGGCCAGCAGGGCGCACAGGACGGCCGCGAGCTCGCGCGTGGGAACCCGGTGCGCCAGGGCCAGCGCCGTGCCGGTCGCCGCGGCGAGGAGACCGGCGCAGAGCACACCGCGCGGGCCGTTGACGGTGCCGGCCAGGGCGGGTCCGGCCGCCAGCAGCGGCAGCCAGGTCGTGCCCGTTCCCCCCGCGACGCCGACGAGCAGGACCACCGCGGCGACCAGGACCGGCAGCCCGTGCACGACCGTGGCCGACAGCCCGCCGGCCCGCCGGCGGACCGATCCCAGGACGTCGGCCGCCCGGTCGCTGCACAGCTTGTGTGGGGCCTGGCGCATGTCTCGTCCGCAGTCCTCGCCTGTAGGGGGTGCACACCCGGAACGTCCGTTTCATCCAGAAAACGTGGTGGGAGGGGGCGACCACAAGGATTGGATTTTCAGATAGTGAGCGAGAGTCCCCGGGTCACCCGGTCGGCGATCGGGAGCAGCCGGGCCCGCATCTCCTGAAGCCGGTCCTGCCGCTCCACCGGCAGGGAGACGCCCAGTGAGCCGAGGGTGGTGCCGCGGTAGACGGGTACAGCGACGCAGACGGTGCCGACCGCGTACTCCTCCAGGTCCGTAACGGCCGGTGCCATCGGGGGCGACTCGATCCTGCGGAGCAGCTCGGGGAGGCTGGTGACCGTGTGGGGCGTGAGGTCGGCGAGGTGGTGCCTGGACAGGTAGTCCCGGCGGGCCTCCTCGTCCAGCTCGCGCAGCACGGACTTGCCCAGCGCGGTGGCGTGTCCGGCGTCCTCGAAACCCACCCACAGGTCGACCCGGGGTGTACGGGGGCCGTCGACGATCTCGGCCACCCTGATCTCGCCGTCCTCGTAGAACGTGAGGTAGGCGGGCGTCGACAGCTCGTCCCGCAGGGCGGCGAGCGCCGGGCGCACACGGCTGAGCAGCGACTGCGTGGCGCCGGCCGCGGACAGCGAGTTCAGCCGGTCGCCGAGGACGAACCCGCCGTCGTCCAGTTTCCGCACGTATCCGTCGTGCATCAGGGTGCGCAGCAGGTGGTAGGCGGTGGCCAGGGGCAGCTGCGTCTCGCGCGCCAGTTGCTTCGCCGGCGCACCGTTCGCGTGCGCACTCACCGCCTCAAGCAGCCGGAAGGCCCGCTGCACGGAGCCGATCAGGGTGGGACCGTCCTGAGCGCCCATAACCAACAGGCTGCCCCGGGCGTCCGGCTCGGGCAAGGCAGGGACCGAGCGGGCGGGGCAGGCCGGGGGGACACGTGCGTCCGGGTGGCGGGTGGGTGCCCGGGCGGGCCGTCCGGCCCGCCAGCTCCCCGTAGGACCGCACGGCCTGCCAGGCGCCGGGCGCGGGCGTCGGTGTGCCGGTTTCGCGTCAGCGCCGCGTGGCGAGGCTCAAGGCGTTGGCCGCCACGACCGCGCCGATCCCCGCCCACTCCACGGCGCCGAGGCCCTGGTCCAGGATCACCCGGCCGACCACGGCCGCCAGGACCGGGTTGACGCTCATGAACAGGCCGAACGTCTGTGCCGGTACGCGGCGCAGGGTCAGCAGGTCGGTCAGGTACGGCACAGCGGAGGAGAGGACCCCGGCGGCGACGGCGCACAGGACGGCCCCGGCCGTCGGCGGCCGGCCGAGCGCGACGGCGACGCCGACGGGCAGGAAGGCCAGGGCGGACACGGCCGAGGCCGCCGCCGCCCCCTGCGCGCCGGGGATGCGCCGCCCGACGACCCGGTTGAGCAGGATGTACGACGCCCAGCAGCACGCGGCGGCCAGGCCGAGGGCCATGCCGGTGTAGTCGGCGGACGGGCGTGGTCGCATCAGGACCACGACCCCGGCCCCGGCCAGCACCGCGCACCCGGCGTCCAGCCGGCGGCGGCACGCGGCGAGCGCGATGGTGAGCGGCCCCAGGAACTCCAGGGTCACGGCGAGGCCCAGGCCGATCCGGTCGACGGCGCTGTACAGGCTGAGGTTCATCGTGCCGAACACCCCGCCCAGCAGCAGCACCGGCCACCACTGCCGCCAGGTGAACCCGCGCAGCCGGGGCCGGGCGACGGCGAGCAGGACGAGCGCGGCGACGTACTGCCGTACCGCCACCACGCCGAGCGGACCGAGGACGGGGAAGGCGAGCGCGCCGACGGCGGCGCCGGTCTGGTTGGACAGCCCGCTGCCGGCCATGGCGGCCACTCCGGCCAGGCGCCGGGGCGAGGGCGCGGCCGGGGGCAACGGCCCGGCCACGGCGGGGCGTTCGAGAGCTGGTCGCATGCCGGGGATCGTGCGCGCGCGGCTGGCCTACGCAAAATGCATGCGTCATTCGATCTATACGCTAGGCGTATGCAGGACATCGATCTGCGCCAGTTGCGCTGTCTCGTGGCCGTCGTGGACGAAGGCACGTTCACGGACGCGGCGATCGCCCTGGGCGTCTCCCAGGCCGCCGTCTCCCGCGCCGTCGCCTCCCTCGAACGCGCCCTGGGCGTACGGCTCCTGAGGCGCACGTCCCGCGAGGTGACCCCCACCGCCACCGGCGTCCGCGTGGTGGCCCAGGCCCGGCGCGTCCTCGCCGACGTCTCCGACCTGGTCCGGGAGGCCACCTCGGGGCACACCCGGCTGCGCGTCGGCTACGCCTGGTCGGCGCTGGGCCGCCACACGGTCGCCTTCCAGCGGCGCTGGAGCGCGGCCCACCGCGACACCGAGCTGCACCTGGTCCGCGTCAACTCGCCCTCCGCCGGGCTCGCCGAGGGCGCCTGCGACCTCGCTGTCGTCCGCAGACCGCTGGACCACCGGCGCTTCGGCACCGCCCTCGTCGGGCTGGAGCGGCGGCTGTGCGCGCTCGCCGCCGACGACCCGCTCGCCCGGCGCCGCTCCGTGCGGCTGGCCGATCTCGCCGACCGGCTCCTGCTGGTGGACCGCCGTACCGGAACGGCCACCCCCGACCTGTGGCCGCCGGAGTGCCGGCCGGCCACCGAGGAGACCCACGACGTCGACGACTGGCTCACCGTCATCGCCGCCGGACGCGGGATCGGGGTGACCGCCGAGTCCACCGCGCACCAGTACCCGAGGCCCGGCATCGTCTACCGGCCGGTGCGCGACGCCGAGCCCGTCGCCGTACGGCTGGCCTGGTGGCGCGACGATCCGCACCCGGCCCTCCAGACGGTTCTGGAACTGCTCGCCGAGCTGTACCGGGCCGGATGAGCAGGGGCACGGGGGCGGAGTTCCTGCGAACAAAATTGTTGACAATCTTGTCTGGCAAGATTTAGGTTCGACAGGCACTCACTCAGGGAGGGCACATGCCGAAGGAAGCCCGTCCGACCACCGGAGAGCAGGCCAAACAGCACGCGCTCGCGCAGCTGCGGCAGGCGATCCTGCACGGCGAGATGGCACCGGCCCAGCGGCTGGTGGAGAACGAACTCGCCGAGCAGTTCGGTGTGACGCGGGCCAGCATCCGCGCGGCGCTGATCGATCTGGAGGCGCAGGGACTGGTCGAGCGGATCCGCAACCGCGGCTCGCGGGTGCGGGTGGTGACCGTGGAGGAAGCGGTCGCCATCACGGAGTGCCGCATGGTCCTGGAAGGGCTGTGCGCGGCCAAGGCGGCCGTCGCGGCCAGTGACGAGCAACTGGCCGAACTGACCGACCTCGGCGCGGCGATGGAGAAGGCCGTCGCCGACGGCGAGCCGGTGACGTACTCCGACCTCAACCACCGGCTCCACGACCGGATCCGGGAGATCTCGGGGCAGCGGACCGCGGTCGAGCTGCTGGAGCGGCTCAACGCCCAGCTGGTCCGCCACCGCTTCCAGCTGGCGCTCCGGCCGGGGCGTCCGCAGCAATCCCTGAACGAGCACCTGGCGATGATCGAGGCGATCAGGGCCAGGGACCCGCAGGCGGCCGAAGCGGCCGTCCGCGCCCACCTCGCCGGCGTGATCGAGGCGCTGCGCGACTGACCGTCGCACCGACCGGGGCGGGGCGGGCGCACCCTGTCGACCAAGGAGAACCGAGCAATGACGCACGCCAACGCGCCCGCACCCGCACCCGCACCCGCACCCGCACCACGATCCACCCTCGTCGTCACCGCGCACGCCGGGGACTTCGTGTGGCGGGCGGGCGGGGCCGTCGCCCTGGCCGCCTCCCGGGGCGAGAAGGTCACCATCGCCTGCCTGACCTTCGGCGAGCGCGGTGAGTCCGCCAAGGCGTGGCGCGAGGGGAAGACCCTTGAGGAGATCAAGGAGCTGCGCCGGGAGGAGGCGGAGCGGGCCGCCGCCACCCTCGGCGCCGAGGTCCGCTTCTTCGACGCCGGCGACTACCCGCTCGTCGCCGGCCCGGAACTGACCGACCGGCTCGTCGCCGTCTACCGCGAGACGCAGCCCGACGTCGTCCTCACCCACCCGGCGGAGGACCCGTACAACGGCGACCACCCGGCCGCCCACCGGATGGCCCTGGAGGCCCGCGTCCTCGCCCAGGCCATCGGCTACCCCGGACCCGGCGAGATCATCGGCGCCCCGCCCGTCTTCTGCTTCGAGCCGCACCAGCCCGAGATGAGCGGCTTCCGGCCCGAAGTCCTGCTGGACATCACCGAGGTGTGGGAGACCAAGCGCAAGGCCATGGAGTGCCTGGTTGCCCAGCAGCACCTGTGGGACTACTACACCGACCTCGCCGTCCGCCGCGGCGTCCAGCTCAGGCGCAACGCCGGCCCCAACCTGGGCCTGCCGCACCGGACCATGGCCGAGGCCTACATGCGCCCCTACCCGCAGGTCACGAAGGAGCTGGCATGAGCGGCGTGATCGTCACGAACCCGCCCAGGGCGACGGCCGAGGACGTCGACGCCCTCGCCGGGTACGGCGTCGCCACCGTGCACGAGGCGATGGGCCGCACCGGACTGCTCCCCAGCCGTCTGCGCCCGGTCCAGCAGGGCGTCCGGGTCGCCGGCACCGCGGTGACCGTGCTGTCCTGGCCCGGCGACAACCTCATGATCCACGCGGCCGTCGAACAGTGCCGCGAGGGCGACCTCCTGGTCGTCACCACCACCTCGCCCTCCACCGACGGCATGTTCGGCGAGCTGTTCGCCACCGCGCTCCAGCGGCGCGGGGTGCGCGGGCTGGTCATCGACGCCGGTGTCCGCGACACCCGGGAACTGCGCGAACTGGGCTTCCCCGTCTGGTCCGCGGCCGTCTGCGCGCAGGGCACGGTGAAGGCGACCGGCGGCTCGGTCAACGTGCCCGTCGCCATCGGCGGCCAGGTGGTCCGGCCCGGGGACGTGATCCTCGCGGACGACGACGGCGTGGTGGCCGTCCCGCGCGGGAAGGCCCGTGAGGCGGCGGAGGCGTCCCGGGCCCGCGAGGCCAAGGAGGCCGCCTCCCGCGCCGCGTTCCAGGACGGCCAACTCGGCCTCGACCGCTACGGGCTGCGGGACAAGCTCGCCCGGCTGGGCGTCACCTACACCTCCTACGAGGAGTACGCCCGGGAGGGAGCCGGCGCATGACCGGGTCCGCCGGAGTGCGCTGCACGCTGATGCGCGGCGGCACCTCCAAGGGCGCCTACTTCCTGGCCGAGGACCTGCCCGCCGACCCCGCCGCCCGCGACGACCTGCTGCTGCGGATCACGGGCAGTCCCGACCCGCGCCAGATCGACGGCCTCGGCGGCGCCCACCCGCTCACCAGCAAGGTGGCCGTGGTCTCCGCCTCCGCCGGCCCGGACGCCGACGTCGACTACCTGTTCCTCCAGGTCGCCGTCGACCGCGCCGAGGTGAGCGACCGGCAGAACTGCGGCAACATCCTCGCCGGAGTGGGCCCGTTCGCGGTGGAGCGGGGGCTCGTGGCCCCCGGGGCCACCGAGACCTCCGTACGCATCCGGATGCTCAACACGGGGGAGCGGGCCGTCGCCACCTTCCCCACGCCGGGCGGCCGCGTCGACTTCACCGGGGAGGCCGAGATCTCCGGGGTGCCCGGCACCGCCGCGCCCGTGGTCATCGAGTTCCCGGCCGCCGACACCCCGCTGCTGCCCACCGGCCGGGTCCGCGACACCGTCGCCGGCACCGAGGTGACCTGCGTGGACAACGGCATGCCGACCGTGCTCGTCCCGGCCGCCTCGCTCCGGGTCACCGGCTACGAGCAGCCCGGCGACCTGGAGGAGGACCTCGCGCTCGCCGACCGGCTCCGCGAGATCCGGCTGGCCGCGGGGGAGCTGATGGGACTCGGCGACGTCGAGAACGCCACCGTCCCCAAGCTCACCCTGCTCGCCCCGCCCCGCTCCGGCGGCGCGGTCACCACCCGCACCTTCATCCCCGTCCGCTGCCACACCTCGATCGGCGTCCTCGGCGCCGCGAGCGTGGCGGCCGGGCTGCGCCTGCCCGGGGGAGTGGGGGAGGGCATCGCGGAACTCCCCGAGCACGGCGACCGCGTCCGCGTCGAACACCCCACGGGCTTCCTGGACATCGACGCCGTCGTCGATCCGGACACCGGGGTGGCGCTCCGTACCGCCGTCGTCCGCACGGCCCGCACGATCTTCGACGGCACCGTCTTCCCCCGCCCGCCCGCACACCCCTCTGGAGGCAACGATGGCTCCGCCCCTCGGTGACATCGCCCATGTCGGCCACGTCCAGCTGTTCACGCCGGACCTGGACGCCAGTGTCGCCTTCTTCACCGACTACCTGGGGCTCACCGTCAACGGCCGGGACGGCGGCACCGTCTTCCTGCGCACCTTCGACGACTACGAGCACCACAGCCTGGTCCTCACCGCCCGCGACACCCCCGGCCTCGGCCGGCTCGCGCTGCGCACCTCCAGCGAGGAGGCACTGCAACGCCGGGTGAGGGCGGTCGAGGAGGCGGGTGGCACCGGCCGCTGGACGGAGGACGAGCCCGGCGTCGGCAAGCTGTACGTCACCACCGACCCGGACGGCCACGAACACGCCCTGTACTGGGAGAGCGAGCACTACCGGGCCCCCGACGAGCTGAGACCGGCGCTGAAGAACCAGCCGCAGGCCAAGCCCAACCGGGGCGTGGGCGTCCGCCGCCTGGACCACGTCAACTTCCTCGCGGCCGACGTGCTCGCGAGCGCCCAGTTCCAGGAGCGGGTGCTCGGGGCCCGGCCCACCGAGCAGATCCGGCTCGACTCCGGGCGGATCGCGGCCCGCTGGCTGACCTTCACGAACAAGTCGTACGACGTGGTCTACACGGAGGACTGGACGGGCTCGACGGGCCGGCTCCACCACATCGCGTTCGCCACGGACACCCGCGAGGACATCCTGCGCGCCGCCGATCTCGCCATCGACAGCGGGGTGTTCATCGAGACGGGCCCGCACAAGCACGCCATCCAGCAGACGTTCTTCCTGTACCTCTACGAGCCCGGCGGCAACCGCGTCGAGCTGTGCAACCCGCTCACCCGGCTCGTGCTGGCCCCGGACTGGCCGCTGGTCACCTGGACCGAGGCGGAGCGCAGGAAGGGCCAGGCCTGGGGTCTGAAGACCATCGAGTCCTTCCACACCCACGGCACCCCGCCCGTGGGCTGAGACCCCACCAGACACGGCACCAGGGGCTGCACAGCGCTGTGTGCGGCCCCTTTCGCGCACGTGAAACCGAGGCGCCCCAGTGTTCCCTAAGATTGTTGACAAAACTGTTGACTCTTTGGGGGCGGCTTCCTAGCGTCTGGCGCACCACGCATGAGAGGTAACAACGATGTCCCCCTCACCCTCCCCGTCCCCCCGCGGCCGCAGACTGGCTCTGCTCGTCGTCGCCCTGTGCTGGCTCGCCGTGCTCTTCGACGGCCTCGACATGTTCGTCTACGGCTCCGTGCTGCCGCACATGCTGGCCACCAAGGCCCTCGGCATCACCCCGGACCAGGCCGGTGACCTCGGCAGTTACGCCACCTTCGGCATGCTCGTGGGCGCCCTGACGGCCGGTACCGTCGCCGACCGCATCGGCCGCAAGAAGCTGATGACCGCCTGCGTCACCCTGTTCTCGCTCGCCTCCGGGCTCTGCGCCCTGTCCGGCTCGGTCGCCGTCTTCGGCCTCGGCCGGACCCTCGCCGGCGTCGGCCTCGGCGGCCTGCTGCCCACCGCGATCTCGATGGTCTCCGACTACGCCCGCGGCGGCCGGGGCGCCCTGACCATCGGCGCCCTGATGACCGCCCACCACACCGGCGGCATCCTCTCCGCCTACGTCGCCAAGTGGCTGGTGGAGCCCGTCGGCTGGCGCGCCGCCTTCTGGATCTGCGTCGTACCGCTGCTCTACGTCCCGGTCCTGCTCAAGGCGATGCCGGAATCGCTGAGCTTCCTGGTCGCCAAGGGCCGCACCGACGAGGCCCGCGCCCTCGCCGCCCGCTACGGGACCGAACTCCCCGCCGAGGCCGGCCTCCCCGACGCCGGGCCGCGCTCGCGCGGGGGAACCGCGCCGGGCGCCCTGCTGAACCTCTTCCGCGGCGGCGAGTGGCTGCAGACCCTGCTGTACTGGCTGGCCTCCTTCGGCGGACTCCTCCTCGTCTACGGTGTCGCCACCTGGCTGCCCACCCTGATGCGCGGCGAGGGCTACAACCTCGGCTCCGCCCTGGCCTTCGTGGTCCTGTTCAACCTCGGCGGCATCGTCGGCATGCTGGTCGCCGGCCGGGCCTCGGACTGCTTCGGCGCCCCGCGCATCTCCGCGATCTGGTTCGCGCTCACCGCGGCCGGCGTCTTCCTGCTCGGCGTGCACATGCCGCTCGGCGTGACCTTCCTGGTCGTCTTCCTCACCGGCGTGTTCCTCAACAGCGCCCAGACGATGATCTACGCGACCGTCTCCATCCGCTCCACCCCGGACAACCGCGCCACCGCCGTCGGCTGGACCTCCGGCATGGGCCGCTTCGGCGCCGTCTTCGGCCCCTGGCTCGGCGGGCAACTGCTCGCCACGGGCCACGGCGACTGGGGCTTCACCGCCTTCGCCCTGGCCGGCGTGTCGTCCATGGTCTTCATCGGCATCGCGGCCCTGCGCTCGACCCGGCGCCCCGAGCCCAGCGAGGCCGGACGGAAGCTGGTCACCGCCGGCTGACCCCCGCCCCTCGCGCCCGGCGCCGCCCCCGGTCCAGGGTGCGACGCCGGGCGCGCGTCGCCCCGTACCGTCGGGCTCGCCCCGCCACTGGGTGCGCCTCGCGATCGGGCGCGCACCGGGTCGCCGGTGGCGTCGGCGAGGCGCAGGGCGATGGTGTCACCGCCGGCGCGGGTGATCTTCACGCGGAGGGCGGGCGCGCCGGTGGCGTGCAGGGTGACGCCGCTCCGGGCGAACGGCACCAGACCCTCGGGGTGCGGCGGGGCGTCGCCCCACTGGGCTCGCCCGACGCGGACAAACAATCCAACGCTTGTCCGGTTCAACGGCCACGCTCGCGACTGACGTCGCCCGGCGGGACGCCGTCCCGGCCCCACCGATCCGGCGCGTACCCACCGGGAACGGCCACCCCCGCGCCTACCGTCCAGTAATATCCGGCGGCAGGACACCGAAGGAGGTACCGTGCCCCGGTCCCCACGCTCGCCCCTGCTGCTCGCCGGTCTGCTGGCGGCCGCCGGAGTGGCCCATTTCGCCGTTCCCCGGCGGTTCGACGTGACCGTGCCCCGTGCGCTGCCGGGCCCGCCCAGGGCCTGGACATACGGGAGCGGGGCCGCCGAGCTGGCCCTCGCGGCCGGGATCGCGGCGCCCCGCACCCGCGCCCTCGCCGCGAAGGCGGCGGCCGCCTTCTTCGTCGGCGTGTTCCCGGCCAACGTCCAGATGGCCGTGGACTGGCGCGACCGGCCCGCGCCGCTCAGGGCGGCGGCCCTCACCCGGCTGCCCCTCCAGGTGCCGCTGGTGCTGTGGGCGCGCGCAGTCGCCCGGGGCGGGGAGGTGCGGTCATGACCGAGCGCGTCGAGATCGGGGCCAAGGCAGAGGACTTCGCCCTGCCCGACGAGACCGGCACCACCCGCCGGCTCACCGAGCTGCTGGCCGACGGCCCGGTCGTCCTCTTCTTCTACCCCGCCGCCCTCACCCCCGGCTGCACCGCCGAGGCCTGCCACTTCCGCGACCTCGCCGCCGAGTTCGCCGCCGTCGGCGGCCGGCCCGTCGGGATCAGCGGGGACACCGTCGACAAGCAGCAGGAGTTCGCCGGCCGGCACAGTCTCGGGATGCCCCTGCTCTCCGACGCCGACGGCACGGTCCGCGAGCGGTTCGGCGTCAAGCGCGGCTTCTCCCTGGCCCCGACCAAACGGGTCACCTTCGTGATCGCCGAGGACCGTACCGTCCTGGAGGTCGTACGCAGCGAACTGCGCATGAACACCCACGCCGACCGGGCCCTCGCCGCCCTCCGCGCCCACCGGGGCTGAAGCGGACACCCTGCCGCTTGATGCACCGGGACAATCGGATCATCCTGGGGCATATGAAAGATGTCGCCGCCGTGGCGGTCATCGACGCGCACGGCACGGTGACCGGGTGGACCGAGGGAGCGCGGCTGCTCACCGGCCACCCGGCCGAGGAGGTCGTGGGCCGGCCGGCCACGGACCTGCTGGCCGAGGACGCCCCCGGCGACATCCTCACCACCCGCACCGGACCGGTCGCCCTGCGCCACCGCGACGGGCACCGCCTGGTGCTGCCCGTCACCGTCTGTCCGCTCGCCGGCGCCGCCGGTCAGCCCGCCGGCTACGTCGTCACGGCCCTGCCGCCCGGCACCACCCTGGCCGCCCAGGCATTCGAGCAGGCGTCCATGTCCATGTCGGTCTTCGACCTCCGCCAGCGCTACCTGCGCGTCAACGCCACCGCCTGCCATGTGATGGGCGTCCCCGAGGAGGCCCTGCTCGGCCGGTTCTTCCCGGACACCGTCGAGGACACCGAACCCAGCCGCGGCTTCCTGGCCCATCTGCGCGAGGTCGCCGAGACCGGCCGGCCGGTCCGCTACGAGAGCTACACCGGTGCCCCCGCCCTCAACCAGGAACACGCCTGGAGCATCGAGATGTGGCCGCTGCGCGACGCCGCCGGCGAACCGGCCGCGGTGGCGCTCGCCGCGCTCGACAGCAGCGAGCAGTACTGGGCCCGGCGCCGGCTCGCCCTGCTGAACGAGGCCGCGACCCGGGTCGGCACCACCCTCGACGTGATCGGCACCGCCGAGGAGATGATCGAGCTGCTGGTCCCGCAGTACGCGGACTTCGCCAGCGTCGACCTGCTCGACTGGGTGCTCGGCGCCGACGAACCGCCGACGCTTCCGGACGGCGGAGTCGTCCTGCGCCGCGTCGCCCACGGCTCCACCCGCCCCGGCAACCCCGCGGCGGCCCTGCACCTCGGCGAGACCGACGTGTACCAGCCGACCTCCCCGCCCGCCCGCGCGCTGCACGAGAGCCGCGCGGTGCTCAGCCAGGCCGGCGAGCCCGAGTTCGTCCAGTGGCTCGCGGAACGCAACGCGCGCTCGCCCGGGGGCCGCCCCTTCCGGCAGGGCGCCCACTCCATGATCGCGGTACCGCTGCGGGCCCGCGGCACCACCCTGGGCGTCGCGGTCTTCGTCCGTATGGGCCACCCCGACGACTACGGCCCCGACGACGCCGTCTTCGCGGAGGAACTCGCCAGCCGCGCCGCCGTCTGCATCGACAACGCCCGCCGCTTCACCCGCGAACGCTCCACCGCGCTCACCCTCCAGCACAGCCTGCTCCCGCGCGGCCTGCCCGGACAGGCCGCGGTCGACGTCGCCCACCGCTATCTGCCGAGCGGCTCCCTGGCCGGCATCGGCGGCGACTGGTTCGACGTCATCCCGCTCTCCGGCGGCCGGGTCGGCCTGGTCGTGGGCGACGTGGTCGGCCACGGCATCCAGTCGTCCGCCACCATGGGCCGGCTGCGCACGGCCGTCCGCACCCTCGCCGACGTCGACCTGCCGCCCGACGAACTCCTCACCCACCTCGACGACCTGGTCACCCACCTCGCCGCCGACGGCAGCGGGGAAGAGGTCGCCGAACTCGGCGCGACCTGCCTGTACGCGGTCTACGACCCGATCTCCCGCCGGCTCGCCCTGGCCGCCGCAGGCCACCCCGCCCCGGCCGTCGTCCTGCCCGGCGGCACCGCGGAGTTCCTGCCCGTGTCCGCCGGACCACCGCTCGGCGTCGGCGGACTGCCGTTCGAGGCGACGGAACGGGAACTGCCCGAGGGCTCGGTCGTCGCCCTCTACACCGACGGCCTGATCGAGGACCGCGACCGGGACCTGGACGGCGCCACCGAAGAACTGCGGCGCGCCCTCACCGCACCCGCCGCCTCCCTCGAAGCCCTCGCCGACGACGTCCTGAAGGCCGTCCTGCCCGACCAGCCCGGCGACGACGTGGCCCTGCTCCTCGTGCGCACCCGGGCCCTGGGCGCCGACCGGGTCGCCACCTGGGACGTGCCGCCCGACCCCGCCCAGGTCGCCGTCCTGCGGCAGGCGGCCACCGAGAGACTGACGGACTGGGGGCTGGCGGAGACCGCCTTCGTCACCGAACTCGTCGTCAGCGAACTCGTCACCAACGCCATCCGCTACGGCGAACCGCCCATCCAGCTCCGTCTCATCCGCGACAGCGCCCTCATCTGCGAGGTCTCCGACGCCAGTTCCACCTCCCCGCACCTGCGCCGGGCACACGCCTACGACGAGGGCGGCCGGGGACTGCTGCTCGTCGCCCAGCTCACCCAGCGCTGGGGCAGCCGGCAGACCGGCGCCGGCAAGACCATCTGGGCCGAACAGCCACTGCCCGGCGACTGATCACTGGAACGCGCAGCCCGGGTTCGCCGCGTCCTCGGAGAACGGTGAGCCGTGCGGCAGCACGTACAGCACGTCGAGGACGAGCGGCGTGTCCCCCAGGTTGCGGCCGATGTGGACGTGATCGCTCCCGGACGGCTCCCGGATCGTCGCGCCCGTCCGGTACACGCCGTCCGAGCCGCACGTGGCGTCGAAGTGGCTGAGGGTGCCCTGCTTGACGACGCCGTACAGCGGGCCGTCGTGGTAGTGCCAGCCGGTGCTCTGGCCGGGCGGCACCGTGATCTCCCGCAGGGTGTAGTCGGTGCCACCGACGGTGGTCTGCGCCAGGATCCGGGCCGTCACACCGGGCCCGGCCGGGGTCGCCCCGGCCGGGCCGGGGAGCGCGAGGGCCGCGGCGGACACCACGCCGACGACAGCGGTTCGGAGTGCGGTGCGCATACGGGGCCTCCAGGGGCGCGAGCGGACACCGCCCGAACATAGAGGCCGCGAGGACGGGCCGGGGCCGGAACCCGGTGATCCGCATTCCGGCGCCCGCGCGCGCTGCCCCGGCGCCGTCACTCACGACGGCGCCGCTGTGCCGGTGTCACTCCCGGCCGGCAGCGGCGGCGACCTGGGCCAGGGTGCGCCCGCTGCGCACCGAGCGGGCCCGCCGGGGATCGGGGGTGCCGTGCCCGTCCGGTCGCGCCGGCCCCTTGCGCACCAGCAGCCAGGCCTCCTCCCCGTCCGCGGCGCCGCGGAAGCGGGTGAGGGCGTACTCGCCGTGCAGCTTCACGCCGTGCAGCCGGAAGGTGGCGTGCCCGCGCTCCAGGGACTCCGCGAAGTCCACCGGGTGCCCCCGGCGGTCGTGGCTGAGCGGCTCGTACCTCCCGCGGTCCCACACGATCACGGTGCCGCCGCCGTACTCGCCCTTCGGGATGACGCCCTCGAAGTCCTCGTACTCCAGCGGATGGTCCTCGGTCGGCACCGCCAGCCGCTTGTCCCCGGGGTCGGTGGACGGGCCCTTGGGCACGGACCACGACTTGAGGACGTCGTCGACCTGGAGCCGGAAGTCGAAGTGCATCCGCCGGGCGTCGTGGATCTGCACCACGAACCGCGGCTCCTCACCCCGCGTCCGGTCCGCCTGCCCCGACGGCTCGCGGGTCCGCTCGAAGTCACGCTTGCCGCGGTACGCCCGCAGCCGGTCCTCCGCCGCCACCTCCGGCTCCTTCCCACGACGCCTGCGACCGCCTCACGCGCCCCGGGTACCCCGCCCCCGTCCGGTCAGCCCGCGATGCCGTTCAGCTCGGCCATCGCGTCGTCCGGCAGCACCAGGTCCGCCGCGGCGATGTTCTCCCGCAGGTGACCGGGGGAGGAGGTACCGGGGATCAGCGCGATGTTCGGCGAGCGGCGCAGCAGCCAGGCCAGCGCCACCTGCTGCGGCGACGCGTCCAGCCGGGCGGCCACCTTCGCCAGCGTGTCCGACTGGAGCGGGGTGAACCCCCCGAGCGGGAAGTACGGCACGAAGGCGATGTTCTCCGCCGCCGTGCGCTCCAGCAGCGCGTCGTCCTGCCGGTTCGCCAGGTTGTACAGGTTCTGCACGCTCACCACGGGCGCGATCGTCCGGGCCTCGTCCAGCTGCGCGGCGGACGCGGCGCTCAGCCCCAGGTGCCGGATCAGCCCGCGCTCGCGCAGCTCGGCCAGGGCGCCGAACTGGTCGGCGATCGGGTCCTCGTTCGGGGTGTCCATGTCGCCGAGCCGCAGATTGACCACGTCCAGCGTGTCCACGCCGAGGTTGCGCAGGTTGTCGTACACCTGCGCCTTCAGGTCCTCGGGGTGCCGGGACATGATCCAGCTTCCGTCGGCTCCCCGCCGGGCCCCGACCTTGGTGACGATGCGCAGATCGTCCGGGTAGGGGTGCAGGGCCTCCTTGATGATCTGGTTGACGACGACGGGCCCGTAGAAGTCGGCCGTGTCGATGTGGGTGATGCCCGCCTCCACCACCGCACGGAGCACGGCCACCGCCCGGTCCCGGTCCCGCGGCGGACCGAAGACGTGCGGTCCGGCCAGCTGCATGGCGCCGTACCCGACGCGGGTCAGGGTCAGACCGTCGGCCGGGGTGACGGTGCCACCGAGCTGTGCAGTCATGTCGTACCTCTCAGAATGTTCCGGCCACCGGACGTCCCCGGTGGCCTCGCTCGCTTCGTTCTCCACCCTCCGCCCGATCCGCCCGGCACGGCAGTGCCCCCTCGATCCTGGGAGTGACAGGGACAGTCACCGCCGCCCGGCCGGCCGTACGGTGGGGGCGTGGACGGATCGAACGCGCTCGGTGAGTTTCTGCGCGCCCGCAGGGCGCTGGTGAGGCCTGAGGACGTGGGGCTGCCCGGTGGCGGCCTGCGCCGGGTGCCGGGGCTGCGCCGCGAGGAGGTCGCGATGCTGGCCGGCATCAGCTCCGACTACTACCTGCGCCTGGAACAGGGCCGCGACCGCAACCCCTCCGTGCAGGTGCTGGAGGCCATCGCCCGGGTGCTGCGGCTGGACCCGGACGCCACCGCCCACCTCGTCGGGCTCGCCCAGGAGCGGCCCGCGCCCGGCCTGCGCCCGGGACGGCGGGCACAGCAGGTCCCGGCGAGCCTGCTCCAGCTCATCGACGGCTGGCCGCGCAACCCCGCCTACCTCCAGAACCGCTACACCGACTGCCTGGCCGCCAACGCCCTCGCCACCGCGCTCACCCCGAACTACGCGCCCGGCGTCAACCTGCTGCGGGCCGTGTTCCTCGACCCCGCCGAGCGCGCCCTGCGCCGGGACTGGACGGACCTCACCGCGGAAGGCGTGGCCGCCCTGCGGTCCGAGGCCGGGACCGACCCGGACGACCCCCGGCTGCGCGACCTGGTCGGCGAGCTGTCCCTGCGCAGCGAACGCTTCCGCACCCTGTGGGCCCGCCACGAGGTCCGTCCCCGGCGCGGCCGGGTGAGCCACCTCAGCCATCCCCAGGTCGGCGACCTCGACCTGCACTCCAACAAGCTGTCCGTGGACGGCACCGACGGACTCACCCTGGTCGTCTTCCACGCCGAACCCGGCAGCCGCAGCGCCGAGCTGCTGGACATCCTCGGCAGCCTCACCGCGTCCGGGCGGGCGGGCGCGCAGACCGGGGAACGGACACAAGAGCCGGTCGAGGAGCCGTAGCCCAAGTCGTCGAGAGGGTACGGCGGCACACCGTCCACGAGGAGACCTTCCCCCGACCGTCTCCCGCTGTGTCCGCCCCCGGCCTCACGGATAGGGTGAGCGGTGATCGACCGGGCGGGTGGGAAGAGGGCAGCGGACGGCATGGGCGGCGGCGCGGACAGCAACGGCGTGGGCGGCGGACGGCCCACCTCACGGGACGTCGCCCGGCTCGCCGGCGTCTCCCACACCGCCGTCTCCTTCGTCTTCAACGGCCGCGCCGAGGGCAACCTCTCACCCGCCACCCAGGAACGCATCCGGCAGGCCGCCGCCCGGCTCGGCTACCGGCCCGACCCCGTCGCCCGCGGCCTGCGCCGCCGCCGTACGGCCGTGATCGGCCTGGTCACCGACGAGATCGCCACCTCGCCGTTCGCCGGGCGGCTGCTGCGCGGGGCCATGGAGACCGCCTGGGACAGCGACCACCTCGTCCTCACCGTGGACTCCGGCGGCGACCCCGCGAAGGAGGACGCGGCCGTCGCCGAACTCCTCGACCGGCGCGTGGACGGCATCATCTACGCCGCGATGTCCCTGCGCCGGGTCCGGGTCCCCGAGGGTCTGCACCGCACCCACTCCGTGCTCGCCAACTGCCTGCCCGAGGACGACTCGCTGCCCGCTGTCATCCCCGCCGAACGGGCCGGCGGCCGGACCGCCGCACGCCTGCTGCTGGAGGCCGGGCACCGCCGGGTGGCCCTGGTCGGCGGGCAGGACGACATCGCCTCGGTGCAGCGGCTGCGCGGCTTCCGGGACGCGCTGCGCGCCGAGGGCATCACCGTGCCGAAGGAGTGGGTGGTGCGCACCGGCGGCGAGATCACCGGCGGCTACGAGGGAGCCACCCGGCTGCTCGACGGCACCGCCCCGCAGCACCGGCCCACCGGGATCTTCTGCTACAACGACCGGGTCGCGGCAGGCGTGCTGCACGCCGCGACCCGGCTCGGGATCGCCGTACCCGGCGAGCTGTCGGTGGTCGGCTACGACGACCAGGAGCACATGGCCGCCTTCCTCACCCCGGCCCTCACCACCGTCGCGCTGCCGCACCGGGCGATGGGCGAGGCCGCGGCCCGGCTGCTGCTCGACGCCATCGACACCGGCCGCACCCCGCCCGCCACCGTGCGGCGGCTGGCCTGTCCCGTGGTCAGCCGCGCCTCGGTGGGACCTGCTCCCACGCGCTGACCTCTGCGTCCCCCTCGACCAGCAGCTCGGCGACATCGCCAGGCCGGTGGTAGACCCGCTCGGTCACCGTCGCCCGGTCCGCCACGAACACTTCCAGCAGCGAGCCGTCGGCCAGCAGACGCACGCACAGGCCCGGTCCCGGCGGCACGCCCACCGTCACCGGAGCCGATCCCCCGACGCCCTCGCGGGGCCATCCGGAGCGGTCCAGGACGACGGTGCCGGCGTCCGGGTCCAGCCGGAGCGTCAGCGCCCGGTCCGCCGACCGCAGCAGTGTGACGGTGGTGGCGCCGTACGCCGTCACCGTCAGGTCGTACGCCCCCGGCAGCGGCACCGCCCGGCCCGGCCCGGTCGCGAAGGGCCGGTCGGCGCGCAGGAGTTCCAGCTCCGGGGCCGGTGCGACCCGCAGCGTGCCGTCGGGACCGGCGTCGACGACCCGCGGCGCGGTGAGCGTGCCCGCCCAGCCCGCCGCCAGCACCGCCGCCTCGTCCCGCGCCTCCCACGACCAGCCCCACATCAGGGCGCGGCCCGGCTCCTTGAGGACGGCGGGGGCGTAGAAGTCCCGGCCGTGGTCCAGTCGGCCGCCCGTGCGGGGCGCGTGAGTCAACCCGCCTTGTGCCGCCACCTCCAGACGTCCCGTCAGATACCCGGTGGTCCGGGGGTTCCCGTCCCACAGGGACACCGCCAGGACGTGGTCCCCGCCGGACGTCTCGAAGAGCTGCGGGCACTCCCAGCCGACCGCCTTGTCGCCGAACGCGCCCGCCGCGACGGGGTCGTGCCCGTCCAGCAGGACACCCGCGAACCGCCAGTCGGTCAGCTCCTCGCAGTCGTACAGCAGCACCGACGGGGTGCCGTCGGCGTGGCCCGCTCCCACGAGTGCCCAGCGGCGGCCGGCGTGGCGGAAGACGAACGGGTCGCGGAACATCACCACGTCGAGTCCGGGGGGCGGACCCGGGACCACCGGGACGGGCAGGGGCCGCCAGGCCAGGAGCCGGTCGTCGGCCGGGTCGGCCGCGCGGGCCAGGCAGATGGTGCCGAGCCCGGTGTGGGCGTGGTCGACACCGGTGTACACCGCCGTGGGCACACCGCCGTCGTCCACCACGCACCCCGACCAGCAGCCGGCCTCGTCGGGGCCGCCGGGCGTCGGGGTGAGGGCGATCGGGTGGTGCTCCCAGTGGACCAGGTCGGGGCTGGAGACATGGCCCCAGTGCACGTCGGCGTGGACCGGAGCGGCCGGATTGTGCTGGTAGAAGAGGTGGTGTCGGCCATGCCAGCGGAAGGGGCCGTTGGGGTCGTTGATCCAGTGGGCGGGCGGGCGGACCCGGAAGCGGGGGGCGTCCGGGTCCGGGGCGGGAGCGGCGGTGCTCAACGGTTGACTCCTGCGGAGGTGATGCCCTCGCGGAGAGGGCGCTGGCCGACGACGAACACGGCGACGGCGGGGATCATGGAGAGGACGACACCCGCGAGGACCACCGAGATGGAACCGGTGCCGAGGTTGCCCTGGAGGGACACCAGCCCCAGCGGAAGGGTGTAGTTCTGGCCGGAGGTCTCCAGGATCAGCGGGCGGAAGAACTCGTTCCAGTGGTAGTTGAAGGCGAGCACGCCGACGATGGCGAGGCCCGGCCGGGCCAGCGGGGCGTACACGGACCGGAAGATCCGCCAGGGCCCGGCGCCGTCCAGCATCGCCGCCTCGCCCAGGTCCTTCGGCATGCCCATGAAGTACTGGCGCATCAGGAAGGTGCCGAACGCCGTCGGGAACGCCGGAACGATCAGACCGAGCAGGGTGTCGGTCAGGCCCATCGACTTGAGCACCAGGAACACCGGGACGATCGTGACCTGCAAGGGGACCATCATGGTCGCCAGGACCAGGCCGAACAGCGGCTTCTTGAAACGGAAGTCGAGCCGGGCGAACGCGTAACCGGCGAGCCCCGCGGTGACCATCTGGCCCGCCGCGATCAACGCGGTCACGAGGGTCGAGTTCAGCGCGAGCAGCCACACGTCGATCTGCTCGAACACGCCGTGGTAGGCGGCCGTGCTGGGATGCGCCGGAATGATCTGCGGCGGCAGGTCGAACGACTCCGCCGGAGTGCGCAGCGAGGTGGACACGGTCCACACGACCGGTCCGAGGGTCAGCAGTGCGCACACCGTCAGCCCGGCGATCCGCGCCCACGGCCCGAGCGCGTACCGGGCACGGCTGAGGGTCAGGGTTGCTTGGCTCATGGGACTCACCCGGCTCACTGGTAGTGGACGAAACGCCGGCTGAGCCGGAACTGGAGGGCGGTGACCGCCATGATCAGCACGAACAGCAGCACGCCCACCGCGGACGCCTCGCCGAACCGCAGCTGCTCGAAGGCCTTCTCGTAGATGACCATCACGACCGTGCGGGTGGAGTCGCCGGGCCCGCCGTCGGTGAGGACGTACGGCTGCTCGAAGACCTGGAGCGCGTTGATGATGCCGACGACCGAGGCCACGAGCAGGGTGGGGGAGAGCAGCGGCAGCGTGATGGCGAGGTGCTTGCGCGGGCCGGTCGCGCCGTCGAGCGCGGCGGCCTCGTGGATCTCCTTGGGGATGTTGTTCAGCCCGCCGACGAACAGCAGGAAGGAGAACCCGAACTGCTGCCACACGTACACGATGACCACCGTGGCCATCGCGCCGTGCTCGGAGGTCAGCCACGGCACGGGCGCGATCCCGAACAGGCCGATCAGCCAGTTGACCACTCCGAAGTCCTGGTTGAACAGGTACTTCATCACGACCGAGATGGACGCGGCGGACAGCACGAGCGGGAAGAAGAACGCCGAGCGGAACACCGAGCGCAGCCACGTCGGCATCCGGCCGTTCAGCGTCAGCGCGAGCGCCAGCGCGATCAGGAGCTGCGCGGCGACCGCGAAGACCATGAAGACGAGGGTGTTGCGGAAGGACACCAGAACGGTCGCATCGCCGAACACCTCCCGGTAGTTGGCCGTACCGGCGAAACGGGGCGCGTCGATCACGTTCCAGTGGAAGAGGCTCAGCACGACCGAACCGACGATCGGTACGACGGTGAAGACCACGATCCCGACCACGGTCGGCGCCAGGAACACCGCCGCCAGCAGCCGCGTCCCCCGCTCACGCGCTCCCGGGCGCACGGCCCGCACAGCCGGGCTCGCGGCCCGCGGTCGCACGGAGGAGATCCGGGTGTCCGTCATACGTCACGCTCCATGGCCTTCTCCAGGTCGCCCTGCATCCGGCGCAGCGCCGGTCCGACCGAACCCGGGCTCGACAGCGCCGTCCCGGTGTGCTTCAGCAGCACCTGGGTCACCTCGGCGACCTGCGGCGGGGCCGGTATGGGCCCGGTGTCGGGGAACCGGTCGAGGGTGTCGTAGAAGACCCGCCAGTGCGCCGGGCCGGTCTCCCGGTAGCGGTCCGCGGTCAGCATCGAACGGCGGGCCGGGGTGGTCTGGTTGGTGGTGAACAGCTCGCTCAGGGTGTCGCGCCGGGCCGAGTACTTGATGAACTCCCAGGCCTCGTCCTGTTTCTTCGAGGTGCGCAGCAGCGCGTAGCCGGCCGCGCCGAACTGGTGGCGCTGGGTGCGCCGGCGCGGGAAGTACTGCACGTCGAAGCCGTCGGCACGCATCCCGGCCAGATGCAGACCGCCCGCCCAGAAGCCGCCCGCCGGCGTGACCCCGACCCGGCCGGTGGAGAACACGCCGATGAGGTTCTGGCCGTTGCCGCCCTCGGGCCGGGTGCACAGGCCGTCGTGGACGAGGGCGGCGAGATAGTCGTACGCCTCCGCCACCCGGTCGTCCGTGGCCTGCGGGGTCGTCCAGCGGAAGCCGCCCCCGCGGCCCCGCCGCCGGTCGGCCGGGTAGAAGGCGTCCCACAGCCAGGAGCCGCCCGGCGCCTTGGACTCGGCGAGCAGGTTGGTGCCGTTCGCGAACAGCCAGGGGACCACCCCGCCCCACAGCCGGTTGGTCCAGAAGTACGGCGTGAAGTGGGAGTCGCTCGCCTTCTTCATCCGGCGCAGCAGCGCGGTGAAGTCGTCCCGCGTCCAGTCGCCGGCCGGGAACTCCGCGCCGGCGCGCCGCAGCACCTGGGTGTTGAGGTACATGTCGGCGGCGTTGAACTCGATCGGGAGCTGGTACAGGCTGCCCTCGTACATCATCGACTCCACCAGCGAGGGGTGGACGTCGGCGAAGTACTCCCGCAGTTCGGCCGCGTCCCGCCGCACCCAGCGGTCCAGTGGCACGCCCAGGTGGCGGGCGAACAACTGCACGCCCTCGGTGGCCACGTAGACCAGGTCGGGCGCGGTGCCCGCCGCGATCTGCGTGAGGATCTTGGCGAAGAAGTCCGACCAGTCGACGGCCTGCACCGCGTTGATGCGGACCTTGATGTCGGGGTGCAGCCGGCGGAAGCCGTCGACCAGGGCGCGGACCCCGGCCGGGGCGAACGCGGAGCCCAGGGTGGCGACGACCAGGGAGCCGTCGTCGCGGCCCGGGATGTCGGCTCCGGTGAGCCGGTCCCAGCTGGCGGCGGTGCCGGCGAGCGCGGCGGCTCCCGCGCCGTAGGCGCCGTACCGCAG
This sequence comes from Streptomyces sp. NPDC017676, assembly GCF_044329325.1. NCBI lineage: Bacteria > Bacillati > Actinomycetota > Actinomycetes > Kitasatosporales > Streptomycetaceae > Streptomyces > Streptomyces sp. NPDC017676. The sequence goes on along the minus strand of NZ_JBIRJA010000006.1, from coordinate 413,926 downwards.
CAGGGCGCGGCGGGAGTAGAGCGAGTCGGTCATCCAAGCGTGCCTAACTCGTGTTAGTCGAGGGGTGATGCCCCCGATGATGAAAAGCGCGTCACATCGGTGTCAAGGCTCGGGAACACTTGACCTTTAACGAGTTAGGTCTAGAGTCCCCTCAGCCGATGACCCGTCAGGAAGGGGACACCGAACGATGCGTGGTCTGAGCAGAAGGGCCCTGTTCGCCTCCACGGCCGCCGGAGCCGGGGCGGCGCTGTTGCCCGCGGCGCCCGCCGGGGCGAAGCCGCGGTCCGGGCCGGCGGCCGGATGCGCGCGGTACCGCGCCGACTACCACTTCACCGTGCCCGACCAGTGGAAGAACGACCCGCAGCGCCCGGTCTGGATCGACGGCGAGTACCACTGCTACTACCTCTACAACGCCGACTACCTGGACGGCCGCGAGGGCACCGCGTGGCGGCTGGCCACCAGCACCGACCTCGTCTCCTTCACCGACCGGGGCATCGCCGTCCCCAAGGACACGACCGTCAACGGCGACGTGTGGTCGGGCTCGGCGGTGGTCGACACCGACGGCACGGCCGGCTTCGGCGCGGGCGCGGTCGTCGCCGTCGTCACCATGTCACCCGGCGGCGGCACCGACCACCAGGAGCAGTTCCTGTACTACTCGACGGACGGCGGCCGTACGTTCACGAACCACGGCACCGACCCCGTCCTCGCCAACCCGGGCGTCCTCGACTTCCGCGACCCCAAGGTGATCCGCGACGACGACCACGACCGCTGGGTGATGGCCCTCGCCGAACGGAACAAGGTCGGCTTCTACCACTCGGGCGACCTCAGGTCCTGGACGTACGCGGGCGGTTTCGTCAAGGACGGCCTCGGTGTCCTCGAATGCCCCGACCTGTTCCGCATCACCGCCGACGACGGCGCCGTGAAGTGGGTGCTGGGCGTGAGCGCGGACGGCACCGGCTCCGGGCAGCCGAACACCTACGCCTACTGGACGGGTTCGTTCGACGGCACGGGCTTCACCCCCGACTTCGCCGACCCGCAGTGGCTCGACCACGGCTGGGACTGGTACGCGGCCGTCACCTTCGAGAAGCGGAAGCCCGACGGCACGGTGGATCCGGCCACCCGCCACGCCCTCGGCTGGCTGAACAACTGGGCCTACGCGCACACCACTCCGACCATCGACGGCGACGGCTTCAACGGCACCGACTCGATCGTCCGTGAGATCACCCTGAAGAAGTCCGCCGACGGCGGCTACCACCTCGCCTCCCGCCCGGTCCCCGCGCTCGACGCGTACGTCTCCCGGACCGTGCGCCTCGGCGACCTGACGGTCGACGGCACCCGCACGCTCGACCACACCGGCATCTCCTACGAGCTGACCACCGAGATCACCTGGTCCGAAATCACCGGCGCGGGAGTCCAGTTGCGCCGCTCCCCGGACGGCGTACGGCACATCGACGCCGGCGTGTACGGCGACTACGCCTTCCTCAACCGGCGCGGCACCGTCAACCCGGACACCGGCGGCACCCGGCAGGAGAGCCGCACCCCGTTCGACCGGTCCGCGGGCCGGGTGCGGCTGCGGATCCTCGTGGACCGCACGTCCGTCGAGATGTTCGTGGACGACGGCCGGTACGTGCACTCCGCCGAGGTGTTCCCCTATCTGGTCGACGACCGCCTGGCCCTGTTCAGCGTCGGTGGCACGGCCGTGTTCCGGAACACGGTGATACGGGAGTTCGCCGTGCCGGGGCAGAGGGTGTCACGATCTCCCCGGTAGCGGATACGGACGAGTACCGGAGGGCGCATGACGACGGACAGGGCGACCGCGGACGGAACGGGGCACGTCCCGGGCGTGGAGGTGCGGCCGGTCGCCGGGCACATCGGCGCCGAGATCACCGGCGTGGACCTCGCCGAGCCGCTGGACGACGCGGTGACCGCGATCGTCAGGGACGCGGTGCTGCGCTGGAAGGTGGTGTTCTTCCGCGGTCAGCGGCTCGACCACGCCGGGCACATCGCCTTCGCGCGCCGCTTCGGCGAACCGGTGGTGCTCCCGCGCCGCGGGCCGCACTCACCGCCCGGCTTCCCCGAGATCGAGACCACCGCCGACCGGCTGGAACTGGGCGGGCGGTACGGCATGGACCACGACGAGTGGCTGAGCCGGCGCCGGCACACCCTGCTGCGCGGCTGGCACTGCGACCACGGGGCCCGCGTCGACCCGCCGGCCGCGACCGTCCTGCGCGCCGAGACCGTCCCGCCCTACGGCGGCGACACCACCTGGGCCAACCTGGCCGCCGCCTACGCCGGACTGTCCGCCCCGGTCCGCGCCTTCGTCGACGGCCTGCGCGCCGAGCACCGGCTCGGCGTCGGCTACCAGCCCCGGCCCGGCGACGACGCCTACGTCCGCCACCTGCTGGACCACCAGGTCGCCTCCGTGCACCCGCTGGTCCGGGTGCACCCGGAGACCGGGGAGCGGGTGCTGTTCGTGAACGGTTACTACGTCGAGCAGATCGTGGACGTCTCCCGGCCGGAGAGCGCGGCGCTGCTGGACATGCTGCTGGAGCAGGCCGTGCGCCCCGAGTACACGGTCCGCTTCCGCTGGGAGCCCGGCAGCGTCGCCTTCTGGGACAACCGGGCCACCATGCACCTGGCTCCGAGCGACCACGCGCACGTGGGTTCCCCGCGGGTCATGCACCGGGTGATGCTCCACGGCGAGGTGCCGGTCGGGGTGGACGGGCGGCCCTCCGAACCGGTCACCGGCACGGAAGCGGGACGCTGGTGACTCAGCCGGCGGGCCGCCATCCCAGCGCCGGACCCAGCCGCGTCGCCATGTCGGTGAGGATCTGCACGTAGTCCTCGTGCTCGAAGGTGAACGGCAGCGCGAACGCCACCTCGTCGACCTCGCGGAACGCGGCGTGCGCGTGCAGCCGTTCCGCCAGCTCGGCGGAGGTGCCGACCAGGTCCGGCGCGAACAGCAGCCGCGCCGGGCCCTGCGGGGAGGCCGTACGGGGCAGGCGCCCGGCCGCGTACGCCTCGTACTTGGCGCGCTGCTCCGGTGTCGCCGAGTCGGTGGGGATCACCACCAGCCCCTGGGAGACACGGGCCGCCTCCCCGTCCGGGTGGTGGGCGCGGAACGCGCGGATGTGGGAGAGCTGGATCTCCGCGAAGTCCAGGGGCGCCTCGGGGTTCTCCGCCTTGACGACGCTGCTCGTCAGGAAGTTCATGCCGTGCTCGCCGGCCCAGCGCGCCGAGCCGAGGCTGCCGCCGCCGTACCACAGCCGCCGGCCGAGCCCGGGGGAGTGCGGCTGGACGACGTCACTGAAGACCTCGATGCCCTCCACCCCGCTGAAGTCGGTGGCGGGCTTGCCGCGCAGCAGGTCCAGCAGCCGCCGCACCCGCTCGTAGGAGAAGTCCTCCGCGTCGGCGGTGTCCGGGTAGAGGGCGTCCTTGACCTGGTCGTAGTGCGTCGGCGGGCCCACGCTGACGCCCGGGTTGAGCCGGCCGCCGGACAGCACGTCCACCGTCGCCAGGTCCTCGGCGAGCCGCAGCGGGTTCTCCCAGCCGAGCGGTGTCACCGCGGTACCCAGCTCGATCCGGCGGGTGCGCTGCGAGGCGGCGGCCAGCACGGCGACCGGGGACGATATGCCGTACTGGAGGTGCCGGTGGCGGACCCAGGCGCTGTCGAAACCGAGCCGCTCGCCCAGCTCGATGATCTCCAGGGTCGACTCGTGGCCCCGGCCCGGGTCCGCCGGGTCGAACAGGCCGATGGTGAGGAAGCCCAGCTTGCGCAACGGGCGAGGGGTGGACGGCACGGGCTCCTCCAGCGGTCGTACGTCGGCTCCGCACCGATTCTCGCAGGCGAGTGTGACAACCGTGTGATCAGTTCGGCCGGCCCCCGGTCACGCCGGCCGGGACAGCGGGATGACGACCTCGTCCTCGACCGGCGGGTCGAGCTCCTGCGCGCGGTTGCCGGTCGCGGCGAAGCAGCGCAGCCGGACCGCGTCCGGACCGACGTCCAGCCGCAGGAAGCACTTGAAGAAGGGCGGGCTGTAGGTGGCGGAGGACGGCGAGAACAGCTGGGTGTAGATCTTCCGGACGGGCAGCCGGAACCGGGCGGGCCGGCCGGGGCGGCGGCCGGCTCCGAGGAGGCTCGCGACCAGGCGGGCACGGCGGGTGACCCGGACGTCCGGGCCGGGTGCGCGGGCCGGCTCGATGCCGAGCCGTTCGGCGACCACGGCCGTCGCCTCCGCCTCGGTGAGGGTGAAGAAGCGGCGCAGCCGGAGCCTGCGGCCGTACAGGCGGCTGTAGAAGGCGAGCGAGTCGCCGCGCAGCGGGTAGCAGCGGAACGCGTCCTCGGTGACACCACCGACGGAGACGCGCGGGACTGTGTGCGTGGCGTGCATGAACGCGCCGCCGCCGCCCGCGACGACGTACTGGATCGTGCGGCCGTCCACGTCGACCGGATACCGCTGGTAGTTGTGGATGTCACCGCCGATCGCGGCCACGTAGCGGTGCTCGGGAGCCCGGACGATCTCGTCCACCGTGCCGCCGCCCTCGATGGGGCAGGGGTGGTGCTCCCCGTCGACGTACAACGGCGATCCGGTGACGAGGATCTTGGGCCGGGGCCCCCGGGATATCTCCCGCAGCCAGGCGCCCTGTTCGGCGTCGACCGTGCCGAGCAGACCGGTGTCGATGCCGACGATCCGCACCGGTCCCGCGTCGATCGCCCAGTACGGGCCCGGCTGTACGGCCTGTTGGCCCGGCGCCGAGCGCAACTCGCGCTCCGAGGCCAGCCGTTGCTCGTCGGCGGGGCGCGCCCGGTGCCACAGCAGGGAGCGCCACCAGGCGCGGGTGAGCGGGCGGGGCCGGGGTTCCGGGCCGGGCGGCGGGGTGTCGGCGCAGAAGACGCGCATGAAGGCGCCGAGGTCCTCGTACCAGTCGTGGTTCCCGGGGACCGCGTAGATCGGCGCGGGATAGTCCCGGTACGGCCGGAAGAACTTGTCGCCGTAGTCGTCGGCGCTGCCGACGGGATAGATGACATCGCTGGCGATCACCGCGAAGTCGGTGCCCTGACTCACCCTCAGGAGGCCGGGGACGACGGCGTACTGGGAGTCGTCCCCCTCACCCGTGTCCCCGATGACCATGAACGAGAACCGTTCCGGCACGTCCCGCGGGATCACCTTGTCCGTGGGCGCCCCGGCAGCCGCCCGCGCGGCCACCCAGCGGCTGCGGGTACGGCCGGTCGGATCGCCGAACCAGGACGCCAGCACGCCGTTGCGGGCGGCCCACAGGACGCGCGGATTCAGCCACGACAGCTTCTCGACGTGGTCCGGCATCAGCCGCCGGTAGGTGCCGGGTTCGGCCGCGCCCCAGCCGGCGCCCTGTGCGGTATCGCGTGAGGAGTCAGACACGCGGTGCACGGTAACAACGCCCCGGTCAGCGGCGGAATGCCGGGCCCCGCCCAACCCGCCCAGGGACCGGGCCCGTTCGGGGCGCGCTACGCTCTGCGCGAGGGCGTGCACCCTCCTCCCGAACGGAAGCGGATCGCATGGAACTCTCCTTCGCCGGCCGGGTCGTCGAGTGGCGGGGGCCGTCGCCGTACTACTTCGTCGCCGTGCCCCACCAGGAGTCCGCGGACATCGTCGAGGTGGCCGCCCAGGCCACCTACGGCTGGGGCGCGATCCCCGTCGCGGCCAGGATCGGCCGAACCCACTTCACCACCTCGCTCTTCCCGAAGGACGGCACCTACCTGCTCCCGCTGAAGAAGGCGGTGCGTACGCCGGAAGGGCTCGCGGTGGGAGACGAGGTGACCGTGGAGCTGACCGTGCGCCTGTGACGGCCACGGTACGGACGCCCCGCACCTCGACCCGCCCTGACCACCTGCCTCGGCTCCGTGTCCCGTAGCCGATGGTGGAGCGGCACTGGACGAAGCGGGGCGGGTGGTTCCGCCTCGCCGGCCAGGGCCACCGGTCCCGCGGTGCGCACCGGGGCAGCGGCCAGTGCCTTCGGGAGCTGGACCCCGGGTGAACCCACAGGGCCTCGGCCCATCCACGGCGACCCCATCCACGGCGACCCCGATCCGGCTACCAGGCCCGGCCCCGCAACCGACGCCGCACGGCGGGTCCGCGTCGGACACGCCACACTCGCCACGGCCGTCGGACCCGCCCCCGGGACAGTGCCGTCGACTCGTCCGGCTCCGATCCCGGGCGCTTCGACGAGCGGCGCCCGCCTCCCCCGGCCTGCCGCCGGGGGCCGTCGCCCTCACCTCACGCGTCCGGGGGCATCTGCACGGTCTGGTGACGCTGGAGGTCCACGGCCGTCCGCGCACCCGCGCCACCGGGCGGCGCGGACCCAGCTCACGCGAACGCCGGGCGTCTGGCGCCGGAGCCGGACGGCGGTCCGCTGGGCGCCGGCCCCGGAGCGATCGGCGCTGCTCGCGCCGCGGTCAGGGCTTCCGGGCGAGCCCTCCGTGCTCCGCGACGACCTCCGGGGCGGGCGAACCGGGCTCCGGGCGCCACCGGGTGACCGGTACGACGCCGGGGTCGATCAGGTCCAGGCCGTCGAAGAACGAGGTGATCTCCTCGACGGTGCGCAGGTGGTACGGGACGGCGCCGCTGGTGTTGTAGGCCTCCTGGGCCCGCTCGAAGACCGGGTCGATGCCCGACGAGCCGTCGTTGACGCAGAGGTGGCTGCCCGGAGGCAGGGCGGCCATCAGCCCGGTGACGATGGATCGGGCCTGGCCGTGGTCGGCGACATGGCCCAGGACGTTGCTGAGGATGAGCCCGGTCGGCCGGGCCGGGTCCAGCGTCTCGGCGGCGGCCGCGAGGATGCGGTCCGGGTCCGTGAGATCGGCGTCGACGTAGGCGGTCGCGCCCTCGGGGGAGGAGTCGAGCAGCGCCCGGGCGTGGGCCAGGACCATCGGGTCGTTGTCGACGTACACGATCCGCGACCCGGGTGCGAGCCGCTGGGCGACCTCATGGGTGTTCTCGGCGGTCGGCAGGCCGGCGCCGACGTCCAGGAACTGCCGGATGCCCGCCTCGCGGACCAGGTGGGTGACGGTGCGGCGCAGGAAGGCGCGGCTGCTACGGGCGATGGTGACGATGCCGGGGAAGACGGCGGTGTACGCGTCGCCGGCCTGTTGGTCGACGGGGTGGTTGTCCGTGCCGCCGAGCCAGTGGTTCCAGATGCGGGCCGAGTGCGGCACCGACGTGTCGATCTGCTGGCGCGCCGCCGACACGGGCGTCGTGGCCGGATCGGTCATGAGTCGTGCCCCTCGTTTCAGCCAAGGCATGGATTCCGCCACCGCCCAACCTATGCCTCAAGGCCCCCCCTGCCACCTCCCTGTTGGTGTTTCCGGGCCGATAGGGAAAACCCTCGATTGACCCGCCGTGAGGTGACATGGCTCGGTCAATGCTGTCATTCTCCTCAGCACGCTGATCCACCCCACCCGTTCTCGGATCACGGTCCCGCACAGCTCAGCTCACCCCGGGCAGCAGACCCCTCTGCCCGTCTGTCACCGGCCGCCGACCGGCGGTCGCAGCAGGAGGAGTACGAGTGAGACCCCACAGACCCCTTCCCCACAAGCGGGCCACGGTCGGAGCCGCCCTGGTCTCCACCGCGGCCTTCCTCGCCGTCGGTCTCCAGGCGGTTCCGGCGACCGCCGCACCGGCCGCTGCCCACCCCAGCCCGCTGCGCGCCGGCGGCCTGGAGGCCGAGCTCAGCCCGGCCCAGCACCAGGCGCTGATCAAGAGCGCCCGGCAGCAGACCGCCACGACCGCCCGCACCCTCGGCCTCGGCGCCCAGGAGAAGCTGGTCGTCAGGGACGTCGTCAAGGACAACGACGGCACCCTGCACACGCGGTACGAGCGCACCTACGCCGGACTGCCCGTCCTCGGCGGCGACCTCGTCGTGCACACCCCGCCCGCCTCGCTGGCCAAGGGGACCGTGAGCACCACCTTCAACAACAAGCGCACGATCAAGGTGCGTTCCACCACCGCGACCGTCAGCAAGGCCGCCGCCGCGACCAAGGCCCTGAAGGCCGCGAAGTTGCTGAAGGCCGAGAAGCCCTCCACGGACAGCGCCCGCAAGGTGATCTGGGCCGGCGGCGGCACCCCGAAGCTCGCCTGGGAGACGGTGGTCGGCGGCCTCCAGGACGACGGCACGCCCAGCCAGTTGCACGTCGTCACCGACGCCACCACCGGCAAGGAGCTGTACCGGTACCAGGCGATCAAGACCGGCACCGGCAACACCCAGTACAGCGGCACCGTCACCCTCAACACCACGCTGTCGGGGTCGACGTACCAGCTGTACGACACCACGCGCGGCGGCCACAAGACGTACAACCTCAACAAGGGCACCTCCGGCACCGGCACCCTGATGACCGACGCCGACGACGTCTGGGGCGACGGGACCGGCTCCAACACCCAGACCGCGGGCGCCGACGCCGCCTACGGCGCGCAGGAGACCTGGGACTTCTACAAGAACACCTTCGGGCGCAGCGGCATCCGCAACGACGGCGTCGCCGCCTACAGCCGCGTCCACTACAGCAGCGGCTACGTCAACGCCTTCTGGGACGACAGCTGCTTCTGCATGACCTACGGCGACGGCTCGGGCAACACCCACGCCCTGACCTCGCTGGACGTGGCCGGCCACGAGATGAGCCACGGCGTCACCTCCAACACCGCCGGGCTGGAGTACAGCGGCGAGTCGGGCGGCCTGAACGAGGCGACCTCCGACATCTTCGGCACCGGCGTGGAGTTCTACGCGAACAACTCCAAGGACGTCGGCGACTACCTCATCGGCGAGAAGATCGACATCAACGGCGACGGCTCGCCGCTGCGGTACATGGACAAGCCGAGCAAGGACGGCGGTTCGGCGGACAGCTGGTACTCCGGCGTCGGCAACCTGGACGTGCACTACTCCTCGGGCCCGGCCAACCACATGTTCTACCTGCTGTCCGAGGGCAGCGGTACCAAGGTCATCAACGGCGTGACCTACAACAGCCCGACCTCCGACGGCGTCGCCGTCACCGGCATCGGCCGCGACGCCGCGCTGAAGATCTGGTACAAGGCGCTGACGACGTACATGACGTCCAGCACCAACTACGCCGGCGCCCGCACCGCCGCCCTCAACGCGGCCGCCGCGCTGTACGGAACCAACTCCACGCAGTACGCCGGGGTGGGCAACGCGTTCGCCGGCATCAACGTCGGCAGCCACATCAACCCGCCGAGCAGCGGGGTGACGGTCACCAACCCGGGCAGCCAGTCCGCCACCGTCGGCACCGCAGTGAACCTGCAGATCCAGGCGAGCAGCACCAACAGCGGCGCGCTGACCTACAGTGCCTCCGGTCTGCCGGCCGGCCTGTCGATCAACAGCTCGACCGGTCTGATCTCGGGTACGCCCACCACGGCGGGCACCTCCAGCACCACCGTCACGGTGCAGGACTCCACCGGCGCGACCGGCACCGCCACCTTCGGCTGGACGGTCAGCGCGACCGGCGGCGGCTGCACCTCCACCCAGCTGCTGAGCAACCCCGGCTTCGAGTCGGGCAGCACCGGATGGACCGCGACCAGCGGCGTCATCACCACCGACAGCGGCGAGGCGGCCCACAGCGGCTCCTACAAGGCCTGGCTGGACGGGTACGGCTCCTCGCACACCGACAGCGTCTCCCAGTCGGTGACGATCCCCGCGGGCTGCAAGGCGACCCTGACCTTCTACCTGCACGTCGACACCGCCGAGACCACCACCAGCACCCAGTACGACAAGCTGACGGTGACCGCCGGTTCGAAGACCCTCGCGACCTACTCGAACCTCAACGCGGCCTCCGGCTACAGTCAGAAGACCTTCGACCTGTCCTCGCTGGCGGGCTCGACGGTCACGCTGAAGTTCAACGGCGTGGAGGACTCCTCCCTCCAGACCAGCTTCGTCGTGGACGACACGTCCCTGACGACCGGCTGATCCGGCACTGACGACAGCGGTCCCGCACCCGGCCGTCCGGGTGCGGGACCGCTCGCGTGTCAGCTCAGCGGATCCAGCGTCAGGTACGCCTGCTGCGGGCTGCCGTCGTGCACCAGGGACTCCTGGTTGCCGACGTCGTCGAAGGCGAACGCGTACGCCTTGCCGTCGGCCGTCTGCGCGTGGATCGCGCGCGCGTAGTGGTTGGTCACCGCGTCCCGGTAGAAGTTCGCCGTCGTGGTGTCCGGCTGGCTGGGGTTCACCAGCAGGGTCGACCGGTTGAAACCGGCGCACAGCGTACGGGAGATGGGCCCGCGGACCTGGTCGTTGGGCGCGTCCAGCAGCTTGTGGCAGCCGAAGATGCTGGCCGCGTCGGGCTTCTGGAAGCTGGTGACGACCGCGCCGGAGGCGTTGGTGAAGTTCATGACGTTCCCGGAGACACGGCCGTAGTACTTGGTGTTCGGCTGGTCCGCGAACGGCGTGACGGTCAGCGTCGACGTCGTGTACTTCTGCCAGACCCGGTTCACGTAGTCGTCCATCGCGCTCGCGGGCAGCGCGCCGGTCTCCACGCCGTACAGCGGTGACAGCGCGCGCAGCACGGTGCCGTCGGAGCGGGTCTGGATCAGGCCCGCCCAGCCGCCCGGCTGCGCGCGGAGCGCGTTGAAGAAGCCGTTCCAGCCGCCGGGCTTCAGGTGCCCGGTGCTGCCGACGCTGCCGTCGGCCCGCTGCACCCCGACCGCGTACGGCGCCGAGAACATGTCCACCTGGGTGCTGTTGAGCCACAGCCCGGAGTCGTTGAGCGTGTACTCCGACCAGTTGAAGAGGATGTTCCGGTTGGGGTCGGACGGGTTCTGGACGGCCGGCTGCACCAACCCGCCCGTGGTGAGCCGGAAGTCGAGCTTCTGGCCGTACGAGAAGTAGACGCGGCCGGAGAACTTGGGGATGCGGATGGTCATGGACTGCCCGGCGGCCGGGCCGGGTATCGCCGCGTCCGGTGCGGGAGTCGGCGGATTGCCGCCCGCCGGCCAGGCGTGGAAGGCGCCGCTCGCGTCGGCCCAGCCCTGCCGTCCCGAGGAGAGCTGGGTTCCGAGGTCGTAGAGGTACACCGGCTCGGAACGGCCCGAGTTGTTGGTGATCTTCAGGGGGATCGTGTCGGGGACGGCGGCGTCGGCGTGCTCCGGCGCGCCGAGGGCGAGCAGTCCGCCGAGCAGCGCCGCGGCGGCGGCCAGGGGGAGCGCGCGACGGGGAAGCGCGCGGCGGGTGAGCCTGTGAGGCACTCTCCACCTCCGTGTGGGGTCGGGGTCGTACGGACTTGGTCCGTACCGGCTTGAGAGCGCTCTCAGACTCATGGCTGAGACGAGTGCATGTCAATGACATGAACAGGATCGGTCCGGCGCCCTCCGTCGGCGGGCGCCGGACCCGGTGTCAGGACGTGCGCCTCAGCGGCGTCGTGACATGCGCGTGAACAGCGTCAGAAGGTGCGCTTGAGCAGGCCGAGCAGTGCCGCCCAGTGCCGCTCGTCGGCCCCCTGGTCGTAGGCCGGGGTGTCCGCCTGGGTGTAGCCGTGGTGGGCACCGGCGTACACCTCGCAGGTGTGCCGCACTCCGGCGGCGGTCAACGCCTCCTCGAAGCGCGTCACCTGCTCCGGGGGCAGCGACGGGTCCTCGTCGGCGTGCCCGAAGTAGAGCTCCGCGGTGATGTCCGGGGCCTGGAGGTGCGGGCTGTCCGGGTCGTCGGTGGCGAGGCGCCCGCCGTGGAAGCCGGCCCCCGCCGCGACCCGGTCCGGGTGGGCGCCCGCGGTCCACAGCACGAGCCGGGCGCCCATGCAGTAGCCGGTCAGCGCGACCGGGCCGTCGGCCGCGACGGGGCTGTCGGCCAGCCACCGCAGATAGGCGTCCGCGTCCCGCCTGACCTGGTCCGGCGTCAGCCCGGCCACGATCGGACCGAGCCGCTCCCACAGGGTCGGGTCGGCGCCCGGGTCGATGAACTCGGGCAGCTCCAGGACCGGCGTCCGGCCCAGGCGGTAGAACACGTTCGGCACCAGCACCGTGTAACCGGCGCCGGCGAGCCGGTCGGCCATCGACCGCAGATGCGGCCGCAGACCGTAGGCGTCCTGGTAGAAGAGCACGGCCGGACGGGGGCGGCCGTCGGCCGGATGGACGAGGTAGGCGTCGGCGACGCCGTCCTCGGTGGGGATGTCGACGGCGGTCGCCTGGACATCGGTCATGGTGAGAAGGCCCTCCCTCGGAGATGGCGCGGGCGGCGGATGCCCGCCCGGCGCCGCGGCTACGGCCATGCTGCCATGCAAGATCCAGTCCGGCGCAGCCGGTGCCCCCGGCGCTCACGTGGGGGGGTGTCCACGCGGCTCGCGTGCCGTCGGGGCCGGTTCCGGCGAGGCTCCATGCGGCGTCCGTGGCGCTCGCGTGGGCGGTTGCCGCATGTGTGGCTTCCTGTGGTGGGTGGAGCTCGCGTGCGGCCGGTGGTGCCGGCGCGGCTCCGGTGGTGCCTGGGGCGCCGCGTGCGGGGCCGGGCCTCGCGCAGCTCCCTGCGACGTCCCGGCGCTCGTGGACGGCGGCCGGTGCTCACCCGGTCGGCCGGATGTCCCGGGCGCTCACCCGCAGCGGCGTCAGGTGGTGCCGGCCTCACTCGAAGCGGCTGGTGTCACCGGCGCCCCGCCGGACGATCTCCGCCGCGCCGCCGGAGAAGTCGACCACCGTCGTCGGCTCGGTGCCGCAGTCACCCGAGTCGACCACCGCGTCCACCACGTGGTCGAGCCGGTCCTTGATCTCCCAGCCCTGGGTCAGCGGCTCCTCCTCGTCCGGCAGCAGCAGCGTGCTGGACAGCAACGGCTCGCCCAGCTCCGCCAGCAGCGCCTGCGTGACCACGTGGTCCGGGATGCGCACGCCCACGGTCTTCTTCTTCGGGTGCTGGAGCATGCGCGGCACCTCGCGGGTGGCCGGCAGGATGAACGTGTAGCTGCCCGGCGTCGAGGCCTTCACGGCCCGGAACACGTCGTTGTCCACCCGGACGAACTGGCCGAGCTGTGCGAAGTCCCGGCACATCAGGGTGAAGTGGTGCCGGTGGTCCAGCCGGCGGATGGAGCGGATCCGGTCCGTGCCGTCCCGGCTGCCCAGCCGGCAGCCGAGCGCGTAACAGGAGTCGGTCGGGTATGCGATGAGCGCCCCCGAGCGGACCGCGTCGGCGATCTGGCCGATGCTGCGCGGCTGCGGGTTCTCGGGGTGCACGTCGAAGTACTTCGCCATCCGCCGAGCTTATGCCGTCATGAGGCGCCGGACCGGAAACCTATGACCTCATACCTGTTTGACATGGGCGTCCTGGGCGCGGCCCTGGCCGCCGCCGGGATGCGGCGCGGGGGGACAGTCAGGGCGGAGTGAGGGGGGTACGGCGACGAACGGGCTCAGCGGGCTGCCGGGCCCGGCCGGACCCACCCCGGAAATCAGCCGGAATTCGTCTGCGTACTTCCCGGATTCCCGGGCATCCGACCTCTGAGTCGCCCAGGGCCTTCCCCCCGCCCCGGGCGCGGTGTCTCCGCCGGCGGCCACCCCCCCAGGCCGCCGGCGGAGCCTTGTCTGCTGCCACCGGCTTCCGGGTGACCGGCCGAATGAGCGCACGACCGCCCGGGTCCGTCCTGTCCGGCCGCCGGTGCGGCCGGCAGGTCGAACACGTGTCGCGGCGAGATGATCTCCGTGATCGCCCGGCCGAACAGTGTGCCCGGCTCCTGGTCGGCGTGGTCGATGTCGGTGTTGAGGAGGACGACGAGGGTCGTGCGCGTCGCCGGGAGGTGGACGGTCAGCGACTCGTAGCCGGGCAGGGAGCCGTTGTGGCCGATCCAGCCCTGCACGTCGAAGATGCCCAGCCCGTATCCGGTGCCCGGGATCGGGGTCGCCGGGGTGGTCAGCCGCTGCTTCTGGGTGGCGGGGCTGATCAGGCGTCTGCCGTCGGGCAGTTCGCCGGTGGCGACCGTGGGCGCCCAGACGCGCAGGTCGTCCAGTGTGGAGATCATCGCCCCGGCGGCCCAGCCCCAGGACGGGTTCCAGTCGGCCGCGTCGGCGACCTTCCCGTTCGCCGTCTGATCGGTGTAGCCCTGCGCGTGCGGGGCGGGGAACTCGCCGCCCCGCGGGAAGAGCGTGTGCCTCATGCCGGCCGGGCCGAGGATGTGCCGCTGGATGTAGTCCCCGAGGTGCTGACCGCTCTCCTTCTCCACGACCAGGCCGAGCAGGATGAGATTCGTGTTGCTGTAGGAGAACTTCGCGCCCGGCGGGAACAGCACCGGATGCCTGAACGCGTAGTCGAGCAACTGCCGTGGTGTGAAGGGGCGTCGCGGGTCGGCGGTGAGCGCCTTGAAGAAGTCGTCGTCCTCGGAGTAGTTGAACAGCCCGCTGCGCATGCCGGCCAGCTGGCGCAGCGTGATCCGGTCGCCGTCGGGCACACCGTCGACGTACGTGCCGATCGTGTCGTCGAGGCCGACCCTCCCCTGGTCCACCAGTTGCAGCAGCGCTGTCACGGTGAACGTCTTCGTCTCGCTGCCGATGCGCGTGTACAGGTCCGGCGTCATCCTCCGGCCGGTCGCCCTGTCGGCGACGCCGTACGAGCGGACGTGACTCTCCCGGCCCGGTGTCCAGATGCCGACCGTCACGCCCGGCACGTTCGCCTCGCGCATCACCCGCCGTACGGCCGCGTCGAGTCGGCGGGTCACGGCGGGGGAGAGGGCGCGGACGTCCGGCTCCGAGGGGGACGGGCCGGGCGGGACGGCGACGGACGCGGCCGGTACGGCGGCCGGTGCGGACCCTGCGGTGAGCGGCGCGCACAGCGCCCCCGCCAGTACGGCGACCATGGCTCCCCGGCACAGGCGTGCGGACGTGGGGGACATGGGCTGACTCCCAGCACGTGAGGGGCGACCGTGCGCGGGGCGGACGTCGGAGGAGCCCGGACCTGCTCAGCATAGAAGCGCCCGGGACGCGGCGCGCGCCGGACGAGACGCGCCCCGCTGCCCAGGCCCGGGACGTCCCGACCGACGTAATGCTTGTCCGACGGGTGGAAGCTCTCGTTCGGGCGATGGAGTCACCCGACCCGGTGAGCGGACGGTGCGGAGCGTGCCGGTGGCGGGTCCCGGGCGTTGCCCCGGCATGAACCGCTTGGACTGGATGGACCGGATGGAGCGCATGGACCGGATGCGCCGGCTGCGCCAGATGGACCGTACCGGGGAGCCGATCTACGCCGGGCTCGTCGCGGAGTGGCGGGCGCAGGGGCGGACCGTCCCGGCCGAGCCGGACGCGCTGTGGGCCGCCCTCTCCGGCCGCACCCGTGGCGCCCGGCGCGAGGCCAGGCACCTCTGAGCGGCTACCGGTACTGCCCGCACAGCGGCGCGAGCACCGCCAGCGTGCCGTTGGCCTGTTGCAGCGCCTCCTCCAGGGCGCCGGGCGCGTGCAGCGTGCCGGTGCCGTCGGGTGGCACGAGCCATTCCAGGGAGGGCGCGGGCCGGTAGGGCGGCGGCACGGTGACCCAGGAGCCCTTGGTCGCGTACCGCAGCCCGGCGCCGATCCAGCCGCCGGACGGGTCCGGCGGCAGGAAGAACCCGACCCGGCCCGCCGCCGTGTCCACCAGCGTCGGCCCCGGCACCGGCAGGCCGGGCTGCCACAGCAGGTCCAGGGTGAGCAGTCCCAGCCGGTCGGGGACGCTCAGCACGTCCCAGAAGCGGCCCGCCTCCAGCAGTGCGATGCCCTCGCCGTGGTCCCATTCCCATTTGCAGGCGCGCGGGTCGGCCGACGCCGCCGCCAGCCACTCCACGCCCCGCATCCACATCGTGTTCGCCATGCACTGCTCCGGATGTCCTCGCTCGCCTGCCCGAGCGCAGGGAACGCCGTGACCGGGCACTTCGTGCGTCCGCACGCCAACCCGGCATATGCATCGTTGTAGATATTTCTACGTGGCGGAAGGGGTGGCGCGCCCTGGCGTTTGGAGCGGGACGTTCGAACTCCGCGCGCCGGTTCGTCAGTTGACGTGCGGGGGCGCGTCACCCGGCCGAGGGACGGAGTGGATCCGCGACGCATGATTCAAGCGTCCGGACGACGGAATCGAGCGTCGTACCTTGAGATCGACATCATTTCCGTCGTACGCTCACGCCGTTCCGTCCCTTGTCTCTGTCGAGGTGTCCCATGGACCGCACGCGTCTGCCCGCCCTTCTGGCCCGCGAGAGCGCCGAGGCCGAACGCCGCAACCCGCGCTCCCGGGCGGCGTACGCGCGCGCCGACCACCTCTTCGGCCGGGTGCCGATGACCTGGATGAACAAGACCGCCGGTGCCTTCCCGCGCTACCTGGCCGGGGCGCGCGGCGCCCGGGTCACCGACGTCGACGGGCACGCGTACATCGACTTCTGCCTCGGCGACACCGGCGCGATGGCCGGCCACTCGCCCGCCCCCGTCACCGAGGCGGTGCACCGCCGGTACGCCGAACTGGGCGGGGCCACCGCCATGCTGCCCACCGAGGACGCCGAGTGGGTCGGCGCCGAACTGACCCGTCGCTTCGGCCTGGCCCGCTGGAGCTTCTCCCTCACCGCGACCGACGCCAACCGCTGGGCGATCCGGCTCGCCCGGGCCGTCACCGGCCGGCCGAAGATCCTCGTCAACAGCTACTGCTACCACGGCAGCGTGGACGAGTCGCTGATCGTCACCGGCCCGGACGGCACCGGCACCGCCCGCCCCGGCAACGTCGGCGCACCCTGCGACGTGACGCTGACCAGCAGGGTCGCCGAGTTCAACGACCTCGCCGGACTGGAGCGGGAGCTGGCCCACGGTGACGTCGCCGCCGTACTGATGGAACCCGCCCTCACCAACATCGGCATCGTGCTGCCCGAACCCGGCTACCTCACCGGTGTCCGCGAACTGACCCGGCGGTACGGCGCCCTGCTCATCAACGACGAGACCCACACCTTCTCCGCCGGGCCCGGCGGCTGCACGGCCGCCTGGGACCTGGAACCCGACCTGCTCACCATCGGCAAGGCGATCGCCGGCGGCATCCCGGCCGGCGCCTACGGGCTCTCCGCCGAACTCGCCGACCGGCTGCTCGGCCGCGGTGACCTGGACCTCGTCGACATGGGCGGCGTCGGCGGCACCCTCGCGGGCAACGCGCTGTCGGTCGCGGCCACCCGCGCCACCCTGGAGCATGTGCTGACCGACGAGGCGTTCGCCCGGATGGCGACCCTCGCCGAGCGCTTCGAGGCGGGCGTCCGGGCCGGGATAGAGGCCCACCGGCTGCCCTGGTCGGTCAGCCGGCTCGGCGCCCGCACCGAGTACCGCTTCACCTCGCCGGCCCCGCGCACCGGAACCGAGTCCGCGGCGGCCTCCGACCCGGAGCTGGAGGACTTCCTGCACCTCTACCTCGCCAACCGGGGCATCCTGCTGACCCCCTTCCACAACATGGCGCTGATGTGCCCGGACACCACCGAGCGGGACGTCGACACCCACACCGAGGTGTTCGCCGCCGCGCTCGCCGAACTGGCCGCCTGAGGAAGGGAGCCGGACGGGATGAAGGACATGGACGACATCGACCGGGCCATCCTGCGCGAACTCCAGACCGACGGCCGTATCGCCTACGCCGACCTCGGCCCCAGGGTCGGGCTGTCCGCCTCGGCGGCCCGGCAGCGGCTGCAGCGGCTGCTGGACTCCAGGGCGGTCCAGGTGGTCGGCGTCACCGACCCGATGGCCATGGGCGGACAGGCCATGGCCCTGCTCGGCATCGGCGTGGACGGCGACCCCCGGACCGTCGCCGACACCCTCGCCGAGCGCCCCGAGGTCGTCTACTCGGTGCTCACCTCGGGCGGCTTCGACCTCTTCGCCGAGGTGGTCGCGCCCGGCCCGAAGGCGCTGCTCGACTTCGTCAACGACGTGGTGCGCCCCATCGAGGGCGTCCGCGAGATCCGGTCCTTCCCGTACTTCGGCATCCACACCCACCGCTTCCTGTGGGACGTGGGCTGACCGGCGGGGACGACGGAGGTCAGGCGGTGGACGGCCCCGGCGTCAGCACCAGCATGGTGACATCGTCGCGGATCGCGTAGCGCCGCCGGGCCAGGTCCGCCCACACCGCGCCGGGCAGTTCGGCGGACGGGAGGCCGGCCAGGGCGGCCAGCCGCTCCGGCAGCGGGTAGAAGGCGCCGGTGCCGTCCCGCGCCTCCCACACGCCGTCGGAGGCCAGGAACAGCCGGTCGCCCGGTCCGAGCGCCACGGTGGCCTCCTTCGGCGGATCGACCCCCAGGAGCCCGATGCCCAGCGGCGGACCGGGCGCGACGGTCACCTCCCGGGCCTGCCCCTCGCGCAGCAGGACCGGCACCGGATGACCGCAGGCCACCAGCCGGACCGCGGCCGTGTCCGCCGCGAACTCCAGCAGCAGGGCCGTCGCGAACAGCTCCCCGTCCCGGACGTCCGCCGAGTCCACCGCGAGCCGGCGGTCCAGCCGGGCGGCCACCGACTCCAGGTCCGGCTGGTCCAGGGCGGCCTCCCGGAACGCCCCCAGCAAGGACACCACCGTCGCGACCGCCGCCAGCCCGTGCCCCTGCACGTCCCCCATCACCGCGCGCACACCGCACGGCCCCTTCCGCACGTCGAAGAAGTCGCCGCCCACCAGCGTCCCGTCCTGCGCCGCCCGGTAGAACGCCGCGCACCCCACCTGCCCGACCCGGTCCGGCAGCGGCGGCAGCACGGCCCGCTGCACCGCCTCGCCGATCGCCCGCTCGGTGTCGAGCTGGGCGTCCCGGTGGCTGCGCACATACGACACGAACACGCTCAGCGCGGCCACGAACCCGATGGTGAGCACGTCCGTGTTGCCGGGGAGGTTCAGATGGGTGGCCGGGACGTTCAGCACCACCATCGCGCCCACACCCAGCAGACCGGTCATCAGCGGGCCGTAGGACAGGACCGCCAGCGGCGGGATGGCGCCCAGCAGGAAGCCGAGGTCGCGTGCGTGCGGCGTGACCAGCGTGGCCGAGCCGACGGCCGCGAGCAGCAGCACGGGCAGCACGCGGATCCACCACGGCGGCGGCGCGCCCCGCAGCCAGCCGCGATCCTCCCGGGCTCCGCGCGACGACCGGCCGCGCACCGATTCCACATCCCCAAGTTACGCCGCCCGCCGCGGACCGCGCCGCGCAGGAGAACCCGCGGAACGCCGTGCGGAGACACCCCTCGGAAAGGGGGTGGACCCCGGTCGGGCGACCCTCTAGCCTGTGATCACCACGCCCGAGACGGACGGACGAAGGAGGCGAGTGTCATGTGGGTCACCACCATCCAGCGCTCCCCCCTCCCCGTGCCGCGGGCGTGTCACGTCTGACCAGACCGGGAGCGCGCACACCGTACGCATCCCGGAGGATTCCTTGACCGACGTGGTCATCCGCACGCTCGACGAGAGCAGTGCCCA
This sequence comes from Streptomyces sp. NPDC017676, assembly GCF_044329325.1. Taxonomy (NCBI): domain Bacteria; kingdom Bacillati; phylum Actinomycetota; class Actinomycetes; order Kitasatosporales; family Streptomycetaceae; genus Streptomyces; species Streptomyces sp. NPDC017676. The sequence goes on along the minus strand of NZ_JBIRJA010000006.1, from coordinate 394,558 downwards.
CCTTTTCCGCACCATGCCCGACCCGCTCGCCCTGAGCGACAAGCACCGCGGCACCCACCACCGTCCCGACTGGCAGCGCATCGCCCTGCGCGACGGCCGGACCGTGGCGCGCGCCGCCTGGTGGGGTCGCCCCGAGGACCCCGAGCCGCTCGTGATCAACTGGTTCGACGTCGCCGAGGGCGAGGAGGAGGCCGGTGCGGAGCTGCTGCGCACGGCGCCCTGGAAGACACCCGAACTCGAACTGGACCTGCCCACCGGCTGGCGCGAGGACCCGGTGCGCCGGGACGCGGTGGCCGCCCGGGAGAGTGCCGCGCGCCGGGCCGGTTACACGCCCCTGGTGGAGCGCTTCCTCTACCGCTGGACCCCCGACCGGGGACTGCCCGAGCGGCCCGGACGGCTCCTGTTCACCGCCGAACCGGACGACGCCGTCTTCCTCGACCTGCTGCGCCGCATCAACGTCGGCACGCTCGACGCCCACGCCCGCCGGGCCATCGAGCAGGGAGGCGTGGACCAGGCGGCCCGCGAGGACCTGGAGATCCTGCACTGGTTCCCCTCACCGCGCGAGTGGTGGCAGATCGCCCGCACGCCGGAGGGCGACGCGGTCGGCATCCACATCCCGGCGCGCAACTCCAGCGGGCCGTGCGTCGGTCTCATCGGCGTGGTGCCGGAACACCGGGGCCACGGCTACGCCTACGACCTGCTCGTCGAGTGCACCCACTTCCTGGTCGGACAGGGCGCCGGGTTCATCGCCGCCGCCACCGACCAGGGCAACACCCCGATGGCCGCGCACTTCACCAAGGCCGGCTATCCCGTCGTACAGGAACGCGTCAACTACTGGACCGACCACGAGGACACGGCCGGGTGACGCGCTGAGGGCGCGGTGACCCTCGGCGCCGGGGAGCGCGACCTGCCCGCTCCCCGGCGCCGCGCCCGGTCATTCCCTGCCGTCCGCCAGCCGTGCCTCCGCCGTGGCCAGGATCTCGGTGACCCGGAGGCCGAACGCGGCGTCGCAGGCGTGCGGCCGGCCCGTGCGGGCCGCACGCACCAGCGCGTCGGCGGCCCGGGTGAGCGCGGGGACCGCTCCCTCGGAACTCCCCGGCAGGAGCGTCACCCCCGCCTCACCGCGCAGTTCCACGTCGGCCCCGGCCGCCGCCGGAGGGGCGGTCAGGCTCAGCGTGAGGGTGCTCGACGCGCCGGTGGAGTGGTCGAGCACCAGGTGCACGGTGTCCGCCGGACCGTGCGCCGCCGCCACCACCTGCCGTACGTCGCCGAGGACCGGCAGCAGCACCGACAGGGCGTGCGGGCCGACGTCCCACAGCGCGCCCTTCTCCCGCCGCCACGGCGAGTCCGCGAACGGGCTGTCGCTCGTGAACACCGCCCCCAGCCACTGCGCCCGCGCCGTGAACCAGCCCGTCACCGCCGCCTGTTCGTCGATCCAGGCCTCCGGCTCCTTCTGGAAGCGCGTGGTGAAGAACACCACCGACGCCACCCCGGCCTTCTCCACCGCCTCCACGACGGCCCGCCCCTCGGCGACCGTCACCGCCAGCGGCTTGTCCAGCAGCAGATGGCGGCCCGCCTGTGCCGCCCGCACCGCCAACTCGGCCTGCACGGAGGGCGGCAGGGCCACCGCCACCGCCTCCACGTCGGCCAGCAGCGCGTCCACGTCGGCGTACGCGGCGACGCCGTACTGCTCCGCGAGCGCCGTGGCCGCCTCCGGCCGCCGCCCCCACACCCCGACGAACTCCAGACCGGTGTGCCCGGCCAGGGCGGGGGCGTACGCCGCCTTGGCCCACGGGCCCGTTCCCAGCAGTCCGATGCGCATGTCGCGTTCCCTTCTCCGAGCCGGTCCCAGCACCCTCACGATGCCGCGCTCCGGTCGCCGTCCGCACAACCGCGGCCGGCATCGCCTTCTTCCGCCAGCCACTGGGCGATGGTCGCGGCGATCGGCTGACCGGTGTCCATCTCCACGAAGCCGAACTGGCCGGACTGGTTGCACTCCAGGAACCACCAGATCCCGTCGGCGTCCTCCGCGAAGTCGAAGGCACCGTACGCCAGTTCCGCGCCCGCCATGTAGCGCAGCACGCCCTCGGCGACGCGCGGCGGCACCTCCGCGGGCAGCCAGGGGGAGACCGACGGGGCGAAGCGGACGTCCACGTCGTCCGGGTGGGCGTCCGGGTCGGCGGGCTTGCGCGCGGCCAGCAGCGTGTCGCCGACGACGGTGAGCCGGATGTCGGCCCGCTTGGCGATCCGCCGTTGCAGCAGGGTCGGGCCGAAGGCCACCGCCGTGAAGTCGGCGTCCGGCGCCACCCGGCTGGTCGGCACCGCCCTGGGCGGCTCCTGCGGGTGCGCCCCGGAGACCGGCTTGACCACCAGGTCCGGGAAGCGTTCCGCGAACTCCCGCGCCGCCTGCGGGAACGTCGTGATGAGGGTGGCCGGCACCGCGAGGCCGCTGCGCTGCGCCAGACGGAGCTGCCAGGGCTTGTGCCGGGCCCGGCGCGCGGCGTCCGGGTGGTTCATCCACCGGGCGTCGGTGCAGCGCAGCATGCCGTACAGCGCCTGGGACGACTCCTCGGTCAGCCACGCGGACGGCTGGGCGGCGCGGGCGGCCGGGTCGCCCGGCCTGCGCACCCAGACGGAGCGCAGGCCGTTCATGCTCACCAGGCGCCCGCCGACGGACAGATGTCCCCGGCAGGCGCCCCGCACGTACTCGCCCGACAGCGCCACCCCGTTGGTGAGATCGGCGGGGTCGAGCCGGACGACGGGCACGCCCGCCTCGCCCAGCCGGAGGACCACCATGTCCGCCGTCACGTCCTCTTCACTGGTCAGGATGAGCACGGTCATCTGTGGAAGCCCGCGGTCTCAGTCGTCGAAGTGCGTCTTGGAACCGGCGGTCGAGGTGGTGGTCCCGAGTGCTCTGAGGGTCGCGTGGTCGGTGGCGGCGATCCGCCCGTCCGGGAGGACGTTCAACTGCAGTCCGGAGTCGTACGCATACGGAGCGGTGACGTCCAACTGCACTGCGGGCCGCGCGTAGTTGAGCGTGAACGGTTGCATGGTCTCTCCCTGATTCGGCTTTCACGTCCTTATACGAGTCGAACGGGTGATTGGTTTCCTCACGGTGAGTGAGCACCCTTCGGAAGGATCCCTTCCGGGGTCATCGCGCGAGCGCGTCGCGTGCCGCGGCCAGCGCCTGTTCGGCGTATCCCCGCCCGAACAGCACCGCGTGCACCAGCAGCGGGAAGAGCTGGTGCAGCCCGACCCGGTCCCGCCAGCCGTCGGCCAGGGGTGCCGCCCGCTGATAGCCGGTGAGCACCCGGTCCAGGTGGGGGCAGCCGAACAGCCGGAGCATCGCCAGGTCGGTCTCCCGGTGTCCGCCGTGCGCGGCCGGGTCGATCAGCCGGACCTCGCCGTCGGCGCCCCACAGCACGTTCCCGTTCCACAGGTCGCCGTGCAGCCGGGCGGGCGGCTCGGCCGGCCCCGCCAGCTCCGGCAGCCGCGCGCAGACCCGCTCGAAGACCGCCGCCTCGCCCGGCCGGAGCGTGCCCCGGTCGACCGCGCCGCGCACGTACGGCAGCACGCGGTGCTCGGCGTACCAGCGGGACCAGTCGGTGCCCGGGGCGTTGCGCATGGGGGCGAGGCCGATGTAGGCGTCCTCGGGCCCGTCGGGCGGCGGCGCCCCGAAACGGGGTGCGCCGGCCGCGTGCAGCGCGGCCAGGGCCTGGCCGAAACGCAGCGCCGCCTCGGGGTCCGGAGAGCCGGTGGGCACCTGTTCGGTCACCATCCAGTGCTCGTCGTGCCCGAGCACCGCCGGCACCCGGACCGCGTCCGCCGCGGCCAGCCAGCGCAGCCCCGCCACCTCCGCGCGCACCGCCCCGGGGCCGTCACCACGCTTGACCATCACCGGTGTCCCGCCGTCCAGCAGCACTTCGGCGGGAGAGCCCGACGAGCGCCGGGCCCGGCTCACCGGCCGCCCGGTGAGCCGGGCCGCCACCTGTCCTGGATCCTCGTCTCGGTTGACCACGGCCCCAGCGTACGACCCGCACTCCAGGCCGCTGACCGGACATTTCACCCCTTGGTACGGCTGCTCTCGGCCAAACCCCGGCGGTCGTCACGCGTGCCGATGGCCAACGGTGTGGCGCACCGGCTCCATGGAACGGATCCCCGGACGGCGGAACGTCACCCCGGACGGCTGCCGGTGACCTGGTGGCGAGCACCACCCCCCACTCGTACGGCTTCCCGGCCCGGCGCCCGGTTGGGTGGCCGGCGCCCGGAGCGCCCTCAGTGGCCGGGCCGGGTCTGGGCATCCCCGGCCCGGCGCCCCGGGGTGGGGCCGCCGGGGCCCGGAGCGCCCTCAGCGGTCGGTCGGGCACGGGTGTCCCGGGTCCGGCGCTCCGGGCCGGGACCGCCCTCACCGGTCGGCCCGGTACGGGCGTCCCCAGCCCGGTGCCCCAGGTGGGGACTGCCGGGGCCGAGAGTGCCCTCACCGGCCGGCCGGGTACGTCGCCCGGGTCAGCCCCACCGGATTCCCGGGCGGCAGCAGGCCCGAGTCCCCGACCGTGCGGGCCAGCGGCTCCAGCAGCGTGGCCAGCCGCCCGCTCCGCTCGGCGCCCAGCGCGGTCCACGGTCCCTCGGCCGCCGCATCGGTGCGCGCCTCGGCCTCCGCGCGCAGGGCCGCGCCCGCCGGCGTCAGCGCGCCGTCCGCCGTGAGCCGGCCGTCCGCGCGCAGCCGGGCCACGGCCGCTGCCCACGCGTCCTCCGGCCACTTCCGGGTCTCGCGCAGGAAGGCCCCGTCGGACTCGCCGGCCGCCGCCTTGAGCACCATGGCCTCCATCGGACCGAGCCCCAGGCCGACCAGCACCGCCACATGGGAGTCGCCCCGCTGCTCGCGCAGGGTCGTCAGGGCCTGCCACAGGCGGGCGGTCGGCTCGTCCGGCCGTTCCAGCGCCTGATTGGCGGCGGCGAGCACACGGCCCGTGGTGTCCGCGCCGGCGGCGGCCTCCCAGGCGAGGTCAGCGGCCTCCGTGAACGCGGCGGAGCCGACGGTGTCCGCCCCGAACAGGCGGGTCATCGCCGCGTCCATCGCCGCCAGCCGGGCCGTCAGCGCCTCCGCCGGGGTGGTGTACGACCAGGCGTCCGGCAGCGCCCGTTCGACCCGGGCCGGGTGGAAGACGTAGAAGCAGCTCGTCACCACGGCCGGGGCCACGGCGCCGAGCGGGGCGGCGCGCAGCGCGAAGTAGCCCATCCAGAACCCGCGCAGCCCCAACCCGTCGGCGGCCCGGCGCGCCTCCGGTGCGAAGTACACGAGGCTGTGCACCGGCTCGTACCGCTCCCACAGGGCCCGCGCCATCCCGTCCGCCACTGTTTCCTCCCACCGCGTCGGCCTTGACGTGCTGTCGGCCCCAGCCTGCGTTATGACAGCGGTCATAACAAGAGGGCGGCGGCCGGGAGAGAGGGGTGGTCACGAGGGCTCACCGGGCGGGGACCCGGATCCGGCCGAGGGCGTTGCCGAGCAGCTCCGTGAACCACACGGTTCCGCCGGGGCCGGCCGTCAGCCGCAGCGGCACCTTCTCGCCGCCGTCCGGCACCGGGAAGGTGGTGACGGCGCCGGTCGGGGTGATCCGGCCGACGCGGCCGGCCTGGTCGGCGTACCAGACCTGCCCGTCGGGCCCGCGCGTGATGCCGCCGGGCAGGCTGTCCGGGCCGGGCAGCGGGAACCGGGTGGCGTGCCCGGTGTGGTCGACGCGGACCACCGCGTGCCCGCCGGACGCGGTGAGCCACATGCCGCCCGGCCCGGCGACGACGCCGCCCGGGAAGCCGGAAGCCCCGCCGGGCAGCGGGAACTCGGTGAGCTCTCCGGAGGGGGTGATCCGCCCGACCTTGCCGCCGCTCAGCTCGGTGAACCACAGGGCGCCGTCGCCGCCCGCCGCGATGGAGTGGGGCGTGGCGTCCGGCGTGGGCACCGGGTACTCGGTGATCCGGCCCGCGGTCGTGATGCGGCCGATCCGGTTCCCGGTCGCCTCGGTGAACCACAGGGCCCCGTCCGGGCCGGGCGCGATCCCGGCCGGGCCACTGCCGGCCGCCGGCAGCGGGAACTCGGTGAGCAGCCCGGAAGGGGTGACGCGGCCGATCCGCCCGGCGGTGGTCTCGGTGAACCACAGGGCCCCTTCCGGCCCTTGGACGATCTCGGACGGACCGGTGTCCGGGCCCGAGGTCGGGATGTCGGTGACCGTGCCGTCGGCCGCCATCCGCCCGATCCGTCCGGCGCCGTGCTCCGCGAACCACAGCGCGCCGTCCGGACCGGCGGTGATGCCGACGGGCGCGGCACCGGCCGCCGTGGTCACCGGGTACTCCGTCACCGTGTCCGCCGCGGCGCGGGCGGGAGCGGCGCCGGTGGTGGCGGCGGTGACCGCGGTGACGGCGAGCAGGGCACCGGCCCGCGCGGCGGCCGGCCGTCGGACCCGTCGCCCGTACGGGGTGTTCCGGCTGTTCCGGGTGTTCGTGGGCATGGAGTGCCTCCTTCGGGCGGCGCTGCACAGGGAGGGCGGTGAGTGCCTTCCCGGCCGCCGTGCGACGCGATCACTCCGGCAGGCGTACGACCGCGTCGGCGATTGACCCGGACGAGGGGTGCCGGAGCCGGTGCGCTGGGGCAGACGGGTGGCGTGGTGACACGGCTGGGCGGCTCGGATGGTGGGAGCCAGGGGCCTCACTGACGGTGGTTCATGTCGGGGCCGGGTCCATCCAGCTGATGAGGTATCCGCTGCCCGGTCACGGCGGAAGGACATCACTATGCGCTCTGCCCGCATGCTCCTGGCCACGGCGGCTGCCGCCGCCGCCCTATCCTTCGCCGCACCCGGCGCCGCGTTCGCCGTGGCGGCCGAGCACGACGGCGGCGGCCGGGACGGCTCCTCGTACAGCAAGGGGCACGACAACGACTCCGACGAGGACGAGGGATCCGACAGCGACCAGGACAAGGAGTACGGCAACAAGCGCGGCGGCGGCGGCGAACACGACGGGCCGCGCGGCGGAATGCACACGGGTGGCGGAGCGCTCGCCGCGGTGCGCAGCGAGGAGTGGGGTTCGGGCGGCGACAGCCGGTTCGACCCCGAGAGCTACCGCGACAAGGACGAGGGCGGGGGCGGCGAGAAGGGCGACAAGGGCGACCGGGGTGAGAAGGGCGAGAAGGGCGACCGGGGCGAGAAGGGTGACAAGGGCGACTGGGGTGACGACCACGACAAGCCGCGCGGTGGCATGCACACCGGTGGCGGGGCGCTCGCCACACCCGGTGTCACCGCCGGCGGCCTCGCCGTCCTGGCCGTAGGCGCCGCCGGTGCCTACGCGCTGCGCCGCAAGAAGGCCGTCCAGCCGGCGTCCTGACGGGCCGTACGTCCCAGGGGCTGCGGACGCCGCCGGCGCGCCCCCGCGTCGGCGGCCCGCGCCCCCTGCGCCCCGCCCCGGACGCCGGTCCCGGCGCCGTCTTCCCCCGCCCTGATCCCCGTGCTGCCGTGCCCGAGTGAGGTGGTGTCCGATGGCAGCAGATCCCTCTTCCCCGACCCCGTCAGGACCGGCGGCCGACGAGCAGCGCGCCGGCTATGGCGGGCGGCTGACGCTGTGGGGTGTGGCGGCCGTCTTCCTCGCCGTCAGCGTGTTCGGCGGTCACCATCAGCCGGACGACAAGCCGGAGGCCCACCGGGCCTCGGGCACCGGCGCCCCGCCGGCGACCGACTCCCGGCAGGCCGACGACGCCCTGCCGAGGTCCGCGCCGACCCGGCTGCGCATCCCGAAGATCTCCGTCGACGCCCCCTTCACCTCCCTGGAGCTCGGCGACTCGGGCCAGTTGCAGCCGCCGCCCGCCGCCGACACCAATCTCGTCGGCTGGTACGCCGACGGTGCCGCGCCCGGCGAGCGGGGCACCGCGATCATCGCCGGACACGTCGACACGGTGACCTCCCCGGCCGTCTTCGCCCACCTCGACGAGCTGGAGCCCGGCGACCGGTTCTCGGTGCGGCGGGCCGACGGGCGCACGGCGGACTTCGTCGTGGACAGCGCCGAGACCTTCGCCAAGGACGACTTCCCCAGCGAACGGGTGTACGCGGACGCGTCGCGTCCCGAGGTCCGGCTCATCACCTGCGCCGGGGACTACGACCGGACGGTGCGGGACTACACGGACAACCTGGTGGTCTTCGCGCACTTGGTGTGAGGGGGCTCCGGTGCCAGCCGGGGCGCCGGTCCCCTCCGGTCAGGCGGCGCGGTCCGCGAAGGGCCCGTCCCCGGCGAAGGCCAGCTCCGCGAACCGCTCGCCGATGCGGCGGTGTCCGGCGGCGTCCGGGTGGAGGCCGTCGGGCAGCGGCAGCTCGGCGAAGTCGGCCTCCCCGTACAGCTCGCGGCCGTCCAGGTGGTGCAGGGCCGGGTCCTCGGCCGCCCGTTCGCGCACGATCCGGGCCAGCTCCTGCCGGACGACCCGCAGGGTGAGCTTCCCGGCCGCCCGCTCGGCCGGATCCCCGGTGGCCCGGTACAGCAGGCGGCCCTCGCCGAGGGCGGTCACATCCATGGCGGTGGGGCCGGGCGTGTCCTCGTGCAGTGGGCACAGGACCGGCGAGACGACGAGCAGCGGGGTGCGGGGGTGCCCCTCGCGGATGGTGTCGAGGAAGCCGTGCACCGCGGGGCCGAAGGCGCGCAGCCGCATCAGGTCGGTGTTGACCAGGTTGATGCCCAGCTTGACGCTGATCAGATCGGCGGGCGTGTCGCGCAGCGCCCGGGCGGTGAACGGGTCGAGCAGCGCGCTGCCCCCCAGCCCGAGGTTGACCAGCTCCACTCCGCCCAGGGACGCGGCGAGCGCCGGCCAGGTGGTGGTGGGGCTCGCCGCGTCCGAGCCGTGGCTGATCGAGCTGCCGTGGTGCAGCCACACCCGGCGGCCCCGGTCCGGTACGGGCTCCACGGGGGCGTCGGCGCGCAGCGCGACCAGCTCGGTCGTCTCGTTGTGCGGCAGCCAGATCTCCACGTCCTTGACGGTGTCCGCAAGGCCGGTGAAGCGCACGGTGCCCACCGGGCCCGGCCGGTGTTCGGCGGAGCCGGTGCCCAGGTCGATGGTGAGGGTGTGGCCCCCGGTGAGGGAGGCGCTGCCGGCCGGGCGTCCGTCGACGAGCAGGTCGTACACGCCGTCCGGGCGCGGCGGCGCGCCGACGTAGACCCGCTTCGTCGGCAGGGTGTCCAGCTCGATGGTGGTGGCGCGGGTGCGCAGGGCCAGCCGTACGCCGGAGGGCTGGGACTCCGCCAGGGCCAGCTGCGGGTCGGCGCACCGGGCGCGGGCCCGGGCGGGCAGCCGGTGCGGCAGCAGGCCGTGCGCGGTGCGCTCCAGTTCGAGGGCACCGCGTATCAGATCGGGGGTGAGGGGGATGGTGTGCATCGTGTCTGCCTGCGTTTCCGGGGGGATTGCCGTGGGGGAGCCGCGGTTCAGGGCTGGGCGGGCCAGTCGCGCAGCAGGGCGTCGAGGGCGTCCAGGATCCGGGTCCAGGACTCCTGCGAGTCCGGCGCGCTGTGGCTGAAGCCGCCGGCCGTCTCCAGGCTGACGTAGCCGTGGAAGACGCTGCCGAGGAGGCGGACCGCGTGGGTCTGGTCCGGCTCGGTGAGGTCGTAGCCGCGCAGGATCGCCCGGGTGAGCTGCGCGATCCGCACCCCCGCGCTGCCGGCCGCCGTCTCGGCGTCCAGCGGGTGACGGGCCGCCGCGTAGCGGCCGGGGTGCGCGCGGGCGTAGTCGCGGTAGACGTTCGCGAAGGCGCCGAGGGCGTCCTTGCCGGACCGGCCGGCCAGGGCCTCGGCGGCGCGGTCGGCCAGCTCCGCGAGGGCGAGCAGCGCGATCCGCGTCTTGAGGTCCTGGGAGCTCCTCAGGTGCGAGTACAGGCTCGCGACCTTGACGTCGAACCGCCGGGCCACCGCGGACACCGTCACCTGCTCGAAGCCGACCTCGTCGGCCAGCTCCGCGCCGGCCCGCACCAGGCGTTCGGTGGTCAGCCCCGCACGCGCCATGACTGTTTCTCCCGTCTGTCGAAAACCATTGTGCAGTTTCCTAAAGGGTTTAGGCAAATAGGATCTCGGTTCAGGCCGGCTCGGCCGTCCGCGGACTCCCGGAGCGCCGGCGGGAACGGGACGGTTCTCCGTGGGGTGCCGAACACCCACTTATTTGTGGGTACTTGGCAGCTCACGTCCGCCCGGGAGAGGCTGTTTCCCGAGGTCAGGGGCTGCCGGAGAAACGGACGGGAGGTGGCAGCGGCGGTAGGCCCCAGGGCGTCGCAGCTCGGGCGTCGCAGCGCCCCTCAGGAGGCCGCTTCGCGCTCGCGGAGCCGCTCCAGACGGCGGTGACCCCACTCGGCCACCGGGTCCAGCGCCGCGGCCAGATCGCGGCCGAACCCGGTCAGCGAGTACACGGTCTTCGGCGGCAGCACGTCGTGCACCTCCCGGTGCACCAGACCGTCGTCCGTCATCTCGCGCAGCGCCTGTGTCAGCACCTTCTCGCTCAGCCCGGGCAGTCTGCGGCGCAGTTCGCCGGGCCGGTGCGGGCCGGACTCCAGCAACCACAGCAGCGACGTCTTCCACTTGCCGTCGATCACGGCGATCGCGGCGGTCACTCCGCAGACGTTCGGGTCCTGGGCACGGCTGCGCGTCATCGTCGTCCTCGATTCCGTTCGCGTCCTTGTTCTTCCCCACCGACTACGGGAGTTGCAACATGTCCACATCTTCGGGTCTTCCTGCCGTCACGGTGCTCGGTCTCGGCCCGATGGGCCGGGCGCTGGCGGGCGCCTTCCTGGCGGCCGGCCTGCCGACCACGGTCTGGAACCGCACACCGGGCAGGGACCGGGAGCTGACCGGGCACGGGGCGAACGCCGCCGGGTCGGCCGAGGAGGCCGTCTCCGCCTCGGAGCTGACCGTCGTCTGCGTGGTGAACCATGACGCCTCCGACGCGATCCTGCGCCCCCGCCGACGTCACCCGCGCCCTGAAGGGCCGTACCGTCGTGAACCTGACCGCCGACACCCCGGAGCGTGCCCGGGACACCGGAGAGTGGGCGGCGGCCCACGGCATCGGGTACCTGGACGGTGCGATCATGACGCCGGCGCCCAGCATCGGCACGCCGGAGGCCGTCTTCCTGTACAGCGGCCCGCGCGACCTCTACGAGCGGCACCGGCCGGTGCTGGCGGCGCTCGGCGGGACGCACACCCACCTGGGCGAGGAGATCGGGCGCGCCGCCGCCTACGACATCGCGCTGCTCGACATCTTCTGGACCGCGATGGCGGGGTACGCGCACGCCGTGGCCGTCGCCCGCGCGGAGGGCGTCACCGCCGGGGAACTGGCCCCCTTCGCCCAGGGCATCGCCGCCATCCTGCCGCCGCTGTTCGACCAGTTCGCGCAGGACGCCGACAGCGGCACCCACTCCGGCGAGATCAACCCCATCACCTCGGCCGCCTCCACCATGGCCCACGTCGTCGCCGTCTCCGAGTCCCACGGCATCGACGCGGGCGTCATGCGGGCCGTGGAGGGGCTGGCCCGCCGCGTCATCGGCCTCGGCCACGGCACGGACGGGTTCATGCGGGTGGCGGAGGTGCTGGGCCGGCACTGAGACGGCGCGGCACCGGAAGACCGGGCGCCCGCCGGCTCCTCACCGCCCGGCGGCCCGTCTGCCGACGGCGGCCCGTTCCGGGGTGTCGGACGCGCTCATCGCGCCGTACGCGCGGGCGTGGCGCCGGGCGGCGGTGCGCTCGGCGGTTTCCCGGGGGGCGATCGCGTCGGCCAGGACGTGGGCCTCACCGACGCGAGGCGGCCGTCGCGGTCGAGGGCGCGGAGCGGATCGCCGGACTGCCGCCCGGCGCCACGCCTGCACGTACGGCGGGATCCGGTGGCCGACCGCGGCCCCACGCCGGCCGGCTGAAGAATGAGCCGCCCCTCGGTCCGGTCCGGAGGGCGGGGCGCACTGCCGCCGACCGGGAGCGCGTCGGGCCCGGGGCTTCTCCGCCGGCGGGCATCCCCACCCTGGCGGACCTGCGGCTTGTGTCCGGGAGGGGACAATGGAACGCTTCGGTCCGCCGGGCGCGAGGAGCGGTCGGCGACGGCTGCGGCGGACCGGCGTGGTCGGCCCCCGGCGCGCGAGCGTACCGGGAGCCGCAATGGGCGGAGAGTGGAGCGATGGAGTTGGAGTTGCGGCACCTGCGGGTGCTGTGCGCGATCGCCGACGCGGGCAGCGTGGGCCGTGCCGCCGCACAGCTGGGCTACTCGCAGCCGGCCGTCAGCACCCAGCTGCGGCGCATCGAACGCCACCTCGGTGAGCCGCTCTTCGAGCGCGGGCCCGGCGGGGTCCGGCCGACCCGGTACGGCGCCGAGGTCGTCGAGCAGGCCCGGGACGTCCTCGCGCGGGCCGCCGCGATCGGCCACCGCCCGCCCGCGGCCCGCCCCGGCCGCACCCTGCGCGTGGCCGCGACGAACTCGCCCATGCTGTCCGGCACGGTCTCCCGGGTCCGTGCCCGGCTGCCGGAACTCTCCCTCTCGGTCACCAGCGTCTACGCGTCCTCGCGGATCGTCGAGCTGCTGGAGGAGGGTGCGGTGGACGCGGCCATCGCCGCCGACTACCCGGGCATGGAACTACGGCACTCGACCGCCGTACGGCACCGCGGCATCGTCACCGAGCCCACCTTCGTCGCCCTGCCCGCCCGCCACCGGCTCCGCCAGAGCGCCCAGGTCCAGCTCGCCGACCTCGCCGAGGACGCCTGGTTCGTGACCCCGGACGACGGCGCCGGCTGGCCGGGGGTGTTCTACGACGCCTGCGCCGCGGCCGGGTTCACGCCGGTGACCGTCCACGAGTGGCTCGGCGACCAGACCCAGTTGCAGAGCATGATCGCCGACGGTCTCGGGGTGTGCCTGGTGCAGCCGACGCTGCGGCCGATCCCGCACGTCACGGTCAAACCGCTGGTGGGCTCCCCGCTCTGGTGCCGCTATGTCCTCGCCTGGCGGCCGGACACCGTCACCGACGACACCGTGGAGACCGTGTTCCGGTCCGCCACGGACGCGTACCGCGACCTCGTCGCCCAGGCCCCGCACCTGCGTACCTGGGCCTCGCGGACGTGGAGCGTCGCCGGGGCGTAGGGGCGGGTCACGAGTGTGCCGCGGTGTTATGAGCGGCCAGTGCCATGTGCTATGTCACACGCCATTGTTGGGCCCGCGGTGCGCTGAGACAGTCCTTCACACGCCTCGACACCCCACAGAGGCGCATCCCTTCGTGGAGGAATCCCGATGCGCTATCGCTTCGCGCTGCCCGGACGCCTGCCGAGAGGCACGGCGGGCCGCATCGCCGGCGCCGCCGCCGTCTGCGTCACCCTGGCCGGACTGCTGTCCACCCCGGCGCTCGCCGCGCCCCGGCCGCACACCGCTACGGCCTCCGCGCCCCAGGCGCTCACCGCCACCGCAGCCCGGTCGCCCCTCTCCGTCCCGTCGCCCGCCGCCGCGTCCACCGTCGCGACCGAGCGCCCCGCGACCCAGGCCCGGCGGCTCAGCCCGGCCCAACTCCCGCCCCAGCGGCCCACGTCCACGAGGCACGCCGGGCCGCGCGCGGTGAAGGCGGCCTCCTGCGCCCCGGCCGACTTCGGCAGCCGTACCGGCTCCGCCCTCGTCTCCTACGTCAGGTCCGCCACCCCGGACTGCGTCAACACCCTCTTCCCGGTCACCGGCACGGACGCGCGCGACATCTTCCGCCAGGCCCAGATGCTCACCGTCGCCCGCGCGTTCACCCGCACCGCCGGGCAGTACCGCGGCGACAACTCGGACAGCCTGCTGCAACTGGTCCTCTTCCTGCGGGCCGGCTACTACGTGCAGTTCAACCATCCCGGGGACGTGGGCGCGTACACCTCCCGTCTCACCACCGCCGTCACGAGCGGCACGGACACCTTCTTCGCCCGCGCCCACTCCCGTGACGTCACGGCGGCCAACGGCGACATCCTCGGCGAGACCGTCATCCTCACCGACAGCGCCGACCAGCAAGGCCGTTACCTCTCCGTGTACCGGCGGCTGCTGACCGACTACGACCGCTCCTACGACTCGGTCGACAGCATGATCAGGGCCGTCAACGACGTCTACACACCGCTGTGGCGCGGCAACTGGAACCCCGAGTACGTGCGGGCGGTCGAGGCCGACCCGCGCATCGCCACGACCCTGTACGACTTCGCGCTGGCCCACACCGGCCAGCTCGGCACCGACCTGGCCTTCCTGGACGCCAACGCCGGGATGAACCTGGGCCGGTACACCGAGCACCCCGGACTGCGGGACACCGTACGCCCGTTGACCAAGGACCTGCTGGACCGGACGGGGATCACCGGCCCGACGGCCGGGCTCTGGGTGGCCGTGGCCACGCAGGCGAACTCCTACGACAAGGCCGACTGCTCCTACTACGACGTCTGCGGCCTGCCGGAGAAGCTCGACAGGGCCGTCCTGCCCGTCACGCGGCACTGCGACGCGAACGTCACCGTCCGCGCCCAGGCGCTCACCGCCGCCGACCTCGACGCAGCCTGCGCCAGTGTGCTCCGCCAGGACGCCTGGTTCCGGTCGGTGGTGAAGGCCGACGGCGCGATACCCGGCCAGTACGCCTCCACGGTCCGGCTCGTGGTGTTTGCCGGCCGCGCCGACTACCAGACGTACGCCGGTGCGATGTACGGCATCAGCACCGACAACGGCGGCATGACGCTGGGCGGCGACCCGTCGGACCCGGCCAACGAGCCGATGTCGGTCATGTACCAGAAGGACCACGACGACGGCTTCCCGGCCCGGATCTGGAACCTCAACCACGAGTACACGCACTTCCTGGACGCCCGCGACGACATGAAGGGCGACTTCGCCCGGCAGATCTCCGTGCCGGACGTGTGGTGGATCGAGGGTGTCGCCGAGTACGTCTCCTACGGCTACCGCGGTCTCGCCGACGACCAGGCGGTCCAGGAGGCAGGCAGGCACACGTACAGGCTCAGCACCCTGTTCGAGAGCACCTACGACAACAGCGACGTGACCCGGACCTACCCGTGGGGCTACCTCGCCGTGCGCTACATGGTCGAGCGGCACCCCGACGACGTCCAGCGCATGCTCGCCCGCTTCCGCGTCGGTGACTACGCCGGCGGACACGCCGTCTACCACGACGGCATCGGCACCCGCTACGACGCCGACTTCGACCAGTGGCTCACGGCGTGCGCCGCGGGCGCGTGCACCCGGCCGACGTCGGCCTGACCGCACCCGCCCGGCGGAACGGCCGCCGACCGGAAACCCCGGTCGGCGGCCGTACGCGTCCGCGGGCCCGGGGGATCAGACCGCCGGCGCGGGGTACGTCGGGTACTCCACGCCGGACACGTGCTGGACGACCCGGACGACCTGGCAGGAGTAGCCGAACTCGTTGTCGTACCAGAGGTAGAGGATCGCGTTGTCCCCGTCGACCTTCAGCGCGCCGGCGTCCACGATCGAGGCGTGGCGCGAGCCGATGAAGTCGCTGGAGACCGCGTCGGGCGCCGTGATGAAGTCGATCTGCCGCTTCAGCGGCGAGGTGAGCGACACCTCGCGCAGGTAGTCGTGGACCTCCTCACGGGTGGTCTCGCGGGCCAGCTGGAGGTTGAGGATCGCGATCGACACGTCCGGCACCGGGACGCGGATCGAGCTGCCGCTGATCTTCGCCTTGAGGTCGGGCAGCGCCTTGGCGACGGCGGAGGCGGCACCGGTCTCGGTGATGACCATGTTGAGCGGCGCGGAGCGGCCCCGGCGCTCGGACTTGTGGTAGTTGTCCAGCAGGTTCTGGTCGTTGGTGAACGAGTGGACGGTCTCCACGTGGCCGCGCAGCACGCCGTACTCGTCGTCCATGGCCTTCAGCGGCGGCACGATCGCGTTGGTGGTGCAGGAGGCGCAGGACAGGATCTGCTCGTCCGGCTTGACGGTGTCGTGGTTGACGCCGTGCACGATGTTCGGGACGTCGCCCTTGCCCGGCGCGGTCAGCACGACCTTCTCGATGCCGGGGCGCAGGTGCTTCGACAGGCCCTCGCGGTCGCGCCACTTGCCGGTGTTGTCGATGAGGATGGCGTCCCGGATGCCGTACTCGGTGTAGTCCACGTGCGACGGGTCGTCGGCGTAGATCACCTTGATGGCGTTGCCGTTGGCGACGATCGTGCTGCTGTCCTCGTCGACGGTGATCGTGCCCTGGAACTGGCCGTGGATGGAGTCGCGGCGCAGCAGCGAGGCGCGCTTGACGATGTCGTGCGCGCCGCCGCCGCGCACGACGATGGCGCGCAGCCTGAGGCCGTTGCCGGAGCCGGCCTTCTCGATCAGCAGGCGGGCGACGAGCCGGCCGATGCGACCGAAGCCGTAGAGCACGACATCGCGCGGCTCGCGGCGCTCGATCTTGTTCGCACCGGTGGCACCGGCGACCGCCTCGGCGGTGAACTCCGCCACGCTCAGGCCGCGGTCGTCGGCCTTGTAGGTGGTGGCCAGCATGCCGAGGTCGATCTGCGACGGCCCGAGGTCGAGGGCGGTCAGGGCCTGGAGGAACGGCATGGTCTCGGTGACCGACAGCTCGGCACCGGCGATCTGCCGGGCGAAGCGGTGCGTCTTCAGGATGCTGACCACCGACTTGTTCACCAGGGAGCGGCTGTGCAGCAGGACGGTCACGTCCCGCTCGCGGTGCAGCTTCCCGATGAGCGGGATCATCGACTCCGCGATCTCCTCGCGGATCTTCCAGTTGGTGAACGAGTCGTCGTTGACAGTCACAGATCCATCTTTCGAGCTAGGCAGCGCTCATATGATAACCACACCCCTTGTGGGTCCCCTTGAGGGGGTGAGCGGGGCCGGTGACGCGTCCGGACGCGTGAAAACCGGGGGAGGGGTGGCTAAAACCCGGGTCGCGCGTTGCGTCTGTCCACCGGCGTGCCCAAGGTCGACGCCGTGAGCACCTCCTCCGTCCCCCGGCCCGAACCGACGGCCCCTTCCGGACCCCTGAGGCGCCCCCGCCTTCCCCGGCCGACCGGGCCCGGCCGGCCGCAGGGCGTCCTGCCGGCGCTCGCCCTGTTCGCGGCCGTCCGGCTCGCCGGGTTCCTCACGGTGGTCCTCACGAACGCGCTCCGGGGACATCCGCTGGTAAGGAACCTGGCCCACTCCTGGGACGCCCGCTGGTACCTGCACATCGCCACCCACGGCTACGGCCGCCTCGTCTGGATCTCCCCGCAGGGCGCCGTCCAGACCGACTGGGCGTTCTTCCCCCTCTATCCGGCGCTCGTCCGGGCGGTGACCGCCGTCCTGCCGCTCACCCCGGGCCGCTCGGCCCTGCTCATCGCCTGGACGGCCGCAGGCGTGGCCGCGTACGGCATCTACCTCGTCGGCCACCACCTGTACGGCCGGGGCGTCGCCACCACGCTGGTCGCCCTGTGGGCCGCGCTGCCGTACGCCGTCGAACTGACCATCGCCTACACGGAGTCGCTGTTCGCCGCACTCGCCGCGTGGGCGCTGTACTGCGTGCTCAGGGGCCGCTGGCTGTGGGCCGGAACCCTGTCCGCGCTGGCGGGCCTGGCGCGGCCCAGCGGATTCGCGGTGGCGGCGGCCGTCGTCCTCGCCGCCGGGCACCAGGCGCTGCGACAGCGCGGCCGGGCCCCGGCGCGGCTGTGGGCCGGGGCGCTGCTGGCCCCCCTGGGCTGGCTGGGCTATGTGCTGTGGGTGGGGAGCCGTACGGGAGACCTCCTCGGCGGCTACTTCACGGTCCAGCGCGCCTGGGACTCCCGCTTCGACTTCGGCGCCGGTTCGGTGCGCTTCCTCAAGGGCCTGTTCCTGCACGGCGGGGGCGTCGTCTACCCGGCGGCCCTCCTGGCCGTCGCGACGGGCGTCCTGCTGTTCGCCCTGCTCTGCCTGGACCGCCCCCCGCCGGCCCTGGCGGTCTTCTCCGGCGTCCTGGTCCTCCTCGTGGTCGGCGGCTCCGGTTCCTTCTCCTCCAAGCCGCGGTTCCTGCTGCCGGCCTTCCCGCTGCTCGTCCCGGTGGCACGCGCCCTGGCCCGCACCTGGTGGCTGCGCCCGCCGGCGGCGGTGGTCGTCTACGGCGCCCTCACCCTGGTCTCCCTGCTGTTCGGCGCCTATGTGACGGCGGTGGCCCACTCCCCGCTGTGAGCCACCTCGCGCATCACAGGAGCGGTGCCTGCGGGTCCGGACGCCCAGCCCTGGATGGCGAACCGGCCGTGCGGGCCCGTGCGCGGCTCTCGCGTGAGGCGTTGCGGTGCCGCGCGGACCCCAGTGGGCCGCGGACCGTGCCTCAGTACCGCGGGGCCCGGCGGTGTCCGGTCCCGTTCGTCTGACCACGGCAGGACATGGTGCCCGGTGAGGTCTCCGTCTTCGGTGCGGGGGCGGTGGCCGGGGCTGGGTGATGCAGTTCGCTGCGCGGCGGGTCCGGCGGCGTGAAGAGCTCCTGGGCTCCGAGGAGGCCGAGCAGCCTGTCGACCATGCGGCTGCCGACCCGGATGAAGACCGTTTTGCCCTGGCTGTCGGCTCGCTGCCGCAGCTCCATCAGGGCGCCCAGGCCGGCGCAGTCGCAGAAGTCGAGCCCGCCCAGGTCCAGGTCGAGGCCCTTGTCGGACGCGGCGAGTGCTCCGTGCAGGCCGGGGCGGAGCCGGTCCGCGGAGTCGAGATCCAGCTCGCCCAGGATCTGGACGCGGATCCGCCGCCCTAGCGGTGCGTACGAGGCGGTCGCCAAGCCGGTCGGCAGGGGCTTGTGCGGGTTCTCCCGACTTCCCGGGCAGGGCAGGTCGGATCCGCCGGCCGGCTGGACCTCGTGGATGCGGTGGTACATGGCTTGCTCCCGCATGTGTGCGCAGGGGACTGGGTCAACGTTGCCCCTTCACCCGGATGTACGTCAACTAATACACGAATCTCCATACGTGTTTTTGAGTGCATGAATGTCCAGTCGGTAGACTCGGGGCATGGATGGAGTGCCTGAGTCGCACAGCGGGTGGACCTTCCTCACGAACCATGCCCGCGTGCTTGCGGCCATCGCGGACAACCCACATGCGCGCATTCGGGACATCGCCGCGCGCTGTCGGCTCACTGAGCGCGCTGTGCAGAAGATCATCGTGGACCTGGAGCAGGATGGTTACCTTTCCCACACCCGGGAGGGGCGCGGCAACACCTACCGGATCGATCCCAGCAAGACCCTCCGGCATCCAGCCGAAGCGGGAATCGGCCTGACCGTCGCCTCGCTCCTGTCGATGCTCGTCCACGACGAGGCGGAACGTTCGAGTCATCCCGATTCGACCGATGTCATGACAGTGTGAGCGCGCCGACCGCGTGTCGGCCGGGGCGGCAGAGGAGCCGGGGCACCGCTCCGTACGGGTGTGTCAGCCATCGGGGGGCCAGGTCGATGCGCCCCGGTATCTCGCCGCGGCGCGCGCCTCGTCCCCTGTGACATGTGAGGGCACACGGAGGAAGGGCGCGTACCGGGCCGGGGCCCGCAGGACGGCGGCCCGGTGGTGGCGTGCTCACCGAGCAGCCCGACGCTGCACACGGGGGGGGCGACGCGCAGGAGTCGACGCGAGGAAGGCCACCGGACGGCCGGTGGCTACCGTCTGGATGCCTCGGGGCTGGACATGCCCGGCATGCTGACGTGCCGACACGGGCGCGCGCCACCCGGATTTCGGTGTCGCGCGCGGGACGATGGACGCCGGCCGTCCGCCGGGTGTGGATCCGGCGTCGGCCGTGATGACATGATCAGCCGGAGCAGGACGGGGGAGGCGGCGCCGATGAGGCTGCACACGCACGAGTGGGGGACCGGTGAGCGGATCGCCGTCCTCGTGCACGGAATCATGTCCGACCACCGCACCTGGCACCGGGTGGCACCGGTCCTCGCCGGAAAGGGCTACCGGGTCATCGGCGTGGACCTGCGCGGGCACGGCGCGAGCGGCCGGGGCGAGTACAGCCCCGAGACCTGGGCGGGCGACCTCGTCGAAACCCTCCCGGAACGCCCGGAGCTGGTGATCGGTCACTCGCTCGGGGCCATGGCCCTGGCCGGTGCCGTCGAACGGCTGGCGCCCGCCCGGGCCGTCTACTGCGACCCCGCCTGGGACCTACGCCGGAAACTGGTCGAGGCGTCCGTGTACTTCGCCGCCTTCAAGTCCGCGAACCGCGCGATGATCAGGAGCCTCAACCCGCGCTGGGACGAGGCCGACGTGGACGTGGAACTGGCCACGCTCGCCGACTGGGACCCCGCCTCGGCCCGCGTCCTCCCGGACATCTACGCGGTCAGCCGGACACCGGCGCGCCCGGTGGTGCCCTCCCTGGTGGTACTGGCCGGCACCGGTGAACTCGTACGGCCCGGGCTGGACGAGGAGTTGGTGCGGCGGGGCTTCGAGGTCCGGACGGTCGAGGGAGCAGGGCACTGCGTCTACCGTGACGACTTCGACGGCTTCATGGGCGCGCTCGACGGCTGGATCTGAGGGGGGGCTCAGGCCCCCCGGGCCGCGCGGACGGTCAGCGCGGGTTGAAGACCACACTGGCGAAGCGGGA
Source organism: Streptomyces sp. NPDC017676 (assembly GCF_044329325.1). Classification (NCBI taxonomy): domain Bacteria; kingdom Bacillati; phylum Actinomycetota; class Actinomycetes; order Kitasatosporales; family Streptomycetaceae; genus Streptomyces; species Streptomyces sp. NPDC017676. Next base: position 374,025 of record NZ_JBIRJA010000006.1, on the reverse strand, counting down.
GTTGGCGGGCGCCGACCGGCCGGGGGCGAGCCGTGACGCCGAGCCCTTGCACCTCTTCTTCGTGTAGACGACGAGCGGCTTCTTCGTCCCGTTGCGGGCGCCGCGCGCCTCCTGGGCCATGTCCAGGCACGTGTGGTCCGGCGGGTTGTCGATGGCGTACGCCTTGCCCTGGGGTCCGGTCCAGACGAACGTGCCGTCGGCGGCGAGCGCGGAACCCGTCGTGGTCAGAGCGAGGGCGAGACCGCCGAGTACGGCGGCGAGCGAACGGCATGGGCGCATGGGCGTGGCCTTCCTTGAGACGGGCGGTCCTCCGACACGGGGGAGTCCTCCGCCGGGCGGGGCGGGGGAGGGGCGGACCGAGGGGCCGCAGCCGTAATCTCCCACCCCCGGCGCACCGGGCCCCGGAGCCGACACGGGCACGTCCACCGTCCGGGGGACGACGCCGGACCCGGGACGACGCCCCGCTGTCCGCTGTGCGAAGCCCGCGAATCGGGGTAGACGGGGGACGCCCGAGGAAAGGACCGTCTCATGACGACCTACGTGATCAGCGTCCCCGGCACCTTCACCACCGGGATCGAGTCCGACACCCGCTCCCGGCTGGCCCGGGCGCTCCGGCCCGCCGATCCGCACGGCACGCACATGGGCAGCGCCGAGGACCTGGACGCGCTCAGCGTCAACGACGACAACACCTTCACCCTGCGCCTGACCGTGGAGGCCGACACCAACCGGCACGCCGAGGAGGAGGCCCGCAGGCTCGCGGACTCCGCGCTCCAGCAGGCGGGACTGGACGAGCGGACCGCACCGCTCGGGCCCGCGGTGATCACCGGCATCGACTCCGAGGTCCGCTGACCGCGAGCACGGCCGGGACACGGACGGGCCGGGTCCGGGCCCGGCCGGCCATCCCCGAGGCGCGATCACCCTATTTAGGTAAAATCTAGACGTTTGCCGAAAATTCACGCGCCCGGCCCTCCGAGGGTCACCCGCCCCGCCGGAAGTGATCGATGCCCCGCAAGCGCACCACGGACGAAGGCGACGAGCTGCTGGCCAGACTCGGTTCGCTCACCGCCCAGGCGCGCAGGCGCGCGGAGCTGCAACGCACCCAGGTCGAGCTGGCCATCGCCCTGCAGCGCGGCATGCTCCCCCGGGACCTGCCGACCGCGCCCGGCCTCCATCTCGCGGTGCGGTACACGCCCGCCAACCTCGGTCTCAACGTGGGCGGCGACTGGTACGACGCCTTCACCCTGCCCGACGGCCGGATCGGGCTGTCCATCGGCGACGTACAGGGCCACAACATCGAGGCCGCCGCCTTCATGGGCCAGGTCAGGGCCGGACTGCGGGCGCTCGCCTCGGTCACCGGCGATCCCGGGGAGCTGCTGGCCCGCACCAACGACCTGCTGCTCTCCCTGGGCAGCGATCTGTTCGCCACCTGCACCTTCATGCGGCTCGACCCGGCCACCGGGGTGCTGGAGAGCGCCCGGGCCGGTCACATCCCCTTCATCTGGGCCACGGCGGACGGGAAGTCCGGCGTCGTCGACGACGAGGGCGGCCCGCCGCTCGGCATCGACCAGGGCATCGAGTTCCCGGTCACCCGGCACCGGCTCACCACCGGCGGGGTCTTCGTCCTGCTGACCGACGGTGTCGTGGAGGGGCCGTCGCTGAACATCGAGGACGGCCTCGACCAGGTGGTACGGCTCGCCGGTATCGCCGCCGTCGCCGGTCTGGAGGCCCGCGCGCTCGCCGCGGCCGTGATCAAGGGCGCCGAGAACGTCGGGCACGAGGACGACGCCGCCGTCCTGGTCGTGGGCCTGGACGGCCCCGCCGCCCCGGCCTGAGCGGTCCGGTGCCCGGGGCCCGCACCGGGTCCGTCAGCCATAGGGCCGGGCCGCGGGCCGCCTCGCCTCGCAGACCGGCGGCCATCGGTGTGAGATTGCTGCTGTGGTGGGTTTCGAGGAGCTGCGCCGGCCGGGCGGCCGTGCCGTCCAGCTGCTGGCCGTCGCCGCCTGCTACTACGCGGCGGCCCGGCTCGGCCTGCTGCGCCAGCTGACCGTCGAGGGCGCCGTCGTCACGCCCATCTGGCCGCCGACCGGCGTCGCCGTGGCCGCGCTGCTCATCCTCGGCCCGAGCTGCTGGCCCGGCATCACGCTCGGCGCCTTCTTCGCCGTCCTGTCCCTCAGCGCACCCGGACCCGACGTGCTCGGCATCCTCTTCGGCAACACCGCCGCACCCCTGTGCGCGGCGCTGCTGCTGCGCCGGGCCGGTTTCCGCACCGACCTCAGCCGGCTGCGCGACGGCCTCGCCCTCGTGTTCCTGGGCGCGCTGGGCGCCATGCTGATCAGCGCCACCGTCGGCGTCGGCGTCCTCGCCCTGACGGGCAGCGTGCCCCCGCACAGCTTCTGGCCCGTCTGGCTCGCCTGGTGGGTGGGCGACGCGATGGGTGTCCTGCTGGTCACCCCGCTGCTCCTGTTGCTGCGCCGCGTCCGCCGGGCAGTGCCCAAGCGGCGCTGGCTGGAGGCGACCGCGCTGGCCGTCGTCGCGTGCGCCCTCGTACCGCTGGCCGCCCACAGCTCGCTCAGCCTGCTCTTCCTCGTCTACCCGCTCATCATCTGGGCGGCCCTGCGGTTCCAGCTCGCGGGCAGTGTGCTGTGCGCGCTGCTGACCTCCGTGGTGGCCACCGTCGCCGCCACCGACGGCGTCGGCGCGTTCGCCGGTCTGAGCCGGATCGAGGTCATGGTCAAGCTCCAGGCCTTCAACGGCGCCATGGCCCTGACCGCGCTGCTGCTGTCCGCCGTGATCATCGAGCAGCGCAACACCCGGAACTCGGTGGAGAAGGCGTGCCAGGAACTGATGGAGGTGCTGGAGCACCTCACCGCGGGCGAGGCGCCGCCGCCCCGGCCGCAGACGGAGGCCGACGACCTCGCCGACGACATCGACGACCGGCCGTGGCCCACCGGGGCACCGTAGGGACGTCCCCCGGCACCGGTGAACTTTCCGCGGGCCCCCCGTCGCCGTGGCGTGTCACCCTTCGGAGCGGTTCACCGGCCCCTCGTCGTCACTGCCCGGCTCCGCGGCCGGTGCCCCCGCCGACGTGGACCGGTGCTCCCGGGACGGCGGGTGGGCGGCACCGGTGGCGCCGGGCCGGCCGCCGCCCGTCGTGCCGTAGCCGCCGGGAATCCCCGGCGGTGTGTCCGCGGCGGCCTGCGCCTCGCTGATGTGCCGCCGGGCCCGGACGTTCGCCCGGCGCTCCGGGTACGGGTAGTCGAACGGCCGGGACGCGGCGCGCTCGCCTTCCGCCTCGCGCTGCCGGCGCGCGGCCCGCTCGGCCGCCGTCGCGTTCTCGTCCTGTCGCTTGCGCTCATGGTCCTTCATGCGCCGTCGAGTACCCGGGCGACGGCCACCGCCAACGTCCGTCCCGGCGTGTCGGACGGCCCGCCGGGGGCACTGGGAGACGATGGGCCGAGTCCGTACGGGCACAGGGCCGGACCGGGAGGACAAGGGCGGCATGGAACAGCGTCCGGTACCAGGAGGGACAGCCGAGGACGGCACGCGCGGCCCGTCCGTGACCACGGACCCGCCCCGGCAGCGGGACGCGGCCGACGACGCCCGCCGCCGCATCCCGCGCACCGACACCCTCCTGCGCGACCCCCGGCTCGCGGAGGCGGTGGAACGCCTCGGCGCGCACCGGGTGAAGGCCGCCGTACGGCAGGCGCAGGAGCGGGCCCGCGCGGGCGGCATCCCGCCGGAACAGGTGCCACAGGCGGCCCTGGACCTGCTGCCCGGCACGGCGAGCGGCCTGCGCCCGCTGCTCAACGCCACCGGCGTGCTGCTGCACACCAACCTCGGCCGGGCCCCGCTGTCCGCCGCGGCCCGGCGGGCCGTCCAGGAAGCGGCCGGTCCCACGGACGTCGAACTCGACCTGACGACCGGTGTCCGGGCCCGCAGAGGACGCTCCGCGCTCGCCGCCCTGCGCTCCGGGGTGCCGGCCGCCGGCGCCGCGCACGTCGTCAACAACGGCGCCGCCGCGCTCGTCCTCGCCGCCACCGCCCTCGCGGCCGGCAAGGAGATCGTCGTCAGCCGGGGGGAGATGGTGGAGATCGGCGACGGCTTCCGCCTGCCCGACCTGCTCGTCTCCACCGGCGCACGGCTCCGCGAGGTCGGTACGACCAACCGCACGGCCCCCGCCGACTACGCGGCCGTGATCGGGCCGGACACCGGGTTCGTGCTGAAGGTGCACCCGTCCAACTTCCGGATCACCGGCTTCACCCGGTCCGCCGGGGTCGCCGACCTCGCGGGCCTCGGCGTGCCGGTCGTCGTCGACATCGGCTCCGGGCTGCTCACGCCCCACCCGGCCCTGCCCGACGAACCCGACGCCGACACCCAGCTGCGCGCCGGCGCCGCGCTCGTCACCGCGAGCGGCGACAAACTGCTCGGCGGACCCCAGTGCGGGCTGCTGCTCGGCCGGGAGGACCTGGTCCGCACCCTCGCCCGGCACCCGCTGGCCCGCGCCCTGCGCGTCGACAAGCTGACCCTGGCCGCCCTGGAGGCCACCCTCACCGGCCCGCCCACCCCGACCGCCCTCGCCCTCACCGCCGACCCGGCCCGGCTCCGCGCCCGCGCCGACCGGCTCGCCGCCGAGCTGGCCGCCGCCGGGATCGACGTCCTGGCCGTCGACAGCGCCGCGACAGTCGGCGGCGGGGGCGCTCCCGGCGTCACCCTCCCCAGCGCGGCCCTCTCCCTGCCCGAACCGTACGCCGCCGCACTGCGCACCGGCCGTGTCCCCGTCGTCGGCCGCCTGGAGACGGGCCGCTGCCTGCTGGACCTGAGGGCGGTGCCCCCGGAGGACGACGACCGGCTGGCCGAGGCCGTACGGTCGGCGCGGCCGGTGGCGGAAGGGCGGGGGGAGTGACGGGGAGAGGCGCGGGGCGGCGCAGGGTGTCCGGGGCGCCGCCCTGGGAGGAGCGTGCCGGTGCGGGTGGCTCGGGTGCGGTGCAGGGTGTCCGGGGGCGCGCCTGGAAGAGCGTGCCGGTGCGGGCGGCTCTGTGCGGCGCAGGGTGTCCGGGGCGCCCCCGGAAGAGCGCGCCGAAGTGGGCGGCCCGGTGCGGGCTCCCCGCGGAAGGGTGGACGGTGTGATGCTGGTCCTCGTGGAAAGGCGGGCATGATGCGCGGTCCGCAGGCAACGACGGGCGGCACCCCACGACGGCCCGGCGACGGAGCGGGCGACGCGCCGCCGGGTCCCTGTGGTGCGGCCGACGGCGTGATGCGGTGTCGGCGTGGCGGCGCGGCGGGCACATCTCCGAGGCCCCTGCGGCGGCGTGGGGGCGCGCTGCCGGGCCCCTGTGGCGGGGTGGGCGGCACATCTCCGACGCCCGGTGGCGGAGTGGGCGTCGCGACGCCAAGCCCCGGTGGCACGGCCGGCGGCGCCATGCCGGCCCCCGCGGAGGGAGGGGCATGATGCCGGACCCTCGCGAAAGGGAGGCGTGATGCGCGTTCTCGCCACCGCCGGGCATGTCGATCACGGTAAGTCCGCGCTGGTCCGGGCCCTCACCGGGATGGAGCCCGACCGGTACGCGGAGGAGCGGCGCCGGGGGCTCACCCTGGACCTGGGCTTCGTGTGGACCCGGCTCGGCGGGGACCACCTCGCGTTCGTCGACGTACCCGGTCACGAGCGGTTCGTGCCGACCATGCTGGCCGGTGTCGGCCCCGTACCCGCCGTGCTGTTCGTGGTCGCCGCCGACCAGGGCTGGCAGCCTCAGTCGCAGGAGCACCTGGCCATCCTCGACGCGCTCGGCGTCCGGCACGCCGTCCTCGCGGTGACCCGCAGCGACCTCGCCGACCCCGAGCCGGTCCGCGCCGACGCCGCCGAGCGGCTGGCCGGTACCTCCCTCGGCAAGGTGCCCCAGGTCGCGGTCAGCGCGGTCACCGGCGCCGGGCTGGACGACCTGCGCGCCGAACTGGCCCGCCTGGCAGCCGAGTTGCCCGCGCCCGACACCGACGCCGACGTACGCCTGTGGCTCGACCGGGCCTTCACCGTCCGGGGTCACGGAACCGTGGTGACCGGCACCCTCGGCGCCGGCACCCTGCGCGTCGGCGACCGGCTGGTCACCCCGGACGGATCGGCCGTCCTGCGGGTGCGCGGCCTGCAGAGCCTCCAGGAACAGCGGACGGCCGTCGGCGCGGTGGCCCGCGTCGCCGTCAACGTCCACGGCCAGGGGGACACCACCCTGGGCCGCGGCCAGGTGCTGCTCACCCCGGACCGCTGGCTGAGCACCGAGGCCGCCGACGTACGGGTCACCGGAGAGCCGGTGGCCGAGCTGCCCCGGTGCGTCACCCTGCACATCGGGACGGCCGCCGTACCGGTGACCGTCCGCCCGCTCGGCCCGGACACCGCCCGGCTCACCCTGCGCCGGGGGCTGCCCCTCCGGATCGGCGACCGCGCGGTGCTCCGCGAACCCGGCGGCACCCGCCCGCCCTGCGGCGTCAGCGTCCTCGACGTACGGCCGCCCCGGCTGACCCGGCGCGGCGCCGGCCGGGCCCGCGCGGCCGAGCTGGAGACGATGACCGGCCGTCCGGACGGCGCCGCCGAACTGCGCCGCCGCAAGCTCGTCCGCCGCGCCGACCTGCGGGCGATGGGCGTCCCGGTGCCCGCCGAGCCCGTCACCGGGGACTGGCTCGCCGACGCGGCGCACTGGAACCTCCTGACGGACCGGCTGGCCGGCCACGTCCTGGAACACGCCCGCGCCCACCCGCTGGACCCCGGCCTGCCCACCGAGGCGGCCCGCCGGCTGCTCGGCCTGTCCGACCGCGCCCTGGTCGACGCCCTGGCGGCGGCACAGCCCCGGCTCAGGGCGAGGCAGGGCCGGCTGTACCCCGCCGACCGTCCCGCGCCCGCCCTGCCCGCACCCGTCCGCGCCGCCGTGGACGCCCTGCACCGAGACCTCGCCCACAGCCCGTTCCGCGCCCCCGAGGCCGGGCGGCTCGCCGAACTGGGTCTCGACCGCCGGGCCACGGCCGCCGCGGCGGCCGCAGGAGCCCTGCTCCGGATCACCGACGGGATCGTGCTGCTGCCCGGCGCGGACGCCGACGCCGCCGCCGTCCTGCGTACGCTGCCCCAGCCGTTCACCCTCAGCGAGGCCCGCCGCGCGCTCGACACCACCCGCCGGGTGGCCGTACCGCTGCTGGAGTTCCTGGACGCCCGCGGGTACACGGAACGCGTCGACGAGCAGCGCCGACGCTGCCGGACGGCGGGGGAGGGGAACGGAGGCGGACGGGAATCGAACCCGCCTGCCCGAGATCCTCGGGCACCTCGGTTTTGAAGACCGGGAGGGCCACCAGGCACCCACACGCCTCCACCGCTCGTCAGGCTACTGCCCCAGGAGACCACCGGTATGACAACGACACCGGCCCATCAGACGCCCGTACGGCTCACCCAGTTCGCCCATGGCGGCGGCTGCGCCTGCAAGATCCCGCCCGGGGAGCTGGAGGAGGTGGTCGCCGGGCTGGCCGCCGCGCCGCTCGCCGGGGGCGACACCCCGCTGCTCGTCGGCCTCGCCACCGGCGACGACGCGGCCGTGGTCACGCACCGGGGGACCGCCCTGGTGTGCACGGCCGACTTCTTCACCCCGGTCGTGGACGACCCCTACGACTGGGGCCGGATCGCCGCCGCCAACGCCCTGTCCGACGTGTACGCCATGGGCGGCCGGCCCGTGCTGGCCGTCAACCTGCTCGCCTGGCCGCGCGACCGGCTCCCCTTCGACCTCGCCCGCGAGGTGCTGCGGGGTGGACTGGACATCGCCACCGAGGCGGGCTGCCACGTCGGCGGCGGACACAGCGTCGACGACCCCGAGCCCAAGTACGGCATGGCCGTCACCGGCATCGCCGATCCGGCGCGGCTGCTGCGCAACGACGCCGGCCGGCCCGGGCTGCCGCTGTCGCTGACCAAACCGCTCGGCATCGGCGTCCTGAACAACCGGCACAAGGCCACCGGAGAGCGGTTCGCGCACGCCGTCGCCACGATGGCGGCCCTCAACCGCGAGGCATCCGAGGCCGCGCTGGCGGCCGGCGCCGAGTGCGCCACCGACGTCACCGGGTTCGGCTTCCTCGGCCATCTGCACAAGCTGGCCCGCGCCTCGGACGTCACGGCCGTGGTCGACACCGCCGCCGTCCCGTACCTGGAGGGCGCCCGGGAGGCCGTACGGGACGGGTACGTCAGCGGGGGCAGCCGGCGGAATCTGGAGTGGGTCGCGCCGCACACCGACTTCGGGGACACCGACGCGGACACCCGGCTGCTGCTCGCCGACGCCCAGACCTCCGGCGGCCTGCTCGTCGCCGGTGAGGTGCCCGGGGCAGCGGTGGTCGGAGAGCTGGTGCCGCGCGGAGCCCACTCCGTCGTGCTCAGGTAGGACACAGCCACACCACCTACCCGAACAACCACCACCGCCACTGACACCACCGGCACCATCACGCCGCCGGCCTCACCGCACAGCTCTCCGCCCGCTCACCCCCCTCACGGCTCCGTGCCCGTGTGCTCGTCGATGCCCGCCCGGATCCGGTAGGCCCGCACCAGCGCCAGGGCCGCCGGGCCGCGGGGCCGCCGGCCGGGGCGGATGTCGACGGCGAACGCCTTCGTCTCCTGGATGTGCGTGTTCGGGTCCAGGGACAGGTGCAGCAGTTCGTTGGCCGCGTCCCCGGTGCTGTAGCCGTTCGGGCCCCAGTGGTACGGCAGCCCCACCTGGTGCAGCCGGCGGCCGTGCACGGTCAGCGGGGACATCCGGTCGGTGACCAGCACCCGCGCCTCGACCACGCCCCGCGCGCTGACGATCGTCGCCCAGCCGGTGTGCGCCAGGCCCCGCTCGGCGGCCAGCTCCGGGGACACCTCACAGAAGAACTCCGGCTGGAGTTCCGCGAGGTACGGCTGCCAGCGGGACATGCCGCCCGCCGTGTGGTGCTCGGTGAGCCGGTAGGTGGTGGCCACGTACGGGAACACCCCGGAGCCGGGCTCGTCGCCGCTCGGCTGGTAGCGGTTGTCCGGGTGCGGCGGCAGCAACTGCCGTACCGGATTGCGCTGCTGGCCGTAGAGCAGGTTCGGGAACGGGGAGTCCTGCGGTTCGTAGTGCGCCGGCAGCGGTCCGTCGGTGAGCCCGGACGGCACGTACAGCCAGGCCTTGCCGTCGGCCTGCATGATGAACGGGTCCGTGCCCGACAGGGCCTCCGGCCCGGACGCGTCCTCGGGCGGCTCGTGGTCCGGCGCCTTGTCCTTCTTGAAGTCGGGGACGTCGTGCCCGGTCCACTCGCCCTGCTCGCCCTTGTCCGGGTCCCACCACACCAGCGCCTTGCGCTCGCTCCACGGCCTGCCCTCGGGGTCGGCGGAGGCCCGGTTGTACAGGATCCGCCGGTTGGCCGGCCACGCCCACGCCCACTCGGCCGCCACCCAGTCCTGCTCCCGGCCCGGCTTGCGGCGGGCCGCCTGGTTGACGCCGTCGGCGTACACACCGCAGTAGATCCAGCAGCCGCAGGCCGTCGAGCCGTCGGGCTTCAGCTGCTCGTACGAGGAGAGCGGATTCCCTTCGGCGTCCCGGCCGTTGATCTCCGCGAGGACGGCCTCCGCGTCCGGTTCGGCCTGCCGGCCCTTCGTCGGGTAGTCCCAGGCCAGGTCGAGCACCGGCCGGTCCATCTCGTCGCCGGACCCGGCGAGCTTGCGACGGATGATCCGTCCGAGGTGGTAGGCGAACCACAGGTCGCTGCGCGCCTCGCCGGGCGGCTCGACCGCCTGGTGGTGCCACTGGAGCAACCGCTGGGTGTTGGTGAAGCTGCCGTCCTTCTCGGTGTGCGCGGCGGCCGGCAGGAAGAACACCTCGGTGCCGATGTCCTCCGTGCGCATCTCCCCGGTCTCGATCTCCGGGCCGTCCTTCCACCAGGTCGCCGACTCGATCAGGGAGAAGTCCCGGACGACCAGCCAGTCCAGGTTGGCCATGCCGAGCCGCATCAGCTTGGAGTTGGCGTTGCCCACGGCGGGGTTCTCGCCGAGCAGGAAGTAGCCCTTGCAGACGCCGTCCAGCTGGGCCATCGTCGTCTCGTACGTCGAGTGGGAGCCGGTCAGCCGGGGCAGGTAGTCGAAGCAGAAGTCGTTGTCGGCGCTCGCCGCCTCACCCCAGTAGGCCTTGAGCAGGCTCACCAGGTAGGAGCGCATGTTGCCCCAGTAGCCCTTGTGCGCGGCCTCTGCCTCGACGAAGGCGTCCAGGTCCTGGTTCTGGTGGGCGTGCGGCACAGGGATGTAGCCGGGCAGCAGGTTGAACAGGGTCGGGATGTCCGTGGACCCCTGGATGGAGGCGTGCCCGCGCAGCGCGAGGATGCCGCCGCCGGGCCGGCCGATGTTGCCGAGCAGGGTCTGCAGCACGGAGGCCGCCCGGATGTACTGCACGCCCACCGTGTGCTGGGTCCATCCGACCGCGTAGGCGAACGCGGTCGTGCGGTCGCGCCCGGAGTTCTCCGTGACCAGTTCGCACACCTGCCGGAACAGGTCCTGCGGCACCCCGCAGATCCGCTCCACCATCTGTGGGGTGTAGCGGGCGTAGTGCCGCTTCAGCACCTGGAACACGCACCGCGGATGGGTCAGCGTCTCGTCGCGCTCCGGCTCGCCCTCGCCGATCACCGCGCCACCGGAGCCGTGCGCCTCACCGCGGGCCGCCTCGGTCACCGAACTGCCGCCGTCGGTGCGCTCGTCGTACTCCTTGTCGCGCTCGCCGGAGGCCGCCTGGACCTCGGAACCCTCGTACTGCCAGCTGATGTTGTCGTACGAGCGGCTGTCGGTGTCCAGGCCCGAGAAGACGCCGGCCAGGTCCTCGGTGTCCCGGAAGTCCTCCCGCAGGATCACCGGGGCGTTGCTGTACGCCACGATGTAGTCACGGAAGTACTTCTCGTTGCGGAGTACGTAGCTGATGATGCCGCCGAGGAAGGCGATGTCCGTGCCCGCGCGCAGCGGCACGTGCACGTCGGCGAGCGCGCTGGTGCGGGTGAAGCGCGGATCGACGTGGATCAGCTTCGCGCCCCGCGCCTTGGCCTCCATCACCCACTGGAACCCGACCGGATGGCACTCGGCCATGTTCGAGCCCTCGATGACGATGCAGTCCGCGTTCTGCAGGTCCTGCTGGAAGGTGGTCGCGCCGCCGCGTCCGAACGAGGTTCCCAGACTGGGAACGGTGGAGGAGTGTCAAACGCGCGCCTGGTTCTCGATCTGGATCGCTCCGAGCGCGGTGAACAGCTTCTTGAGGAGGTAGTTCTCCTCGTTGTCCAGGGTGGCTCCGCCCAGGCTCGCGATGCCCAGGGTGCGGCGGGTACGGGTCCCGTCGGCCTCCCACTGCCAGCCGTCCCGGCGCGCCGCGATGACCCGGTCGGCGATCATGTCCATCGCCGTGTCCAGGTCCAGCCGCTCCCACTCGGTGCCGTGCGGGCGCCGGTGGAGGACCTGGTGCTCGCGGGCGTCGCCGGTGGTCAGCTGGAGGCTCGCCGCGCCCTTGGGGCACAGCCGTCCGCGCGAGATCGGGGAGTCCGGGTCGCCCTCGATCTGGGTGACCTTCTCGTCCTGCACGTACACGTTCTGGCCGCAGCCGACCGCGCAGTACGGGCAGACGGACTTCACCACCCGGTCGGCCGAGGCGACCCGGGGTGTGAGCCGTGCGCTGCGCCCGCTCTTCGCGGCGGCGCCGCGGCCGAGCGGGTCCGTGCCGGTGAGCTGGCGGTAGACAGGCCAGGAGTCGATCCAGGTGCGCACGCCCACGGCTCCTCCTCCCGCTCGGTCTCTCGATTGTCCCGCGCTGTCCGGACCACGGCATCTTCGGCGGTGATCGGCGACGGGAGTACCCCCGCCCGTCCCGGCCAAACGGATCCGGCAGGTGTGAGCGCGGCGTCCCGGGGGACTCCGCCGCTTGCGGTGTGTCGGCGGACGGACCGGACACGGCGCCCGTAATGTCCGGGTGGTCACGGTCCCGAACGAGTGACGGGAGCGATCGCGATGACGATCAAGGGCAGCGGGGCGACGGTGGTCGCACGGTGAGGCAGCGGCACATCTTCGGGACGGTGTTCACGCTCGAAGCCGTCATCGCGGGCGGCGTGTTCCTCGTCGTCCTCGCCGTGCTGGCCTGGTCGCTGCTGCGCCGGCGGGTCCGGACGGCCGAGCGGTCCGAGCGGCTCCGCGTGGAGGCCTTCTACGTCGCCGCCCTCGCCGCCTTCGCCGTCTTCCTGGTCGCCTGGACGGCCTGGCAGAACCACGAGGAGCACCCCGCGGCCGTCCCCAAGCCCCTGCGCGTCGACGTCACCGGTTTCCAGTGGTGCTGGGACTTCCGCTATCCGCAGTCCGCGGGCCACCGCCGGGTCACCGGCACCTGCAAGGGGAAGGACATGCCCACCCTCGTCGTCCCGACCGGCCGCAGCGTGCAGCTCCGGCTCACCTCACGGGACGTCATCCACTCCTTCTGGGTGCCCGGCCTGCGCTACAAGATGGACGCCTTCCCCGACCACGTGAACACCTTCACGCTCACCCTGGACCGCGCGGGCCGCTGGCGCGGCCGGTGCGCCGAGTTCTGCGGACAGCGGCACTGGACCATGGACTTCTGGATCAAGGCGGTCTCCCCGAAGGAGTACGACCGCTGGGCACACGGCGGAACGGCCACGGCATGACCCTCGCGCCGGACACCGCATCCCAGCGCGACGACGCCGGCCGGCCCGTCCCGCCCGGGAGCTGGCTCGGCTGGATCTCCACCACCGACCACAAGCGCATCGGCCTGCTCACCGTCGGTACCTCCCTGGTGCTCCTGCTGGTCGACGGCGTCTTCGCGCTGCTGATGCGCGCCCAGCTGGCCCAGCCCGAGGAGACCTTCCTCGCCTCCCACCTGTACAACCAGCTGTTCACCATGCACGGCTCAGGCATGATCTACACGGTCATGACGCCGTTCGCCATCGGCATGGGCGTCTACCTGGTGCCCCTCCAGATCGGCGCCCCCGGCATCGCGCTGCCCCGGCTCACCCTGCTCGGCTACTGGCTGTACGTGCTCGGCGCGCTCACCATGCTGGCCGGCTTCGCCACGCCCACCGGGGCGCACGCCGACGGCTGGTTCTCGTACCCGCCCATGGCCGACAGCGTGCACTCTCCGGGCACCGGGCCCGACCTGTGGATCGTGGGCGTCTGCCTCGCCGTGACCGGCAGCATCCTGATGGGCTGGGCGGTGCTGTGGACCGTCCTGCGTCGCCGCACCCGCGGCATGACCATGCTGCGCCTGCCCGTCTTCTGCTGGTCGATGATCGCCACCTGCCTGATGGTGATCGGTTCCTTCCCGGCGCTGCTCGCCGCGATGGTGCTGCTCGGGGTGGGCCGGGCCGACCCGGACGTCTTCGCGTCCAACGTCTGGAACATCGGCTACCAGCACATCTTCTGGTTCTACGGCCATCCGGTCGTGTACGTGATGTTCTTCCCGTACCTCGCGGCCGTCGCCGAGGTGCTGGCGGTGTTCTCCGGCCGCCGCTTCTTCGGCTACCGGGGCACCGCCTTGTCCCTGCTGGTGTTCGCCGCCCTGTCGATGAGCGTGTGGGGACACCACATGTTCGCCACCGGGCAGGCCGCCAACGACTACTACTCCCTGACCTCCATCGCCCTGCTGGTCCCCGCCGGTGTCGAGTACTTCGGCATGCTGGGCACGATCCTGGGCGGCCGGCTGCGGCTGCGCACCCCCATGCTGTTCGCGCTCGCCTTCATCCCGCAGTTCCTGATCGGCGGCCTCACCGGCATCATGGTCGGCACCCCGGTGATCGACTACCACGTCACCGACAGCTACTTCGTCGTGGCCCACCTGCACTACGTGCTGTTCGCGGGCAGCGCCTTCGGCCTGTTCGCCGCCGTCTACTACTGGTTCCCGAAGGTCACCGGCACCCTGCTGGACGAGCGCACGGGCCGCCTGCACTTCTGGCTGCTGGTCATCGGCACCAACCTCACCTTCCTGCCGATGTTCGCCCTCGGCTACCTCGGCATGCCGCGCCGGGTCGTCACCTACGCCACCTTCGACGGCTTCGGCCCGCTGAACCTGCTCGCCGGCATCGGCGCGGCCTTCCTCGCCGCGGGCATGACGGTGTTCGTCGTCAACGTCCTGTGGACGCTCCGCCGCCGCCACCTGGGCCGCGCGGAGCCGGCCGGTGACGACCCATGGGGGGGCCACACCCTGGAGTGGGCCACCACCTCGCCGCCGCCGCGCCTCAACTTCCCCGCGGACCGCCCGCTGCCGCCCGTGACCAGTTTCGCCCCGCTGCTGGACCGCAGAACAGGAGGGGGCACCGCGTGAAACGGCACCTGACCGCCGTACTCGTCGCCGGCTGGGGCGCGCTGAACGGCCTGCTCCTCGTCGTGCTGGCGGTCTACCGCGAGAACGTGATGACGTACTGGCTGTGGGGCGGCGTCGTCCTCGTGCTGGAACTGTTCGCCCTCGCCGTCCTGGCGTCCTCCCGCGCGAGGACCGACCAGCACGTCCGCTACCGGGTGCCCGACCGGGGCGCGGGCGGCGTGCTCCCCGGCGCGATCGGCCTGCTGCTGGTCGGGCTCTGCCTGGTCTACGGCTACTGGCTGCTCGTCGTGGCCGTGCCGCTGCTGATGCTGTCCGTCGCCCTCGCGGTGCGCGGCACGACGGCGCGGGAGGAGTGAGGCCCCATGGAGCACTCGGCGCACGCGTCCGTCGCGGTGATGGCCTGGTCCGCCGTCCTCGTCGCCGCGGTGGTCCCATCGGCCGTCCGGTGCCTGCGGCACTCCCCGCTCTGGGAGCGGATCAGCGTGCCCGCCGCAGTGGCCCTGCCCCTGCTGGTCCTCACGCACGCCTGGGCCGTCCTCGGCGACGCGGCGGGCATCGCACCGCCCGGCGGAGCGCGGGTCACCGAACCCGCCCTGCTCGCGACCGCGGTCCTGTTCTGGCTGCCGGCCGTCGCGCGCACCCGGCACCGGCTGGACGACCCGGGCCGCTGCGTGTACCTGTTCCTCGCCGCGCCGCTGCTCGACCTTCCGGCGGTCGGCATGGTCGCCGCCGGCCACACCGCGGCCGGGCTCGCCATGATCGTGGGGATGCTGCCGGTCGGTGTCGCGGCCGCGGCGGTCACCTGGTCGTGGGTGAGCCGCGAGGAACGCGAGGCCCTGGCCGACCAGGCCGCCCACCTGACAGGAGGCGATCGAGTTGCCCGGTGACGGACGTCCCCGCGTCCTCGTGTTCGACGTCAACGAGACGCTCACCGACCTGTCCCCGCTCGCGGCCCGGATGGCGGAGACCGGGCTGCCGGAGCAGTCGCTGCCGGCCTGGTTCGCCGGTGTGCTGCGGGACGGGATCGCCCTGAGCCTGGCCGGGGGCCACGCCCCCTTCGGCGACGTGGCCCGCGACGTGCTGCGGACGCTCGCGGCCTCGGAGCGGGGGGTGGCCGACCCCGAGGCGGCGGCGGACCACGTCCTCGCCGCGCTGCCCCGGCTGCCCCTCCACCCGGACGTCCCCGACGGCGTCCGGGCCCTGCGCGCCGCCGGGTACCGCCTGGTGACCCTGACCAACGGCTCCGCCGGCACCACCCGCGCGGTTCTCGACCGGGGAGGACTGACCGACTGCTTCGAGACGCACCTCGACGTGGAGGCGGTGGGCCGCTGGAAGCCCGCCCGGGAGGCGTACGCCCATGCCGTGGAGGCCGCGGGTGTGCCGGCCGACGAGGTGGTGCTGGTGTCGGTGCACCCCTGGGACATCGACGGCGCGGCCCGGGCCGGCCTCGCCACGGCCTGGCTGCGCCGCTCCCCCCAGCCCTACCCGGCCTCACAGCTCCCCGCGGCCATCGAGGCCACCAGCCTGCCCGATCTCGCCGAACGGCTCGGCGCCGAGGGCCAGCTGATCGACGCCGAGGGCATCGGCTAGGCCGCGCCCGCGCACCGGAGCTCGCGCCACAGGGCACGAGCGGCGGGACCCACCCTGCCCAGGGCCGGTGGCAGGGCGGTGGGTTGCCGATGATCACGCCGGGCGGGACGACGTCGGTCGGGCTCGCTGCGGGATGCCGCTGATCGTCCGGCGGAGCGTTCGGCGGGCCGTTGCGGTGCGGCCGGCTGTTGCGGTGCGGTCGGCTGTCGGTCAGTGGGTCCGGCGTCATCAGGGGGGCGGTGGTGTCGGGCGGAGCGTTCGGCGGGTCGTTGCGGCGCGGGCCGTTGGGGGCCGGACCCCGTGGCGGACCGGCGGCGTGGCCCCGGTGGGCCGTCGGCGCGTGGGTACCGGGTGCGGCGCGCGGTCACGGCTCCGCATCCGGCACGCCCTCAGTCCTCCCGCGCCCGGAGCCTCTCCCGCTGCGGGACGATCGTGTAGCGGGGATCCTCCGCTGAGGCCACCCCGGCGTGGAAGACGCCGAAACGCAGTGCCGCCGACCCGGTGAGGAGGGCCGCTCCCGCCGCAACGGCCAGTCGGCGGTCCCGCACCCGGGCCGAGAGCAGCGCCAGGGCGGCTCCGCCCGCCGTCAGGGCCTCCGAGGCGCGCAGCAGCCGATGCGGCTTTCCCTGCTCGAAGGGCTCCGAAGCCAGCCCCATGCGCCGCTTCATCACCTGGAAGGCGCCCAGTTCCAGCACGGCGCCCAGCGCCGCCATCCGCCGGGCCGGCCCGGCCTGGGCGGTGGGCGCCGCGACCAGGGCGAGGCCGGCGGCCGACGTGGCCGCCGACCCCGCGAACACGAACGGCAGCTGCCGGTAGCCCTCGTGCCAGGACGGCACCGCCGTGTCGGAGAGCAGCACCGCGGTGTACGTCGCCACGGCCGGCCCCAGTACGGCGGCTCCCGCCGTGGCGGCGGCGCCCGCCATCCGGTACCTGCCCGCCACCTCGGTCGCCGCGGCCGCCAGCGTCAGCGGCGCGTACCCGCTCAGGATCCAGGAGCCGACGCTCATCGGTGAGGTGGGCTTGAACACCCGGAGCATGTTCAGGAACCGGGCCGGGCGCCCCAGGTCGTGCACCAGTGCCGCCAGCGACAGCGTGATGGCGCCGGCCGATCCCAGCTTGGCCACCCGGCCGAGTCCCGGCCGACCGGTGGCCCCGGCTCCCGCCGCCAGCAGGGAGGAGGCTCCCGCCAGCCCGCCCAGGTACAGATACCCGGCGATGTCCAGCGGCTTCCAGGTCGGCTTGTTGAGGACGGGCTTGCCGTAGTACGACGAGAACTCGGCGTCCGGCACCATCGGCTGCTCGCCCCGACCGCGCCGGCGCCGGCGGCGCCCCGCGTGCACCCCCGTCGGCGCCTCCCGGTCGGGCCGCGCGTGCCGCACACCGTCCCGTGTCACATCGGATTCGCTCATCGCGGCCTCCGTACGAAGCTGCCGGCGGCGAGTGCGATCAGCGAGACGGCGGCCAGCGCCGCGTGCCGCCACATGTCGGGCAGGTCCCGGGTGGTGACCACCGGGTCCGGTGGCAGGCCGTACACCTCCGGCTCGTCCAGCAGCAGGAAGAACGCGCCGTCGCCGCCGACCCCGTCGTCCGGGCTCTCGCCGTACAGGCGGGCGTCGGTGACGCCGGCCGCGTGCAGCTGCGCCACCCGGGCCTGCGCGCGCTCCCGCAGCTCCTCCAGCGAGCCGAACTGGATCGAGTCCGTCGGGCACGATTTCGCGCAGGCCGGTTCCATGCCGACGCCGAGGCGGTCGTAGCACAGCGTGCACTTCCACACCCGGCCGTCGTCCTTGCGCTGGTCGATCACGCCGTAGGGGCAGGCGGGCACGCAGTAGCCGCACCCGTTGCAGATGTCCTCCTGGACGACGACCGTGCCGAACTCGGTGCGGAACAGCGAACCCGTGGGGCACACGTCCAGGCAGGCGGCGTGCGTGCAGTGCTTGCACACGTCGGACGCCATCAGCCAGCGCAACTCCGTCCGGCCGTCGGGGGAGACGGGCGAGATCTCCCCGGCGGGCGCGCCGCCGGGAGCCCGGTCCGGCGGGGGAGCGGTGGCGCCGGGCCCCGGGGAGGCGGCGTCGGTGCCGAGCCGGGACGCGGCGGCGAAGACGTCGACGGCGCCGTGGTCGCCGGGGTCGTCGTGCGCTACCCCCGGTTCCTGCCCGGCGAGCGGCTTGCGCTGCTCGATGAAGGCCACGTGCCGCCAGGTGTCGGCGCCGAGGCCCTGCGTGTTGTCGTAGGACATGCCGGTCAGCAGGAGTCCGTCCGCCGGGACGGCGTTCCACTCCTTGCACGCCACCTCGCAGGCCTTGCAGCCGATGCACACCGAGGTGTCGGTGAAGAAGCCCATCCGCGGCGGGGCGTCCCGATAACCGGACGCGCCGGCCACGTCCGGCTGCGGCCCGTACAGGAGGTTCCCGTGGCCCTCAGCGCCGTCGCTCATGCGGTGCCTCCTCGCTCCTCACTCGTCCCCCTGTCCGGTTGCCTCGCCCGGCGCGGCCCGTACGACCTCGATCCGGCGCTTCTCCCAGGCGGTGGCCGGCATCTCCACGCTCTTGCCGAAGTACCAGCGGCTGAGGGCGTTGCGCAGCCGGTGCCGGTGGAACCAGCGCCAGGCCTCCGTGCCCTCGGCACGCGGCCGGGGTGTGTCGCGCACGAGGATGCGGTAGGCCTCCTCGCGGGACAGCAGCGTGTGCGCCTCCTCGTAGCCGCCGTCGGCCGTGCGCCGCACCTCGCCGGTCGTCCCACCGTCCAGGATCCGCCTCCGGTCGGCGGCCTGCAGCCCCAGGCAGGCCCGCTTGGTGAGGTGGTAGGTCAGGAAGGGCATCAGGAACAGCCCGGTCCGCAGCATCCGGGTCAGGAGCTCCACCGGCAGGTTGAACAGGTACGCCACCACGTCCTGTCCGCCCGCCAGCAGCAGCACGGCGTACCCGGACACGGCGGCCGCGCCCAGGGCGGTCCGCGTGGGCTGGTTGCGCGGCCGGTCGCACAGGTGCTGCTCGGGCCGCGGGCCGGTGAGCCAGCGCTCGAAGAACGGATAGGCGTACAGGACCAGGAAGAGCACCGCCGGCAGCAGCACGCCCGGCAGGAGCACGTCCCACACGATCGTGTGCCCGGCGAAGTCCGTCTCCCAGCCCGGCATCAGCCGCAGCGCGCCCTCCAGATAGCCCACGTACCAGTCGGGCTGGGCGTCCAGCGAGACGTGGTCGGCGCGGTACGGGCCGAAGCTCCACACCGGGTTGATCTGGAACAGCGCCGCCATCGCCGCCAGCACACCCGCCAGGATGAAGAACAGGCCCATGGACTTCGCCGTGTACTGCGGCACCAGGGGCTTGCCGATCGCGTTGCGGTTGGTGCGGCCGGGCTTCGCCCACTGGGTGTGCTTGTGGTACACGACGAACGTCAGGTGCGCCGCGACGAGCGCCAGCAGCAGGCCGGGCACCAGCAGGATGTGGGTCACGTAGAGCCGGGGGATGATCTCGTGCCCGGGGAACTGGCCGCCGAAGACGAGGAACGACAGGTACGTGCCGATGACGGGGATCGACAGCACGATGCCCTGCGAGGTGCGCAGACCGGTGCCGGACAGCAGGTCGTCGGGGAGCGAGTAGCCGCAGAACCCCTCCAGCAGGGAGAGCAGGAACAGCGTCACCCCGATGGTCCAGTTCACCTCCCGGGGCCGCCGGAACGCCCCGGTGAAGAAGATCCGCAGCAGGTGGACGCCGATCGCCGCGACGAACACCAGCGCCGCCCAGTGGTGCAGCTGCCGGATCAGCAGTCCCCCGCGCACGTCGAAGCTGATGTGGAGCACCGACGCGTACGCCTCGCTGGTGAGGGTGCCGCGCAGCGGCAGGTAGGAGCCGGTGTACGGCCGTTCCGTCATGCCGGGGTGGAAGAAGAACGTCAGCCACACGCCCGTCAGCACCAGCAGGACCAGGCTGTACAGCGCCAGTTCGCCCAGCAGGAACGACCAGTGGTCGGGGAACGCCTTGCGCAGGAACTCCTTGCCGGCGGACGCGACCGGCAGCCGCCGGTCCAGCGCGGTCGCCAACCGCTCGCCCCGCCCCACCTGCCGGGCCGGCCGCTGCTCCTCGGACACCGCCACCGCGTGCTCGCCCTCCGCCCCGTGCTGGAACCCTCACTCTCGGTGCTCCGCTCCGAGCCTGGCACGAGTGCCCCCGCTCCGCTCGCCCGAAACGGTCCGGCCGGAGTGCGCGGCCTCGTTTGCGCGGGTCGGCACGCGGCTACCCGGTGGGCCGGACGAGTGGGGCGCCGTGCTGCAAGGAGGCCTTCGTGGTGAACGTGTCCGAGCTGGTCGCCGCCCGGCTGCGGCACCTGGGCGTGGACCGGGTGTACGGAACACCGGGACTCGCGGTGGACCCGCTGATCGGCGCCCTGCGCGGCGCACCCGAGGCCCCCGGCTTCCTACAGGCGCGCGGCGAGGAGTCCGCCGCGCTCATGGCCTGTGCGCAGGCCAAGCTCACCGGCGGCCTCGGCTGCTGTGCCGCCCCCTCCGGGGCGGGGGTGCTGCGGCTGCTGGGCGGACTGTACGACGCGGCGGCCGACCGGGTGCCGGTCCTGGCCCTCGTCGGGGCGGACCCGGCGCCGCGGGGCCCCGCCGGCCGGGCGGTGCGCCATCTGGCGGAGGTCTCCGTGTACTGCGAGGAGGTGTCCGCCCCCGAGCTCGCGGGTGACGCCCTGCGGCGGGCAGCCCTGGCCGCGGTCACCGACCGCGGCGTGGCGAGCCTCGTCGTGCCCCGTGGGGTCCTCGCGGCGGACGCGCCCGGGGAACCGCCCGGCGAGGACGGCGCCGTCACGCCGGTGCCCCAGGCCCGGCAGCCCGCGGCTGACGACGTCCGCCGCGCCGCGGAGGCCCTCTCCGGCGCCGGCAGGCTCGCGATCGTCCTCGGCAACGCCGGCCGGGCGGCCGGCGGACCCGCGACCCGTGTGGCGCAGCTCCTCGGCGCCGGCGTCGCGACCACGGCCCTGGCCCGGGACGCACTGCCGGACGACCTGCCGTACCTCACCGGCGTGGCGGGTCCGCTCGGCAGCGAGGCCGCCGCGGCGCTGCTGCGGGAGTGCGACACGCTCCTGCTCGTCGGCGCCGAGGACCTGGACCCGGCCCTGCTGCCCGGCCCCCACGGGTGCCGGATCGTCACGGTGGACCGGGAGCCGGGCGACGGCCCCCTCGGCGGCGACGTGGCGGCCGTCCGCGTGAACGGCGATGCCGAGGCCTGTCTGGAAGCGGTGCTGCCGCTGCTGCGCCGGGCCCCGCAGGGCGGCTGGCGCACCCGGGTCGAACGGCTGGTGCGGGACTGGCGGGCCGAAGGCGAGGCCAGGTCGAGCCGCTACTTCGGTACGTCCGTGAATCCGCGGTCGGTCGTCGCGGAGCTGTCCGGGCGGCTGCCCGACCGGTCCGTCGTCGTGACCGACTCGGGAACGGCGCTGGACTGGTGGACGCGCCACCTGAGGTTGCGGGGCGGCATGCGCTCACTGCTGTCCGGACAGCTCGGTATGCCCGGCGCGGCGGTCCCCTACGCCGTGGCCGCCCGGTTCGCCGCCCCCGACCGGCCGGTGATCGCCCTCGTCGGTGACGGCGCCTTCCAGAGCGGCGGCCTCAACGAACTGGTCACGGTCCGCCGCCATCTGGACCGGCTGGCGGAGCTGCCGCCGCTGGTGTTCTGCGTCTTCAACAACGGCGACCTGAACCGGCTCACCTGGCAGCGCCGCGCCGCCGACGGCGACCCGCTGGTGCCGCCCTCCGCCGAGGTCCCCGCACTGCCGTACGCCGAGCTGGCCCGCCTGGCCGGGCTGCCCGCCGTACGCTGCGACCGGCCGCGGTTCGTCGGGTCCGTCTGGGCCGACGTACTCGCCGGGCGCGGGCCGGTGCTGCTGGAGTTCGTGGTGGACGGCGAGACCCCGCCGGACTGGGCGGTGGCCGTGGACGCCGCCCGGAATTCCGGTCGCGGCGGGCCCCGCAATCCCTTGGCGAAACTCTTTCGGGTACCCGGGTGACAGCACCTCACACCTGTTGCCGTGAGTGAAATTCGGCGGCTTCCGGAGGTTGGCCGGTTCCTTTGTCCGCACCCGCGAAGGTGGGTTAGCCTGCGGCGTATTTTTCTCATCATGCAAATCCGTGAACTGCGGAAATGCACACACCACCGGCCGGGCCGCGCTGTGCTCCCGGCCGCGGTTCCGAGCCCCCGCCGCGGGGGCTCTTGGGGAGCGGATCGAGGGTGCGCATGGCCGGCAAGGCGACCGGGACGACCGAGGCTGTCCCGGGTGACCACGAACTGAGAATGCTGCTCGCGGGACTGACCGCGGTGCGCGACGGGGACTTCGGCACCCGGCTGCCGGACGACTCCACCGGGCTCATGGGCGACATCGCCACCGTCTTCAACGGCATGGTCGACCAGCTGTCCGTGTTCACCTCCGAAGTCACCCGGGTGGCCCGCGAGGTGGGAACCGAGGGCACCCTCGGCGGACAGGCGCAGGTGCCGGGCGTCTCCGGCACCTGGGCCGACCTCACCGACTCCGTCAACGCGATGGCGGGCAACCTCACCACGCAGGTGCGCGACATCGCCCAGGTCGCCACCGCCGTCGCCAAGGGCGACCTGTCCCAGAAGATCGACGTGCCCGCACGCGGCGAGATCCTCCAGCTGAAGGAAACCGTCAACACGATGGTGGACCAGCTCTCGGCGTTCGCGGACGAGGTCACCCGGGTGGCCCGCGAGGTCGGCACCGAGGGCCGGCTGGGCGGGCAGGCCCAGGTCCCCGGGGTCGCCGGGGTCTGGCGGGACCTTACGGACTCGGTCAATTTCATGGCCGGGAACCTGACGGCGCAGGTGCGCAACGTGGCCCAGGTGACGACCGCGGTGGCGCAGGGTGATCTGTCGCAGAAGATCACGGTGGACGCGCGGGGCGAGATCCTGGAGCTGAAGAGCACCATCAACACGATGGTGGACCAGCTCTCCGCGTTCGCCGACGAGGTGACCCGGGTGGCCCGTGAGGTGGGCACGGAGGGCCGGCTCGGCGGGCAGGCGGACGTCAAGGGCGTCAAGGGCACCTGGCGGGACCTTACGGACTCGGTCAACTTCATGGCCGGGAACCTGACGGCGCAGGTGCGCAACGTGGCCCAGGTGGCCACCGCGGTGGCGCAGGGTGATCTGTCGCAGAAGATCACGGTGGACGCGCGGGGCGAGATCCTGGAGCTGAAGAACACCATCAACACGATGGTGGACCAGCTCTCCGCGTTCGCCGACGAGGTCACGCGCGTGGCCCGCGAGGTGGGCACGGAGGGCCGGCTCGGCGGGCAGGCCCAGGTGCGCGGGGTCGCCGGCACCTGGAAGGACCTCACCGACAACGTCAACGTGATGGCCTCCAACCTCACCGGCCAGGTCCGCTCCATCGCCCAGGTCGCCACCGCCGTCGCCAAGGGCGATCTCTCCCAGAAGATCACCGTCGAGGCCAAGGGCGAGGTCGCCGCCCTCGCCGATGTGATCAACACCATGGTCGACACCCTGTCGGCGTTCGCCGACGAGGTCACGCGCGTGGCCCGCGAGGTGGGTACCGAGGGCCGGCTCGGCGGGCAGGCGCACGTGCCCCATGTGGCCGGCACCTGGAAGGACCTCACCGACAACGTCAACTCCATGGCCAACAACCTCACCGGCCAGGTCCGCAACATCGCGCTGGTGACCACCGCCGTGGCCAAGGGCGATCTGTCGAAGAAGATCGACGTCGACGCCCGCGGCGAGATCCTCGAACTGAAGACCACCATCAACACGATGGTCGACCAGCTCTCCGCCTTCGCCGACGAGGTGACCCGAGTCGCCCGCGAGGTCGGCACCGAGGGCCGGCTCGGCGGACAGGCCGAGGTCGAGGGCGTCTCCGGCACCTGGAAGCGGCTCACCGAGAACGTCAACGAACTGGCCGGCAACCTCACCCGGCAGGTTCGCGCCATCGCCGACGTCGCCAGCGCCGTCGCCGAGGGCGACCTGACCCGCTCCATCACCGTCGACGCCTCCGGTGAGGTCGCCGACCTGAAGGACAACATCAACTCCATGGTGGAGTCCCTGCGCGAGACCACCCGGGCCAACCAGGAACAGGACTGGCTCAAGACCAACCTCGCCCGGATCTCCGGCCTCATGCAGGGCCACCGCGACCTGCCCGTCGTCGCCGAGCTCATCATGGACGAGCTGGTGCCGCAGGTGTCCGCCCAGTACGGCGCCTTCTACCTCGCCGAGGAGCACGACTCCGGGCCCGAGCTGCGGCTCGTCGGCTCCTACGGCCGGCCCGAGGACGACACCCGCCCCGTCCGCATCGCGTTCGGCCGCTCCCTGGTCGGCCAGGCCGCGCGCAGCCGCCGTACCATCGCCGTGGACGAACTGCCGCCCGGATACGTCACCATCTCCTCCGGGCTCGGACAGATCGAGCCCACCGCGCTGTTGCTGCTGCCGATCGTCTTCGAGGAGCAGGTCCTCGGCGTCATCGAGCTGGCCGCCGTCACCCCGTTCACCGCCGTCCAGCGGGACTTCCTCCAGCAGCTCGTGGACACCATCGGGGTCAACGTCAACACCATCGTCGCCAACGCCCGCACCGACGAACTGCTCCAGGAGTCGCAGCGGCTCACCAGTGAACTGCAGTCCCGCTCGGCCGAGTTGCAGGCCCGGCAGGAGGAACTCCAGCGCTCCAACGCCGAACTGGAGGAGAAGGCCTCGCTGCTGGCGGAGCAGAACCGGGACATCGAGGCGAAGAACCTCCAGATCGAACAGGCCCGGCAGGAACTGGAGGCGCGCGCCCAGCAGCTCTCGCTCGCCTCCAAGTACAAGTCCGAGTTCCTCGCGAACATGAGCCACGAGCTGCGCACCCCGCTCAACAGCCTGCTCATCCTCGCCCAGTTGCTGGCCCAGAACCCCTCCCGCAACCTCACCCCGAAGCAGGTCGAGTACGCGGGCATCATCCACTCGGCCGGCTCCGACCTGCTCCAGCTCATCAACGACATCCTGGACCTGTCCAAGGTCGAGGCCGGCAAGATGGACGTCAGCCCCGAACTGGTCCCGCTGCGGCAGCTCATCGACTACGTCGAGGCCACCTTCCGCCCGATGACCTCCCAGAAGAGCCTGGACTTCACCGTCACCACGGCCCCCGGCGCCCCCGCCGACCTGCTCACCGACGACTCCCGGCTCCGCCAGATCCTGCGCAACCTGCTCTCCAACGCGGTGAAGTTCACCGAGCAGGGCGGTGTCGAACTGCGCGTCGAACCCGTCGGCGACGACGAGGTGCCCGCCGGCGTCGTACGCGGCGGCGCGGTCGTCGCCTTCCGGGTGAAGGACACCGGCATCGGCATCCCCGAACAGCAACTGGAGACCATCTTCGGCGCGTTCCAGCAGGCGGACGGCACCACGAGCCGCAAGTACGGCGGCACCGGGCTCGGTCTGTCCATCACCCGGGAGATCGCCCACCTGCTCGGCGGCGCCGTCACCGTGGACAGCACCCCCGGCAAGGGCAGCACCTTCACCCTCTTCCTGCCCGTGGCCCGGCCGGACTTCGACGAACTCCTGCGCAGCGGCCGCTCCCTCCCGAAGGCCGGGCAGGAGAGCACGGACGAGCCGGACGGTCCCGTCCAGCAGCGGCCGCCGGTCCTCGCGCGGCGGGAACGGCCACGCCGTCTGCTCGTCGTCGAGGAGCGCCCGCGCGGGCTGCTGACGCTCGTCGCCGAGAGTGTGGTCCGGGATCTGGAGACCGGCCGCACCGACGGCGACGGCACACCCGTCGACATCATCACCGCGGTCGGCGCCCAGGAAGCGGCCGGTGCCCTCGCCGCCGAACCCTGCCACTGCGTCGTCGTGGACCTGGGCGTGCCCGACGGGGAGTCGGCCCGGTTCCTGGAGGCGCTGCGCGCCGACTCGGCCCTGACCGGCGTCCCGGTGCTGGTGCACGGCTCGCACCGCACCGAGCCCCTCGCCGAGGACACCGCCGGCGGTTCGCTGGAGTACCTGTTCAGCCTGGACGAGCTGCGCGAACGGATCGCGCTGCACCTGTCCGCCGAGGAGCCCGGCGAGGTGCTCACCCTGGTCCGCGGGGACGAGACCCAGCACACCGCGCCCCACCTGATCGACGAGCACACCCGTGGCCGTACCGTCCTCGTCGTCGACGACGACGCCCGGAACCTGTTCGCGCTCAGCGGCATCCTCGAACTGCACGGCTTCCGTGTCCTGCACGCGGAGAACGGCCGCAAGGGCATCGAGACGCTGCTGCACAACCCGGACGTCGAACTCGTCCTCATGGACGTGATGATGCCCGAGATGGACGGCTACACCGCCACGGCCGAGATCCGCAAGATGCCGCAGTACGCCGACCTGCCGGTGATCGCCGTGACCGCCAAGGCCATGCAGGGCGACCGGGAGAAGAGCCTCGCCTCCGGCGCCAGCGACTACGTCACGAAGCCGGTCGACACCCATGACCTCATCGCCTGTGTCCGGCGCTGGCTCCCCGCATGAGCACGGCCATGAGCACGGCACAGCGCGCCCGCCCCACCGCAGGCCGAGGAGTACCGATCCGGTGAACGCGTACGAACCGGGCACGCCGGCAGGTGTGCCCGCCCAGCTCCCCGCCGCCGACGCGGAGTCGTCCGACGTACCCGCCACCTCCCCGGTCGGCCGGCTCGCTGCCACCGTGGAGCGGCTGCGCCGCGAGGTACAGGTGGCGCAGGCCGAGGCGGAGGGCCGGGCGCTGATCGAACTGGCCAAGGGCATCCTGGTCGAACGCCTCGGCTGCGGCCCCGCCCAGGCCGCCCGCCAGCTCGCCGAACTCACCGAGCAGGCGCAGATGACCCCGCTGGAGTTCGCGGTCGAGGTCATCAACCAGGCGGCCCGGGACCGCGTCGCGGAGGTCACCGAGGCGTTCCTGTCCGTCGCCGCGGACCCCTCCGGGCCCGTCGCCGAGTCCGCCGCCGTACGGCTGCGCGCCGCCGAGAGCGGTCTCCTGGCCGCCCACGACACCCAGGCGATGGCCGACTCGCTGCTCGACCACGCCCTGCGCCCGCTGGGCGCGGTCGCCGTCGCCATCTGGTCGGCCGGCTCCGACGGCTCGCTGACCCTCGCGGGCAGCGCCGGTTTCCCGCCGGGCGAGGCGGCCCGCTGGCACTACGTCCCGCCCGACGTGGCCACCGTGGCCCGGCGGGGTCTGACCGAGCCCGACGGGCAGTGGCTGCCGTCGCTCGCCGGGTCCGGGCTGCCCACGATCGGCCGCCGCGAGTACGCCGACGGCGCCCGGATCGCCGTACCCGCCGGGGCGGGCGGCCGGATCCACGGCGTCCTGGAGATCGCCTGGCCCAAGCCGGAGGAACCGCTGCCGCGCCCCGTCGTCCGGCAGGTGGAGGCCCTCGCCGAGCTGTGCGCGCACTCCTTGGAGAGCTTCGTGCCGCCGCCCGGCACCGGACCGGAACCCGGGCTGCTGCCCGACGTGGTCGAGCTGATGGACCTGGCCGACGGGCTGCACGACCCGGCCCTGGTGCTCGTGCCGCACCTCGACGGCACCGGACAGCTGGTCGACTTCCGCATCCAGCACGTCAACAGCCGCTTCCTGGACCCGGCGGGCCGGCCCCGGGCGGTCGTGGGCGGCGCCCTGCTGCTGGAGGCCTACCCGATGGCCGCCGGCGACAGCGAGCTGTTCCAGCGGGTGGAGCGGGTCTACGCCACCGGCGAGCCGTTCCGCGCCCGCCGGATGCGGCTGACCGCCCTGGTCGACCAGGTGCCGCTGTCCGCCGTCGCCGACATCAGCATCAGCCGGCACGGCTCCGGCGTGCTGCTGATCTGGCGCATCGAGGACGAGACCGCGCGACTGGCCAGCCTGCTCCAGCACGCCCAGCGGCTCGGCCGGATCGGCGGTTTCGAGGAGAACCTGCTCACCGGCGAGATCACCTGGAACGGCCAGCTGTTCACCCTGTACGGCCGCCCGCCCACGAGCCCCCCGGTCGCGCTCCAGGACCTGCCGGCCCACGCCCACCCCGACGACGCCGTCATCCTCGGCCGCTTCCTGCGCACCGTGCTGCACCACCGCAGGCCCGCCTCCGCCGCGTTCCGGCTGCTGCGCCCGGACGGCGTGACCCGGCACATCCGGGTGGTCGCCGAACCCGTCCTCGACACCGGCGGCCAGCTCTTCGGCGTCCGCGGCGCCTACCAGGACATCTCCGCCCAGCACTGGACGGAGGTCGCCCTCGCGGCCACGCGCGACCAGCTGGCCCACACCGAACAGCAGGCCGTGGAGCGCAACCGCCTCACGCTCCAGCTCCAGCACGCCATCATGCCCCCGGCCCAGGCCCCGCTGCGGGTGCCCGGCCTCCAGGTGGCGGTGCGTTACCGGCCGGCCGAGACCGAGCACCTGGTCGGTGGCGACTGGTACGACGCCGTGGTGCTGCCCTCCGGACTGGTCCTGCTGTGCGTCGGCGACGTCGCCGGGCACGGCATCGAGGCGGCGACCAGCATGGTCGTCCTGCGCAACGCGCTGCGCGGCCTCGCGGTGACCGGCGCCGGGCCGGCGCAGCTGCTGTCCTGGCTGAACATCGTCGCCCACCATCTGACCGGTGCCGTCACCGCGACCGCCGTGTGCGCCCTGTACGACGGCGAGCGGCGGACCCTGCGCTGGGCGCGGGCGGGCCATCTGCCGCCGGTGCTGGTACGGGAGGCGGACGCCACCGCGCTGCCCCCGGTCAAGGGACTGCTGCTGGGTGCCGTCCCGGAGGCGCGCTACGAGGAGACGGAGGTGCAGCTGGCCGCCGGGGACACCCTGCTGATGTACACCGACGGCCTGATCGAGCGCCGGGACCGCTCGGTGGAGGAGTCGCTGTCGCATCTGCTGGACACGGCGCGCGCGGCGCCCAGCACCCTGGACCAGCAACTGGACCGGCTGCTGACCTACAGCAGGTCGGACACCGACGACGACACCTGCATCGTCGGCATCAGGGTCGCCTGATGCCGACGGCCGGTCCGCCGGCCGACGAGGTGGTGCTGGTGTCGGTGCACCCGGCCGGTCAGCCGGCGGCCGCCGGGCCGAGCGGCACCGTCGCGGTGACCCGCTTGCCGTGGGACAGCCAGGTCACCTCCAGACCGCGGGAGACCATCGCCACGAGGTGCAGACCGTGGCCGCCGACCCGCCGGGGGTCGGGCGGACGCCGCCGCGGCGGCTCCTCGGAGGTGTCCGTGACGGAGATGCGCAGCGCGGTGGCGTCGGGCAGCAGCTCCAGGCGCAGCGCGCACGGGCCGGGCGCGTGCTTGGCCGCGTTGGTGACGAGTTCGCTGACGACGAGCTGGGCATCCTGCAGCGGGCGGCGCCCGGGGGTGAGCCGCGCCCGCGCCAGCAGGGCCGCGACGGCGTCTCTGGCCTCGGCGATGCTGGAGACGCCGGTGTCCCAGGTGCGGCTGTAGCGCAGGGGCGCGGCGCGGTCCTGCGTCGTCGCGTGGGTCCTGAGCGGGATGTCCATACCTCGTTGCCCTTTTCCTCTGGGGTCAGGGGCCCTTCCTGTGCACAGGGGGGTCGTTGCCGTCCCTGCTCGGTTACCCGCTGGGCCGCCGGTCAAGGGGACGTCCCCGAGGAATCCTCCGGATGCTCACGAACGCCTGCTGAGGGGCGGCGGGAGCGGCGCGGGCACACAGCGGAGCGGGCCCGGGGACCCGCTGGCACGGGATCTCCGGGCCCGCTCCGAGGCCGGATCGTTCCTTCGGTCCGCTCAGTGCTTGAAGACGTCCTTGATCTTCTCCTTGGCCTGCCGGGCGTCGCCCTCGGCGCCCTTCATGCGGCCCTCGGCCTCCACGCTCTCGTTGCCGACGGCGCGGCCCGCGGCCTCCTTGACCTTGCCCTTGGCCTGCTCCGCCTTGGCCTTGGCCTTCTGATTGCCGGCCATCACGTGTCACATCCCCACATCGACGTGGTCTCTGGTCGCCATCCGACTTGCCGCTCCGCCGCCGTCCAAACCATGGTGCGGGTCAGCGTTGGCCGCGCTGCCGCACGACGTGCCGTACGACGAACGCCGCGAGGAGGACGGCGAAGGCGATGACGACGTAGAGCTGGTAGCGCCGGATCTCGTCGTAGATCGCGGTGATGTGGTTGCCCGCGAGGTAGGCCAGGGTCGTCCACAGACCGACCCACAGGGCCGCGCCGAGGGCGTTGAAGGCGAGGAAGCGGCGCCAGTGCATGCCGGTCGTGCCCGCGATGACGCCGTTGGCCTGGCGCAGGCCCTCGATGAACCGGGCCACCGTCACGATCTTGCCGCCGTGCCGGGTGAAGAACGCCTCGGCGGCCTCGAACCGCTTGGGCGTCAGGAAGACGTACTTGCCCCACCGGTGCACGAAGGGCCGCCCGCCGACCCTGCCGATCAGGTAGCCGAGGTTGTCGCCGGCGACGGCCGCGACGAACGCGATGACCGCCACGGCCACGACGTTCAGCCGCCCCGTGCCCGCGTACACCCCCGCCGCGAGCAGGATGGTCTCGCCGGGCGCGGGGACGCCGAAGTCCTCGACGAAGACCACCGCTCCCACGGCCCAGTAGCCGTAGTGACCGAGCAGCGGCTCCAGCTGGGCCAGCGGTCCCGGAAGCGGAGGCGACATGCCTCCACGGTACGTCGGTGCGGCCGCGCGGTGATCAGGGCCGGCCGACCGAGGCTTCCTGGTCCTGCTGGTCGCGTTCGTCCCGCTGGTCCTGTGCGGCGGCGTCCGGGCCGGCCTCGGCCCGTGGTGCCGTGCGCCGGTCCCGGCGGCCGGTCAGGCGCCGGGCGAGCGGTTCGGTGTACCGGGCGGTCAGCGGGCCGAGCACGACCAGGAGCAGCACGTAGGCGGTGGCCAGCGGGCCGAGGTCGGAGTCGATGCCGGAGGTGACGGCGAGTCCCGCGATGACGATGGAGAACTCGCCGCGGGCGACCAGGGTGCCGCCGGCCCGCCACCGGCCCCGGGCCGAGATGCCCGCGCGGCGGGCCGCCCAGTAGCCGGTGGCGATCTTGGTGAGGGAGGTGACGACGGCCAGGGCGAGGGCGGGCAGCAGCACCGGCGGGATGCTCGCCGGATCGGTGTGCAGCCCGAAGAAGACGAAGAACACCGCCGCGAACAGGTCCCGCAGCGGGGCGAGGAGGTTGTGTGCACCCTCGGCGACCTCCCCGGACAGGGCGATGCCGACCAGGAACGCGCCGACGGCCGCCGAGACCTGGAGCTGCTGGGCGACGCCGGCCACCACCAGCGTCAGCCCGAGCACCACCAGCAGCAGCTTCTCGGGGTCGTCGGTGGAGACGAACCGGGAGATGTGCCGGCCGTAGCGGACCGCCACCAGCAGCACCAGGCCCGCCACGCCGAGCGCGACGGCCAGCGTGACGCTGCCGGCCGCGAAACCGGTCCCGGCCAGCAGGGCCGTGACCACGGGCAGGTAGACCGCCATGGACAGGTCCTCCAGCACCAGGATGCTGAGGATCACCGGCGTCTCCCGGTTGCCGATCCGGCCGAGGTCGCCGAGGACCTTGGCGATGACACCGGAGGAGGAGATCCAGGTGATGCCGGCCAGGACGACGGCGGCGATCGGGCCCCAGCCCAGCAGCAGGGCCATGGCGGCGCCGGGCAGGGCGTTGAGGGCGGCGTCGACGATCCCGGCCGGGTACTGGGTCTTCAGGTTGGAGACCAGATCGCCGGCGGTGTATTCGAGCCCCAGCATGAGCAGCAGCAGGACGACGCCGATCTCGGCGCCGATCGCGACGAACTCCTCGCTGGTGCCGAGCGGCAGCAGACCGCCCTCACCGAAGGCGAGCCCGGCCAGCAGGTACAGCGGGATGGGTGAGAACCGCAGGCGGGCGGCGAGCCGGCCCAGCAGCCCGAGGCCCAGGATGATCGCGCCGAACTCGATCAGGAAGACCGCGGAGGAGTGCATCCGGATCACTCCCGCCCGAGTATCGTGGCGGCGGCGTCGACGCCCTCGCGGGTGCCGATGACGATCAGCGTGTCCCCGCCGGCCAGCCGGAAGCCGGGGCCGGGGGAGGGGATCGCCTCGGCGCGGCGCAGGACGGCCACGATCGACACGCCGGTGTCGGTGCGCATCCGGGTCTCGCCGAGCAGCCGTCCGTTCCAGTGCGAGGTCCCGGACAGCTCGATCCGCTCGGCCACCAGGCCCAGCTCGGTGGTGGAGAGCAGCGTGGCGCTGTGATGGGTCGGCTTCAGCGCGTCCACCAGCGCTTCCGCCTCCTGCCCGGTGAGATGGACCGACAGGGCACAGGCGTCCGGATCGTCGCGCCGGTAGGCGCTGAGCGTGCGCGAACCGTCCCGGTGGGCCACCACCGACAGGTGGCGGTGTTCGCGTGTCGTCAGGTCGTACCGGACGCCGATTCCCGGCAACGGTGTCCTGCTGGTGCGTGCGGCGCTCATGGCTGCCCCCCTGTCCGGCTTGAATGTTTCTTGGTGAAACTTTTAACCGAACCCTACCCCGGAGCGTGATCGTCCGGGGGAGGGGGCCGGAGCGGGTGGGGGCGGAGCGTCAGGAACCGGAGGTCGCGGCCCCCTGGTCGCCGGCGGGATCGGGCTGGCACGAGTGGCACAGTTCGTGGTCCCCGTCGCGGGTGACGACGGTTCCCCAGCCGAGGCACTGCTCGCAGTCGCGGGCGAGGGTCAGGTCGGGGTGGGGAGGCAGGAAGGGATTGCGGTGGGCTCCGTGCGCCATACGGGGAGCGGCTCCTTGCGGTCGCGGGGCGTGGTGCGCGGGGGCGGTGCGGACGCGGTGAATGACGTCCATTATGTCCTACTTATTCCCCCATGTCAGTGATAAATGTCATGGGGTGCCCCCCGCGATGTCCTCCGGGCGGTCCCGGCCGGGCTCCCGGCCAGGCCCTCCGGGCGGTCCAGGCCGGGAGCCCGCCACCGGCGCCTCAGCCGAGGTTTCCCAGCCGGGCGTCGCGCCACAGGTCGACGCCGCCCTCGGTCGCGTACCGGTCGATCTCGGCCAGCTCCTCGTCGCTGAAGGACGGGTTCTCCAGCGCGGCGACGTTCTGCTCCAGCTGTTCGACCCGCGAGGCACCGATGACGAGCGAGGTCACCCGCTCGTCCCGCAGCGCCCAGGCCAGCGCGAGCTGGGCCAGTGTCTGTCCGCGCCGGGCCGCGATGTCGTTCAGGGCGCGCAGCCGGCCCCGCAGGTCGTCCGTCAGCCAGGCGGTGTCCAGGGACGTGCCCCGCGCGGCCCGCGAGTCCGCCGGGACGCCGTCCAGGTAGCGGCCGGTGAGCAGGCCCTGCGCGAGCGCCGTGAAGCCGATGACGCCGAAACCCTCCTCCTGGGCCGCGTCCAGCAGGCCGTCTGTCTCGATCCAGCGGTTGAGCATGCTGTACGACGGCTGGTGGATCAGCAACGGGGTGCCGAGCTCGCGCAGGATCGCGGCGGCCTGCCGGGTGCGCTCGGCGTCGTAGGAGGAGATGCCGACGTACAGGGCCTTGCCCTGGCGGACGGCGGTGTCGAGCGCGCCCATGGTCTCCTCCAGCGGCGTGCTCGCGTCCAGCCGGTGGGAGTAGAAGATGTCGACGTAGTCCACGCCCATCCGGCCGAGCGACTGGTCGAGGGAGGCCAGCAGGTACTTGCGGGAGCCGCCGCCCTGCCCGTAGGGGCCGGGCCACATGTCCCAGCCGGCCTTGGTGGAGATCACCAGCTCGTCGCGGTAGGGCGCCAGGTCGCGCTTCAGCAGCCGCCCGAAGTTCAGCTCCGCCGCGCCGTAGGGCGGGCCGTAGTTGTTGGCGAGGTCGTGGTGGGTGATCCCGAGGTCGAAGGCGCGCAGCGCGATCTCCCGCTGGGTCTCGAACGGGCGGTCGTCGCCGAAGTTGTGCCAGTAGCCCAGGGACAGGACCGGCAGGTCCAGTCCGGAACGGCCGGTGCGCCGGTAGCGCATGGTGCCGTCGTAGCGAGCGGGGTCCGCGACGTACGTCATCGGGTCTTCTCCGGGTGGTGCCGTAGGGGTGCCCCGCGTGTGCGCGCGGGCCCGTCCACCCTGCTCCGTGGCGCCGCGCAAGTCCAACCGCCGTCCGGGATGGGATTGAGCGGTTCCGTTTCTGAATCGGACACAGGGGCAGGCGGTGATCAACGGAGCGAGAGCAAGGAGGCGCTCATGAGCGGTGCGGGGTCCGGTGGGGAACGGGAGGACCGGGACAGGCGGCGGGTACCGGGGGCGGGGGCGCGGTTGCCGCGTCAGGTCCGGGAGGACCTGACGCGCAGGCTGCGCCGCAACCGGGGGGCCTTCCGCGCGGACGACGTCCAGGTCGTCGAGCCCCCGCTGCTCCGGCGCGCCGTCGGCGCCTCGGCGCTCGGCAACTGCATGGAGTGGTTCGACTTCGGTGTCTACAGCTACCTCGCCGCCACCATCGGCAAGGTGTTCTTCCCCGGAGCCTCCCCGGCCGCCCAGGTCATCTCCTCGTTCGCGACCTTCGCCGCCGCCTTCGTCGTACGGCCCCTCGGCGGGCTGGTCTTCGGCCCGCTCGGCGACCGGATCGGGCGGCAGAAGGTGCTCGCCACCACCATGATCATGATGGCGGCCGGCACCTTCGCCATCGGCGTGATCCCCGGCTACGCCACCATCGGCATCGCCGCGCCCGTGCTGCTCCTGCTGGCCCGTATGGTCCAGGGCTTCTCCACCGGCGGCGAGTACGGCGGAGCCACCACCTTCGTGGCCGAGTACTCTCCGGACCGCCGGCGCGGCTTCCTCTCCAGCTGGCTCGACTTCGGCACCTTCACGGGCTACGCCCTGGGCTCGGCCCTGGTCACCCTGCTCAACCTGGCGCTGACGGACGACCAGATGCTCTCCTGGGGCTGGCGCGTGCCGTTCCTGATCGCCGGGCCGCTCGGCGTGATCGGCCTCTACATGCGGCTGAAGCTGGAGGAGTCCCCGGCCTTCCAGCAGCAACTGGACGAACACGAGAAGGCGCTGGCGCAGGAGTCGGCGGGCAGCGAGTTCAAGGACATCGTCAGGAACCACTGGCGGCCCCTGCTCGTCTGCATGGGCCTGGTGCTGCTCTACAACGTCACGAACTACATGGTCACCGGCTATCTGCCGACCTATCAGACCGAGACCCTGCATCGCTCCAGCGGTTCCGCGGACGTCCTGGTCCTCGTCGGGATGGTGTGGATCGTCGTCCTGATCACCTTCCTCGGCCGGCTCAGCGACCGGGTCGGCCGGCGCCCGCTCTACGCCGTCGGGGCGGCGGCGATGATCGTGCTCGCCGTCCCCGCCTTCCTGCTCATCAAGGCGCACGGCACCTGGCCGCCGATCCTCGGCGTGCTGCTCCTGGCCACCCTGCTGGCCTGCTTCGCCGCCCCCAGTGCGGCCACCCTGCCGGCCCTGTTCCCGACCGCCGTCCGCTACGCGGCCATGGGCATCGGCTTCAACATCGCCGTTGCCGCGTTCGGCGGCACCACCCCGCTGGTCACCGCCGCGCTGGTCGACGTCTCCGGCGACGACCTCATGCCCGCCTACTACCTGATGCTGGCCGGCGCCATCGGCCTGCTCACCGTCCGGTTCCTGCCCGAGAGCGCCCAGGTTCCGCTCAAGGGCTCCCGGCCGATGGTCGGTTCGCGAGAGGAGAGGCGCGAACTCATCAGCACGTCACGGGAGTTGTACGCGCTCGCGCAGGAACGGGGGAAGGCGTGGCACGGCTGAGCCACGGCCGCGTCGGGGGGCTTGTCCGATCCTACGAACTTCTGGCCCGCCGGGTTACCGGCCTGCGCCGCGTTTGATAGGAAACTTTCCTACCAGTATCGGTACGGACCAAGTCCCACCCCCCACTCTCCCTTGGAGCCCCTGTGGTGTACGCAGACCGCGAAGCGGCAACCCCCGCGAGCCCCGCCGGCCCCTCCCGCCTCTCCCGCCGGACCGTCGTCGCCGCGCTCGGCGCGGTCGCCTCGGGCGCCCTGCTCGGAGTCTCCCGCGCCGGCACGGCCTCGGCCGCCGCGCCGGGGCTGGACGACCCGGCGAAGAAGGAGATCGCCATGAAGCTGGTGTCGAGCGCGGAGAACTCCTCGCTCGACTGGAAGGCCCAGTACCAGTACATCGAGGACATCGGCGACGGCCGCGGCTACACGGCCGGCATCATCGGCTTCTGCTCCGGCACCGGTGACATGCTCGACCTCGTCCAGCTCTACGCCGACCGCAAGCCCGGCAACGTGCTGGCCAAGTACCTGCCCGCCCTGCGGAAGGTCAACGGCACCGACTCGCACCAGGGCCTGGACCCCGACTACCCCAAGGACTGGCGCAAGGCCGCCCAGGACACCGCCTTCCAGCAGGCCCAGAACGACGAACGCGACCGCGTCTACTTCAACCCCGCCGTCGCCCAGGGCAAGACGGACGGGCTGCGCGCGCTCGGCCAGTTCATCTACTACGACGCCATCGTCATGCACGGCGACGGCGACGACCCGACCAGCTTCCGCAACATCCGCAAGCGGGCCCTGCGCAGCGCCAAGCCGCCGGCCCAGGGCGGCGACGAGACGACGTACCTCAACGCCTTCCTGGACGCCCGGGTGTGGGCGATGAAGCAGGAAGAGGCCCACAGCGACACCAGCCGCGTCGACACCGCGCAGCGGGTCTTCCTGCGCAAGGGCAACCTCGACCTGAACACCCCGCTGGACTGGAAGGTCTACGGCGACAGCTACCACATCGGCTGACCTCCGCCACACGGCGCGCGGCAGGCCGGTGGGCACGGACTCCGGCACCGGAGCACAGCCCGGCGGCCCGCCGTGCCGCGCCGGATCACAACGGAGCCCCGCGTGACCGGCCCGGGCGTGCCCCGGGGAGCACGCGGTGCGCACGCACCGTCGACGCCCGGGTAGCGTCCGCGACAGCCGCCGCGGCGACGGCGGACCGAGCGGAACGGGCGAGCGGCCAAGGAGCCCCGGGGGGACGGTGCGGCCACGCTGACGGACCTGCCTGCCGTGGGAGGGCGGCACAGGCGGACGCGGCGCCGCGGTGATCTCCGCGGGACCGGTTCACAGGCCGGGCGGGCCAGGTGTGTCCCGGCTGACGGGGGCGCACTCGCATGGCGCGCCCCTGACAGGAAAGATGGGCGGTGAGCGAACGACCCCATCGAGGAGGAACCGACTCATGGCGCACGAGCGCGCCGGCCGGCCGGCCGGTCCCGAGGACCTTGTCGACGTGGCCCGGCTGGTCACGGCGTACTACACGCTGCACCCCGACCCGGCCGACCCGGGACAGCGGGTGGCGTTCGGCACCTCGGGCCACCGCGGCTCGTCCCTGGCGAGCGCCTTCAACGAGGACCACATCGCCGCCACCAGCCAGGCCATCTGCGAGTACCGGGCCGCCCAGGGCACCGACGGGCCGCTCTTCCTGGGCGCCGACACCCACGCCCTGTCCGAGCCGGCCAAGGCCACCGCGCTGGAGGTGTTCGCCGCCAACGAGGTGACCGTCCTCATCGACAGCGCGGACGGCTACACGCCCACGCCCGCCGTCTCGCACGCGATCCTGACGTACAACCGGGGCCGCACCACGGGCCTCGCCGACGGTGTGGTCGTCACCCCGTCGCACAACCCACCCGCCGACGGCGGCTTCAAGTACAACCCGCCGAGCGGCGGTCCGGCGGCCTCCGACGCCACCTCCTGGATCCAGGACCGCGCCAACCAGATCATCACGGGCGGCCTGAAGGACGTACGCCGCCTGCCGTACACCCGCGCGCTCGCCGCGGACACCACCCGGCGGTACGACTTCCTCGGGACGTACGTCACCGATCTGCCCAGCGTCCTGGACCTGGACGCCGTCCGCGCGTCCGGCGTGCGCATCGGCGCCGACCCGCTCGGCGGCGCCTCCGTCGCCTACTGGGGCCGGATCGCCGAGCAGCACGGGATCGACCTGACGGTGGTCAACCCGCACACCGACCCCACCTGGCGGTTCATGACGCTGGACTGGGACGGCCAGATCCGCATGGACTGCTCCTCGCCCTACGCGATGGCCTCCCTCATCGAGCAGCGCGACCGCTTCCGCATCGCCACCGGCAACGACGCCGACGCCGACCGGCACGGCATCGTCACCCCGGACGCGGGCCTGATGAACCCCAACCACTACCTCGCCGTCGCCATCTCCTACCTCTACCGGCACCGCGACCGGTGGCCGGCCGCCGCGGGCATCGGCAAGACCCTCGTCTCCTCCACGATGATCGACCGGGTCGCCGGGGACCTCGGCCGCCGGCTCGTCGAGGTGCCCGTCGGCTTCAAGTGGTTCGTGGACGGACTGATCGGCGGCGACCTCGGGTTCGGTGGCGAGGAGTCGGCCGGCGCGTCCTTCCTGCGCAGGGACGGCTCGGTGTGGACCACCGACAAGGACGGCATCATCCTCGCCCTGCTCGCCTCCGAGATCACGGCCGTCACCGACAAGACCCCCTCGGAGCACTACGCCGACCTGACGGCCCGCTTCGGCGCACCCGCGTACGCCCGCATCGACGCCCCCGCGACCCGCGAACAGAAGGCTCTGCTCGCCAAGTTGTCGCCGGCGCAGGTCACCGCCGACACGCTGGCCGGGGAGGCGGTCACTGCCGTGCTCACCGAGGCGCCCGGCAACGGGGCCGCGATCGGCGGCATCAAGGTCACCACCGAGAACGCCTGGTTCGCCGCCCGCCCCTCGGGAACCGAGGACGTCTACAAGGTGTACGCCGAGTCCTTCCTCGGCGCCGACCACCTCGCCCGGGTGCAGGAGGAGGCCCAGGCCGTCGTGCTGGGAGCGCTCGGCGGCTGAGCGGGCGGCGGGGCGGCCTCCCGGCCCGGAAGACCGCCCCACCGCCCAGGGCTCGGTTCCGTCTGCGTTCCGGACCCGGTTCCGCCGCGTTCCGGGCTGGATGGCCCGCCTGCCGGGCTCGGTCCCGCCCGCCTTCCCGGCTCAGTTCCGTCCGCGTCCCCGGTCCAGGCGGTCCAGCACGGCCGCGGCCATGGCGGCTTCGCCCTGGGCGTTGGGGTGTGCCGGGGCGGCGGGGGAGGCCGGTTGCAGCGGCTCGATCCAGCGGTCCGCCGGCGCCTTGCACATGTCGTGGCCGACCGTGGGGCCGTAGGTGTCCACGTACTCGGCCCGGTTCACGCCGGCCACCAGCCGCAGCATCAGGTTCAGCCGCTTCTCGGTGTCCCGCAGGTAGGCGAAGTCCTTCTGGGCGAACGGGACTTGCGGGAAGCAGCCGCTGCCGTCGTCGGGCAGGAGGTCCGGATAGCCGACGACGACCACGCGGGCGTGCGGCGCCCGGGCGTGGACGGCCCGCAGCACCCGGTCGATCTTCGGCGCGGTCCGCACGATGGTGAGAGCGAGCTGGTCGTGGCCGGAGGCCGTGTAGGAGCGCTCGCAGGGGTTGCCCGCCGGGTCCTGGGCGGCCAGGCGGGCGCAGGTGGCGATGATGGAGCCGAAGCCGACGTCGTTGCCGCCGATCTGCACCGTCACCAGGTCCGTGTGCCGGTCCAGCGCGTCGAGCTGGGGCGGATTGGTGCCCTGCGCCTGCCACATCTCCGCGGTCGTCGCGCCGCCGCAGCTCACGTCCGTGAAGGCGGCCACCTGCCGCCGGGCGGCCACGAGCGAGGGGTAGTTGTGGTCCGAGCGCGCGCAGTCGGCGTCCACCTGCCGCGGGACACCGGGGCCCGAGGTGTAGGAGTCGCCGAGCGCGACGTAGGCGGTCGCGGGGCCCGGCCCGCCTGGGTGCGCAGCGGCCGGTGCCGTGCCGGCGGCGACGAGGGCGCAGCCGCCCAGTGCCGCTCCGAGCGCGGCGTACCGCCCCCGGCCTCTCGCCCCGCCCGCCGGATGCGTGCCGTTCGCCATGAGTCCTCCCCCTGAGCCCGCTGCGGCGCGCGGCGGCACCTCCGCAGAGTGGCCCTCGCGCGTTCGACCGGGCCTGTATACCGTCCGGTAGGTCACGCAGACCAGAAGCGGGACGCGACGAGTTCCGGGGGAGGGCGGGTGACGGCCCTGGGGGAGGGGCGGTTCAGACCGCCGACACCTGTTCCGTGGGAGCGGACGGCTGGAGCGCGGACGACGTCTGGAGCGCGGGCGACGACTCCGGTGTGATCGGCGCCTGGAGCGTGGGGGACGGCTCCGGTGTGACCGTCGTCTGGAGCAGGGAGTCGTCCTCCGGGCGGGCACCGGAGAGGCGGTGGCGGGCGGCGATGAGGGCCATGTCGACGTCCCGGGTGCCGGTGGCCACGCACAGCGTGTAGGAGATGTCCGCCAG
Organism: Streptomyces sp. NPDC017676; assembly: GCF_044329325.1. Taxonomy (NCBI): domain Bacteria; kingdom Bacillati; phylum Actinomycetota; class Actinomycetes; order Kitasatosporales; family Streptomycetaceae; genus Streptomyces; species Streptomyces sp. NPDC017676. Next base: position 333,917 of record NZ_JBIRJA010000006.1, on the reverse strand, counting down.
CCGCTGCCGGGCCTCTGGTGTGCTCTCCTCCGCCCCGAGCAAGGTGAGGGCCTCGTACTGGGCGATGAGGTCCTGCAGTACCGCGGGATGTGCCATGAGCATGCGATCCGCCTCCCTGATGGGTCGCCGATGTACGAAGTCGCAGCGCGAATACCCGCGCATCCGCCACACATGCCCCCGGTGTTCCCTGAACGACCGGGGCGGTGAGTGGTTGAGTACTCAAATGGAGACCGGACGGGGGACAGGGCAACGGGTGGGCAGGCGCCGGGACACCCGGCGGTGTGACGGTGTGTCACCCGGTCGGGTGCTCTCCGCCGGAGATGTGCCGGATCAGGGCACGCCGCCGTGATCTTTCCGTGATCATGCCACTTGTGAGTCTGCAAACTCGAAGTGCCCTGAGCCGGCGGGTCGTTCCGGCCGTGGTCGGCACCCTCAGTGTCCTGTCCCTGCTGTCCGCCCTGCCCGCCGCAGCCCAGCCGGCGCAGCGGGACGACCGGCCCGCCGCACCCCCGCCCCGGCAGGTCACCGCCGCGGAGGCGCGCACGGACGCCCGTCTGCGCTCCCTCCACGACCGGCCCGCGGCCCTGAGGGAGTTCTTCCGGCAGCTCCCCAAGGGCGGAGACCTGCACAACCACCTCTCCGGCGCGGTGTCCACGGAGTACCTGATCGAGCTGGCCGCCGAGGACGGGCTGTGCGTCGACACCGCGACGCTGACCGCGGTCACCCCGCCCTGCGGCCCGGGCACCCGGCCCGCCGCCGACGCGCGCTCCGACCGCGCCTTCCACGACGCACTGGTGCGCGCCTGGTCCATGGAGGACTTCTCGCCCGGAGAGAGCGGGCACGACCACTTCTTCGACACCTTCGGCAGGTTCGGCGAGGTCACCTGGCGGCACCGGGGCAAGCTGCTCGCGGAGGTCGCCGACACCGTCGTCCGCAACAACCAGTCCTACCTGGAGACGATGGTCACCCCGGCCTCCGACGGCGCGAAGAAGCTGGCCGCCGAGGTCGGCTGGGACGACGACCTCGCCGCCCTGCACCGCAGACTGGTCGCGGGCGGCAAGCTGGACAAGCTGGTCGCCCAGGCCCGCGAGGAGGCGGACGACGGTGACGCCGAGTTCCGCGCCACCGAGCGGTGCGGCACCCCGCAGGCGCGACCCGGGTGCGGCCTCACCGTCCGCTGGATCTCCCAGGCGTCCCGGGGCAGTGCCCCGGAGCGGGTCTTCACCCAGCTCGCCCTCGGCCTGCGGCTGGCCGAGGCCGACCCGCGGTTCGTCGCCGTCGACCTCGTCCAGCCCGAGGACTCCGAGAGCGCCCTGCGCGACTACAGCCTGCAGATGCGCATGGTCGGCTATCTGCGCACCCAGTACCCGAAGGCGCATGTCACCCTGCACGCGGGCGAGCTGTGGCCCGGGCTGGTCAAGCCGCGGGACCTGAAGTTCCACATCCGTCAGGCCGTGGACGTCGCCCGCACCGAACGGGTCGGGCACGGCGTCGACCTGGTCCACGAGGACGACTGGCGCCGTACGGCCCGCACCATGGCGGACCGTCAGGTGGCGGTGGAGGTGCCCTTCTCCAGCAACGCCCAGATCCTCGGCGTCAAGGGAGCCGACCACCCCTTCGGCACCTACCGCCGCTACGGCGTCCCCGTCGTCCTCGCCACCGACGACCCCGGGGTGTCCCGGATCGACATCAGCCATGAGTACCAGTACGCCGCCGCCACCTATGGCCTGCGCTACCCCGAGCTGAAGGACCTGGCCCGCGCCTCCCTGGAGTACGGCTTCCTGCCGGGTGCGAGTCTGTGGCAGGGCAACCCCACCGCCCAGGGGTACCAGCCGGTCCCGGCCTGCCGTGCCGAGCACCCCGGCCTCCCCGTGCGCGGCGCGGCCTGCCGGCACCTGCTCGCCGACAGCGCCAAGGCCCGCCTGGAATGGCGCCAGGAGGCCGCCTTCGCCGTCTTCGAAAGGACGCACGGCAGCTGACCCCACCGCTGGACCGTGGCGCAAGGCCGTGTGCACCACACCCCGGGAAGCGGCCCAGCGGGCGGCTGGCGCCGGCCGGTCTCCGTCCCTGCCCCACGGCCGTCCCCAGGCTCTCGACCCGCTCGCCGTCCACACCGCGTGCGAGCGGGTCGTGGCGGGGCGCGGGCCGGCGGCGGGCGAACGGCCCGGTCCCCGGGCCGGGTTGGGCCCGGAGGTGACCGGCGGGACGGGTGTGGAAGGCTGGGCGGGTCCACATCCGCGCAACGGGAGGCAACCACCCGCATGGCCGTCATCCACCGCACGACGCTCAAGCCCACCAAGACGGAACTGCTCGCCGACTGGCTGCCCAGCCGCCCCTGGTACCGCGGCGGCCCGGACGCGCCCGTGCTGGAGAGGTCCGGCGGCTTCCGGCTGGACGACCCCGAGGGCGAGGTCGGCATCGAGTTCCTGGTCGCCACCGACACCGCAACCCCTGGGCGGACGGCCTACCTTGTGCCGTTCACCTACCGGGGGGCGCCGCTGGAGGGCGCCGAACACGCCCTCGTCGGCACGACGGAGCACGGGGTGCTGGGCACGCGCTGGGTGTACGACGGCTGCCACGACCCGGTGCTGGTCACCGAACTGCTGGCGCTGTTCGAGGGCCGGGCGCAGGCGATGGCCCAGAGCATCACGGACACGCCCGACCACGAGGTGACCCGCTCCTACGGCGGCGCGGCACTCGGCCCGGACCGCTTCACGCCCGAGCCGGCCGACGACGAGGACGGCACCCGCCTCCCGGTGCCCGGCGGCCCGGTCCTGCACGTCCACCGTGTCCTCACCCCCGTCGCCGAGAACCCGCCGCTGCCGCCGCAGGGCGCCCTCGGCCATGTGGCGACCGGCTGGCAGGGCCCCGACGGCACCCGTCTGCGGGCCGTCTTCATGACGTTGCGCACCCGCTGACTCCGGCTGGCGCCACCCTCTGACCCCGGCAGGCGCCGCCCGTTGACCAGCGGGCGGCGCCGGTGACACCCCACGCGGCACGGCACCTCCGCCCCTTGGTCTGGCATGGACCGGTCAAATCTGTCAGTCTTTCGGCAGCCCGCGCCCCGACCCACAGGGACGCGCGCCGCACCTCCGCACAGCGAACGCGCAGACCCCACCCCGACCGCCCCGGCGCACCCCAGCCGGCGGGCGGTCTTCCGAGCAGGCCGGACCCCGGCCGCCGCAAAGGAGCAGCGTGTGAGACCGACCCCCCACAGGGCCCTCGGCGTCGGCGCGGTCACCGCCGCCGCGCTGGCCGCCCTCTTCCTCCCCGGCACCTCCGCCGCCGCCCGGCCCGCCACGGCTCCCGTGGCCGCCGCCTGCACCCCGGCGCAGGTGATCGCCAACGGCGGCTTCGAGAGCGGCACTTCACCGTGGACCCAGTCCGCGTCCACCGTGATCACCAGCCGCTCCGGACAGACCGCCCACGGCGGCAGCTCCTACGCCTGGCTGGACGGCGTCGGCGGCACCCACACCGACACCCTCGGCCAGAGCGTGACCGTCCCGTCCGGCTGCGGCACCGCCACCCTCACCTTCTGGCTGCACATCGACACCGCCGAGACGACCTCGTCCACCGCCTACGACAAGCTCACGGCCAAGCTCGGCAGCACCACGCTGGCCACCTACTCGAACCTGGACGAGAACACCGGCTACGTGAAGAAGTCGATCGACGTGTCCGCGTTCGCCGGCCAGACCGTGAACCTGTCCTTCACCGGCACCGAGGACTCCAGCCTCCAGACGAGCTTCGTCCTGGACGACATCGCCCTCGACACCTCCGACGGCACCACACCACCGCCGGCCGACTCCGCACGGACGCCGGCGGCACCGTCGTACACCGTGAACCTGAGCAGCGACACCGGCGGCACCGTCTGGACCGGGCACGAGAGCGTGACCTTCACCAACGCCTCCGCCACCGCGCTCGGCGAGGTCTACCTCAGACTGTGGGACAACTACCACGGCAGCTGCGACGCGATGCCCGTCAAGGTCACCAACGTCACCGGCGGCACCGCCGGCGCGCTCTCCGTCGCCTGCACCGCTCTGAAGGTCGACCTGCCGAGCCCGCTGGCCCAGGGCCAGAGCGCCACCATCGGCTTCGACCTCGGCATCACCGTGCCCAGCGGCGCCGACCGCTTCGGCCACGACGGCGCGTTCAGCTTCGTCGGCAACGCCCTGCCCGTCCTCGCCGTCCGCGACAGCGCCGGCTGGCACCTGGACCCGTACACGAACAACGGCGAGTCCTTCTACTCCCTGGCCGCCGACTTCAAGGTCACCCTGGACCATCCCAGCACCCTGCTTGTCCCGGCCACCGGCACCTCCACGGACACGCCCGGCTCCAGCGGCCGTACCGTGACCACGGCCACCGCCTCCAAGGTCCGTGACTTCGCCTGGGCGGCGGGCCCCTTCACCAGGATCTCCGGCACCTCGGCCGCCGGTGTCCCGGTGAACGTCTACTCCGTCTCGGGGATCAGCTCCACCAGCGCCCAGTCGATGCTCAGCACCGCCAAGAGCGCGGTCGACGCCCACGCCTCCCGGTTCGGGGCCTACCCGTACGGCGAACTGGACGCCGTCATCGACAACAACTACTGGTTCGGCGGCATGGAGTACCCCGGGTTCGTCCTCGACGTGGTCAGCACCACCGCGCTCACCCACGAGATCGCCCACCAGTGGTGGTACGGCATCGTCGGCGACGACGAGTACAGCAGCCCCTGGCTGGACGAGTCGTTCACCGACTACGCCACCGACCTCGCCCAGGGCAAGACCGGGAGCAACTGCTGGAGCGGCGTCTCCTGGGCCTCCAGCGCCGAGAAGATCACCAACTCGATGGCGTACTGGGACGCGCACTCCTCCCGGTACTCCACCGTCGTGTACGGCTACGGCAAATGCGCCCTGCACGACCTGCGCCGCGTCCTCGGGGACACCGCCATGGCCAAGCTGCTGAAGGACTACGCGGCAGCGCACTGGTACGGCGTGTCCACCACGGCCGAGTTCAAGGCGGCGGCCCAGGCCGCCACCAGCACGGACCTGACCTCCTTCTGGACGCAGCACCGCATCGAGGGGTGACGGACACCCACACGGGTGGAAACCGGCCGCGGACCGCCTCGTTGGGCGCAGTCCGGAGTGCGTGAGGGCCCGGCCCCGGGTCGGATGGATTCCGTGCGAATCCCCATATTCCGCCCCCGTGGCCGGTCCCGCCTGTGCCTCAGCGGCACCCTGACCTGCCTGTTGCTGTTCCTGTCCAGCCCCCCGGCCGCGTCCGACGCGACCGGGGGCGCACCCGTGCGCGGCAGCGCCTACATGGGCATCGGCGTCCTCGCCCACGACGGCGAGTCCGGCGACCCGCCCCCGGACCCCCGCGCCTCCCAGACCGAGGGAGTGGACGTCTCCAGCCACCAACGCGACGTCGACTGGCCGACGCTGTGGAACGACGGCACCAAGTGGGCGTACACCAAGGCCACGGAGGGCACGTCCTACACCAACCCCTACTTCGCCCAGCAGTACGACGGCTCGTTCGACGTCGGCATGGTGCGCGGCGCCTACCACTTCGCCACCCCGGACACGGCCGGCGGCGCCGCCCAGGCCGACTGGTTCGTGCAGCACGGCGGGGGCTGGTCGAACGACGCCCAGACGCTCCCCGGCGCCCTCGACATGGAGTGGAACCCGTACGGCGACTCCTGCTACGGCAAGTCCAAGAGCGGCATGATCAGCTGGATCGGGGACTTCCTGGAGCGCTACAAGTCCCGCACCGGCCGGGACGCGGTCATCTACACGGCGACCAACTGGTGGATCGAGTGCACCGGCGACTACGCCGGCTTCGGCGCGACCAGCCCGCTGTGGATCGCGCGCTACGCCTCGACGGTCGGGCCGCTGCCGGCCGGCTGGAAGTCGTACACGATGTGGCAGTACACCTCCAGCGGCCCGACGGTCGGCGACCACGACCGCTTCAACGGCTCCCAGGACGGGCTGCGGAAGTTCGCCACCGGTGACGCACCGGACGCGGAGGCGCTGCGGACACCCGGCTCCGGGACGGCGTCACGGTCCTGACCTCCGGATGACGGCCGGACAGCCGGGCGCCGGCGACCGGGAAGGACCGGCGCTGGTTAGGCTCGGAGCGTGCCGCATGTCGAGATACTCCAGCTGCTGGTGTCCCCGGTGCACCGCCTCGCGGGCCGGCCGGGCGACGGCCCGCCCGAGCTGCCGCCCGGCGAACTCGTGACGAGGGCCGAGGTCCGCGCGGGCCTCGGCATCGTCGGGGACCGGTACTTCAACCATCCCGCCCACCGCAACGCGTCGATCACCCTCATGGCCGCCGAGCGACTGCCACAGCCGGGGCCCTACCCGGCCGACCTGCTGCGGACCCGGCGCAACGTCCTGCTGCGCGGGGTCGACATCGACGCCTACATCGGCAGGACCGTCTTCCTCGACTCCGGTTCCGGCCCGGTCGAACTGGAGGTGCGCAGCGCCGCCCGGCCCTGCGCCTGGATGGACACCACCCTCGGGCCCGGCGCCCAGCGCGCCCTGCGCGGCGGCGGGGGAGTGCGCTGCCGGCCGCTGACCGACGGCGTTCTCACCGTGGGCCCCGCCGTGTTCGGGGTGCGTGAACCGGGGGACACGGCGCCCGGCGCGTGAGCACGACTCGTGAGTACGGCCCCGGGGAGGGGCGCCCGCGTGGCGACTGACGGGGCGGCACTCACCCGGTCGAGGCGGCCAACTGGTCGGCCAGCCGGTGGGCCTGGGCGAGCAGCGCGCCGTAGGTGGCGACCTCGTCGGGGTCGTCCGTCGTGGAGCGGACCAGGTCCCGGCGCAGCTCGCCGAGTGTGCCGCGCAGCCGCGCCACCGCCTCGCGCAGCTCGTCCTCGCACTCGTCGCCGAACCGGCTGTGGCTGTAGAGCCGCAGCGCGTGGGCGGTCTCGTACAGGAACTCCGCGTACCGCTTCGCGAGCCCCGGGTGCGGCCGGGGCGCCGACCGGTCCTCGGCGGCGGCCTCCAGCACCGTGCGGGTCACCCCCGCGGTGTGCACGGCCGCGTAGTCCAGCACCACCAGCGCGTCGTCGTACCCCTTCCCGGGCAGCGGCACGGCCGGCTTGCGGCGCCCGCGCAGGTTGACGCGCAGGCTCTCCCGGCTCCACTCGACCGCCGAGCGGGCCCGCTCGACCAGCCCGTGCAGGCGCAGCGCGCGCTGGTGCCAGGCGTCGGCCTCCTCCGCGTCCCAGCGGCTCTCGGCCAGTCCGTCGGCCACGTCCCGCAGGATGTCGTGGGCCTCCTCGGTCGCGTCCCGCAGCACGGCACGGGTGTCGCGCAGGTACAGCGGCGGCCGGACCAGCGCGTTGACGGCGATGCCGACCACCGCCCCGAACAGGGCCTCGGCGAGCCGGGCCGCGGAGGTGGCGACGGTGACCGACCCGTTGGTCAGGACGAACAGGGCGCCCGTGGCCGCGTAGATGCCCTGACTGCCCAGGCGGCGCCACTGGCCCAGCAGCATCACGAGGGGGAGCACCACGGCCATCGCGCCCACCGTGCTGTGCAGCAGCAGTCCGACCGCGGTCGCCGCGACCGTGCCGGCCGCGATCGCCGCGAGCTGTTGCAGGCCGTGCGCGATCGACCGGTACACCGTCGACTCCACCAGGACGACCGCCACCCACGGCGCGACGAACGCGACCGGCGCCCGCAGCCACCAGCCCGCCACCGCCCACGCCACCCACGCGGCCAGCGCCGCCTTCACCGCCTGGACGGCCAGGTCCCGTTCCCGGCACGGTCCCGCCCAGGCCCGCCGCACGGCACCCGCCGCGCCCGCCACATCACGCCGTACTCCTTGCCAGGTCACTCGTATCCCACGCACGGCGCCCCGGGTGCCACCGTTCGCCCGGCCTCATGCCACCGTGACGACGGGGAAGCGGTGCGCCGACGCCGTTCGACCGGCCGGGGGTGCGTGCGTGGTGTCGCCGGGGTGCGGGTCGGGGACGGCGGGCGCTGGGGACGTGACCCTCGGTGGGTCGGACGGGGTGCGTGTGGTCCGGCTGCCCCCAGGGTGGGTGTTGCGGGGGTGCGAGTCGGAGTACGCGGGGCGGTCGGTCTCTCGGCCTGGCGGGGTGCGTGTGGGCCGGCGCTCCTCGGCGTGGGCGTTGCCCGGGTCCGGGTCGAGGGCGTCGGCGGATCAGGCGGGGGCCGTGTCCGTCCGCGCCGCTTCCCTCCAGGCGGTCTCGCGCAGCAGGCGCAGACCGTTCAGGCCGACGAGGACCGTGGAACCCTCGTGACCGAGGACCCCCAGCGGCAGCGGCAGCGTGCCCGCGAGGTCCCAGACGACCAGGCCGGAGATGAACACCGCCGCGATGACGAGGTTCTGCACTACCAGGCGGCGGGCGCGGCGGGAGAGGGCGACGACCGCGGGCACCGCGGCCAGTTCGTCGCGCACGATCACCGCGTCGGCGGTCTCCAGCGCCAGATCGGAACCGGCCCGGCCCATCGCGACACCCGTGTGCGCGGCGGCCAGCGCGGGCGCGTCGTTGACGCCGTCCCCGACGACCAGCACCCGGCGGCCGGCGTCCTGCCGCTCCCGCACGGCGGTCACCTTGTCCTCGGGCAGCAACCCGGCCCGGACGTCATGGATGCCGACCTCACCGGCCAGCCGGGCGGCGGCACGCGCGTTGTCCCCGGTCAGCAGCGTCGGCCGGGTCCCGGTCAGCGCGGTGAGCGCGGTGACGGTGACGGCGGCGTCCGGCCGCAGCCGGTCCGCGACCCCGAGCACCCCGGCCGGAACGCCGTCCACCACGACCAGCACGGCGGTACGGCCACCGGCTTCGAGCCGCGCGACGAGAGCAGCGGCGGCACGGTCGGGGGCCTGCCGGGTGGGGACCGGGGAAGCGGTGGTGGTGGGGGAGCCGTGCCGGTCCGCGCGCGACGGCGCGGTCGGTGCGCCGTCGTCCGGCCTCCGGCTCGTCCCGTTCAGCAGACGGGCCGGCGCGCCCACGGCGACCGTGCGGTCCCCGACCGTGGCGGTGACGCCGACGCCCGGTGCGGACCGGAAGCCGCGGGCCGTCGGAACGGCGAGGCCACGGGCGCGCGCGGCGTCCACCACGGCCCGGGCCAGCGGGTGCTCGCTCGGATGCTCGGCCGCCGCCGCGAGCGCGAGGAGCTCCGGCTCGCCGAGACCGGCGCCGGGCAGCGGTACCACGTCCGTCACCCGTGGCGTGCCCTCGGTCAGGGTGCCCGTCTTGTCCAGCGCCACCGCGTCCACCTGCCCGAGGCGCTCCATCACCACCGCCGACTTGACCAGCACCCCGTGCCGGCCGGCGTTGGCGATCGCCGACAGCAGCGGCGGCATGGTCGCGAGCACCACCGCGCACGGCGAGGCGACGATCATGAAGGTCATGGCCCGCAGCAGCGATCCGGTCAGCGCGGTGCCGAGGGCGAGCGGTACCGCGAACACGGCGAGCGTCGCGGCGACCATGCCGAGCGAGTAACGCTGTTCTACCTTCTCGATGAAGAGCTGGGTCGGCGCCTTGGTTTCGGACGCCTCCTCCACCATGCGCACGATCCGGGCGATCACCGAATCGGCGGCGTCCCGGCCGACCCGCACCCACAGCGCGCCGGTGCCGTTGAGGGTGCCGGCGAACACCTCGTCGCCGGGCTCCTTGGTGACGGGCAGCGGTTCACCGGTGATGGTGGCCTGGTCGACCTCGCTCGTCCCGTCCAGCACCCGGCCGTCCGCGCCGATCCGCTCCCCGGGCCGCACCAGCACGGTGTCGCCGACGGTGAGGTCCGCCGGCGTGACCGTCTCCTCGGTGCCGTCCGCGCGCAGCCGGGTCGCGGTGGCGGGGGCGAGGTCGAGCAGGCCGCGCACCGAGTCGGCGGTCCGGGCGGTGGCCAGCGCCTCCAGCGCCCCGGAGGTGGCGAAGATGACGATCAGCAGGGCGCCGTCCGTCACCTGGCCGACGGCCGCCGCGCCGAGCGCCGCCACGACCATCAGCAGGTCGACGTCCAGGGTCCGGTCGGCCAGCGCCCGCAGCCCCGCCCACGCGGGCTCCCAGCCGCCGGCCGCGTAGGCGAGCGCGTACGGCACGCCCCAGGCCCAGCCGGGTGCGCCGGTGAGCTGGAGGGGCAGGGCGAGCAGGAACAGCACCGCGGCGGCCGCCGCCCAGCGGGCCTCGGGCAGCGCGAGGACCCGGGTGCGGCGCCGGGGCGCGGCGGGCTCGGCGCGCGCGGCCCCGCTGGGAAGGGCGCGGCGGTCGGTGAGGACGGAGGGCATGACGAGGGAACCCTTCGGCTGGGTGGACGACGGGGCGGAGCCCACCATACAGGTACATATGAAGAACCTTTCAAGTGTCGTCTGTATGATGACTGCCATGGGCCATGGAGCGACTCCCGCGCGGACGGCGGTTCCGCGTACGCGTCTCGACGCGGACAGCGCCACGCGCGTGGCGACCACGCTCCAGGCCCTCGCCACCCCGTCCCGGCTCCTGATCCTGTCCCGGCTGCGCGAGGGCCCGTGCGCGGCCACCGAGCTCGCCGCCGAGGTCGGCATGGAACAGTCCGCGTGCTCGCACCAGTTGCGGCTGCTGCGCAACCTCGGCCTGGTGGTCGGCCGCCGCCAGGGCCGCTCGGTGATCTACGCCCTGTACGACGGCCATGTCGCCGAACTCCTCGACCAGGCCGTCTATCACATCGAGCACCTGCGGCTCGGCCTGAGCGACGGCGCGGACGCCGGCCTGCCGGAGGAGACGCCGTCCGGCACTGCCCGCTGAGGGATCACCGGAAGATGTCCGCGGGAGGGGGGCCGGGCAATGGGCTGGGGGACACGGAGCGCCGAAGCGGACGAGGAGGCGCTGCGCAGGGCGGAACGGGCCGCCGTCACACACGGGTTGGGCGAGCGGACGCACACACAGCGCATCGGGAGCCGGATCACCGGCCTGGGCTGCGTGTCGCTGATGCCCGCGCTGCTCTGCGTGGTCTTCGGCGTCGGCATCGTGACCGGCCCCTACGGCCCCGGGGTGAAGGCCGTCGCCGTGGGCCTCCTCGTCCTGGTGGTCGCCCTCCCCGTGGCCGGCTTCCTCATCGAGGGCCGGCTCACCCACCGGGACACCCGCCTCCACGTGTTCGCCGGGGGCGTCGTCGTGACCGTGGGCGTGGCCCGTACCCACGCCCTCACCTGGCCCGAACTGGCTGTCACCGAGCGGACGGAGACCACGTCCTACGGTCAGAACAGCCACGGCCCCACCGTCCACTGGCTGTACCTGGCCGCCCCGGACGGCACCCCGCTGGCCCGGATCAGCACCCGCAACCCCGCCGGCGCGGCCATCGCCCGCGCGAAGGCCGAGCGGACCGGGACCTGACCGGTCGAACCGGTGCCGAGGCGGGCGTGCGGGTCCGCCGACTGCCCGACCGGGCCGAGGTGGCTCCCCGTCAGCCCAGGCTCGGCGGCGTCCAGTCGGCGTGGCGCAGGATCGCCCGCATCGTCGCCCGGGACGGGGCCAGACGCAGCCCCGTGTCGCGCAGGGCGACGGCCAGGGGGTGGGACAGCTGCTGGCCCAGCCGGCCGGCCTGCCGGGCGGCGCGGGCGACCGCCTGGGCGCGGGGGCGGCGCTCGGCGTCGTACCGGGCCAGCGCCGCGCCGACCGAGTCCTCCCCGGCCAGCGCGGCGGCCAGGGTGACCGCGTCCTCCAGGGCCTGGCAGGCGCCCTGGCCGAGGTGCGGCGTCATGGCGTGCGCCGCGTCGCCCAGCAGCGCCACCCGTCCCGCCACGAACGACGGCAACGGCGTGGCCAGTTCGTGGATGTCGTGGTGCAGCACGGCCTCGGGCCGGGTGGCCGCCAGCAGCGCGGGGACCGGGTCGTGCCAGCCGCGGAAGCGGTGGCGGAGCATGCCGAGCGGGTCGGCGTGGCGGACTCCGGGCGGCGCGTTGAGGACCGCGTGCCACTCGGCGCGGCCGTCGGTGAACGCGATGTGCCCGAACTCGGCCCCCGCGCCCCAGGTCAGCTCGAAGTCGGTGGCCACCTCCAGCGGTCCTTCGGTGAGGGCCCGCAGCACCGTCGAACCGGCGTACACCGGACCGGGATGTTCCGGGAACAGCTGCCCGCGCAGCCGGCTGTGCACGCCGTCCGCCGCGACGACCAGGTCGGCCTCCAGGACGCCGTCCCCGACCGGCACGCCCACCCGTCCGGGGGCCGAGAGGTCGAGCGTGTCCACGGTCGCGCCGACGAGCAGGCACTCCTCGGGCAGCGCCGCGCGCAGCAGACGGTGCAGGACCGCGCGCGGAATGCCGACGACGGGGGAGCCCAGCTCGCGCTCCAGCAGGGTGCCGTCCATGCGCGACAGCCACCGGCCCGCCGGAGTGCGCGTACCCCCGGTGTACTGCGGGCGCGCCGCCACCCGGACCGCCGCGCCCACGCCCACCGCGTCCAGCGCGCGCAGCCCGTTGGCGTGCAGCGAGATGCCGGCGCCCGCGTCGGCCAGGACGGCGGCCCGCTCGACCACCCGGACCTCCCAGCCGATCCGGCGCAGGCCCAGTGCCGCGGCCAGCCCGCCGATGCCGCCCCCGACCACCACCGCCGTACCGCCCATGCCGGCCCCCTCCCGTGGGTTTCTACATCTGTAGAAGCACCCTAGCGCGCCCTTCTACGGCTGTAGAAGGCGGGTGTAGAAAGAGGGGGTGGCCACAGACCGACGTACCCTCCTCGCCGACACGGCGATCACCGTGCTCGCCGACAGCGGCATGCGCGGGCTGACGCACCGCGCCGTGGACCGCGCTGCCCAACTGCCGCCGGGCACCACCTCCGCGTACTACCGCACCCGGCAGGCCCTCCTCACCGCACTGGTCCGGCGTCTGGTGGCGCTGGACCAGGCGGAGCTGGAGGAGAGGGGCGCCGCCACGCCCGTACCGCGGACCGCCGACGAACTGACGACGGGCATCGCCGCGCTGGTCGCGGCACGGCTCACCGGCGAGGGGCGTCGGCGGTCCCTCGCCCGCTACGCCTGCGCCGTCGAGAGCGCGCACCACCCCGAACTGCGCGAGATCCTCGTGCCGCGCGAGAACCAGGGGCGGCGGATCGTGCGCGCATTCCTCGCCGCGCAGGGCGTCGGGGACCCCGAGGAGCGCACGGTGACCCTGCTGACCTGCGTGGACGGTCTGGTCTTCGACCGCTTGGTCCACGGTGGGAGCGTGCGGGAGGAGGAGATCCGTGGCCTGGTCGAGGCCGCGCTGCGCTGATCCGTCCGGGGACGGCTCCCGGGGGTGACGGGGCCGGCCTCCTCGGCGTCCGCCGCGCGGAGATCCACAGCCGCTCGCGGTCCCGCTGCGCTGATCCGTACGACGACGGCTCCCCGGGGTGACGGGGCCGGCCTCCTCGGCGTCCGCCGCGCGGAGATCCGCGGCCTGCTCCCGGCCCCGCTGCGCTGATCCGTACGAACGACGCCTCCGCGCGATCGCAGCCCGGGCCTCCTCGGCACCCGGCGCGCGTTCCGTCACGGGGGCACCGCGCGCAGTGCCCGTAGGACCGCCCAGACGACCGAGACCAGCGGGACCGCGACGACGGCGCCGATCACCCCGGCGACGATGCTGCCCGCGATGACCGACACGGCTACGACGAGCGGGTGCAGCCGCACCGCCCAGCTCATCACCAGCGGATGCAGCACATGCCCCTCCAACTGGCCGATCACCACGATCAGCACCAGTACGCCGACCGCCGTCAGCGGACCCCGTCCGGCGAGCGCGACGACCGTGGCGACCCCCAGGGCCACCGGTGAGCCCACCAGCGGCACGAACGCCGCGAAGAACTCCAGCAGGGTCAGCGGCAGCGCGAGCGGTACGCGCAGCGCCAGCAGGGCCACTCCCACCAGGACGGCGTTGGTGGCGGCCACGATGATGATGCCGCGCGTGTATCCCGCGAAGGCCCGCCAGGCCGCCCGCCCCGCCCGGTCCCACACCGGGCGGGCACCGCTCGGCAGCAACTGGTCCCGCGCCCAGCTCCACAGGTTCTCGCCCGAGTGCAGGAAGAAGACCGAGGCGAACAGCGCGAGCGCGGCGCCGGTGACCAGCTCCACCACCCGGCCCAGTTCGTTGACCGCGCTGCTGAGCAGAGCCGCCCGGTGCGTGGAGAGGTAGTGCGTCACCTGGCGCTGGAGCCCGGTGAGGGCGTCGGCACTGAGCCGGAACGGCGGCCGCCGCAACCACTCCTCGATACGGTGGACACCGCCGCGGAACTCACCCGCCAGCCGGGCGGACTCACCCGCCACCGCGCTGCCCACCAGCGCGAGCAGGCCCAGGAGCAGCACCAGACTGCCCACCAGTGCGATCGCCACGCTCAGCGGCCTGGACAGGAACCGGCTCAGCAGGTCGGTCAGCGGGTGCAGAACGGACGTCACGACCAGCGCGAGGAACAGCGCGACGGCGATGAGCTGGAAGCTGCCGAGGACGCTGAAGACGCCGTACACGACGATGCCGACGAGGATCAGCCGCCAGGCATAGGCCGCGGCGATCCGCAGCCACGGCACCGTCCGCTCGGCCGGCGGCACGGGCGGCTCCGGGCGGGTCACGGACGGCAGCCGCACGGAGTACGCCGACCGGCGGACCCTCACCGCGCGTCCGGCCTGGCGCCCGCCGCTCGGCCGGGCCACCCGCCGGCGCGCATCGCCCACCAACGCTCCCACCTCCTCCGTACCCTGAGGGGCGCCCCGGCTGACAGCCGGTCACCTCCACAGCACCGTAAGCACAGGAGAGGGAAGGGGCGCGCCGAACGCACCCGGGGTCGCGGTGGGAGGGCTCGCGCTCAGCCCGGTGCTCAGTCCGCCGCCGTACGGGCTGGACCAGGCCGGGGACCGGTGGCTGGTGCGGCCCCGGGCGGCCCGTCGTCCTCCGCATCCTGGGCCGGCGCGGGCAGGGCGTCACCGAGCACCGCGGGCTCCTCGCGCGGGCGGTAGCGGACGATCGCCTTCCCGAGCTCGATCCGTTCCGGTTCGGGAAGCGTGCCGCCCTGGGCGTAGGCCAGGATGTGCTCCGCGACCGTGCGCAGCTTGACGTTCGTACGCTGGGAGACGTCCCGCAGCGCACGCCAGGCCTCCTCCGGGGCTATCCGCCCGAGGACGACGACGGCACCGATCGCCTGGTCGATCACGGCGTGCGAGGTCACGGCGCGTTGGAGCTGCCCGTTCTCTTCCTGCAACCGGTGGTACTCCGACGCCAGCTCGGTGGCCGAGAGCAGGACCAGCGGCTGGTGCCGGGAGAGGGCGAAGAAGGCCATGGAGCACCTTTTCGGGTGGGGGGCGTCACTGCTACGCCTGCCCCCGGTGGGCGCTTGCACACGAATTGAACCAGCCTCGCGTACCCCGGTCACGCCGTACGGCCACGCGGTGCGGCGCACCCCACCCGGGACACCCGTCGCCCGGCGCCGTCCTGACGGCTGTGAGCCCGGCCCCTCGTAAGCCACCCGTCAGTCGTGGCCCGTCTCCCCGTACCCCCGCCGTCAGTCAGACCTCCCCGTGTCCTGGACCGCGCGCTCCACCGGCAGCAGTTCGCGGATGTCGGCCGGCAGTGCCCCGTCCATCCGCTCGGTCAGCTCCGGGGCGAGGGCGGCGTCCAGCACCTCCAGCACGGCGGCGGCCTCCCGCAGCGCCGTCTCCTCGTCGGTGCCGGCCCGGACGGCGATGCGCCCGGCGAACGCCGTCAGTCCGAACCGCTCGGCCGCCGTACCGGAGTCCGGCCCGGCGGACGCGTCGACCGCCTCCCGCATGGCCGCCGCCATGTCCGGTGGGAGCTGGGCGGCCACATGCCGGGCCAGCCCGGCCGGCAGCCGTTCCGCCAGCGTGGCCACGACCGCGTGGGCGGCCCGCTCGGCCGTCCCCCGGTCGGGCAGCTGGGCCAGCGCCTGCACCTTTCCGATCATCTCGTCGTGCCGCATGAGACCGGTCCCTTCCGCACGAAGTGCCGACGGTACGCCCGCCCGTCCCCCGGCGTAGCGGCCCTGCCCGAGTACCCCGCACCCGCCGGACCACGAACCGCCGGCACCGCCCCGGCCCGGCCTCAGCTCTCCGTGGCCTGCTGGGTCCACGTCCACGCGTACTGCAGCCAGTCCGCCACGGTCAGCGCGCCGAAGCCCCCGCACACCAGCCGGGTGAAGCGGGGCGCCGCCGCGTAGGAGCACACCAGGGCCCCGGTGGCCCAGGCGGCGACGCAGAACGGGCAGGACACCAGGTCGCCGACCGCCCGCCGGAGCCCGTCGCCGCGGGGCTCGTCCATGACCTCGCTCGCCTCGCCCTGGTCCGCGCGGCGGGTGAACGGCGCCCGCAGAAAACTGGTGATCTTGTCCTTGGCCAGGACCCGCGACGTCTTGTACGCCGCGGCGCCCAGCAGCGCGACGTCCCAGGGCGGCACCTGCTGCGGCAGACGGACGCCCCGGCGCCGGGCCAGCAGCGCGAACGTACCGGTGCCCGCCAGGAACGCCGAGGCGAGGACGGCATAGCCTCCCAGAGGGACCTCGCCCTGGTCGTCGTAGCGTGCGGCGTCCGTGGCCATGCGACCTCCCAGCGTCCCGGTGTGTCTGAAGCCCTGCTCAGGGCGCGCAACGAGTTCCCCCGTCCACCGCGGCGACACGTGACGGTCCGGTCCGTGGGGGATATCCTATTCATCGTGTGATGAATTACAGGCGATGCATCACAGGTGATGAAGCACTGCTCTCGACGAGGAAGGGCAGAACCGCCATGGAGAAGACCACATGCTGTGTCGTGGGCGGCGGCCCCGCGGGCATGGTGCTCGCCCTGCTGCTGGCCCGGGCCGGGACAGCGGTGACCGTGCTGGAGAAGCACGCCGACTTCCTGCGCGACTTCCGCGGCGACACGGTCCACCCGTCCACCCTGGCGCTGCTGGACGACCTCGGTCTGGCCGAGGAGTTCGCCCGGCTGCCGCAGCGCCGGGTCCGCACGCTCCAACTGCCGCTGGGCGCCGGCCGAGCACCGGTCACCGTCGCGGACCTCTCCGCGCTGCCCGGTCCCCACAACTACGTGGCGATGGTGCCCCAGTGGGACCTGCTCGACCTGCTCGCCGACCAGGCCCGCCGCGAGCCGTCCTTCGAGCTGCGGATGAACACGGAGGCCACCTCCTTCATCATGGCGTCCGGACGGGTCACCGGGGTGCGCTACCGCACCTCCGACGGCCGCACCGGCGAACTGCGCGCCCTCCTCACCGTCGCCTGCGACGGCCGCGGATCACTGGCCCGCGCCCTCCCCGAACTGGGCCTGCACCACTTCACCTGCCCGATGGACGCCTGGTGGTTCCGCCTGCCACGGCGCGAAGGCGACCCGAGCGGGCTCGTCGGCGGTGCCGGTGAGGGCTTCCTCTCCGCGATGATCGACCGCGGTGACTACTGGCAGTGCGCCGCGCTCATCCCCAAGGGCACCGACGCCGAGCGCCGCGCCGCCGGCCTGGACCGCTTCCTGACCGCCTTCGCCGATGCCGTCCCCTGGATCGCCGACCGGACGCACACCCTGGGCTCCTGGGACGACGTCAAGCTCCTCGACGTCCACCTGGACCGGCTGCGCCGCTGGCACCGCCCCGGTCTGCTGTGCATCGGCGACGCCGCGCACGCCATGTCCCCGGTCTTCGGCATCGGGATCAACCTCGCCGTGCAGGACGCCGTGGCCACCGCCCGCCACCTGGCCGGGCCCCTGCGCCGCGGCACCGTGCGGCTGCGTGACGTACGCGGTGTGCAGCGCCGCCGCCGTCCCACCACGGTCGTCACCCAGGCGCTCCAGCGGGCGGCCCACGCCCGGGTCATCGCGCCGGCCCTGAACGGCCGGCCGCCCCTGGGCAGCGCGGAACGGGCCCAGCGCCTCGCGGGCCTGCTCGGCGACGCCCCGTGGCTGCGCCGCGTTCCCGCGTACTTCATCGCCTACGGCGCCCTCCGGGAGCGCCCACCGGAGGAGGCGATGCGCCGCCGGACGGCGGACGCACCGGCGGACGGGCACTCCCGGTGAGTGGGTGAGCAGCGGGCGGGCGCGTGGGACGTGGGCGGACGCCCCTGGTGGTTGCGTGGGGCGTGGGTGGGCACTCCCGGTGAGTGCCCAGGGCGTGGGGCCCTTTCGGTGAGTGCGTGGGGCGTGGGTGGGCACTCCCGGTGAGTGCGTGGGGCGTGGGCGGGCCTTCCCGGTGAGCGCGTCGGGTGTGGGCGGCCCTCCCGGTGAGTGGGTCACGTCACATATGACCTGGTACGCACCCCCTCCCGGCCGTGCCCGGCGCGGGGCTACCGTTGCGTGGAGCCCCTGTACCCCCTTCGCACCTCGGACGGCCCGGCTGTGCTCACTGATCTGTCCCCCCTGATAGCCGCGACGGCACGCTGGCTGACGGTCGCCTACCCGCCGTGCGGCGGCGCGCTGGCCTCCGCGCTGTGCGAGGCGCAGGCCCGGCAGGCCGTGACGGTCGCCGCCTGGCTGCGGTACCCCACGGCGATCGACGCCGGCCTGGTCACCATGGCGGGCCCCGGAGGCGCGGCCCGCCTCGACTGGATCGCCGGCGCCGAGCGGGCCGACGAGCACCCGGCCGAGGACTGGGCCTGGCGCACCTGGGTGGACGAGGTCGTGGCCAGCTGGGCCGCCGCCCTGCTCACGGACCCCGAGCTGGCAGAGTTGGCCGTGGCCGCACTCGCCGGGAGCGAGCACGTCGCGACGCCGACCGAGTTCCGCCGGCTGCTCACCCCTGACGACGGCGACCGCAGCGCGGCGGCCCTGCTCCGCCACCCCGACCTGCTGTGGCCGGTGGCCGAGCTGCACCACGACCAGCTTGTGGACCGCCTCGCCCCGGGGGAGACCCTCGCGGCCTGAGACGGCACGGCCGACACCGGTACGGCACGAGACGCCGGTACGGCAGGACACACCTGTACGGCACGACACACCCGCACGGCATGCCGCACCGGTACAGGCACGACACCCGGCCGAGCCCCGGTGTCGCACGCCCGCACCGGGGTACTGCGGAGCTGATGCGGGAGCCGCCCGTCGCGGGAAAGGCTCGGCCATGACCTTCAAGAACCCCGTCCACCGCGGCGGCGCGCGCCGCGGCCGGTTCGAGCAGCTCGCCGAATACGCCTCGAACTTCACCAGCTCACCGCTGTTCTTCCTGTTCTGCCTGCTCCTCGTGAGCTTCTTCGTCGCCTCCCACGTCGCCCATCTGCCGCTTGAGGTGCTGCTCCTCGCGGGCGAGTCCATGACGGCGGTCACCCTGCTGCTCCTGGCCCTGCTCAAGAACTCCGAGATGCGCGCCGAACACGCGATCCAGCGCAAGCTCGACGCGATCGCCGCCGCCCTGCTGGAGGCGCACCAGGACAACCGGAGCCAGGTCTTCGAGGATCTGCGGAATGCGATCCGGATGGAGGAAGAGACCTGAGCGGGGCCGGCGAAACGCCGCGGCGGTACTTCCCGGCACCCGGGGGAGCGACGACCATGCCGTGTCATGGACATTCTGCTCGTCGCCAGCGCGTTCAACAGCCTCTCCCAGCGCCTGTACGCCGAACTGTCGGACCTCGGGCACCGGCTGGACGTCGTGCTCGCCACGCACGGCCCCGACCCGGTCCGGGCCGCCGTGCGCGGGCTGCGCCCCGACCTGATCGTCGCGCCGATGCTGAGGACGGCCCTGCCCGAGGACGTGTGGCGGGAGCACACCTGCCTGATCGTGCACCCCGGCCCGCCGGGTGACCGGGGCCCCTCCTCGCTGGACTGGGCCATCGCCGACGGGGCCGGGCAGTGGGGCGTGACCGTGCTCCAGGCCGAGGCGGCGATGGACGCGGGGCCGGTCTGGGCGGCCGAGCCGTTCCCCGTACCACCCGTCGGCAAGAGCGACCTCTACCGCAACGAGGCCTCCGACGCCGCCGTCACCGCCGTACTGACGGCCGTACGGCGCTACGCCGACGGCGCGTACAAGCCCCTGCCGCAGACCGACGAGTCGGTCACCGTCGTCTGGCGCGACACCTTCCGGCAGGAGCGGCGGCGGATCGACTGGGAGCACGACGACACCGACACGGTCCTGCGCAAGCTCCGCGGCGCCGACTCCCAGCCGGGCGTCCTGGACGAACTCCTCGGCCACCAGGTGTTCCTGCACGGCGGGCACCCGGAGGACGAACTGCGCGGCCGCCCCGGCACCCTGCTGGCCCAGCGCGCGGGCGCCGTCTGCCGGGCCACCCGCGACGGCGCGGTCTGGATCCCGGAACTGCGCCCCCGCAAGAACTCCGGCGACCCGGCGCCCTTCCGCCGCCCGGCCGCCTCGGTCCTCGCCGCCTACCGGTCCGGCCCCGCCCTCCCGGAGGTCCCCGCCCCGCTGGAGCTCCCGCCCGGCCGGCGCACCTGGACCGACATCCGCTACCGGCAGCACGGTGACACCGGCTTCCTCGCCTTCTCCTTCCCGGGCGGCGCGATGAGCACCGACCAGTGCCGCAGACTGCTCGCCGCCTACACCGAGGCGCTCACCCGCCCCACCCGCGTCCTCGTCCTCGGCGGCACCCGCGACTTCTTCTCCAACGGCATCCACCTGAACGTCATCGAGGCGGCCCCCGACCCGGCCCAGGAGTCCTGGACCAACCTCAACGCCATGGACGACCTCGTGGAGGCCGTGCTGCGCACCACCGACCGGCTGGTGGTCGCGGCGCTCGGCGGCAACGCGGCGGCCGGCGGCGCCATGCTGGCCCTCGCCGCCGACGAGGTGTGGTGCCGCACCGGCGTCGTCCTCAACCCGCACTACCGCCGCATGGGTCTGTACGGCTCCGAGTTCTGGACGTACACCCTGCCGCGCCGCGTCGGCCCGGAGCAGGCCGAGCGGCTGACGACGCGGGCCCTGCCGGTCAGCGCCGCCACCGCCGCCCGGCTCGGCATGGTGGACCGGCTGGTGCCGGCCGCGCCGCGGGACTTCGCGGCCGAGGTCGAGCGACTGGCGACCGGCCTCGCCGCCGCCCCGGACCTGGACCGGCGGGTCGCCGCCAAGGCGGCGGCGCGCGCCGCCGACGAACGGGAACGGCCCCTCGCCCGGTACCGCGAGGCGGAACTGGCCCGCATGCACACCCTCTTCTTCGACCCCGAGGCCCCCTACCACGCCCTGCGCTCGGCCTTCGTCCGCAAGACACCGGGCGGTTCCGCCCGGCCCCTCGCCCCGGCCGCCGGAGGCACCCGGTGACGGCGCGCCTGCTGGTGGCCGGCGTCGGCAACATCTTCCTCGGCGACGACGCCTTCGGCCCCGAGGTGATCCGCGCACTGGAGCAGCGCCCGCTGCCGCCCGGCGCACGGGTCCGCGACTACGGCATCCGCGGCCTGGACCTCGCCTACGACCTGCTGTCCGGTTGCGCCACCGCCGTCCTCGTCGACGCGGCCCCGCGCGGACACCGCCCCGGCACCCTCTCTCTCATCGAGGCCGAGCCCCCCGACGGGACCGTCCCGCCGGAGGCCCACGGCATGGACCCGGAGAAGGTGCTGACCCTGGCCGCCCACCTGGGCGACGAGCCCCTGCCCAGGGTCCTGGTCCTCGCCTGCGAACCAGGCGTCCTGCCCGGCGACGACGACCTCCTCCCGGGCCTCAGCGGGCCGGTGCGGGAGGCCGTCGACCGGGCCGTCGACGCGCTGCACGCGCTCGTCCCCGCCCTCCTCGCCGATCCGGCCGGACCCCTGCCCCCGTTGGGCTGCCCGGTGGAATCCGGGACCCCGCACTCGGCTGCGCTGCCCGGCACGGCGCCCGGCGCGGCCCAAGATCGGTGAGACCCCCGGGCCGCACCGCACGCGGCCCGGGCACCACCGCACCCGAGGAGCAGCGCCCATGTGCCGGTCCGACGTCAAACAGGCCGTGCTGGCGAAGAACGACGGCCTGGCCGCGAGTCTGCGCGACGACCTCGCCCGGCAGGGCGTCACCCTCGTCAACCTGCTGTCCAGCCCGGGCAGCGGCAAGACCGAACTCCTCGCCCGGGTGCTGGCCCGCGCGGGGGAGCGGGGCGTCCAGGTGGCCGCGCTCACCGCGGACCTCGCGACCGAGAACGACGCCGTACGGCTCGCCCGGTCCGGCGCGCCCGTCCAGCAGCTGCTCACCGACGGGCTGTGCCACCTGGAGGCCCGCCAGGTCAGCACCCGGCTGACCGGCTGGCTGCCGCCGGACACCTCGGTGCTCTTCGTGGAGAACGTCGGCAACCTGGTCTGCCCGGCCGCGTACGACCTCGGGGAGACCCTGCGGATCGTGCTGATGGCGGTCACCGAGGGCGAGGACAAACCGCTGAAGTACCCGACCGCGTTCGGCTCCGCCCACCTCGTCGTGATCACCAAGACCGACCTCGCCGGACCGGCCGGGTTCGACGAGAGCCTCTTCCACGAGAACGTGCACCAGGTCAACCCGGGCGTGGAGATCATCCGGTCCTGCGCCCGCACCGGCAGCGGCGTCGGCGCCCTGCTCGACCGGGCCCTCGCGGCCCGCGACGGCGCCCCGCCGCACCGCCCGCCGCTCGCCCCCCACCCGCACCACCACCCGGCCCCCGCCCCCGCCTCGTGACCGCGCCCGTCACCGGCCCGGTCCGCCGCCGGATCACCGTGCGCGGCACGGTCCAGGGCGTCGGCTTCCGGCCGTACGTGCACCGGCTGGCCGCCGGGCTGGCGCTCACCGGGTTCGTGAGCAACACCGCGGACGGCGTGCTCATCGAGGTGGAGGGCCCGCCGGACGACGTGGACCGGTTCGCCGGCCGGCTGACCGAGCAGCCGCCCCCGCTCGCGACCGTGACCGGCGTCGGCTGCGAGGACGTCCCCGCCACCGGCGCCACCGGCCCCTTCACCATCCGCCCCACCGAGCGCTCCCCGGGCCGCACCCAGCTCCCGCCCGACACCGCGACCTGCGCCGACTGCCTGCGTGAACTCGCCGACTCCGGCGACCGCCGGCACCGCCACCCCTTCGTCACCTGCACCCACTGCGGCCCCCGCTTCACCATCGCCACCGGGATGCCGTACGACCGGCCGGCCACCACCATGGCCGGCTTCCCGATGTGCCCCGCCTGCGCCCGCGAGTACGGCGACCCGGCCGACCGGCGCTTCCACGCCCAGCCCGTCGCCTGCCCCGGCTGCGGCCCGCGCCTCGCCCTCGTACCGGCCGCGGGCCTCGGCGTCCGCCCGGCCCGGGACGCGGCGGCCCTCGCCACGGCACGGGCACTGCTCGCCGCCGGGCGGATCGTCGCCGTCAAGGGCGTCGGCGGCTACCACCTGGCCTGCGACGCGACCGACGCCCGGGCCGTCGCGACCCTGCGCCGCCGCAAGGAGCGGGGCGGCAAGGCGTTCGCCGTGATGTGCGCCGACCTGGAGACGGCGCAGCGCGTCGCGGTGCTCTCAACCGCCGAACGGGCCGCGCTCACCAGCGCCCGCCGCCCCATCGTCCTGCTGCGCCGCCGCACACCCCCGGACGGCGTCCGCCTCGCCGACCAGGTCTGCCCGGGCAGCCCGCACATCGGCCTGCTGCTGCCCTACACCCCCGTGCACACCCTGCTCCTCGGCCTGCCCGGCGACCCGCCCGGCCCGCGGCTCCTGGTCATGACCAGCGGCAACCGCTCCGGCGAGCCCATCGTCACCGACGACGTCGAGGCGCTGACCCGGCTGGCCGGACTCGCCGACGCCTGGCTCACCCACGACCGGCCCATCGCCTCCCCGTGCGACGACTCCCTGCTGCGCGTCCGCCCCGACGGCACCGAACAGGTCCTGCGGCGCTCCCGCGGCTACGTCCCCCGCCCCCTGCGCCTCCCGCTCCCGGTCCGCCCCACGCTCGCCACCGGCGGCGACCTGAAGAACGCGCTGTGCCTGGGAGAGGGCGACCAGGCGTGGTTCGGGCCGCACATCGGCGACCTCGGCGACCTGGCCGGCCTCGCCGCCGCGGAACGCGCCGAACGGCACCTCACCCTCCTCACCGGAGTCACACCCCGGCTGGCCGCCGCCGACCGCCACCCCGGCTACCACTCGACCCGTCGGGCAGCCCGGCTCGGCCTGGGCGAACCGGTGCTGGTCCAGCACCACCACGCCCACATCGCCTCGGCGATGGCCGAACACGGTCTGGACGGCCGCACGCCCGTGATCGGCGTCGCCTTCGACGGCACCGGATACGGCGACGACGGCACGGTCTGGGGCGGCGAGATCCTGCTCGCCGACTACACCGGCTACCGCCGCCTCGCCCGTCTGGCCCCCGCCCCGCTGCCCGGCGGCGACACCGGCGTCGCCAACCCCTGCCGGCTCGCCCTGGCCCGGCTGTGGTCGGCGGGACTGCCGTGGGACCCCGGACTGCCGAGCGTCGAGGCGTGCACGGAGACGGAACTCAGCGTACTGCGGCAGCAGTTGACACGCGGACTGGCCTGTGTGCCGACCTCCGGCATGGGGCGGCTCTTCGACGCCGTGTCCTCGCTCGTGGGGCTGTGCCACCGCGCCGGGTACGAGGCACAGGCGGCGCTGGAACTGGAGGCGGCGGCGCTGAGGGCGTGGGACGCGGACCAGGGCGCCTACCCGTTCGCCCTCACCGAGTGGCGCCGCCCGCCAGGCCGGCGCAGCCCGGCGGGCGGCTGGGAGATGAACCCGGCCCCCGCCCTCCGCGCCCTGCTGCGCGACCGGGCCCGGCACACCCCCGTACCCGTCCTGGCCGCCCGCTTCCACCGGGGCGTGGCCCGGGCGGTGGCGCACCTGTGCCGCCGGACCAGGACGCGGACCGGCCTCACCACCGTCGCCCTGACCGGCGGTGTCTTCGCCAACGCCCTGCTGGAGGAGGAGACCGCCGCGCTGCTCACCGCGGCCGGCCTCACCGTCCTCCGGCACGGCGAAGTCCCCCCGAACGACGGCGGTCTGGCACTCGGCCAGCTGATGGTCGCGGGAACAGCAGCCCACCACGAGACGGAGTGACCCATGTGTCTGGCAGTGCCCGGCAAGGTCGTGTCCATCGACCACCGTGCCGACCCGCTCACCGGCCTGATCGACTTCGGCGGCGTACAGAAACAGGCCTGTCTGGAGTACCTGCCCGACATCCAGGTGGGGGAGTACGTCATCGTCCACGTCGGTTTCGCGCTCCAGCGCCTGGACGAGGAGTCGGCCCGCGCGTCCCTGGAGCTGTTCGGGCAACTGGGGCTGCTGGAGGAGGAGTTCGGTGACGCCTGGGAGCAGGCGGCACGGCAGGAGAGTGGGACGGAGGCCCGGTGAAGTACATCGACGAGTTCAACGACCCGGATCTGGCGCGCCGGCTGCTGGACGAGATCCACGCCACGGTCACCCGGCCCTGGGCCCTGATGGAGGTCTGCGGCGGCCAGACCCACTCCATCATCCGCCACGGCATCGACCAACTCCTGCCGGACGAAGTGGAGTTGATCCACGGCCCGGGCTGCCCGGTGTGCGTGACCCCCCTCGACGTCATCGACAAGGCCCTGGAGATCGCCGCACGCCCCGACGTCGTCTTCTGCTCCTTCGGGGACATGCTGCGCGTCCCGGGAACGGACCGCGACCTGTTCCGGGTCAAGGGCGAGGGAGGTGACGTACGGGTCGTCTACTCGCCGCTGGACGCCGTGGAGCTGGCCCGCAGGCACCCCGACCGGCAGGTGGTGTTCTTCGCCATCGGCTTCGAGACGACCGCCCCCGCCAACGCCATGGCCGTCCACCAGGCCCGCCGCCTGGGCCTGGCCAACTTCAGCCTGCTGGTGTCGCACGTCCGGGTCCCCCCGGCCATCGAGGCCATCATGGCCGCCCCGGCCTGCCGGGTGCGGGGCTTCCTCGCCGCCGGGCACGTGTGCAGCGTGATGGGCACCGCCGAGTACCCGGACCTCGCCGAACGGCACCGCGTCCCGATCGTCGTCACCGGCTTCGAACCGCTGGACATCCTGGAAGGCGTCCGGCGGGCCGTCCACCAGCTCGAACGCGGCGAGCACCGGGTGGAGAACGCCTACCCCCGCGCCGTGCGCGACGGGGGCAACCCGGCGGCCGTCCGCATGATCGAGGAGGTCTTCGAGGTCACCGACCGCAACTGGCGGGGCATCGGCCGCATCCCGGACAGTGGCTGGCGGCTGTCCGACGCCTTCCGTGCCTACGACGCCGAACACCGCTTCGACGTCACCGGCATCCGCACCGAGGAACCCGCCGTGTGCCGCGCCGGCGACGTCCTGCAAGGGCTGATCAAACCCACCGAGTGCGCGGCGTTCGGCACGACCTGCACCCCCCGCACCCCGCTCGGCGCCACCATGGTCTCCAGCGAGGGCGCCTGCGCGGCCTACTACCTGTACCGCAGGATGACCGACAGCCCGGCACCACAGGGATCCCGTATCCCGCGCGAGGAGATGAACCCCGTTGGCTGACCTCGCCACCCCGGACACCGCCCCCGTCGACCCCGCGAACTGGACCTGCCCCGCCCCCCTGCGCGACCAGCCGGTCGTCGTCATGGGGCACGGCGGAGGCGGCGCCCTGTCGGCGGAACTGATCGAACAGGTCTTCGCCCCCGCCTACGGCAACCCCACGCTCGCGGCGCTCACCGACTCGGCCGTCCTCGGCCTCGGCGGCGCCCGGCTGGCCTTCTCCACCGACTCCTACGTCGTACGCCCGCTGTTCTTCCCCGGCGGCAGCCTCGGCGACCTCGCCGTCAACGGCACGGTCAACGACCTGGCGATGAGCGGCGCCCGGCCCACCCACCTCTCCGCGGCCTTCATCCTGGAGGAGGGCGTGGAACTGGCCGTGGTGGAGCGGGTCGCCCGCGCCATGGGCGACGCGGCCCGGGCCGCCGGCGTCACCATCGCCACCGGCGACACCAAGGTGGTCGAGTCCGGGCACGGCGACGGCGTCTACGTCACCACCGCCGGCGTCGGCCTGGTCCCCGAGGGCGTCGACATCCGCCCGCAGCGCGCCCGACCCGGCGACGCCGTCCTCGTCAGCGGACCGATCGGCCAGCACGGGGTGGCCGTGCTGAGCGTCCGCGAGGGCCTGGAGTTCGGCGTCGAGATCACCTCCGACACCGCGCCGCTCGCGGACCTGGTGGCCGCCATGCTGGCGGTCACCCCGGACATCCATGTACTGCGCGACCCCACCCGGGGCGGCCTCGGCGCCTCCCTCAACGAGATCGCCCGCGCCTCCGGCACCGGCGTCCGGCTGCGGGAGCGGGCCGTGCCCGTCCCGGACGAGGTCGCGAACGCCTGCGGCTTCCTGGGCCTCGACCCGCTGTACGTCGCCAACGAGGGCCGGCTCGTCGCCTTCGTCCCCGCGGAACACTCCGACGCCGTCCTGGCGGCCATGCGCGCCCACCCGCAGGGCACGGGCGCCGCCCTCGTCGGCGAGTGCGTCGCGGATCACCCCGGCATGGTCGTCGTCGCCACCGGTCTCGGCGGCACCCGGGTGCTGGACCTGCCGCTGGGCGAGCAGCTCCCCCGGATCTGCTGAGACCGCCCCCGGCCCCGCCGTCAGGACGGGGCCGGGACCGGTTCCACCTCCGTGATCTCCAGCTCCCGTCCGCCGCGCAGCTCCTGGGAGGGCCGGTCGCAGCGCGGGCACCAGAAGAACGGCGGCATGCCGAGCACGAACTCCTCGGCGCACCCGTCGCACCAGGCCCGCGCCGTGACCTGCTCCACGACCAGCCGGGCGCCGGCGAGCGCCGTGCCGTCGCGGGCCACCTCGAAGGCGAAGTGCAGCGCGTCCGGCACGACACCGGCCAGCTCGCCGACCCGGACGGTCACCGACGCCACACCGGACACGCCGTCCGCGCGGGCGATCTCCGCCGCCTGTTCCACGATCGCGGTCGCGATCGACAGCTCGTGCACGGCCGGCTCAGTGCGGACGCTTGGCGCCGGACCGCGGATTGACCATGCGCCAGATGCGCACCTCGCGGACGATGCCCGGGAGTTCGAGGACCAGCAGCCCGAACGTGAGGGCGCCGAGCGCGACACCCTGCGCGATCAGCACGCGCTGTGCCGTCGTCCTCGTCCGTACCGGCGCGGCCGTCATTCCCGCCGCCCGCATCCTCGTCGCGATGCCCTTGTGCTGTCTCATCCTGATCCTCATCCCGGGGAGATGTTCGGCATGATCTTCATGATGGCGTTGTGCCGCTTCCAGTGGATCCCGGTGGAACGGCGCGCGTCGGACGTGCCGTCCTCGTGGTGTCCGGTCTGGCGCTTGTACGGCCCCCAGTTGCCCTGGTGCAGCCCGCGCACGTGCCCCGGTGTGTCGGGCCTCGCCTGGGGGCGGCCCACTCGGATGGCGCTCATCGCCGTTCTCCTCTCCTGCCAGGCCCTCACGGCCGCTCGGTGAGCTCCGCGAAGAACCGCTCCACGGCCGGCCAGACCCGGCCGCCTCCGGCGAGGCCGCGCCACTCCCGGCGGACCAGCGCGACCATCCGGAAGCAGTCGTCCACCGGCACGATCCAGTGGTGGTCCTGACCCCGCACGGTGTTCACCAACAGAGCCTCCACCTCGGGTGCCATGGTCGCCAGCGGAGGACACGCGGCGCACATCTCCGCCCAGCGGTCCGCCTCCACCTCCCAGCGCATCGCCCCGGCCGGGCTCGGGCCCTGCGCGGTGACCGTGCCGTCCGCACGCGGTACGAAGAACACCAGCCCGACCGGCACCCCGAGCGGCCCGGTGTCCACCGGGGCCAGCCGCACCCGGCGGCCCGGCACCAGCAGGTACCGGCCGCCGCCCGCGCCCTCACCGGCGAACAGCACCGCACACGCCCCGCAGGCGCACAGCAGCTCCTCGCGGTCGGCGGCGTACAGATGGCGGTGCTCCTCCGGCACGGCCTGCGCGCACACGTCGCACCTCTCGGGGCCGTCCCGTTCGGCGGCCGAGCGGATGACCCGGGCCAGCGCACCGCCCACCCTCACCGCGCCCCCCGCACCAGCAGCGAGTCCAGCGGCACGAAGGCGGGGGCGGCCGGCGCGGGCAGCTGCTCGACCGCCGTCAGCTCGGGGGCGACCGCCAGTACGGCCTCCCGCACGGCGTCGGCGACCGTCGGCCCGCCGCCGCAGCCGGACCCGCAGCCACCCGCCTCGGTGACCCGCACCCGGGCCACCTGCCCCTCGACACCGACCAGTTCGACATCGCCGCCACGCTCGCGCACCGCCGGCCGCAGCCGTTCGACGGCGCGCTCGGCCCGCCGCGCGGGCGGCTCGGGGTGCAGCCCGTGCAGCACCAGCAGATGCCCCAGCAACTCGTCCTCGGCGAACCGTGCGGCCGGCTGCTCACCGGCCAGGTCCAGCACCCGGGCCAGGGCCTCGCCGTAGATCTCGGTCAGCACCCGCACGGCCTCCACGGCGGTCGCCGCCGCGGGGCCGGGCGCGGACTCCATCCCGGCCAGCAGCTCGTCCAGCCGGGCCAGCCGCGCCTCGACGACCGGTTCCGTGAGCCGGCCGGCGTCAGCCATGGTTCGCTCCGTACGTCGGCGAGTGCACGGTGGTGAGCGTCCTGCCCTTGCCCATGTACATGTGCACTCCGCAGGGCAGACAGGGGTCGAAGCTGCGCACGGTACGCATGATGTCGACGCCCTTGAAGTCGTCGGGGCCGTTCTCCTCGAAGATCGGCTGGCCCTGGACGGCGTCCTCGTACGGGCCCGGGGTGCCGTAGATGTCGCGCGGGCTGGCGTTCCACGGGGTGGGCGGGTACGGGTGGTAGTTGGCGATCTTCTGGTCCCTGATCACCAGATGGTGCGAGAGGACACCGCGCACCGCCTCGTGGAAGCCGCAGCCGATCGCCTCGTCCGGCACCTCGTAGTCCTGGAAGATCTTCGTCTCACCGGCCCGCAGCAGTTCCATCGACTCCTCCAGGAACTGCAGGGCCATGGCGGCGGCGTAGGCGACGAAGTAGGGCCGGGCGCGGTCCCGCTCGATGGTGTTGCTCCACTTGGGGATGCGCCACTCCAGGGTGGTCTCCGGCAGCTCCTCCCCCCTGGGCAGGGAGATGCGCACGCTGTCGCCGGTGGCCTTGACGTACGGCGTGTCGACCAGGGCGCTCAGCGCGGTCGACCACAGCCGGGCGAGCGGACCGCCCCCGGTGTCCAGTGCCAGGTGCTGACCGGTCTCGGGGTGGTACCAGCGCGGGCTCATCACCCAGCTGTAGTTGCCGGCGAAGTCCCGCTTCTGCGGCACCGGGACGGTGGTCTGGTTCCAGGGGTGCCGCATGTCGACGGGGTTGCCGAGCGGGTCGTGGGTGACGAACGGCTGCTCGTTGACCCAGTCGTCGTAGAAGGAGCTGCCCAGCAGGACGCGCAGGCCGAGGTTGATGTCGATCAGGTTGTTGGTGACCAGCTTGCCGTCCACGATGATGCCCGGGGTGACGTACATCGCCTTGCCCCAGCGGTTCATGTTCTCGTAGCGGTAGTCGACCACGTCCGGGTTCTGCCAGGCGCCCCAGCAGCCCAGCATGATGCGGCGCCTGCCGACCTCCTCGTAGCCCGGCAGGGCCTCGTAGAAGAAGTCGAAGACGTCGTCGTTCATCGCCACCGCCTTCTTCACGAAGTCGATGACGCGCATCAGCCGGGCGAGGTAGTCGGTGAAGGTGTTCGGCTGCGGCATCGTGCCGACGCCGCCCGGGTACAGCGTGGAGGGGTGGACGTGCCGCCCCTCCATCAGGCAGAACATCTCCCGGGTGACCCGGCTGACCTTCAGCGCCTCCTTGTAGACCTCGCCCTCGAAGGGGTTGAAGGCCCGCATGATGTCGGCGATCGTCCGGTAGCCGTGGATGTCCCCGCGGGGCGCGTCGGTGCGCTCGGCGCGGGCCAGCACACCGGGGTTGGTCGCCTTGACCATCGCCTCGCAGAAGTCCACGAACACCAGGTTGTCCTGGAAGATCGTGTGGTCGAACATGTACTCGGCCGCTTCGCCCAGGTTGGTGATGTTCTCGGCCATCCGCGGCGGCTTGACGCCGTAGGCCATCTGCTGGGCATAGTTGGAGCACGTGGTGTGGTTGTCGCCGCAGATACCGCAGATCCGGGAGGTGATGAACCCGGCGTCGCGCGGGTCCTTGCCCTTCATGAACACCGAGTAGCCCCTGAAGAGCGACGAGGTGCTGTGGCACTCCACGACTTCCTGGTTGGCGAAGTCGATCTTCGTGTAGATGCCGAGGTTCCCGATGATCCGGGTGATCGGGTCCCAGGACATGTCCACGATCTGCGCGGGCTTGCGCCCCGTGACCCGGGTCGGGTCCTCGGTGGTCGTCATGTCGCTTCCTGCCCCTCGTTCGTCGTAGGCGTGGGTGGGTGCCGGCGCTCAGGCACGCCAGTGCGGGTCGTAACCGGTGGTCAGCTCCGGTCCGTTGTGGTGCCACTTGGGTTCGCGGTTCACCGCCATGCTGGTCAGACCGCGCAGCCGTCGGATGACGGCGCCGTACGGCTTGAGCAGCGCGGACGACAGGGCACCGCCGGTCGGCTCGTCCATGAACGGCATGAACGCGTCCGGGAAGCTGGGCATGGTGCAGCCGATGCAGATGCCGCCGACGTTCGGGCAGCCGCCGATGCCGGCCATCCAGCCGCGCTTGGGCACGTTGCAGTTCACGACCGGCCCCCAACAGCCCGTCTTGACCAGGCACTTGGGGGAGTTGTAGTCCTTGGCGAAATCCGCCTGCTCGTAGTACGCCGCCCGGTCGCAGCCCTCGTGCACCGTCTTGCCGAACAGCCACTGCGGACGCAGCATGTGGTCCAGCGGGGGCGGCGGCGCGGCACCGGCGGCGTGGTAGAGGACCCAGATGAGGGTCTCCATGAAGTTCTCCGGCTGGATCGGGCAGCCCGGCACGTTCACCACCGGTAGCGCGCCCTGCGACTTGAAGTCCCAGCCCAGGTAGTCCGCGAGACCCATGCAGCCGGTGGGGTTGCCCGCCATGGCGTGGATGCCGCCGTACGTGGCACAGGTGCCGGCGGCCACCACCGCCCAGGCCTTGGGCGCCAGTTGGTCGATCCACCAGTTGAGGGTCTGCGGCTCGCCCGTGTCCGGGTCGTTGCCGAACGACGTCCAGTAGCCGTCGCCCTCGATGATGTTCTGGTTCGGGACCGAACCCTCGATGACGAGGATGAACGGTGACAACTCCCCGCGTGCCGCCGCCCGGTAGGGGGCGAGGAAGTCCTCGCCGCCCAGGCTGGGGGAGAGGACCTTGTTGACCAGGTTCACCCTCGGCAGGCCCGGGATGAGTCCGGCGACCAGGTCCTCGATGCCGGGCTGCCCGGCGGCCGTCATGGAGACGGTGTCGCCGTCGCAGCTCATGCCCTCGGAGATCCAGAGGATGTAGATCTCGTCGAACCCGTTCCCGCGCGCCTCGGACCGGCTGGGTTCCCGCGTCACTTCGGTGGTGCCGCTCTGCGTGGTCATGTCGTCGGCCTCCGCTGCAGTCGGTCTCGGAGTCGGTCGTAGGCCGCGGCCAGGGGGGCCGCGAGGGTCAGGGCGGGCGGCTGGTCGGGGGCGTGCGGGTGCGGGCGGGTCGGCGCGGTGGCCTTGGCCTGCCCGATCAGCTCACCCAGCCGGTCCAGCTCCTGCCGGGAGACGGCCTGGCGGAGCCGGGGCATCAGGGTGCCCTCCTCCTCCTGGATGTGCTCCGACACCTCGCGGCGCAGTTCCGCCACCAGTTCGCCGGTCCGCCGGTCGCCCTCGCCGAGCCGGTCGAGCGCGAGGAGGGTCTGCTTCACCCCCATGTGCTCGCTCAAGTGCTCGTCGATCTCCCGGTCGCCGTCCGGCAGCACCTTCCTGGCCAGCGGATACAGGAGCATCTCCTCCAGAGCCGCGTGCTTGGACAGTTCACGCACCAACAGCTCCACGACACCTCGCCGCTGCCGGTCGGAGGCCGCGGCCTCGTAGTCGCGGAACAACTGCTCGACCATCCGGTGGTCGTGCATGAGGACGTCAAGGGCGTCCATCGAACCGTCCCTCCTCCGGCCCGTCGGCCGGACGCTCGGGTGGCCGCGGGGACTGCGGCCGGATCGGCCGGCCCGGACCCGGTGGGGCGTCGGGGCCGAGCGTTTCGACCTCGTCGGGCCGGAAGTAGTGGAAACGGCCGTACCAGCCGTGGAGTTCGGCGGCCGGATCGTCGTCGACCGTGACCGCCAGGTGCGTGCTGCCGTCCACGTCGTGGAAGACCGCGGCGACCCGTGCGGTGCGTCCGGCCAGGAACATGTCCTGGGCGTCGGCGCCCCGGCCGCGCGGGCACAGCCGCACCCGGCTGCCGCCGCCCACGGGCACGCCGTCCACCAGCACGGTGTCCGTCGCCGGGGACAGACCGTCGTCGCCGCCCTCCTGCCACCAGGCGGGCCGCTCGGCGGTGGCGGGGGCCGGCGGTCGTGCGGTGGCGGTGGCGGTGGCGGTGGTGGACGGTTGCTCGGTGGCGGTGGCCGGCGGCCGTTCGAGATCAGGGGCCGACGGCCGTTCGGCGGCGGGGGTCCGCGGGGTCAGGGAACGGATGGCGCCGTGCAGCCGGGAGAAGACCTCCCGGGGCATGGTGTCCACCCGGTCGAGGATCCGTGCGGCCCGCGGGTCGGTGGCCCGGGCCTCCGCCTTCTCCTCGTCGGTCAGCAGCATCGTGCGCAGCGTGAGGATCTCGTCGATCTCCGCCGCGTCGTGCAGATCGCCCGGGCTCTCCGGCGCCACCTGGGGGTGGTCGGGGAGGATGATCGGCGCGGAGAGCAGCAGCGTGCCGGTCGCCCCGTCCTCGCTCGCGGACTGGGGCGGAGCCCCGCCCAGCACCGGGAACGTGAACGCGTTGCGGCAGCCGCGGACCTGCTCCGCGAGAGCGGCCGGCGGATCGATCAGCGACACGAACTCCACTCCGTCGCCGGTGAGGAGCGTGTGCGTGGCGAGCAGCGCCTGCCCCAGCACCGCGCCACGGGAGGCCCGCGGGTCCGGCGCGTCACCGGTGTTCTCGGTGCGTACCCGCAGCCGGCACAGCCCGGGCCCGAGCCGCTCGGCCGTGACCGTCGTTCCTGCCCGCACCTCCCGGCGCCGGCGCACCGTCCGCCCGGCTCCGGCCGGCAACGGCTCGTACTCCGCCCCGGCCGGCGCCCCCACGGCGACGGTCCGGCCGTCCCGCGGCAACTCCTCCAGCCCCAGCACCAGTTCGGTCTCGCGGGGCACGGCCTCCTCGAACGACAGGTGGACGGTCCCGTCGGCCGTCCGCAACGACTCGACCGGGCTGTGCGCCCCGCCCCCGCCGGCCCGCTCCACCTGCTTGTGCTGGAGTTGCAGGTACCGCACCCGCACCCGCACGGCCGCGTCGGCGCGCCGCACCCGCAGCAGACACTCGGTCTGCTGGTACCAGGAGTCGGCGGAGCCGGAGACACCGGGCGTGACCGGTCCGTCCCGCTCCACCCAGTTCCGGGGCAGCAGCACCCCGAACTGCCAGCGGACCCGGTTCTTCGCCGAGGACCGGCGATAGGGATAGAGCAGATAGCCCTCGTAGAGCACGGCGTCCGCGACGGCACTCAGCTGCGCGCAGGCCCCGCCGGTTCCGTTCGCCATGCCCTCTCCTCGCCACTGGTGCGTTCGTGGACTCCACCCCCCACGGTCACACCGGTCACGCCCGTCCGCCCCTCCGGCGCACCGTCATTGCGCCGGACAGGGGAGAACACACGTCCGTCACGTGGTGCGGGCCAGGTCCAGGCAGCAGCGGACGAAGTCCCGTACGACCGGGTTCCGGTCGTCGGCCGGTGCCCAGGCCACGGCCACCCGGGTCGGGCTCACCCCGGTGACCGGGCGGTAGACCACGCCGGGGCGGGCGTAGAACCGGGCGGCGGACGCGGGCGCGAGGGCGATGCCGTACCCGCTGGCGATGGCGCTCAGCCAGTCGTCGGGCTGCTCGGTGACCGCGCCGATGCGGACCGGACGGCCCTCGCGCTCAGCGGCGGCCAGCCAGTGGTCGCGCCAGGCGCCGGTCCCCGGCGGTGCGGCCACGAACGGCTCGTCCCACAGTTCCCGGAAGGCGATCTCCGCGCGCTCCGCGAGCCGGTGCGTGCTCGGCAGCGCCACCCAGCGCTCCTCGCTGAACAGCACCTCGACCCGCAGCGCGTCCTGCCCGGGGAACGGCAGCCGCAGCAGGGCCGCGTCCACCTCGCCGTCGGCCAGACCCGCGCTCGGGTTCGTCCAGGCCGCCTGCCGCAGCTCGGCCCGCCAGCCGGGCCGCCGCCGGGCGAACTCGGCGACGATGCCGGGCGTCGCCTCGTTGGCCGCGCTCGCGACGAAGCCCACGCGCAGCACCCGGGCCGTGCGCCGGCCGGCGGCCCGCGCGGCGTGCAGGGCGTCGTCCCACGCCGCGAGGACGTCCGGGGCGCGGCGCGCGAGTTCCCGCCCCGCGTCCGTCAGCGCCATGCCGGTGCGCGAGCGCTCGAAGAGGGGCACCCCGAGCCGGCTCTCCAACTGCCGGATCTGCTTGGTCAGCGCCGGCTGGGACACGTACACCCGCTCGGCGGCGCGGACGAGGCTTCCCTCCTCGGCGACGGCCAGGAAGGAGCGCAGCAGACGCGAGTCGACGTCCATTCCAGAAGGTTATGGACGCTGGTATTGGACGTCGCGGCGACCCTCCGGCGAGCGTGGACGGCATGAACCTCGCGTATCTCACCGTCACCTGTGCGACCGTCCTGGCCAACGCCGGCATCGCGGCGGCCGACCTCGCGAAGGCGCCGTTCGTCCTCGCCAACTCGGCCCAGGTCGGCGTGTCGCCCCGCCGGCTTCCGGCGCTGGCGCTGCTGAAGGCCGCCGGAGCGGCCGGGCTGCTCCTCGGGCTGCTGGGCGTACGTCCCCTGGGCATCGCCGCCGGCGTCGGCCTGGTGCTGTTCTACGTCGGCGCGGTGGCCGCCCATGTACGGGCCCGGGTGTTCCGCACCCTCGTCTTCCCGGGCCTGTTCCTGATGCTGGCGGGCGGGGCCCTGTCCCTGGCGGCGGCCCGGTGAACGGGCGGCCCCGCGCAGCGGCAGAGCCCGGCTGGGGGCGGCAGCGGAGCCGGGCTCGCAGCAGCGGATCTTGGTTTCAGCAGCGGAGGATCCGGGCTCAGCGCAGCAGCGGAGCCGGGCCCACAGCAGCGGACCCGGGCTCAGCGCAGCAGCAGATACCGGGTGACGAGGGACTGCGCCCGGTCCGCGCCGATGCCGAGGGCCCGGCCGAGAGCCTCCCAGCGCTGCTCGCCGTCCTCCTCGATCATGCAGGCCGCCTCCCGCCCGGCGCGCCGGCTCAGCCGGTCCAGCGCGGCCACGGCCCGCAGGGCGGCGGCCGGCGCGTCCTCGGCCAGCGCGAACAGCTTCTCCTCCAGGGCGCTCAGCAACTGGGCCAGGTCCTCCGGCAGCGGCACCGTCCGCCGCTCGACCGTGCGGATGTGCTCGCTCCAGTCGCGGCGCGGCCCCGAGACGTCCAGCGCCTCCAGACCGTCCTCGTCCAGTTCCTCCCACGGGACGGGGATGCCCGGCCCGCGCCAGCCGCAGCTGCACGCGGCGCGCACCTCCGCCGCCCGCGGCCTGCTCATCCTGCCGTCGTACGCCCACCACTCGCTGGTCCGGTACATCTCGGCGCCGCTGCCGATGTCGAAGTACGCGGGCTTCGGTTCGCTGCCGTCCTCCAGGACGGCTCCCACGATGCCCTCGTGCGACTCCCCGAACTCCTCGGTCGTCCATCCCACGGCCGCCGCCTCCCTCCCCTCGCCGCGCTGTCCCGCCCATCATCGGCGACGGCGTGCCCGGCGGGAGAGCGAACGGGAAAGGGGTCCGAAAGGAGGCTGTCCACGGCGGGGAGCGGCCGCCCGAGCGGCCGCGCCACAGCCGCCCGGGCGGCCCCGGTGCGCCCGAGGCGTCCGTTCCGTGCCGGTGCGCCGGACCACCGGGCGCCGTGCATGCAGTCCTCGCCCCCTTCACCGTCGGTTCGCGGGCCGCTCGGCCGGCCCGGGCGCGACCGCTCAGGGTGATCGGATGAACGGGGCGTGAGGGACATGAGGCTCGTGCAGGAAAGGGTGGACGTCCTACCCTCTGTCCGGTTTGCGCTCGCGCCCGTACACTGCCGATCCGCAGACATGCGGGCGGAGTTGACCGGGGGGAGCCATCATGTCCGGAGGTCCGTACGGTCCGGGTCAGGGTTTCGGCGGGCCGCCGGTGCCGCCCGTGCCGCCGGGTCCGCCACCCATGCCGCCAGGTCCGCCACCCGGGCCGGTGGGCCCGCCGCCCGCGCCGCCGGACGCCTGGCGGGCCTGCGCGGTCGCCGTGCTCAACCTGAGCGGGCTCGGCCTCGGTTACGCGCTGCTGCGCCGCTGGGTGGCGACGGCCGCCTGCTGGGTCGCGACCGGCGTGCTCCTGCTCGTCGCGCTCCCCGCCGACGCCGACGGCGTCCCCGGAGCCGTCCTCGCCGGCTACGCCGCACTGCTGCTGGTGGCGGCCGTCCACGGCGGAATCGCCGGACTGCGCACCCGGATCGCCGGGCCGGCCGGCGCGCCGCTCGCGCTGCTGCTGGGCGTGGTGCTGCTCGCCGTACCGGCCGGCGGCGCCCTGTGGTACGAGGACGCCCACGACGAGGCCGTGGAGCAGGCGCTCCTCGGCCGCCTGGAGCGCGCCGACGCCCTGGTGGCAGAGAGCGGCCGTCAGTCCTTCGGCGCCGCCCGGCCCGGCTACGGGACCGCTCTGGGGGTCTACCGCGACATCGCCGTGCACCACGCCGGTTCCCGCGCGGCCCGGCAGGTCCCCGACCGTCTGCGGACCTACTACACGACGGTCGGCGCGGCCTACGGCCACCGGGAGTACTGCGACGCCGTAGAGCCGCTGAAGTACCTCCGCACCGTCCCGGACACGATGCCGCCCGAACAGCTCGGCGCGCTGGCGCGGTGGCCCGACGACCGGCTCGCGACCGCCCTGTACGAGTGCGGTGCGCGGCACCTGGCGAGCGGCGACACGGACTGGGTGAACCGCTTCGGCGACCTGCTCGACACCTTCCCGCGGTCCGGTGCGGCGGCCAAGGTGGTGCCCGCCGTCGACGCGGCGGTGGCGAGGACGGAGAAGGCCGTCGGCGGGGACGAACCCTGCACGGCCGTCGAGACGCTGCGCGACCTCGACACCCGGATCACCGACCTGTCCAGGTCGGCCGGTGACACGGACGGCCGACTGGCTAAGGCCGCCGGCCGGGCCGGCCGCAGCGGCGACGCCGGCCAGTACGCCTGCGGTGTCGACCAGTACCGGGACGGCGACTTCGACGCGGCGCGGAAGACCATGGAGCAGTTCGCCGCCGGCCACCAGCACGACAGGAACCGCGCCCGCGCCCAGAAGATCGCCATAGCCGCCGAGGTCGCCCAGACCCTCCCGGCGGCCGGCAGGAAGCTGCCCACCCTGGCCTCCGGCGGCAGCATCTCCGTCACCGTGAAGAACGACAGCCCGGACGACATCACCGTCCTCTACACCGGCCCGGTCACCGGCAGTTTCACCCTCAAGGGCTGCGGCGGCTGCAAGGCGTACACGTTCGCCGACACGGCGTTCTCCACCTTCAAGCCCTGCAACGACAGCGGCAGGAACTACCCGCAGCGCACCATCAGCCTGCCCGTCGGCACCACGTACTTCGTGCACAAGCCGAACGGCGACAGCACCGCGACCCCGGCCTCGGACACCGCCAGGCTCCGGTCCGGCTACCTCTACACGGAGTGCGCCTACTCGACCCAGCGCCTCGGGTCCGGGTACTGACCGGCGGCCGGGGCACGCGCCGGGCGAACGTGGGGGAGAGGCCGCTGCCACCGGGTACGCGCGCGACAGCACAACGCGACACCCGGAGGTGGGACCGTGAGCAACGACGACGACCGCATCGGCGATCCCTGGGGTCCCTGGACCCCGTACAGCCGGGGGACGCCCTGGCCGGTCCGCACCGACCTGCACCTCGCGCCCGGCCTCACCGAGGCGACGTGGAGCGCTGGGTGCCGTCCGCCTCGCTGCTGCACTCCAACGGCGACGCCATGGACATCGCCGTGCGGCACGGGCGCGTCGTCGGCGTGCGCGGGCGCGCCACCGACCGGGTCAACCGCGGCACGACCGCACCGGCACCGTCCGGGGGAGCGCCCGATGAACGCCCTCACCCTCACCCTGCGCACCCTGCACGACGGCGAACGGCACCTGGAGAAGGCCCTCATGGCCGCCGCCGAGCGGCACCGCACCGAGCACGAGATCCACCATGTGGCCATCGATCTGGCCCGCTGGTCGCACGAGCACAGCGCCCGCCTGGCCGACACCGGTCACCACCACGGACTCGACCTGTCCGGCCCGCCCGACGACTCGGCGCCGGGCCCCCTCGCCACCCTGCGCGCCAAGGCGGCGGAGGCGATGGGCCGCCGTCCGGAACCGGGCCTGCTGCTCCTGCACGACCTGCACCTGGCGGCCGCCCGCAACTCCGTCCACTGGGAGATGCTCGCCCAGGCGGCGCGGGCCGGCGGCGATGCCCGGCTCCTCGACCTGGCGAGCGACTGCCACCCGCAGACCCTGCGCCAGATCCGCTGGCCCAACACCATGATCGAGCAGTTGTCGCCGCAGGTGCTGACCAGTGTCTGAGCGCCGGGGAGGGGCCGTGTCCGAGCGCGGGGCACGCGTCGTGCCTAAAGTCCCTCGCCGAGGGCGGCGATCACGGACGGCCCGTGGCCGGTGGCCGTCAGCGGGGCCCGGATGTCGTCATCGAGGTCCGGGACGTAGCCGAACAGGACGTCGGCGGGCCCGGTCACCCGCACCTCCCCGAGCGCGGCCGGCAGCAGCAGGGTCCGCGCCCGGCCGAGCCGTCCGGTCCAGCCGCCGCAGGTGACGGTCACCGGGGCGCCGGCGTTGCTGAGGATCTGCGCGGTCGTGAACGTACGGGCGACGGGGGCGGTGCCGCCGCCCGTCCAGCGTTCGAGCGCGAAGTACGGCCCCGCGCACAGCACCGTACGCACCACCGAGTCGTCGACCGGCACGCTCAGCCCCGGCTGGAACTCCGGCCGGGGCTCCGGCCGCCACTCGTCCAGCAGCCGCTCGATGTTCTCCTCCCGCTCGCGCTCGGCCAGCGGTGCGCCGTCCTCCATCCGCCAGGGCATGGCGTGCTGCTGGATGTCGGAGGTCTGCTCGATCTCGTACACCAGGGTGCCCGGACCGAAACTGTGCAGGGTCCCGCCCGGTACGTACACGGTCTGCCCGGCGCGCACCGGCAGGCGGCGCATCACCGCGTCGAAGTCCTGCGCGAGCAGCGCCCGGCGCAGCCGCTCCCGGTCCACCCCGGGCCGCACGCCGACCAGCGCCGTCGCGCCGGGTACGGCGTCCAGCACGTGCCACGCCTCGGTCTTGCCGTTCGGCTCGCCCTCCAGACGGCGGGCGGTGGCGTCGTCGGCGTGCAGATGCACGGGCAGCGCGCGCGTGCCGTCGATGAACTTGGTGAGCAGGGGGAAGCGCGGTCCGTGGGGGCGGTCGCCCAGCAGGCCGGCGGGATCCTCGGCCATGAGCTCCCGCAGCGACCGCCCCGCGAGCGGACCCTCGGTCACCGTGGCACCCTCCCCGTCGACGTCGCTGACCTCCCAGGTCTCGGCGACCGGGCCGTCCGGCAGCCCGGTCCGGCCCAGCCGTTCACTAAGGGCCCGGCCGCCGAAGACATGCTGTTTGACGGGTGTGGCGAGGCGCAGCGGGGACCAGTTCACCGGGTGCGCCATGTCAGCCGGCCGCGTTGTCGACCCGCATCCGCACCTGTTCCTCCAGCCGGCGCAGACTGCCGTCCAGGGCGTCGGACACCGCCCGTTCGCCCGGGTCATGGCCCTCGTCGAAGAAGGACAGGTGCACGGTCACCTCGCTGGCTCCGCTGCCGATGCCGGCCACCTGGAGCCACCCGGCGTAGCCGCCCTGCTCGCGGGTGCCCCACTCCAGGCGCATCTGGTCCGGCTCGGCCCGCAGCAGGGCGGGGGTGTCCTCGCCGGAGCGGTCCTCATGGACGGTCACGGCGGGCGGGTCCTGGACGTCTACGTGCAGCTCGCCCGGGAGCCAGGCGTCGAGCTGGGCGGTGTTGGCCGCCTGGTCGAAGACCTGCTCGGGCTGTGCGGGCATCGTGCGGGAACGCTCGTACTCGGCCATCGTCGTCTCGCCCCTCCGGTCGGAAGTCGTACCCCGACCGCGTGCCCCTTCCACGGCGACCGAAAAGCCCCGGCGGCACCTTGCTGCCCCCGAGGACCCGGCTGATCACGGCCGGGGCGACGGCCGCCGCGCCGGACCCGGGGCCATGGCCGCCGGGCGGGGCCCGCTCACCCCAGGGCCGCGCGTGCCGTGCGCTCCACCAGGGACACGCCATCGCTCATGGAGGCGCTGCCGTCCGACAGCACCGCGAGCAGGTACCGGTGACCGCCCACGGTGACCTGGCCGACGCTGTTGACGTCCCACAGGCCCGTGGTGTCCCTTTGCAGCCAGCCGTTCTTCAGGGTCTTCCGGGAGCCCTCGGCGCCGGCCGCCGGGACACCCCAGGTCTGCTCGGGCACGACCCGGCTCATCAGGGAGCGGATGTAGGCGCGGGAGTCCGCGTCGAGTCCGCCGGAGCCCGCGTGGACCGTTCCGCCGGTGCCGAAGACGGCCCGCAGCAGCCGTATCTGGTCGCGCGCGGTCGTCCGGGTCAGGCCCCACTTGGCGCCGGGCCCGCCCGTCGTGGAGGTCAGGCCCAGGCGCTTGTTGGCCGCCGCCAGCCCGGGGGCCCGGCCGATCTGCCGCCACAGGGCGTTGGCCGCCGCGTTGTCGCTGCGCCGGATCATGGGCTCGGCGCGCTCCCGCTCCCGCGCGGTGAGCCCTCGTCCCGCGTCCTGCGCCTGGAGCAGCAGCGCCGCGAGGATGTCGACCTTGACGATGCTGGCGGTGTCGTACGCCCTGTCCCGGCCGTGGACCACGGGTGTGGGGTCGGTGCCGTCCAGGTCGAGCACGGCCGCCGTGGCCTGTGCCGAGGCGGCTGCGGCCGGGGTGGGGTGCAGGAGCCCGGTGGTGGCGAGGAGGGCGGTCGCCGAGGCCACGAGGGCGCAGGCCCTGGCGCGTACTGTGCGGGAGAAGCGGGACGACATGGGTCACGAACGTAGACAACAGCGGCGCCCGGCGACGTGGCGCCCGTCACCTCAGGCCCCGTTCGGGCCGTTTTGTGAGAAGAGCCACCGATGGGGCGCATTGTTCCGGCCGGTCGCCCGGGCGGCGGCGTGTACGCGCGGCCCGGCCGTACTCCTCGCTTATCGTCGGCCAGACGCCGACATCCGGAGTGAAAATGGACAAAGCGGATGAGCTGGTTGGTGTGACGGAGGGCGTGGCGGCCGTGCCCCACCCCGAACCGCCCGCGCGCCGCGTCCGGCCGTGGGCACCGGGCGCCGGCCCCAGGCCCGGGTCGACGGGCGCCGCCCCGAGATCCTGGACGGCGGGCGACGTCCTTCGGCCGAGGGCCCCCGGTATCGCCGCCCTCACCCTCGCGGCCGCGTTCCTCCTGGCCGGCACGCCCTGGCTGAACCACCCCGCCGTCCAGGCCTGGCGCACCGTCTGCCTGGCCATCACCGTGCAGGCGCTTCCCTTCCTGCTCCTCGGCACCGCCCTGTCCGGCGCCATCAACGCCTTCGTTCCGGCCGACCTGTTCACCCGGGTGCTGCCGAAGCGGCCGGCCCTCGCCGTCCCGGTCGCCGGCGTGGCCGGCGCGGTCCTGCCGGGCTGCGAGTGCGCCTCCGTGCCCGTCGCGAGCAGCCTGATCCGCCGGGGCGTGACCCCGGCCGCCGCCTTCGCCTTCCTGCTCTCCGCGCCCGCGATCAACCCCGTCGTGCTCACGGCCACCGCCGTCGCCTTCCCGGGCAACCCCGCGATGGTCGCCGCCCGGCTGCTCGCCTCCCTCGCCACGGCGGCCGTCATGGGCTGGCTGTGGCTGTGGCTCGGCAAGGAGGAGTGGCTGCGCCCGCTCCTGCGCCCCCGGCACACCGGCCACCGGCACGGCCACAGCCGCTGGACCGAGTTCCGGCTCGGCTTCCAGCACGACTTCCTGAACGCCGGCGGCTTCCTCGTCCTCGGAGCCATGGCCGCCGCCACCTTCAACGTCACCGTGCCGGGCTCCGTCCTCGACGCCTTCTCCGGCTCGCCCTGGCTCTCGGTGCTCGTCCTGGCCGCCCTCGCCGTGCTGCTGGCCGTCTGTTCGGAGGCCGACGCCTTCGTCGCGGCCTCGTTCACCGGCTTCTCGCCGACCGCCCGGCTCGCGTTCCTGGTGGTCGGTCCCATGGTCGACCTGAAGTTGATCGCCCTTCAGGCGGGCACCTTCGGCCGCGCCTTCGCCTGGCGGTTCTCCACGGCGACCACCGTCGTGGCCGTCACCGCGAGCGCCCTGATCGGAGGCGCGCTGCTGTGAAACGCCCCCTCCAGGCCCTGCTCCTGGCGCTGACCGGCACCGGCCTGCTGCACACGGCCCTCCTCACCGACACCTACCTGCGCTACGTCAAGGCCGGACTGCGCCCGGCCCTGATCGTGTGCGGCGCCGTCCTGCTGCTGCTCGGCCTGGCCGCAGCGATCACCCGGGACCGGCGGCACACGGCCGGCAACACCGGGCACGGCCACGACCACACCGGCACCCCGCGCGTCGCCTGGCTGCTGTTCCTCCCCGCGCTCAGCCTCCTCCTCCACCCCCCGCCCGCGCTCGGCGCGTACACCGCGGCCCGTGCCGACACCAAGCCCGTCGCCGTGCAGAAGGGGTTCGGGCCGCTGCCCGCGACCTCGCCGCTGCCGCTGACCCTCACCGACTTCACCAAGCGCGTCCAGCAGGACCGCGGACGGGCCATCGAGCACCGCACCGTCCGGCTGACCGGCTTCGTCACCCCGGCCGGCAAGCGCCGCGGCTGGTACCTGACCCGGATCATCTTCTCCTGCTGCGCGGCGGACTCACAGACGGTGAAAGTGCGGGTGTACGGCGGCGGCGAGGCACCGCCCGCCGACACCTGGCTGGAGGTGACCGGCACCTGGCACCCACACGGCACCATCGGCACCGGGACGGCCGAGGCGGCGCTCGACGCCAGGGACGTCCGGCCCGTCGCCCAGCCGGTGAACGCCTACACCGACGACCTGCCGCTCACGCCCTCTTAGGAGCGCGCACTCAGGGAGGCCGCTTCCCGGACCGCCTCATGGCCGGTTCGCGGGGCCGCTCGGGCCGGGTTCCCGAGGCCGCCCCGGGCCGGCCAGGAGGCCAGGGGCGGCCGGAGCGCCCGATCCGGAAGAGAGGCGCGGCCCCTGGCGGACGAGCGGCCGGGAGAGGTGCAGGATGGTGTCATGACCCTCGCCCGGGCGACTCGGTCCGGGAGACCGCGGGGGCCGCTGCGGGTTCCGGCCGCCGGTGGGCGGGAGGAGGCGGTGACGATGACACGGACACCTCCCACGACGGTCACCCGGGTACGGCTGTGGCGGTGGCGGCGCAACCCGCTGCGGCGGCACAGCGATGTCATCGAGGCCTGGATCGTCCTCGCCGGCTGGGTGCTGGCCCTGGTCGTCGGGGTCGTCGCGGGCCTGTGGGCGGCCCAGGCCTCCGAGTCCGCGTTCACGGCACGGCTCGCCCATGTGCACCCGGTGTCCGCGGTGCTCACCGACGGCGCGGCGCGGACCCCCGCCGCGGGCAGCGGCTACGACGACGGACGGGTCTGGGCCGCCGTGCGCTGGACGGACCCCGACGGCTCGGCGCACACCGACCGGGCGAAGGTCCTCCCGGGCGCCCCCGCCGGAACCCGGGTCACCGTGTGGACGAACCAGACGGACCGGATCGTGCCCGCCCCCATCACCGGAGCGGCGGCCGACCTGCAGTCGGCGCTCACCGGCGTCCTCGTCGCCCCGGCGGCCGGCGCGCTGGTCTGGGGGGCGGGACGGCTGGTCCGGGCACGGCTCATCCGGC
Source organism: Streptomyces sp. NPDC017676 (assembly GCF_044329325.1). Lineage (NCBI taxonomy): Bacteria > Bacillati > Actinomycetota > Actinomycetes > Kitasatosporales > Streptomycetaceae > Streptomyces > Streptomyces sp. NPDC017676. Next base: position 289,145 of record NZ_JBIRJA010000006.1, on the reverse strand, counting down.
GGCGCCTGGCCGAGTGGGACGAGGAGTGGAGGCAGATCGGACCCCGGTGGGGGAACCTCAGCGGAGGGCGGGGCTGACGGGCCCGCGACCGGCGCGCGCCCCTTGCACCTACCACGGAGGTTGTACACCGGTCCGGCCCTACCGCGGCCGTTGGAGCAGGGCGTCAACTCCCGGGTTGGCGACGTGCCCACCCCCCGGCACGTAGCTTGTGTGCCGTGCCGAGAGGCACTCGTCAACCAGGGGGAAACACATGCGGACGAACATCTTCACCAGGACCCTCCTCGCCACCGCGACCACGGTGGCGCTGGCCGCGGGCAGCCTCGCCGCCGCGGGCACCAGCTTCGCGGCACCCGCGACGGCCCAGCCGGCGGCGGCCACCGAGGCCGTCACCCCGCAGGCGGTGAACAACCTCGGCCTGAACGCCACCGAGGCGAAGAAGGTCCAGCGCTGGCTGAAGACGTACTGGAACTACCGGAACTCCATCGACGGCAAGCTCGGCACCAACAGCTGGAAGGCGTTCCAGCGCTGCCTGAAGAAGTACTGGGGCTACACCGGCCCGATCGACGGCATCGTCGGCAAGGGCACGATCAAGGCGCTCCAGCGGCTCCTGAAGGACAGCTACGGCTACCGGGGCCCCATCGACGGCATCGCCGGCTCCGGCACCAAGGCAGCGTTCAAGCGGTTCGCCAACGCCCACTGAGCCCCGGCACGTCGGCCCGCCCGCACGCCCTCCGTCCCGCTGCCGGGCGGAGGGCACCGGGCGGGGCAGCACCCGGGAAGACGGGGCCGGCGGGTGAACCGGGTGCGTGATCACGCCCCGTGGGGTTACCCGGCGGACATGGCGAAGCTGCACGTACCACGGCTGCACCACAGGCAGGCCGCCGACGAGACCCCGCCGACACGCATCCCCACGCCCGACGAGGCAGGCCCCGGCGAGGACGTCGAGCGGCGGGCGCCGGACACCCCCGTGAAGCTGCCCCGGCGCGCATGGCCGGCGGTGTTCAAGGGAGCGCTGCGCGAGTTCCGCGACGACGAGCTCACCGACCGGGCCGCGGCGCTCACCTACTACTCCGTCCTGTCCCTGTTCCCGGCCCTGCTGGTGCTGGTCTCCCTGCTGGCCGTCGCGGGCCGGTCGGTCACGGACAAGGTCCTGGCCAACCTGCGGAACCTCGCCCCCGGCCCCGCCCGCGACATCATCACCCGGGCGGTGGAACAGCTCCAGAACGGCGCCGGAACCGGCTCCCTCGTCGCCATCCTCGGCCTCGTGCTGGCCGTGTGGTCGGCCTCCGGCTACGTGGCCGCGTTCATCCGCGCCGCCAACGCCGTCTACGACATGCCCGAGGGCCGCCCCGTCTGGAAGCTCCTCCCCGTGCGCGTCGGGGTCACCATCGTCCTGATGGTCCTCGCCGTGGCCAGCGCGCTCATCGTGGTCTTCACCGGCGGACTGGCCCGCCGGGCCGGGGACGCGCTGGGGCTCGGCGACACGGCGCTGACCGCGTGGTCCATCGCCAAATGGCCCGTGCTGGTCCTGCTCGTCACCGTGATGATCGCCATCCTGTACTGGGCGACCCCGAACGCCAAGGTCAAGGGGTTCCGGTGGATCACCCCCGGCAGCGTCCTCGCCCTGCTGATCTGGATGGCCGCCTCGACCGGGTTCGCGTTCTACGTCGCCAACTTCGCCTCCTACAACAAGACCTACGGCACCATGGCCGGCGTCATCGTCTTCCTGGTCTGGCTGTGGATCACCAACCTGGCCGTCCTGCTGGGGCTGGAGTTCGACGCGGAGACCGTACGGCAGCGCGCCATCGCCGGTGGCCATCCGCCCCGGGCCGTGCCGTACACCCAGCCCCGCGACACCAGGAAGTGGGACGAGGAGGACGTACGCCGCCTGGACGAGACCTGACGTCCCCGCCCTCCCCGCTCCGTCACGCGGCGTATCCGCCGTCCACCGAGAACTCCGCGCCCGTCACGTACGCCGCCTCCGGCCCCGCCAGGAACGCCACCATGGCCGCGACCTCCTCGGCCGTACCGAACCGGCCGAGGGCGGTCGCCGCGGCCTGACCGGCCGCGTACGAGCCGTCCGCGGGGTTCATGTCCGTGTCCGTCGGCCCCGGATGCACGACGTTCGCCGTGATCCCGCGTCCGGCCAGCTCCCGCGCGAGAGCCTTCGTCAGCCCCACCACGGCCGACTTGCTCATCGCGTACAGCGTGGCCCCCGGGCCCGGGATCCGCGCAGTGACACAACTGCCGACCGTGATGATCCGCCCGCCGGCGCCCATCACCGCGGCGGCCGACCGCGCGGCCAGGAACACCCCGCGCACGTTCACCGCGAGGAGCCGGTCGACGTCGGTGAGGGACAGGGTCTCCAGCGGCCCCATCATCCCCACGGCCGCGTTGCCCACCAGCACGTCCAGCCCGCCCAGTTCCTCCGCCGCGCGCCGCACCGCGTCCGCCGCCTCCGCCGCGTCCGCCGAGTCGGCGCGCAGGGCCACAGCCCGCCGCCCCAGCGCCTCGATGTCCCGTACGACCTCCTCGGCCGCGTCCTTGCCCCGCACATAGGTCACGGCCACGTCCGCGCCCTCCCGCGCCAGTCGCCGTGCCGTCGCCGCGCCGATGCCCCGGCTGCCACCGGTGACCAGTGCCGTCCTGCCTCGCAGATCCGTTTCTGAAGTCATGGGTCCATCCCAGCCGACGGCGATCGGGAGCACCGGCGGCGAACGGACACCGACCTAGGTGCGGCGGCGGAACCCGGTCCTGCGCCAAGCCGATGGCGCGTCCCGCCGTCTTTGGGCAGGCTGACGCCATGACACAGCCACAGCCACTGCTGCTGCCCCATGCACGGACACAGTTCACAGAGCAGCTCGCCTACCACCGTCTGGCCCGCCTCTCACCGCGCTACCGGTGGTGGCGCCCCCTCCTCGGGACCCTGGTCGTGGCCGTGTCGTACATGATCACCGTGGTCGTCCTCATGCTCCTCCTCGCGGCCCTGGGCCCGGCCATGGGCTACCCCCAGGACGACGACGGCTGGCCGGAGTTCGGCCCCGTCTCCGGCACTGCCGTCGACCTGCTCTGCATCGCGGTCGGCATACCCGTCGTGCTGCTGGTCGTGCGCTGGATCGGACGGCGCCCGGCCGGCACGCTGTCCTCCGTGACCGGCCGGCTGAGATGGCGCTGGCTGCTGCTGTGCGTGCTGACCGCCCTACCGGTCGTGGCCCTCGCGATGGGCTGCATGTTCCTGCTCCCCGCGGACGGCGAGCCGGAGAGCCAGTGGGTCGGATGGCCGGCCTTCGGACGGGCCATCGCCGTGCTGGTGCTGCTGGTGCCGGTGCAGGCCGCCGCCGAGGAGTACGTGTTCCGCGGCTGGCTGACGCAGACCGCCGGGGCGTTCCTGCGCTCGCCGTGGGCCGCGCTGCTGCCCCAGGCGGTCCTGTTCGCCTCCGCCCACGGCTGGGGCACGCCCTGGGGCTTCGCCGACCTCGTGGCGTTCGGCGTGGCCGCGGGCTGGCTGACCTGGCGCACCGGCGGACTGGAGGCGTCCATCGCCCTGCACACCGTCAACAACCTGCTCGCCTTCGGCGTCTCGGCCGCCGTCGTGGACGGGCTCACCAGCGACGAGACCGCCGCCGACGCGAGTTGGCAGCTCGTCCTGTTCGACGTGCTGAGCATCGCGCTGTACACGGCGGCCGTGGCCTGGTGGCTGCGCCGCCGCCCACTGGACCGCACGGCTCCGGCCCCACAGCCACCGGCACTCCTGCCGGGCCACCCGTATGGCAACGGTGCTCCGGTCCCGCAGCAGTGGGCGGGGCAGCCGGGATGGAGTACGGGGGTGACGGGTGCTCCGCCGTGGGCCGGTCAGGCCGGACCAGGTGCGGTCGGTGCCGGGCCGTGGGCCGCTCAGACCGGACCCGGTGCGGGCGCTTCCCTGACGGCACCGGACGGGGCCGTCCCGCCGTCACCCACGACCGGTCGACCGGAGGCCGGCACGGCCCTCCCGCCCGCGTCTGCGGACGCCGGGGGAGACGGCACGGACCGTACGTAGGCCCGCGGCGGGCTCGGGCGTCCGGGCGATCCCCGCTCGGCCTCGTCGGTGGTGCACTGGTCCCAGAACCACTGCATGCCGTCGCGGCGCGGCGCACTCGACATGCGGTGTGCGCCGGGCCCGGCCCCGGGTCGGTACGGCGAGACGTGGGTCCCGGGCCTCTGCGGGGGCCCGGGGAGGTAGTGGTCGGGCCAGGGTGTCTCCGGCTCCGCTCCTCTCAAGGCCCCGCGTCTTCGGCGAGGTCGGCGGCCAGGGCGGTCAGCGGGAAGTCCCTGCGGCTCGCCACGCGTGCGGCGACGAGGGCCAGGGCGGAGGGCAGCCGGCCGCACCGGCGGACGATCTCCGTCACGGCTTCCGGCTCGGCAGCCGACCGAGCGGCACCGATCCGCCTGGTGAGCAGGTCACGGGCGTCCGCCTCGGAGGGCAGACCCAGGCGCAGCGTACGGAGGCCCGTGGCGGCCCGCTCCCAGGGCTCTGACAGCGCGAGGCGTCCTGCCGGCCCGTCCGGGTCGCCCACCGCGGTCCCGGCCTGTCCGGCGGGCTCGACCGGCATGGCGGGCGCGATGACCACGGCGGGCGTGGCCGGTCGAGTCGCCCCGGCGGCTGCGGTCAGTGGGCTGGGGCCGGTCGCCGTGGCCGGTGCGGTCAGTGGGCTGGGGCCGGTCGCCGTGGCGGGTCCGGCGAACGCGGCCGACCCGGTGGCCCCGGTCATACCGGTCTCCCCGGTCCTCGTGGCAGGTCCGGTCGGCCCGCTGACTCCGGTGGCCCCGGCGGTCGCGGACACCGCGCCCGGTGCGATCGACCCGCCCCGGCTCGTGACCACCGCCAGGCAGCCCGGCTCCTCGGGCAGCAGCGGGAGGATCTGCCGGAGGCAGGCGGCGTCGTCCAGCAGGACCAGCAGTCGGCGTTCCGCCAGCGCACCGCGGTACCGCGCGGTGAGGCCGGCCAGGCTCGCCGGCATGTTCCGCGCGGGCACGCCGAGGGCCCCGAGCAGCCGGCGCAGTGCCTCGGCCGGCTCCAACGCGGCCTGGTCAGGGGCCGAACCGCCCAGCTCCAGGTGGAGCTGGCCGTCAGGAAAGCGGTCGGCGACCCGGTGCGCCCAGTGGACCGCCAGTGCGGTCTTGCCGACACCGGCCGGACCACTGATGAGCACGGCCGACGCAGGGTGGCCAGCGGTCGACGGGGCCGGCGCCACCCGCGGAATCTCTCCGTCGGTGCGAGCAGCCGGCACGGCGGGCAGGGGCTCCCCGCCGATCCACGGGCGCAGCGCGTCCGGCGCGGTTTCCCGTCCCACGACGGCGTCCGGCGCATGCCGTACCGGCTTCTCGTCCGTCCGCGTGTCCGGTACAGCTGGTCCGGAATCCGCACCAGTGGGGGCGACCGACTCTGCCTGTACGGGCTCCCCGCCGATCCAGCCGCGCAGCGCGTCCGGCGCGGTGTCCGCGCCCCGGAGCGCGCCCGGCGTTGCCCGTGCGGGCTCCCCGTCGGCCCAAGTCTGTGGCGTTGCCCATGCGGACTCCCCGTCGGCCCAAGTCTGCGGCGCCGCCCGTGCGGACTCCCCGTCGGTCCCGAACTCCCGCGGCGCCCCCACACCCTCCCCGCCCAACAGGGTGTCCAGTGTGGCCAGTTCTCGTTGTCTTCCCGTGAAGACGGGCAGGTCCGGTGGGAGTTGGGCCGGACGGATGCCGGGGCGTGCGGGGGCCGGTGGGCCGGTGGGGAGCCGGTGCTTCGTGGGGCGTATCTGCCGGCGCAGGACGCGGGCGTGGGCCGCCGCCAGTTCGGCGCCGGGGGCGACCCCCAGCTGTTCGGCGAGGTGGCGGCGGGTGTCCTCGTAGGTGGCCAGCGCCTCCGCCTGGAGGCCGCACGCCGCCAGGGACAGGATCAGGCGGGCGAGCAGCGGCTCGTCGAGCGGGTTGAGTGCGGCGGCCCGGCGCACGCTCGGCAGCACCTGGTCCGCGCGCCCGCACAGCAGCGCGGCGTCCGCCGCCATCCGCGCCGTGCGGAGGATCTCCTGGTCCACGGCCGCGAAGTGCGGGTGCGTGCGCACCGGCCCCGGCAGGTCGGCCGCCACCGGCCCGCGCCACAGCCGCAGGGCCCCGGCGAAGTGCCGTACCGCCTGCTCGGGGCGCGCGGTGGCGGCGGCGCGCATGCCCCGCCGGCTGGAGGCGCGGAAGCGCGGCAGGTCGGCCTCGTCGGCCGTCGCCTCCAGCAGATAGCCGCCGGTACGGCCCAGTAGGCGCCGCCCGGGGGCGCGCGGGGGCAGCCCGGGCTCCAGCAGTCTGCGCAGCGCGCCGACGTGGCGCCGTACCGCGTTCGTCGCGTTGGCGGGCGGCCGGCCGGGCCAGAGGACGTCGACGATCGTGCTCATCCGCACGGGCCGCCCCGGCCACACCAGGAGCACGCCGAGCAGGGCCCGTGCCTGCGGGTACCCGAGATCCAGCTCGCTCCCCGCGCGCAGCACCCGCAGCGGGCCGAGCACTTCGAACCGCAGCACCTCGGACGGCGCCCCGTCACCGGGCCCGTCGGGCACGCGCTCCACCCCGCCCCCCGGTCAGCGGACGCGGGCCGCGATGGTCCGCGCGCACATCAGGGACTCGGTGTGGGTGGTGTCCACCTCCAGGTCGTACGACACCCCGTCGTGCACCACGTCGGCCTGGGCCGCCGCCATCCCCTGGGGCCGGTCTCCCCGGGCGATCTCCCGTGCCGCGGCGACCTCGGCGTCGCACCGCACCCCCACCCACAGGACGTCCAGTCCGGTGAGAGCCGTCCGCCACCGCTGCTGGGAGGCCGCGCCGCCGAGGAAGACGTCGTCCACGACGATCCTGGCGCCCGCGCGGGCCGTCGCCGCGACGCCCTCCATCCAGGCCGCCTCCAGGGCCCGGAAACCCGCACCCACCTGCACCCCGCCGTCCTCGGCGAACTCGATCCCGCCGTCCGTCCCCCGGAGTTCCGGGGGCAGGGCGTCGACCAGGGAGTCGATGCCGAACACCAGCCAGGGATCGGGCAGTACGGCCTGCAGGCACCGCCCGATCCCGGACTTCCCCGCGCTGGAACCACCGTTGAGAAGGATCACCTGAGTCGTCACCGTGCCACCCTACGGAGCCGTCCGGCCGGGCGGCCAACCCGTTCCGCGTCCCGGACCCCGAGTGCCGTCATCCCGCACCGGACCGCTCCTCCCGTCCGTCGAGCCGTTCGCGGACCCGTTCCGCGTCCGGGTGACCGAGCCGGGTGAGCAGGGCGAGGGCCTGCTCCCAGGCGGCCCGGGCGCCGTCCCGGTCACCGGTGGCCAGATGTGTGTCGCCCATGCGCGTCAGCGTGTCGGCCTCCGGGTAGGGGACGCCGAGCGACCGGTACAGCGTCAGCGCGTTGCGGTAGCCGAGCAGGGCGTGCGGATGCCGGCCGAGGCAGTGGTAGGCGTAGGCGATGCTGTCCCAGGTCGCCGCCTGGCCGTACCGGTCGCCCAGGTCCTGGAGCAGGGCCAGGGCCTCGAAGCAGCGCGCGAGGGCCGGCCGGTACTCGCCGCGCAGCGCGTGGTACCAGCCGACGGAGTTGAGGACGCTGGCCAGCGCCGGCCGGGATCCGGCGGTGCGGAACAGCTCCAGGGCGAGCTGGTTGTGCCGCAGGGCCCCCGCCAGGTCGCCCTCCTGCTCGCACCCCCAGCCCAGACTGCGGTGGGTGCCCGCCCGGCCGACGGTGTCGCCGGCGAGCGTGAACAGCGTGAGCGCCCGGTCGAGGTGGGCCCGGCTCTCGTCGGACAGGCCCAGCCTGGCCTCCGCCCGGCCGAGCCCACGCAGGGCGCGCGCCTCCAGGGCGGGGTCGGCGAGCCGCAGCGCGGCGTCGAGCGCGGTGCGCTGGGCGGCCAGTCCGTCGTGCCAGTGGCCGCGCCGCTCGAAGTACGGCTCCAGGGACCAGGCCAGGAGGCACGCGTACCGGTCGTGGCCGGTCGCGGCCGCCGCCTTGACGACGGCCGGCAGCGCCGGGTGCTCGGCGGTGAGCCAGGCCAGGGCCGCGCTGTCGTCGGCGAACGGCACGGCCCGTGTGTCCGTCGGCGCGGGCGGCGGCGCCGGGGCGTCACCGCTGGGGTCGAGCAGCGCGCCGGCGGCGTGGGCGCGCTCCACGTAGTTCCGGAACAGCCGGTCGCGGGCCTCCTGCCGCTCGGCCTCGGTGTGGTGCTCGTCGAGGAGGTCGGCGGCGTGGGCGCGGAGCAGGTCGTGGAAGCCGTAGCGCCCGGGCGCCGGTTCGGTGACGAGGTGGACGGCCGCGAGTTCGCCGAGCAGCGAGCGCGCCCGGCGCGGCGGCAGCCCGGCGAGCGCGGCGGCGGTGGCCGCCGACACGTCGGGGCCGGGATGCAGGGCGAGCAGCCGGAACAGCCGGGCGGCGGCGGCCGACACGGCCCGGGTGGACCAGGAGAAGACGGTGGCGATGTCCCCCTGGGTGCCGGGCCGGGTGAACCCGTCGAGGCCGCCGCGGGCCTCGCGCAGTTCGGCGGCCACGGCCGCCAGCGGGAAGTCCGGGCGCAGGGCGGCGCGGGCGGCCACACAGGCCAGGGCGAGGGGCAGCCCGGCACACCGGGCGACGATCTCGTCCACCGCCCGTGGCTCGGCGGCGATCCGTCCGGCGCCGAGTCGTCCGGCGAGGAAGTCCCGCGCCTGGCCGGCGTCGAACGGCCGCAGGGTCAGCGAGCGGGCGCCGTGCGCGGCCACCAGCCCGGTCAGGTCGTCCCGGCTGGTGACGATGGCGAGGCAGCCGGGCGTGCCGGGCAGCAGCGGCCGTACCTGCTCGGTGTCCCGCGCGTTGTCCAGCAGCACGAGCACCCGGCGCCCAGCCAGCACACTGCGGTACAGGGCGGCCTGCGCGGCCAGGCCCTGGGGGACCTGCTCGGGCGGCACTCCGAGCGCGTGCAGGAAACCGCGGACGGCCTCACCGGGGTCGGTGACCGCCCCGGAGGCGGCGAAGCCGCGCAGGTCGACGTAGAGCTGGCCGTCCGGGTACCGGTCGGCGACCCGGTGGGCCCAGTGGACCGCCAGCGTGGTCTTGCCCACCCCGGCCATCCCGCCGAGCGCTGAGATCAGCACCGTCCCGGCGGATCCGCCGTCGGCGAGCGGGTCAAGCAGCTCGGCCAGTTCGGTGTGCCGGCCGGTGAACGCGGGGAGGTCGTGCGGCAGTTGGGCGGGTACGACGGGACGCGCGACGACGGCTTCCGCGGGCGGCGGCTCCGCCGGGTCCCCGTCCCGTGTCTCCCCGAGCGCCGTCCGGTGGGCCTCCTGCAGTTCGGGCCCGGGGTCGATGCCCAGCTCCTCGGCGAGACGGCGGCAGGCGTTCCGGGAGGTCGCGAGCGCCTCGGCCCGCCGGCCGGTGGCCGCGAGGGCCAGGACCAGCCGGGCCAGCAGGGACTCGTCCAGCGGATGAGCGGCGGCGGCCTCCCGCAGCCGGGCCAGCACCGCGCCGGGCACGCCCGCCTGCAGGGCCGCGTCGGCCGCCTCCCGCAGCGCGGCGAGCCGTTCGCGCTCCAGCCCGTCCGCGCCGAGCCGTTCCCGCACGTCCGGGGCGACTCCGGAGGCGACGGGACCGGCCCACAGCGCCAGCGCCCGGCCGAGCAGTTCCACGGCCCGCCCGGGCGCACCCTCGGCGACGGCCCGCCGGGCCTCCTGCCGCAGCCCCCGGAACCGTTCGAGGTCCACGTCGTCCCCGTCGGTGAACAGCCGGTAGCCGCCCGCGCCGCGCACCAGCCGGTACCCCGGCGCCCGCGCGGGCAGCCCTGGTTCGAGCAGCCGCCGCAGCGAGCCGACGTGCCGGCGGACCACGTTGACGGCGGTGGGCGGGGGGCCCGGTCCCCACAGCACGTCGACGATCTCGGGCACGGGGACGGGCTGACCGGCCCGCAGCAGCAGCAGGGCCAGCAGTGCGCGCGCCTGCGGCCCCCCGGCGTCCAGTTCGTCCGCCCCCCGCCAGACCCGCACCGGCCCCAGCACCGCGAACCGCACCGGCACCCCCTGTGGCATCCCGCCCCCTCCGTTCACCCCTCCCCTCGACTGTACGTCTCCGGAGGAAACCGGCAGGAACGGCGGACCCCGGGACAGCGCTCGCGCCACCGGTCCCGGGCGGCGCGCCGGAGGGTCTCCCGTACCCGCCCTGCCGTCCTGGACGGTCCGGCAGGACGGCACGCCGGAGGAGCGGCTCGACGTGCCGCACGCCTGGCTGGTGGAAGATCTCCCTGGCGGCCGGGTCCGTATCCTCACCCGGGAGACGCAGATCGGCCGCCCCGCCGCCGTACCGGAGACGCTGAACCCGATGCTGAACGGCCGTCAGAGCTGGCTGGACGGCCCGGTCCGCGCCGCCGAGACCGCATGATCCCCCTGGGAGTTGACGTCATGACCGACAAGCTCACCGTGAGTGTCCTGGGCACCGGCATCATGGGTGCCGCGATGGCCCGCAACCTCGCGCGGGCCGGACACACCGTCCGCGCCTGGAACCGCACCCGCGTCAAAGCCGAACCGCTCGCCGCCGACGGGGCGCACATCGCCGGCACGCCCGCCGAGGCCGTCGAGGGCGCCGACGTCGTCCTGACCATGCTCTACGACGGCCCGGCCACCCTGGACGTCATGCGCGAGGCCGCCCCCGCGCTGCGCTCCGGCACCGCGTGGGTGCAGTCCACCACCGCCGGTATCGAGGCCGTCCGTGACCTGGCCGCCTTCGCCCGCGAGCACGACCTGGTCTTCTTCGACGCGCCGGTGCTGGGCACCCGTCAGCCCGCCGAGGCCGGTCAGCTCCTCGTCCTCGCCGCGGGCCCGAGCGAGCACCGCGCGGCGGTGGCCCCGGTGTTCGACGCGGTCGGCTCCCGTACCGTGTGGACCGGCGAGGACGGCGCGGCCGGTACGGCGAGCCGACTGAAGCTCGTCGCCAACAGCTGGGTCCTCGCGATCACCGCCGCGGCCGGCGAGGTGCTGGCCCTGGCCCGGGGGCTCGACGTGGACCCGCAGAACTTCTTCGACGCGATCGAGGGCGGCCCGCTGGACATGGGCTACCTGCGGGCCAAGGCGAAGCTCATCCTGGACGGCCCACTGACCCCGGCCCAGTTCGCGGTGGGCACGGCGGCCAAGGACGCCCGGCTCATCGTCCAGGCGGGTGAGGAGTACGGCGTGCGTCTCGACGTGGCCGCCGCGAGCGCCGAGCGCATGGAGCGTGCGGCCCAACTGGGCCACGGCGACGAGGACATGGCCGCGGCCTACTTCGCCAGTTTCGGCTCCGCCGAGCGGTGACGGCCTCCCAGAGTGCCGACGGCGCTCCGGTGTCCGCACCGAGGCAGAGCGCCGGTACGGCGGGGGCACGCTGAAGGACGGCGACTGGGCTCCCGGCCGGCAAGCGGTGACCCGGCGGAGGAGGTCGGCGGAGGCGCGGACCTCCGCGTGGCCTCCCTCGGCCACCGGCCGCCATCGCCGCCCAGCTCCTCGGCGTGGCGGGCGGTCACGCGTCCGTCTCGGCGCCCTCCGTCGTCTCCCGCGCCGATTCGCCCGGCACGACGTAGAAGACGGACGTGCCCTGCTTGGTGCGCTGGGCGCCGTTCTTCGCCACGAGGTTCTCCAGCGTGGTGCGGACGACCTTCGTCTGGATGCCGCGCTCGGGATACGCCTGGCCCAGGGCCTCACTGACCTCCGCGGCGGAACGGGGCTCCGTCTGCTCCGCCAGGTGCCGGCGGACGAGTTCGATGAGGGTGGGCTGAGCGGGCTCGGAGGACGGCGACGTCTTGGTGGCCGCCGGTTCCCCGGTGGTCGCCTTCTTCGTCACCGTCTTCTTCGTCGCCGTCTTCTTCGTCGCCGTCTTCGCGGCCGCCGTCTTCGTGGTCGCGGCCTTCTTGACCGCCGGCTTCTTGACGGCGGGCTTCCTGTCGTCGGCGCGGCGCGCGCCACCGCTCTTCTTGCGCGGGGCGGGGACGACCGCCCGCCCGGCCGGCGCGGCGAGGCCGAGTGCCTGCTGCATGTTCAGCAGGACGCCGTGGTCGTGCTGCAGGGTGGCCAACTGCTCTTGCAGGACGGCGATTTCAGCCGTGATGCGTTCCTGCTCCTTGAGGTTGTGTTCGAGGTCGTTGGTCACCTGACTGACGTACTGAGAGGTCAATTCGGTGACGGGCCCGGCGCTTTCCGGCATCAGTTCCTCCGCTCCTGACGGTGCGACACCTGGATGATACGGGTGGGTCAACCCGTTTTCACCGTTGGCGAGGCGGCAGCGGCTGACCGACACCCCGCTCCGGGCCGCTACCGGGCGCGCCAGCATACCGTCGGCGAGGCCGGGCGCGAGTCCGGTCGGCAGGCCGACCTCGACCCGGTCGCCGACGTGGGCGGAGTCCGGGTCCTGCTCGCCGAGCATCCGCCGAGGCCCCGCCCCCCGGGTGCACCCGGCCCGGTGACTACGATCCCTGCCCATGTCCGTGCGCGAACCCAGCGGTACCTCCCGGCCGAGACGGCTCACCCGTACGGCGTCGCTGCTGGCGGGCGGCCTGTTGCTCCTCGCCGGCGGCGAGGACCGCCTGGGCGAGCCCCCGCCGCGCCCGACGGGTCCGCCCGCCGTCACCGCCTGTCTGACGCCGTCGGGGGACCTGATCGCCGACGTGGACAACGACGGTCTGCCGGACCGGATCACCGACCCGTCCCACCGGGGTACCCGGCTGGCCGTCACCTTCGGCATCGGCTCAGCCCGCGAAACGACGGTCGGAGCACGGGGGTTGGCCGACCGTACCGCCGCCCGGCAGGAGTACGTGAGCGCCGCCGTGGCGGACTTCGACCGGGACGGCTGGACCGACCTGGTCGTCGTGGCGGGACAGGAGCAGGGCGGCGACGACCCGGTCCGGCCCCGGGTGGCCGAACTGAGGCTCGGACCCTTCTCCGACACCGGCCGCAGCCGGCGGACGGTCCCCCTCGACCTGGGGGCCACCAAGGACATCGCGGTGGCCGACCACAACCACGACCGGTATCCCGACCTCACGGCGTACACGTACTCCGGAGACGGCACCTACCAGATCCAGGCCCGCCTGGGCGACCCGAACCGGGGCCTGTCGCCCGACACCCGCACCTACACGACGGACATCCCGGCCACGGGCTACCACCCCCCGTCCCCGCTGCCCCACGCGGGCCTCACCCCGTTCCACCCGCCCTGCGGGACGCAGGCGCGGGCCCGCTGACACCTGCGCCGTGCGCTCACCCGAGGACGAGGGGGAGCTTCCCGGCCAGTGGGCCCAGTCGGGTCCGCTCGCCGGCGGTCGGGGGCCTGTGCCCCGTTCCGACGCGCAGGACGTCCTGATCGGACCACGACGGGGGGAAGGCCGACCCGGCGATCTCCTCCAGCATGGCGCGGGACCGGGCGAGGGCTTCGGCGGGGGGTCCGGCCGCGCCCGTGAGGTGGGCGATCAGGTCCAGGTGGTGCAGGGTCCACTCCAGGACGTACGCGGAGAGGTAGTCGCCCACGGTGAGGACCATGTCCTGCGTGCGCACCCGTTGCTCCGGGTCGGCGAGTCCGGCCGCGCGTCCGGCCGCCGAACCGACGTCGTCCAGGTGGAACTTCAGCAGCCGCGGCTCCTCGTACGCGGCGGCCAGCCGGACGGTCAGCGCGTCGAGCGGATCGTCGCCGGCGGGCGGGGTGTCGCCGACGTTCCAGTACGTCACCGCGTCGCGCGTCGGCTCCGCAGTGGTGGGCGTCACCAGGGTGATCAGCACGTCCTGGGCGTCGATGACCAGATGGCACGCCAGGTCACGGACCAGCCAGCCGGTGCAGCCGGACGGCCGTGCGAAGTCCTCGTCGGCGAGGCCGGCGACCGCGGCGCGCAAGGCCGTCCACGAGCGCGAGAAGAGATCCACGGCCGCAAACTAGCAGCGGGCGCCCCGTCCTTCGACCGGATTCGCACCGGCCCGTCCGGCGTGCGCCTGGCGCCGGTACGCCGCACGCACCCTGCCCGATCCGTTCGCCCGGCAGCGCCCGTGGGGGGGACCGGTGGTGGAGGGCGCCCGCAGCGGTCATGTCACATACCGGAGGGCTGTCCCGTCGTAGGGGGCGTGGAAGCGAGTACGAAGCCGACGACTCGCGCCGACCCGAGGAGCCGGCCCATGCCGACAGCTCAGGAAGCACGCAACAAGGCGACGTTCCGCCGCCTGCACGACGCCGTCCACACCGGTGACCTGGAGACCGTCTCGAAGGCGATCGACGAGGTCGTCGCGCCGGACCTGCTGTTCCACGCGCCGCTGCCGACGGGGGCGACGGGCGCGCAGGCACTCAAGCGGGTGTGGGAGGTGCTGCTGCGCGCGTTCCCCGACCTGCGTGTCGAGATCGAGGACGAGATCGCCGAGGGGGACAAGGTCGTCTTCCGGAACACGGTCACCGGTACGCACCTGGGGGAGTACCACGGACTCCAGGCCACCGGGAAGCCCGTCAGGTACAGCGAGATCTTCGTCCTGCGGTTCGCGGACGACCGCGTCGCCGAGATCTGGGGTGTCGTCGACGTCCTCACGCAGACGCGGCAACTGGGCACGGCCCCCGGCGGCCCGTCCTGAACCCGCGTCCGGGATCCGGCCCGGTCGCTTAGGGTCGGCACACATGGATCTGCTTCCCTGCGCTCCCGTGCACGCGGCACTCGTCGCCGGCTGGCCGACATCGGCGGCGGAGGCCGTGATGTGGTGCGGAAGCCATGAGTTCCCCGTGTCCGAACGGACGGTCGCCGGATGGCAGCAGGCGGACGACGTCGAGGCCCACGTGCTCGTGGACGGGGGAAGGGTGCTCGGCTACGGCGAGTTGTGGCGGGACACGGAGGAGGACGAGGCCGAACTGGCGCGGATCATCGTGGCGCCCGGGGCCCGCGGGGCGGGGCTGGGCCGCGTGCTCGTCCGGGGCCTGCTCGCGCGGGCGCTCCGGGCCGGGTTCGCCGATGTCCACCTGCGCGTTCACCCCGACAACGACCGGGCGCTCCGGTGTTACCTGGGCGCCGGGTTCCGTCCGGTCGACCCCGGTCTCGCCGCGAGCTGGAACACCGCTCAGCCGGTCGGCTACGTCTGGCTCCGGCACGACTCCGACGCTCCGGACCGCTGACCGCGTTCATCATGATGAACTCCGCACACATGGGTGTACACGGTCACGTCTGCTGTGCGAAGCTCAGCCAACTTCTTTTGACCACGGTGGAGTTGGAGGGCGAGCATGAGCGTTTCCCGGCGTGCGTTGCTGGCCACGGCGGCCGGTGCGGCGGCTGCGGGGGCCGCCGCGGTGCCTGCCGCGGCGGCACCGGACCGGCAGCCGTCAGGAGCGACCTCACGGACACTCCGCGCGGCGGCGGACTACGCCGTGGAGAAGGTCCGTGCCGTCGCGCCCGGAGTGACGGGTTTCCCGGTCGGGACCAAGTTCGAGAAGTGGACGTACTCGCGCAACGGGGACTGGGTCGGCGGCTTCTGGCCCGGCACCCTGTGGATGGCCTGGCTGTACAGCGGGGACGACGCCTTCCGCACATGGGCGGTGGAGTCGGCCCGGAACCTCGCCCCCCGGCAGTCGGACACGAGCACGCACGACCTGGGGTTCCTCTTCTCCCCTTCCTGGGTCACCGCCTGGCGCCTGACCGGCGACGACGAGTGGCGTACGGGCGCGATACGGGCCGCCGACTCCCTGATCCAGCGGTACAACCCGCGGGGGAAGTTCATCCGGGCCTGGGGTGCGCTGACGGACCGCGCCAACGCGGGCCGCGTCATCATGGACACGATGATGAACCTCGATCTGCTGGCGTTCGCGAGCCGGCAGACCGGCGACGACACCTACCTGGACATCGCCGTCGAGCACGCGAGGACCGCGCAGCGCGTCTTCCCCCGCCCCGACGGATCCACCCCGCACGTGTTCGACTTCGACCCCGACACCGGTGCCCCCCTCGGCCCCAACACGGTGCAGGGCTACAGCCCCACCTCGTGCTGGTCGCGCGGACAGGCCTGGGGCATCTACGGCTTCACCACGATGTACCGGCGGACCGGGCACAAGGAGTTCCGGGACACCGCCCGCAGACTCGCCGACTTCGCCATCGGAGCGCTGACCCCGGACCACGTGCCGGTGTGGGACTACCGCGCGCCGCAGCAGCCGCACGACATCAAGGACGCCTCCGCCGGCGCCATCATGGCGTGCGGCCTGCTCGACCTGCACGCGGCCACGGGCAGGCACACCTACCGGGAGGTGGCGCTGCGGCTGCTCACCGCGCTCGCGGACACCTGCCTGACGAGGAACTCGGCCCGCGCCGACGCGGTCGTGGCCCGCTGCACCCGCAACCGCCCGGCCGAGGACGGCATCGAGGTCTCCCTGCCCTACGCGGACTACTACCTCCTCGAAGGCATCCTGCGCGTGCTCCGGCCCGAGGACGTCGACCGGGCGATCGACCTGTCGCAGCCGGCCTGAGCCGTCGGCGCGGCGGCTCGCGCGCGCGGCTCGCCGTTCCCCTGTCGCCGCCGTCACCGTGACCCCGCGGGCGGCGGCCACACCCTTCGGTGCCCGGCCCGCCGGCGTGACCTCGACGCGTGACCCGGCCCGGCGCCCGGCCTGTCGGCGTGACCTGGACGTGAGACGCCGCCCGGCGCCCGGCCGGTCACGGTGGGGGATGTCCGGATCTGAGGGTTGCCTGTCCTCATGGACATGGTGCCGCCCGGCCCCACGGGACGACACTGAGGTCACAGCGCCATTGCGCAAACGACTGGCAAACAAGAGGTGCAAAGATGGCTGACGAGTTCGTGGCCGGCGGGGTCACCGTGCCCGACACCAAGCTCGCCCGGGAGGCGACCCAGCTCGTACGGGACGAGACGAGCGATCTGATCTACCACCACTCGCGCCGCGTCTACCTGTTCGGCGCCCTGCAGGGCCGCCGGCGCGACATCGGCTTCGACCCGGAACTGCTGTACATCGGTGCCATGTTCCACGACCTCGGCCTCGGTGCGCGCCACCACGACAGCGGCCGGCGCTTCGAGGTCGACGGGGCGGACGCGGCCCGCCGGTTCCTGCGGGACCACGACGTGCCCGAGGACAGCATCCGCCGCGTGTGGACGGCGATCGCCCTGCACACCACGCCCGGCATCCCGGAGTTCATGGAGCCCGAGGTGGCCCTGGTCACCGCCGGTGTGGAGTACGACGTGCTGGGCATCGGGTACCACGACATCGCCCCCGCCGACCGCGCGGCCGTCGTCGCACTGCACCCCCGCCCCGACTTCAAGCGGCAGATCCTCGACGCCTTCACCGAGGGCATCCGTCCCAAGCCCGAGACCACGTTCGGCAACGTCAAGGCCGACGTCCTGGAGCACTACGTGCCGGGGTTCGAGCGGGGCGACTTCGTGCGGACCATCCTCGAATCGCCGTGGCCGGAGTGAGCGACACGCGCCCACGGCATGTCGTGGCCGTGCTGACCTTCCCCGGTGTCCAGCTGCTGGACGTGGCCGGCCCCGCGGAGGTCTTCACGACCGCGAACGCCTACGGGGCCCGGTACGACGTGCGGATCGTGTCCGCCGCAGGAGGCCCTGTCGCCACCTCCGCCCAGGTGCGGCTGGACACCGGTGGCAGCTGGGAGGAGCTGCCGGCGCGGCTGGGAACGCTCGTGGTGCCGGGCCGGCGGGACTGGCGGGAGGCCGTCGCCGACCCGGCACTGGTGGCCGGGACGGCGGCACTCGCCGGGCGGGCCCGCCGCGTGGCCTCGGTGTGCGCCGGCGCCTTCATGCTGGCCGAGGCCGGGCTGCTCGACGGACGGCGGGCCGCCACGCACTGGCGACTGGCCCGGGAACTGGCGCTCGCCTACCCCGGTGTGACCGTGGAGACGGACGCCCTGTTCGTCCGTGACGGCAACGTCGTCACCTCGGCCGGAGTGACCGCGGGCATCGATCTCGCCCTGGCCCTGGTCGAGGAGGACCACGGTCCCGACGTGGCCCGCGAGGTCGCGCGGGAGCTGGTGGTCTTCATGGCGCGTCCGGGCGGTCAGTCCCAGTTCAGCGCGCGGCTGACCCTGCGCGAGTCCACGCACCCCGTCGTCCGGCAGATCATGGACGTCGTCGGCGCGGACCCGAGCGCGGACCATGACCTGACCGCCCTGGCACGCCGGGCCGGCGTGAGCGTACGTCACCTGAGCCGGCTCTTCCGGGCGCACACCGGGATGACGGTCGGGCGCTACGCCGAATCGGTCCGGCTCGAAGCGGCCCAGGCCCTCCTGGAGGCCAGCGGTGAACCCGTCGACACCGTCGCGGCACGCGCCGGCTTCGGCTCGGCGGAGGCCATGCGGCGGGCCTTCCAGAACACGCTGGGCGTCTCACCGACGGTCTACCGGGCCCGCTTCCGTACGACCGTCCCCGAGCGGAGCCGTTTCGCCCCTGCCGTCCCCGAGGGGAGCCGCTTCCCCGCGGCCGTCCGCGGGTGAACCGTGATCCCCGGACCGGGCACCGGGGCCGGTGACCTGCGATGCCGCCGGATTCGTGCCCGAGATCCGGGTACGCAGCAGTGACTTCTCGGTCCTGACATCGCTCGTGGGATCGTTTGTCATCATCACCGGGATTGCGGGTAGGGCCGTCGGTATGGCTCTGTGCGCTGGTGTCCCACCGAACCGGGAAGGTCCGCCGCCGTCGCCGGGGTGGGCCCGTGGGTGAGGCGCTGGCGCTGGCCTCCGCGCTCTGCTTCGGTGTCACCCATTTCGTGAACGGGCTCGTCGCACGCAGGAGCGACGGCATCACCGTGGCCCTCTACGCTCAGCTCGCCGGGACCGCGGTCGCGGCGGTGCCGGCGCTCGCGTGCTCCTCCGGCGGCGGGACGGCGGGCGACTACTGGTTCGGGGTCCTGTCGGGCATCGGTACGGGCGTCGGGGTCGCGTTCCTGTACCGGGCGATGTCGCAGGGGCAGATGAGCGTCGTCGTACCGGTCAGCGACGTGGGGGCCGTCGCCCTTCCCGTCCTGGTCGGCGTGGCCTTCCTCGGTGAACGGCCGGCCGCCGTCGCCTGGGCCGGGATCGCCGTCGCCGTACCGGCGCTGTGGCTCGTCGCGCAGGCCACGGGGCCGGGTACGGACGGTGGTTCCGCCGGGCCGGGTACGGACGGTGGTTCCGCCGGGCCGGGTACGGAGGGGTGCTCCGCCGCGTCGGGCACTGACCGTCGTAGCACCGCGCCGGGTAGGGACCGCCGTGCCGCCGGGCCGGTGACCGCCGGGGTGCCCGCCGCGGTGGTCGCGAGCGCCGGCTTCGGGGTGCAGTTCCTCGCGATGGCCCAGGTGGGGGCGGACGGTGGTCTGTGGCCCGTGGTCGTCAGCCGGGTCGCGTCCGTGACGGTGATCGCCGCGGTGGTCGCGCTGTACCGGTCCCCGGTGGCGCTGCCCGGCCGGCTCGCGGCGGTGGCCGCCGTGGGCGGTGCGGTCGGGACCGTGGCCATCCTGCTCTATCTCGCCGCGACGCGGGCCCAGTTGATGGCCGTGGCCACCGTGCTGTCCGCGCTCTACCCGGCCATCCCGGTCCTGCTGGCACTGGCCTTCCTGCACGAGCGGCTCACCCGCCGGCAGACCACCGGACTGGTGTGCGCGTCCGCCGCCATCGCGCTCATCGCCCTGCGCTGAGCGCCGTACCGAGCGGCCCCGCCGCAGGGGACCGGCCCGGACGATCCGCCGTTCGGCGTGCCGCGTGGTCCCGTGGGACCCCTTAGCCGTCTCGGGGGTCCCTGGGGGCCGTAGGGGTGTCCCGCGTCATCGGCGCCTGCCTAGCCTCCGACAGCGGAGGGGAAGCGGACCGGAAACCGTCCGGAGGCGATCCGCACGGCCGAGGCCCTCACTTCGATCTCGATCGGATGGCGCGCTGGTGAACAACGAAGAGCAACTGCTCGACTACCTCAGGCGGACGACCGCGGATCTGCGGGAGGCGCGGCGACGGCTGCGCGAGAACGAGCAACGCGCACACGGCCCCGTCGCCGTCGTCGGCATCGGCTGCCGCTACCCGGGCGGCGTCACCACCCCCGAGGAGCTGTGGGAGCTGGTCGCGACGGGTACCGACGCGGTGTCGGACTTCCCCGCCGACCGCGGCTGGGACGTGGACGCCCTGTACGACCCCGACCCGGCGCGGCCCGGCAAGACCTACGCCCGCACCGGCGGATTCCTGCACGACGCCGCCGACTTCGACCCCGACTTCTTCGGCATCAGCCCCCGCGAGGCCCTCGCCATGGACCCGCAGCAGCGGCTGCTGCTGGAGACCTCCTACGAGGCCTTCGAGCGGGCCGGCATCGTCCCGGCCTCCCTGCGCGGCAGCCGTACCGGCGTGTTCGCCGGCGTGATGTACAACGACTACGCCACCCGCCTCACCTCCGTACCCGACGACCTCGACGGCTACCTCGCCAACGGAAGCGCCGCCAGCATCGCCTCCGGGCGCGTCGCCTACACCTTCGGCCTCGAAGGCCCGGTGGTCACCGTCGACACCGCCTGCTCCTCCTCCCTGGTCGCCCTGCACTGGGCGGTGCGGGCGCTCCAGGCGGGGGAGTGCTCGCTCGCTCTGGCCGGCGGCGTCACCGTGATGTCCACGCCGGAGACGTTCGTGGACTTCAGCCGGCAGCGCGGACTGGCGCCGGACGGCCGCTGCAAGGCGTTCGCGGTGGCGGCGGACGGCACCGGCTGGGGCGAGGGCGCCGGCATGCTGCTGCTGGAACGGCTCGCCGACGCCCAGCGCAACGGACACCCGGTGCTCGCCGTGATCCGGGGCAGCGCGGTCAACTCCGACGGCGCCAGCAGCCGGCTGACCGCGCCCAACGGCCCGTCCCAGCAGCGGGTCATCCGGCAGGCGCTGGCCGGTGCCGGGCTCACCGCCGCCGACGTCGACGTGGTCGAGGCGCACGGCACCGGCACCTCCCTCGGCGACCCCATCGAGGCGCAGGCGCTGCTCGCGACGTACGGCCGCGAACACCCCGCCGACCGGCCGCTGCTGCTCGGCTCCGTGAAGTCCAACCTCGGGCACACCCAGGCCGCCGCCGGTGTCGCGGGCGTCATCAAGATGGTGCTGGCCATGCGGCACGGCGAGGTGCCGCCCACCCTCCACGTCGACGCCCCCACGGACCAGGTGGACTGGAGCGCCGGCGCCGTCGAACTGGCCCTGGAGCGGCGCCCGTGGCCCGCGACCGGGCGGCCCCGCCGCGCCGCCGTCTCCTCCTTCGGTATCAGCGGCACCAACGCGCATGTCGTGCTGGAGCAGGCACCCGCAGACGCACCTCCCGCCGATCCGGCTTCCGGCGAGCCGGCTCCCGCCGGTCCGTCTTCCGGTGATGCGGTTTCCGTCGAGCGCGGGGTCAACTCACCGGTCAGGGAGGACGGTTACGTCCCCTGGATCGTCACCGGCCGCACCCGGCAGGCCCTCACCGACCAGCTCGCGCGCCTGCGCGACCACGTCGACGCACGCCCCGGCGCACGCCCGGCCGACCTCGGGCTGTCGCTGGCCACCACCCGCGCCCACTTCGAGCACCGCGCCGTCGCGGTCGGCCGGGACACCGGCGAGCTGCTCGCCGCGCTCGCCGCCGCGACCCCGCTCACCCCCGTCGGCGGCAAGACGGCGTTCCTGTTCACCGGCCAGGGAGCGCAGCGGCCCGGCATGGGCCGGGCCCTGCGCCGGGCCTTCCCGGTGTACGCCGAGGCCTTCGACGCGGTGTGCGCGCTCGCCGACCGGGGCCTGGACCGGCCGCTCGCCGAAGTGATCGACACCGACGCCGAGTCGCTGACCCGGACCGACTACGCGCAGACCGCCCTGTTCGCCACCGAGGTGGCCCTGTACCGCCTCCTGGAGTCCTGGGGCGTGGCCCCCGACTTCGTGGCCGGACACTCCGTCGGCGAAATCGCCGCCGCGCACGTCGCCGGCGTGCTGTCCCTGCCGGACGCCGTCCGGCTCGTGCTCGCGCGCGGCACCCTGATGGCCGCCCTGCCCCCGGGCGGCGCCATGGCCGCGCTGCGCGCCGGTGAGGACGAGGTCGCCCCCCACCTGGACGACCGGGTCGGTCTCGCCGCCGTCAACGGCCCCCGGTCGGTGGTCGTCTCGGGTGCCGAGGAGGCCGTCGACGCCCTCGCCGCCCGCTTCGGGAAGAGCAGGCGGCTGACGGTCTCGCACGCGTTCCACTCGCCGCTGATGGAGCCGATGCTCGCCGACTTCGCGAAGGCCGCCGCCGCGTGCTCCTACGCGGAGCCGCGCATCCCGGTCGTCTCCACGCTCACCGGTGCCCTCGCCGAACCCGGCCGGCTGACCACCCCGGACCACTGGGTGGACCACGTCCGGGGGACCGTCCGGTTCGCCCCCGCCCTGACCACCCTGCACGAACTGGGCGTCCGGACGTTCCTCGAAGTCGGCCCCGACGCGGCCCTCACCGCCCTGGCCGTGGACTGCCTGCACGAGGACAGCGTGACCGTCGCCGGACTGCGCCGCGACGGCGACGAGGAACGCGACCTGGTCACGGCCGTGGCCCGGCTGCACGCGGCCGGCACCGCCGTGGACTGGGCGGCGTTCTTCGCCCCGCACGGCGCCCGCCGCACCGAGCTGCCCACCTACGCCTTCCAGCGCGAACGCCTCTGGCTGGAGGCCACCTCCGGCGGCAGCGGCGACGCCGACGGCCTCGGGCAGAGCGCCACCGGGCATCCGTTGCTCACCGCCGCGACCGACCTGCCCGACACCGGGGGCGCGGTCCTCACCGGCCGGCTCTCCCTCGCCTCCCACCCGTGGCTGGCCGACCACGCCGTCCACGGCACCGTGCTGCTGCCCGGTACCGGCTTCGTGGAGATGGCCCTCCAGGCCGCCGAGCGCACCGGCTGCGACACCGTCGAGGAACTCACCCTGCACGCCCCGCTGCTCCTGCCCGAGCAGGGCGCACTCGCCGTACAGGCCGCCGTCGGCCCCGAGCGGGACGGACGGCGGGAGCTGACCGTGTGGTCCCGCCGCGCGGACAGCCCCGACGCCCCGTGGACCCGCAACGCCGCCGGCGTCCTCACCACCGCACCCGCCGACGCGGCGTCCCCGGCCGGTCTGGCCGACTGGCCGCCCCGGGACGCGGAACCCGTCGACCTGGACGGCCTCTACCCGGGCCTGGCCCGCACCGGTTACGGCTACGGCGAGGTCTTCCAGGGGCTGCGCGCCATGTGGCGCCGCGGGGACGAGCTGTTCGCCGAGGCGGCCCTGCCCGAGGGCGCCCGCGCCACCGCCGCCGCGTTCGCCGTCCACCCGGCGCTGCTGGACGCCGTCCTGCACGTCAACCTGCTGGACCTGCCCGGCGGCCAGGCGGTGCTGCCGTTCGCCTGGGGTGGCGTCACTCTGCACGCGGCGGGCACCGACACCCTGCGCCTGCACCTCAGCCCGTCCGGCCCCGAGGCCGTCACCCTCACCCTCGCCGACGCCGCCGGCGCACCCGTCGCGACCGTGCGCAGTCTCGTGGCCCGCCCCGTCTCCGCCGACCAGCTCGCCGGGGGCGGCGACGATCCGCTGTACCGGGTCGACCTCGTCCCGGCACCTCTCCCGGCGACCACCGATGTCCCCGCCCTGGCCGTGTGCGGCTTCGGCGGCTCCGGCCCGGACGGTGGCGAGGTGGCCGGCACCGGTGCCGGCGACAGCGGCGGGGGCGGGGGCGGTCGCCAGGTGGCCGGCGTCGGCCTGGGCGACAGCGGCGTGGGCGAGACGGGCGCGGGCGGCACCGGTACGGCGGGAAGCGGCACCCACGACACCGCCCCCGACGCCCCCTCCTACCCCGCCCCCGACGCCCTCACCACCGCCGACCCCCTCCCCGACCTGGTCCTCCTGCCCGTACCCCCCGCTCCCGCCGCCGTGGCGGACCTGCCCGCCCTCGTCCGCGACCGGGTGAACGCCACCCTGGACATCCTCCGCGCCTGGCCGGCCGACGACCGCCGGGCCGGCAGCCGGCTCGCCGTGCTCCTGCGGACCGGGGACCTCACCCACGCCCCGCTGTACGGACTCGTACGCGCCGCCCAGGCCGAGAACCCCGGCCGGTTCCTGCTGGTCGACAGCGACGGAAGCGCCGCCCCGGGCCCCGCCCTCGCCGCCGCGCTCGCCGCCGGTGAACCGGAGGTCGCGGTGCGGGACGGCGAGGTCCGGGTGCCGCGGCTGGCCCGCGCCAAGGCCGGCGAGCCGCTCGTCTGGGACCCGGACGGCACCGTCCTGATCACCGGCGGCACCGGTGGCCTCGGCGCGCTGATCGCCCGTCACCTGGTCACCGAGCACGGCGTACGGCACCTGCTGCTGGCCGGCCGGCGTGGCGCGGACGCCCCCGGCGCCGCGGAACTCCGTGACGAACTCGCCCGGTCGGGCGCCGAGGTGAGCCTCGCCCGGTGCGACGCCGCCGACCGGGACGACCTGGCCGCGCTGCTCGCCGCGCACGAGGTGCGGGCGGTGGTGCACGCCGCCGGTGTCGTCGACAACGGCGTGCTGGCCGCGCTGGACGCGGACAAGGTCGACCGGGTGCTGCGGCCCAAGGTGGACGCCGCCTGGAACCTGCACGAACTGACCCGCGACACCGACCTGTCGGCGTTCGTCCTGCTGTCCTCCACGGCCGGTCTGCTGGTCGGCGGCGGCCAGGCCAACTACGCCGCGGCCAACACCTTCCTCGACGGCCTCGCCGCCCACCGCCGGTCGCTCGGCCTGCCCGCCGTCTCCCTCGCCTACGGCCTGTGGTCCGGCTCCGGCGGCATGAGCGCCGGCATCGACGCCGCCGACCTGGAACGGCTGCGCCGGCTCGGCCTGCCGCCGCTCACCCCGGCCCAGGGACTGCGCACCTTCGACGCCGGGCTCGGCGGCGAGGACGCCGTCCTGGTGCCCGTACGCCTGGACGCCGCCGCCGTGCGCGCCCGGCCGGACGGCGTACCCGCCCTGCTGCGCGGCCTGGTCCGGCCGGCCCGGCGGCGCGGCGCCGAGCCCGCCGCGGGCGCCCCCGCCGGCTCCTGGCGCGAGCGGCTGGCGCCGCTGCCCGACGCCGACCGGGACCGCGCCCTGCTGGAGCTGGTCCGCACCCATGTCGCCGGCGTCCTCGGGCACCCCTCGCCGGAGTCGGTCGACCCCGGGCGCGCCTTCCAGGAGATGGGCTTCGACTCGCTCGCCGCCGTCGAACTGCGCAACCTCCTCGCCGGCGCCACCGGTCTCACCCTCCCGGCGACGCTGGTGTTCGACCAGCCCACCCCCCACGCCCTCGCCGCCCACCTCAAGACCGCGCTCGTGCCCGGACCGGCCGACCAGGCCCGCTCCGCGCTGGCCGAACTGGACCGTCTCGAAGCCGCCCTGCACGCCCTGCCCGACCAGGACGGCAGCCACGCCCGCGTCACCGCGCGCCTCGAAGCGCTGCTGCGCGGCTGGCAGGACAGCCACGCGCGCCCCACCGAGCCCGGGTCGCCGGCCGACGTCCGCGACGCCAGCGACGAAGAACTCTTCGCCAGGATCGACAACGAACTGGGAGCCCTGTGATGGAAGACTCGGCCACGGCCGGCAAGCTCCGCGACTACCTCAAGCGGGCCACGACCGAGCTGGAGCGCAGCCGCCGCCGCGTACGGGAGCTGGAGGAGCAGGACCACGAGCCCGTCGCCGTCATCGGCATGGGCTGCCGCTACCCCGGCGGCGTGCGCACCCCCGAGGACCTCTGGCGCGTCGTCGACGAGGGCATCGACGTCGTCACCGAGTTCCCGGCCGACCGCGGCTGGGACGTCGAGGCGATCTACGACCCCGAGCCCGGCGCCCCCGGCAAGAGCTACGTCCGCCACGGCGGCTTCCTGCACGACGCCGCCGAGTGCGACCCCGCCTTCTTCGGCATCAGCCCCAAGGACGCGCCCGGCACCGACCCGCAGCAGCGGCTGCTGCTGGAGGTCACCTGGGAGGCCTTCGAGCGGGCCGGTATCGACCCCACCACGGTGAAGGGCACCCCGACCGGCGTGTTCGTCGGCCTGATGCACCACGACTACATCGGCGGCACCATCTCCGGCAGCATCGTCTCCGGCCGCATCGCCTACACCCTCGGCCTGGAGGGACCGGCGGTCACCATGGACACCGCCTGCTCCTCCTCCCTGGTCGCGCTGCACTCGGCGATCCAGTCGCTGCGCAAGGGGGAGTGCTCCCTGGCGCTGGCCGGCGGCGCCGCCGTCATGGCCAGCCCCGAGATGTTCATCGAGTTCAGCGAGCGCCGCGCGCTGTCCCCCGACGGCCGCTGCCACTCCTTCTCCGACGACGCCGCCGGCGCCGCCTGGGCCGAGGGCGCCGGCATGCTGCTCGTGGAGCGCCTGTCGGACGCCCTGCGCAACGGCCACGAGGTGCTGGCCGTCGTGCGCGGCTCCGCCGTCAACCAGGACGGCGCCTCGAACGGCCTCACCGCGCCCAGCGGTCCCGCCCAGATCCGCGTCATCCGCCAGGCCCTCGCCGACGCCCAGCTCGCCCCGCATCACATCGACGCGGTCGAGGCGCACGGCACCGGCACCACGCTCGGCGACCCCATCGAGGCGCAGGCCGTCATCGCCGCCTACGGGCAGGACCGGCCGGAGGGCCGGCCCGTCTGGCTCGGCTCCATCAAGTCCAACATGGGCCATCCGCAGGCCGCCGCCGGCGTCGGCGCCGTCATCAAGATGGTCATGGCGATGCGCCACGGCACCCTGCCCCGCACCCTGCACGTGGAGAAGCCGTCCACCGCCGTCGACTGGAGCGCGGGCGACGTCCGCCTGCTCACCGAGCCCCGCCCCTGGGACACCCCCGACGGCCGCCCGCGCCGCGCCGGTGTCTCCTCCTTCGGCATCTCCGGCACCAACGCCCACACCATCCTGGAGGAGGCACCGCCCGTCGAGGCGGACGGGGCGCCGCAGGAGCGGGCCGCGCTGCCCGTCGTACCGTGGGTGCTGTCCGGCAAGGGCGCCGACGCCGTCCAGCGGCAGGCGGAGCGGCTGCTCGCCGTCGCCGGTGACCTCGACCCGTACGACATCGGGTACTCGCTGGCCACCACGCGCACCGTGTTCACCCACCGGGCCGCCGTCACCGGCCGCGACCGGGACGAGCTGCTGGCCGGTCTGCGCGCCGTCGCCGACGGCAGCCAGGCCGCCGTCGTGGCCCCCGAACCCGGCCGGCTCGGCGTGCTGTTCTCCGGCCAGGGGTCCCAGCGGCCCGGCATGGGCCGCACCCTGCACGCCGCGTTCCCGGTGTTCGCCGCCGCCTTCGACGAGATCTGCGCCGCCTTCGACGCGCACCTGGACCGGCCGCTGCGCGAGGTGATGTACGACCAGGACACCGACCCCTCCCCGCTGCACCGGACCGTCTACACGCAGGCCGCGCTGTTCACCTTCGAGACCGCCCTGTACCGGCTGCTGGAGCACTGGGGCGTCCGCCCGGACCTGCTCGCCGGGCACTCCATCGGCGAGGTCGTCGCCGCGCACGTCGCCGGCGTCCTGGACCTGCCCGACGCGGTCGCCCTGGTCGCCGCCCGTGGCCGGCTGATGCAGGAACTCCCGGCAGGCGGCGCCATGGTGTCCCTGCTGGCCGCCGAGGCCGAGGTCGCGCCGCTGCTCACCGACGGCGTCGACATCGCGGCCGTCAACGGCCCCCGCGCGGTGGTCGTCTCGGGTGACGAGGAGGCCGTGGCCGCCGTGGCCGCCCGCTTCGACAAGACCAAGCGGCTGACGGTGTCGCACGCCTTCCACTCCCACCGCATGGACCCCATGCTCGACGCGTTCCGCGAGGTGCTGGCAGGCCTCACCTTCCACGAGCCCCGTCTCCCGGTCGTCTCCAACGTCACCGGCCGCCTGGCCGACGAACTCACCTCGCCCGACTACTGGGTGCGGCACGTCCGCGAGGCCGTCCGCTTCCACGACGGCGTCACCGCGCTGGCCGCCGAGGGCGCCACCCGCTTCCTGGAGGTCGGTCCCGACGCCGTGCTCTCCACCATGGCGCAGGACGTCGTACCGCACGTCATCGCCACCCAGCGCCGCGACCGCGCCGAGGACGCCGCCCTCGTCGACGCCGTGTGCCGGCTGCACCTGACCGGCACCGGCCCGGACTGGAGGGCCGTGTTCGCCGGGGGCCGCAAGGTCGACCTGCCCACCTACCCGTTCCGCCGCGACCGGCACTGGGAGGACGCCCCCATTCTCCAGGCCGAGCGCGCCGGGGCGGCCCGTGCGGGAGGGGACGCCGCCGATCCGTTCTGGGAGCTGGTCCGGGACGAGGACGTCACCGCCGTCGCCGCCACCCTCGGCGTCACCGACGAGACCTCCGTCGCCGCCGTCGTACCGGCCCTGGCCGCCTGGCACGAGCAGCGGCAGGCCAACGCCGCCGCCGACGGCTGGCGTTACCGCGTCGCCTGGGAACCGCTGGCCCCCGCCGCCACTCCCGCGCTCGGCGGCCACTGGCTGGCCGTCGTCCCGGCGGCCGACGACCCGTGGACCACGGCCGTCCTGACCGGGCTCGCCGATCAGGGGCTGCGCGTCGACACGCTCACGGCACCCAAGACGGCGGACCGTGCCGAGCTGGCCGGGCTGCTCGCCGGCCGGGGCGGCGTCGACGGCGTGCTGTCCCTGTTGGCACCGGCCACCGAACTCACCGCGACCGCCGCCCTCGTGCAGGCCCTCGGTGACGCCGGGATCACCGCCCCGCTGTGGTGCGTCACCCGCGACGCCGTCGCCCACGGCACGGCCGCCACCGTCACCGGCTTCGCCCAGGCCCCGGTGTGGGGCCTCGGCCGGGTCGCCGCCCTCGAACACCCCGACCGCTGGGGCGGCCTGGTCGACCTGCCCGCCGAGATCGGCCCGCGGACCGTGGCCCGGCTGGCCGCGCTGCTCGGCGACGCCGGCGGCGAGGACCAGGTCGTCGTCCGCGAGTCCGGCGCCTACGGCCGCCGGCTGGAGCACGCCCCGGCCCGCGCCGGCGCCCCCTGGAAGCCGTCCGGCACGGTGCTGGTCACCGGGGCCACCGGCGCCGTCGGCGCGGCCGTCGCCCGGTGGCTCGCCGCCGAGGGCGCCGACCACCTGCTGCTGACCTCCCGCCGCGGCACGGACGCGCCCGGCGCCGCCGGCCTCATCCGCGAACTCACCGACGCCGGCACCCGGGTGACCCTCGTCGCCTGTGACGTCGCCGACCGCAAGGCGCTGGCCGCGCTGCTGGACTCCGTACCGGCGGAGCACCCCCTCACCGCCGTCCTGCACCTGGCCGGCGTCCTCGACGACGGCGTCCTCGACGCGCTCACCCCCGACCGGTTCGCCGGCGTCCTCGCCCCCAAGGCCGACGCCGCCCGCCACCTGCACGAACTCACCGTGGACCGGGACCTCTCCGCGTTCGTGCTGTTCTCCTCGCTGACCGCCACCGTCGGCGGCGCCGGACAGGCCAACTACGCCGCCGCCAACGCCTTCCTCGACGCCCTCGCCGAGCACCGGCGCGCCGCCGGACTGCCCGCCACCTCGATCGCCTGGGGCCCGTGGGGCGGCGACGGCATGGCCGCCCACGGCACCGTCCGCTCGGCCGCCCGCGCGATGGGCATGTCCCTCCTCGACCCCGGCCGCGCGCTGACCGCGCTGCGCCGCGCCCTGGACGGCGGCGACACCACCGTCACCGTCGCCGACGTCGACTGGTCCGCGTTCGCGCCCGCGTTCACCGCGACCCGGCCCAGCGCCCTGCTGTCCGCGCTGCCCGAGGCGCGGCGCGGCCCGGCCGGGCCCGCCGACACGAACGCGGCCGACGGCTTCGCCGAGAAACTCGCCGGCCTCACCGGCGGCGAACGCGAGCGCGCGCTCCAGGAGCTGGTGTGCGGCCAGGCCGCCGCGGTCCTCGGCTACGCCGGCGCCGACGCCGTCGAGCCCACCACCGCCTTCCGTGACCTCGGCTTCGACTCGCTCACCTCCGTCGACCTGCGCAACCGGATCAGCGGCGCCGCCGGGGTGCCGCTGCCGGCCACCCTCATCTTCGACTACGCCACCCCCGCCGCCCTCGCCAAGTACCTGGGCACCGAACTCGCGGGCGCCGACACCTCCGTGGACTCCGTCCTCGCCGACCTCGACCGGGTCGCGGCCCGGCTCGGCGACCTCACCGCCGAGGACATCGAGCAGGGACGGATCACCGCCCGCCTCCAGTCGCTGCTGGGCGACCTGAACAAGACCCTCGGCCAGGACGCCGCCGCCCTCGCCGGACGGCTGGAGGAGGCCTCCGCCGACGACGTCTTCGCCTTCATCGACAACGAACTCGGCTCGGCGTGACCCCACCCTCCCACGACACCCCGGCCCCACCGCAGTCCACCTCTTCGCACAGGAGTGGCGACACCCGATGACCAACGACGAAAAGCTGCTCTCCTACCTCAAGCGGGTCTCCGCCGACCTGGCCCAGACCCGGCAGCGGCTGCGCGAGGTGGAGACCCAGGACCGGGAACCCATCGCCATCGTCGGGATGAGCTGCCGCTTCCCCGGCGGCGTGACCACCCCGGAGGAGTTCTGGCGGCTCGTCCACGACGGCACCGACGCCATCGGCGACTTCCCCGACGACCGCGGCTGGGACCTCGACGCGCTGTACGACCCCGACCCGGACGCCACCGGCAAGAGCTACGTCACGCGGGGCGGGTTCCTCGCCGACGCGGCCGGGTTCGAGCCGGACTTCTTCGGCATCAGCCCCCGTGAGGCGGTCGCGATGGACCCCCAGCAGCGGCTGCTGCTGGAGGTGTCGTGGGAGGCCCTGGAACGTGCCCGCATCGCCCCCGACTCCGCGCACGGCGCCCGGATCGGGGTGTTCGCCGGCACCAACGGCCAGGACTACAAGGACCTGCTGGCGAGGATGCCGGAGGACAGCGAGGCCGCACTCGGCACCGGCGTGCTGGCCGCCGTGATCTCCGGCCGCATCTCCTACACCCTGGGTCTGGAGGGCCCGGCCGTCACCATCGACACCGCCTGCTCCTCGGCCCTCGTCGCCGTGCACCTGGCCGTGCAGGCGCTGCGCAACAAGGAGTGCACCCTCGCCCTCGCGGGCGGCGCCACCGTGATGGCCACGCCGGGCAACTTCATCGCCTTCAGCCGGCAGCGCGGCCTGGCCCTCGACGGCCGCTGCAAGTCCTTCGCGGACGCGGCGGACGGCACCGGCTGGAGCGAGGGCGCCGGCATGCTGGTGCTGGAACGGCTCAGCGACGCCCGCCGCAACGGCCACGAGGTGCTGGCCGTGGTCCGTGGCTCCGCCGTCAACCAGGACGGCGCCTCCAACGGCCTGACCGCGCCCAACGGGCCGTCCCAGCAGCGCGTCATCCGCGCCGCGCTCGCCGGGGCGCGGCTCACCGCCGCCGACGTGGACCTGCTGGAGGCACACGGCACCGGAACCACGCTCGGCGACCCGATCGAGGCCCAGGCGCTGCTCGCCACCTACGGACAGGACCGGCCCGCCGACACCCCGCTGTGGCTCGGGTCGGTGAAGTCCAACATCGGGCACACCCAGGCCGCGGCCGGCGTCGCCGGCATCATCAAGGCCGTCATGGCGATGCGGCACCGCGTGCTGCCGAAGACGCTGCACGCCGACGAGCCGTCCACCAAGGTCGACTGGGGCCAGGGGCAGGTGCGGCTGCTGACGGAGAACCGGCCCTGGCCCGACCCCGGCCGCCCGCGCCGGGCCGCCGTCTCCTCCTTCGGCGCCAGCGGCACCAACGCGCACACCATCCTGGAGGAGGCCCCCGCCGAGGAACCGGCCCGGACCGAGCCGCGTACGGCGCCCCCGCTGGTGCCGTGGGTGCTCTCCGGCCGGACCGAACGCGCCCTGCGCGAGCAGGCCGCCCGCCTGGTGGCCGCCGCCGGTGAGCTGGACCCGGTGGACGTGGCGCACTCCCTGGCCGCCACCCGCACCGCCCATCCGTACCGGGCCGTCGTCCTCGGCCCGGACCGCGACGCGCTCCTGACCGCCGTGACCCGGGTCGCCGACGGCGGTCCGGGCGCCGCCTCGGGCCGGGGCCGCAAGGGACAGACCGCCTTCCTGTTCACCGGTCAGGGCGCCCAGCGCGCCGGCATGGGCCGGGAGCTGCACGCGCACTTCCCGGTCTTCGCCCGCGCCTTCGACGAGATCTGCGCGCACTTCGGCGACGACGAACTGCGCGACCTCGTGCTCGGCGACGACCCCGAGCCGCTGAACCGCACCGCCCGCACCCAGATGGCGCTGTTCGCCTTCGAGGTGGCGCTGTACCGGCTGGTGGAGTCCTGGGGACTCACACCCGACTACCTGGCCGGGCACTCCATCGGCGAGATCGCCGCCGCCCACGTGGCCGGCGTCCTGGACCTGAAGGACGCGACCACGCTGGTGGCCGCGCGCGGCCGGCTCATGCAGGCGCTGCCCGAGGGCGGCGCGATGATCGCCGTACGCGCCTCCGAGGAGGAGGTCCGGCCGCTGCTCACCGAGCGGGTCGGTATCGCCGCCGTCAACGGCCCCGGCTCCGTCGTGGTCTCCGGGGACGCCGCCGAGGCCGAGGCGGTGGCCGCCCACTTCGCCAAGAGCCGCCGGCTGACGGTCTCGCACGCCTTCCACTCACCGCTCATGGAACCGATGCTGGACGGGTTCCGGGCGGTCGCCGAGTCCCTGACCTACCACCGGGCCACCGTCCCGGTCGTCTCCAACGTCACCGGCGCCCTCGCCACCCAGGACATCGCCGGCCCCGACTACTGGGTGCGGCACGTGCGCGAGGCGGTCCGCTTCCACGACGGGATACGCGCCCTCACCGCCGAAGGCGTCACCCGCTTCCTCGAAATCGGCCCCGACGCCGTGCTCACCGCCATGGCCCGCGAGTGCCTGGCCGCCGACGGCACCGACACCGACGCCGTACTCGCCGCCGCCGGCCGCCGCGAGCGCGACGAGACCGAGACCCTGCTGACCGCCGTCGCCCAGCTCCACACCGGCGGGGCCGCCGTGGACTGGACAGCGCTGTTCACCGGCGCCCGCACCGTCGACCTGCCCACCACCGCCTTCCAGCGTGAGCGGTTCTGGCCCGAGACCACCGCACCGGTCGGCGACGTCGGCTCCGCCGGACTGGACCCCGCCGACCACCCGCTGCTCGGCGCGGCCACCGTGCTCGCCGACTCCGACGGCGCCGTGCTCACCGGGCGGCTGTCGGTACGCACCCACGCCTGGCTCGCCGACCACGTCGTCGGCGGCTCCGTCGTCGTCCCCGGCACCGCCATGGTCGAACTCGCCGTCCGCGCCGGCGACCAGGTCGGCTGCGGACGCCTGGAGGAACTCGCCCTCGAAGTACCGCTGGTGCTGCCCCCGGACGACGGCGTGCGCGTCCAGGTCGCCGTCGGCGCGCCCGACCCGTCCGGCGCCCGCACGGTGCAGGTGTACGCCCGTGCCGAGAGCCTGCCCGCCGACGAACCGTGGACCCTGCACGCCTCCGGCCTCCTCACCGCGGACACCGGTACGCCGGGCAGCCGTCTGGACGTGTGGCCCCCCGAGGACGCCGAACCCCTCGACACGGACGGGCTGTACGAGCGGCACGCCGCCGCCGGACTGGCGTACGGGCCCGCGTTCCAGGCGCTGACCGCCGCCTGGCGGCGCGGCGAGGAGCTGTACGCCGAGGTACGGCTGCCCGAGCGGCCCGCCGCCGACGCGCCCCGCTTCGGGCTGCACCCGGCCGCCTTCGACGCCGCCCTGCACGCCCTCGCCCTGCTCGGCGACGGTACCGCCGACGACACCGCCCGGCTGCCGTTCATGTTCGCCGGTGTCACCCTGCACGCCGTCGGCGCCTCCGTGCTGCGGGCCCGGCTGGTGCCCACCGGGAACCACGCCTTCGCCGTCGACCTGGCCGACGCCACCGGCGCCCCCGTCGCCACGGTCACCTCGCTCGCCTCCCGCCCGCTCACGAACCTGCGCGCCGCCCGCGACACCACCGCCGACGCCCTGTTCACCCTCGACTGGCAGCCGCTGCCCCTGGACACCGACGCCCCCGACACCGCCCACCGGGTGCTGCGCAGCACGCCCGGCAGCGACGGCGGCGCCGTACGGGAGGCGCTGCGCACCGCGCTCGCCGCCCTCCAGGACGACGACCCCCGCCCGCTGGCCGTCGTCACCCACGGAGCGGTCGGGGTCGCGGGGGAGGACGTGCCCGACCTGGCCGGCGCGGCCGTCTGGGGCCTGGTGCGGTCCGCGCAGTCGGAGAACCCGGACCGGTTCGTCCTGCTCGACCTCGAACCGGGCGCGGACGCCGACGCCGTCCTGCCCGCCGCCCTGGCCTCCGGCGAACCGCAGATCGCCGTGCGGGCCGGCACCGCCCACGCCGCCCGGCTGGTGCGCGCGGAAGTACCCGACGCGTCAGCGCCGTGGGAGATCGACCCCGAGGGGACCGTCCTGCTGACCGGCGCCACCGGCGGCCTCGGCCCGGTGATCGCCCGCCACCTGGTCACCGCCCACGGCGTCCGGCACCTCGCCCTGCTCAGCCGGTCGGGCCGCGCCGACGACCTGATCGCCGAGCTCGCCGCCCTCGGCGCCACCGCGACCGCCCACGCCTGCGACGCCGCCGACCGTGACGGCCTCGCCGCCGTCCTCGCCGGCATCCCGGCCGAGCACCCGCTCACCGCGGTCGTCCACGCCGCCGGCGTCCTGGACGACGGTGTCGTCTCCTCGCTCACCCCCGAGCGGATCGACACGGTCCTCGCGCCGAAGGCGCTCGGCGCCCTCCACCTCCACGAACTCACCGAGGATCTCTCGGCGTTCGTGCTGTTCTCGTCCGTCGCCGGCACCGTCGGCGCCCCCGGCCAGGGCAACTACGCCGCCGCCAACGCCCTCCTGGACGCCCTCGCCGCGCACCGCCACGCCCAGGGCCTGCCCGCCCTGTCCCTGGCGTGGGGACCGTGGGCCCCGTCGGGCGGCATGACCAGCTCCCTGGACGAGACCGACCGCGCCCGGATGGCGCGCGGTGGCATGACCGCCCTGTCGGCCGAGGAGGGCACCGCCCTGTTCGACCGGTCACTGCGCGCCGGCCGTGCCGCCCTGGCACCGGTGCGGCTCGCCCTGCCCGCGCTGCGCGCCCAGGGCAGCGGCCTCGCCCCCGTGTTCCGCGCACTGGCGGGCCGCCCGGTGCGCCGGGAAGCCGTGGCGCAGGGCACCGACGCCGGCTTCGCCGAGCGCATGGCCGTCCTCGGCGACGAGGAACGCGCCGAGGCCCTGCTGCACACGGTCCGCACCCATGTCGCCGCCGTGCTCGGGCACGCGGACCCGCAGAGCGTGGAGACCGACCGGGCCTTCAAGGACCTCGGCTTCGACTCGCTCGCCGCCATCGAGCTGCGCAACTCCCTCTCCGCCGAGCTGGGCCGGCGGCTGGCCGCCACCCTCGTCTTCGACCACCCCTCGCCCGAAGCGCTCGCCGCCCACCTCGGCACCCTGGTCGACGGCGGCGCCCGGACCGGGGCCCACCGTGGACGCCGTACCGTCAAGGCCCGCGCGGACGAGCCGCTGGCGATCGTGGGCATGGCCTGCCGCTACCCGGGCGACGTCCGCACCCCGGAGGACCTGTGGCGGCTGGTCGCCGACGGCACCGACGCCATCACCGCGTTCCCCGCCAACCGGGGCTGGGACGTGGACCGCGTCGTCGACCCCGCCCGGCAGCGCCCCGACACCTCCTACGTCGGCGAGGGCGGCTTCCTGCACGACGCGGGCGCGTTCGACGCCGCGTTCTTCGGCATCAGCCCCAAGGAAGCCCTCGTCATGGACCCGCAGCAGCGGCTGCTGCTGGAGGCGTCCTGGGAGGCGCTGGAGAACGCGGGCATCGACCCGCACAGCCTCAAGGGCAGCCGCACCGGCGTGTTCGCCGGCGTCCAGTACCACGACTACTTCGGCAGTTTCGGCTCCGGCAGCATCATCTCCGGGCGCGTCGCCTACACCCTCGGCCTGGAGGGCCCGTCGCTGTCCGTCGACACCGCCTGCTCCTCCTCGCTGGTGGCGTTGCACCTGGCCGCCCAGTCGCTCCGGCAGGGCGAGTCCGGCCTCGCCCTGGTCGGCGGCGTCGCCGTCATGGCCACCCCGGAGACCTTCATCGAGTTCAGCCGGCAGGGCGCGCTCGCCCCCGACGCCCGCACCCGCGCCTTCGCCGACGCGGCGGCCGGGACCGTGTGGGGCGAGGGCGTCGGCGTCCTGGTCGTGGAACGCCTCTCCGACGCCCGCCGCAACGGCCACGAGGTCCTGGCCGTCGTCCGTGGCACCGCCGTCAACCAGGACGGCGCCTCCAACGGTCTCACCGCCCCCAACGGCCCCTCCCAGGAACGCGTCATCCTCGAAGCCCTGGAGAACGCCCGCCTCAGCACCGCCGACGTGGACGTGGTGGAGGCGCACGGTACGGGCACGACGCTGGGCGACCCGATCGAGGCGCAGGCGCTGCTGGCCACCTATGGTCAGGAGCGCCCCTCTGACACCCCGCTGTGGCTGGGGTCGGTGAAGTCCAACATCGGTCACACGCAGGCCGCCGCCGGTGTCGCCGGTGTCATCAAGATGGTCATGGCGATGCGCCACGGCGTCCTGCCGAGGACCCTGCACGTGGACCGGCCGTCCACGAAGGTCGACTGGGACGCCGGACAGGTCCGGCTGCTCACCGAACAGCGGGACTGGCCGCGGCACGACCGGCCCCGCCGGGCCGGTGTGTCCTCCTTCGGGATCAGCGGCACCAACGCCCACGTCATCCTCGAACAGGCCCCGCCCGCCCCCGCCGAGCCCGACCGCACCGGACCGCAGGGCCTCGCCGTGCCGTGGCTGCTCACCGCCAAGACGCCCGCCGCGCTCGCCGGTCAGGCCGCCGCGCTCCTCGGCCACCTCGACACGCACCCCGGGCTCGACCCGTCCGACGTCGGCTGGACCCTCGCCACCACCCGCGCCCGCTTCCCGTACCGGGCCTCGATCACCGGCACCGACACGGCCGAACTGCGCGGCGCCCTCGCCGCGCTGGCCGACGGCGGCACCGCCCGGACCCTCGCCGAGGGCACCGCGACCGGCCGCGCCCGGCCCGTGTTCGTCTTCCCCGGCCAGGGCTCCCAGTGGTCCGGCATGGCCACCGAACTCCTCGAAGAATCCCCGGTGTTCGCCGCCCGCATGGCCGAGTGCGCCGCCGCGCTCGCGCCGTACACCGACTGGGACTTCGCCACCGAGCTGCGCGGCGACCTGGACCGGGTGGACGTCGTGCAGCCGCTGCTGTGGGCCGTGATGGTATCCCTCGCGCACACCTGGAGCGCCTACGGCGTCACCCCGGCCGCCGTCATCGGCCACTCCCAGGGCGAGATCGCCGCCGCCTGCGCGGTCGGCGCGCTGTCCCTGGAGGACGGCGCCCGCGTCGTCGCCCTGCGGTCCCGGGCCATCGCCGAACTGCTGTCCGGCTCGGGCGGCATGATGTCCGTCGGCGAGGGCGCCGACGCGGTCCGCGCCCGGCTCGCCGCCTGGGACGGCCGGCTGTCCGTCGCCGCCGTCAACGGCACCGCCTCCACGGTGGTGTCCGGCGACGCCGACGCCCTGGACGAATTCCTCGCGCGGCTCAGGGAGGAGAAGGTCCGCGCCAAGCGCCTGCCCGTGGACTACGCCTCTCACAGCGCCCACGTCGAGACCCTGCGCGAGCGCCTCGCCGAGGTCCTCGACGGCATCGAACCGCGCGCCACCCAGGTGCCGTTCTACTCGACGGTCACCGGCGGCCCGCTCGACACCACCGAGCTGGGCGCCGGGTACTGGTACACCAACCTGCGCGGCACCGTGCTGTTCGAGCAGGCCGTACGCGCCGCCGTCGCCGACGGGCACCACCTGTTCATCGAGTCCAGCCCGCACCCGGTGCTCACCGTCGGCATCCAGGAGACCGACGACGCCGTGGCAGCCGTGGGCTCGCTGCGCCGCGACGAAGGCGGCCGGGACCGGCTGCTGACCGCCCTGGGCGAGGCGTTCACCCACGGCGCCGGCGTCGACTGGACCGCCGTCGCCGAGGGCCGCCGGCCGCGCCGCGTCCCGCTGCCCGGCTACGCCTTCCAGCGCGAGTGGTACTGGCTCGACTCCACCGCGAGCGGCGCCGACGTCACCTCCGCCGGTCTCGCCCCCACCGACCACGCCCTGCTCGGTGCCGCGATGGTACGGGCCGACAGCGAAGGCGTCGTCCTCACCGGCCGGCTCTCCCCGGGCACGCAGCCCTGGCTGGAGGACCACCGGGTCGGCGGCCGGCTGCTCTTCCCGGGCACCGGGCACCTGGAACTCGCGCTGCGCGCCGGCGACCAGGTCGGCTGCGGCGACATCGCCGAACTCACCCTGCACGCACCGCTGGTCCTGCCCGACCACGGCGCCGTCCAGGTCCAGGTCACCGTCGGCCCGCCCGAGGGGGAGACCCGCCCGGTCACCATCTGGTCCCGGCCGGAGAACCCCGACGAGGACCTGCCGTGGACCCGGCACGCGGACGGCCTGCTCGCCCCCACCGGCACCCTGCCCGCCGCCCCCGACCCGCTCACCGCCTGGCCCCCGCGGGGAGCCGAACCGGTGCCGCTCGACGGCCTGTACGACGAACTCGCCGCCCTCGGCCTCGGCTACGGCCCCCTCTTCCAGGGCCTGCGTGCCGCCTGGCGCACCCGGGACGGCCTGTACGCCGAGGTCGCGACCGACGCGGCCCCCGACGGATTCGCCCTGCACCCCGCCCTGTCGGACGCCGCCCTGCACACCGTCGGCCTCACCGACGCCGCCGGCGACGAGGCCCTGCTGCCGTTCGCCTGGTCCGGGGTACGGCTGTACGCCACCGGCGCGACCGCGCTGCGCGTCCACGTCCGGCCCACCGGCGCGGGCACCGTCTCGCTCACGCTCGCCGACCCGACCGGCGCGCCGGTCGCCACCGCCGACGCGCTCACTCTGCGGCCCCTGCGGACCGAGGCCCTGGCCGCCGCGGCGCGTCCGGCCCGCGCGGGAGCGCTGTACCGGCTCACCTGGGTGCCGGCCCCGTCGGCCGCGCCCGCCGACACGGCACCGGAAGTGGTGCGCGCCCCGGGCGGAACGAGCGCCGCCGAGGCGCGGGCCGCCGTGGACGTGGTCCTGGACCGGCTGCGCGCCCGGCTCGCCGCCGACGACGCCACCCTGGTCGTGGTCACCGGCACCGACCCGGCGGGCGCCGCGGCCGGCGGCCTGGTCCGCTCCGCCCAGTCGGAGAACCCCGGCCGGATCGTGCTCGTCGAGGCCGAGGCGGGGGAGGAGCCGGACGCCGAACGCCTCGCCGAGGCCGTCGCCACCGGCGAGCCGCACCTGGCCTACCGCGACGGCGCCTGGCAGGCCCCCCGACTGACGCGCGTCACCGAAGGCGCCACCGCCGCCGCCACCACCGCCACCGCCACCGCCGACGGCGCCAGCGGCGGAGGGCGGACCACGGTCGACGGAGCCGACCCGGGCTCCGGCGCCGACCGCACCCCCGACCTCGGCAGCGGCACCGTTCTGCTCACGGGTGCGAGCGGCGCCCTCGGACGGATCCTCGCCCGGCACCTGGTCGCCGAGCGGGGCGTGCGGCACCTGCTGCTGGTGAGCCGTGGCGGGGCCCCTGACGATCTCGTCGCCGAACTGGCCGCGCTGGGCGCCGAGGTGACGAGCGCCGCGTGCGACGTCGCCGACCGGGCCGCGCTCGCCGCCGTGCTGGACGCCGTACCGGCCGACCGGCCGCTGACCGCCGTGATCCACGCGGCCGGCGTCCTCGCCGACGGCGTGCTCACCTCCCTGACGCCGGAGCGGATCGACACGGTGTTCCGGCCCAAGGCCGACGCGGCCTGGAACCTGCACGAACTCACCGCCGGCCTCGACCTCGCGGCGTTCGTGCTGTTCTCCTCGTCCGCCGCCACGCTGGGCTCGCCGGGCCAGGCGAACTACGCCGCCGCCAACGCCTACCTCGACGCCCTCGCCGTACACCGCCGTACCCTCGGACTGCCCGCCCACTCCCTGGCCTGGGGCCTGTGGGCGCAGGCGGGCGGCATGACCGGCACCCTCGACGAGACGGACCTGACGCGCATCGCGCGCGGCGGTGTCGCCCCGCTGGAGACCGAGGAGGGCGTCGCCCTCTTCGACGCGGCCCTGCGCGGCGCCGACCCCGCCGTGCTGCCGGTGAAGCTGGACATGGCGTCCCTGCGCGCCCAGGGGGAGGGCCTGGCCCCGCTGTTCCGCTCCCTGGTGCCCGTACGCCGGGCCGGCGCGGCCACCGGGCCGGGCGCGAGCGGCGGCGCGGACGGTCTGCGGGAGCGGCTCGCCGGGCTGCTGGAGGCGGAGCGCGAACCGTTCCTCACCGAACTCGTGCAGAGCCATGTCGCGACCATCCTCGGCTACCGCTCCGCCCAGGACGTCGGCCGCACCCTGGCCTTCCGGGAACTCGGCTTCGACTCGCTGGCCGCCGTCGAACTGCGCAACCGGCTCTCCGCGGCCACCGGCCTCCGGCTGCCCGCCACCCTCGTGTTCGACCACCCCACCCCCGCCCAACTCGCCCGCCACCTGCTCGGCGAACTCACCGGCACCCTCGCCGCGACCACCGCCCCCACCGCCACCCGGGACGTCGCCGCCGACGAGCCGATCGCCGTCATCGCCATGGCCTGCCGCTTCCCCGGCGGCATCGCCTCCCCGGAGGACCTGTGGCGGCTGGTGGCCGAAGGCCGGGACGCCATCGGCGAGTTCCCGGCCGACCGCGGCTGGGACGTCGACAACCTCCACGACCCGACCCTGGACCGGCCCGGCACCAGCTACACCCGGCACGGCGCCTTCCTGTACGACGCCGCCGACTTCGACCCGGCGTTCTTCGCCATGGACGACGAGGAGGCCCTGGTCACCGACCCCCAGCAGCGGCTGCTGCTGGAGACCTCCTGGGAGGCGCTGGAGCGGGCCTCCATCGACCCCGCCACCCTGCGCGGCTCCGACACCGGCGTGTTCGCGGGCGTCATGTACCACGACTACTTCGGCAGCTTCGGCTCCGGCAGCGTGGTCTCCGGCCGCGTCGCCTACACCCTCGGCCTGGAGGGCCCGACCCTGTCCGTCGACACGGCCTGCTCCTCCTCGCTGGTGGCGCTGCACCTGGCCGCGCAGTCGCTGCGGCAGGGCGACTGCTCCCTGGCGCTGGCCGGCGGCGTGACCGTGATGGCCACCCCGGGCACCTTCGTGGAGTTCAGCCGGCACCGGGGCCTGTCCCGGGACGGCCGCTGCAAGCCCTTCGCGGACGCCGCCGACGGCACCGGCTTCGGCGAGGGCGCCGGCGTCCTGCTGCTGGAACGGCTCTCCGACGCCCGCCGCAACGGCCGGAAGATCCTCGCCGTGCTGCGCGGCACCGCCGTCAACCAGGACGGCGCCTCCAACGGCATCAGTGCCCCGAGCGGCCCCGCCCAGCAGCGCGTCATCCGCCGCGCCCTCCAGGCGGCCGGCGTCCCGGCCGGCGAGGTCGACGTGGTCGAGGCGCACGGCACCGGCACCACCCTCGGCGACCCCATCGAGGCCCAGGCGCTGATCGCCACCTACGGCGCCGAGCAC
Source organism: Streptomyces sp. NPDC017676 (assembly GCF_044329325.1). Taxonomy (NCBI): domain Bacteria; kingdom Bacillati; phylum Actinomycetota; class Actinomycetes; order Kitasatosporales; family Streptomycetaceae; genus Streptomyces; species Streptomyces sp. NPDC017676. The sequence goes on along the minus strand of NZ_JBIRJA010000006.1, from coordinate 247,677 downwards.
ACCGAGGACCGCCCGCTGTGGCTCGGCTCGGTCAAGTCCAACCTGGGGCACACCCAGGCCGCCGCCGGTGTCGCCGGTGTCATCAAGATGGTCGAGGCCCTGCGCGCCGAGACCCTGCCGGCCAGCCTCGGCATCGACCGGCCCTCCCGGCACGTGGAGTGGGAGGGCGGCAACGTCCGTCTGCTCACCGAGAACCGCCCCTGGCCCGACCCCGGCCGCCCGCGCCGCGCCGGCGTCTCCTCCTTCGGCATCTCCGGCACCAACGCCCACGTGATCATCGAAGCCGCGCCGCCCGCCGAGGAACCGGCCGAGGAGCCCCCGGCCCCGCCGACCGACGTCGTGCCGTGGCTGCTGTCCGGCCACACACCGGAGGCCCTGCGCGCCCAGGCCGCCCGGCTGCTGGAGCACCTGGCCGCCGCCCCGGACACCGACCCGCACCGCCTCGCCGGCGCGCTCGCCCACGCCCGCACCCGGCTCGGCCACCGGGCCGCCGTCCTCGGCCGCACCCGGGACGAACTGACCGCGGGTGTCCGGGCCCTGGCGGAGGGCCGTACCCCGCGGGCCGGCGTCCTCGGCACCGCCACCGACGGCCGGCTCGCCTTCCTCTTCTCCGGTCAGGGCTCGCAGCTGCCGGGCATGGGCACCCGCCTCGCGGCGGCGTTCCCCGCCTTCGCCGCCGCCTTCGAGGAGGTCCGGGACCGGCTCGACCCGCTGCTGGACCGGCCGCTCGCCGAGGTCCTGGACTCCGCAGAGCTGCTGGAGCGCACCGAGTACACCCAGCCCGCCCTGTTCGCCGTCGAAGTCGCCCTGTACCGGCTGCTGGAGTCGTTCGGCGTACGGCCCGACCTGCTCGCCGGGCACTCCGTCGGCGAGTTCGCCGCCGCCCACGTCGCCGGCGTGCTCACCCTGGAGGACGCCTGCACCCTGGTCGCCGCCCGGGGCCGCCTCATGCAGGCACTGCCCGAGGGCGGCGCGATGATCGCCGTACGCGCCACCGAGGACGAGATCACGCCGTTGCTGGGCGACGGCGTGGGGATCGCCGCCGTCAACGGGCCGACGTCTGTCGTCGTCTCCGGGCCCGCCGGCCCCGCCCGCGCCCTGGCCGCCCGCTTCGAGCGCACCAGGGAACTGGCCGTCAGCCACGCCTTCCATTCGGAGCTGATGGAGCCGATGCTGGCCGAGTTCCGCGAGGTCGCCGCGTCCCTGTCGTACGGCACGCCGCGCATCCCGCTGGTGTCCACGCTCACCGGCGCCCCGGCCGTCCCCGAGGAGCTGTCCACGCCCGAGTACTGGGTACGGCACGCCCGAGAGGCCGTCCGCTTCGCCGACGCCGTCACCGCCCTGCACGCGGCCGGCGCACGGCACTTCGCGGAGGTCGGGCCGGGCAGCGCGCTGACCGCCGCAGCCGGCGAGTGCCTGCCCGACGGTACGGCCGTCGTACCGCTGCTGCGCAAGGACCGCGAGGAGACCGAAGCCCTGCTCACCGGGCTCGCCGCCCTGCACGTCCACGGCCGCGCCGTCGACTGGGCCCCGCTGCTGCCCCACCGGGACGGCTCGGACCTGCCCACTTACGCCTTCCAGCGCGGCCGCTACTGGATGACCGGCGACGTCGGCCTGCCCCGCCCGGCGGCCGACCACCCGCTGCTCGGCACCGCCGTCGAACTCGCCGGCGCCGACGGCACCCTCCACACCGGCCGGCTCTCCCTCGCCGAGCACCCGTGGCTCGCCGACCACAGCGTCGGCGGGGTGCCGCTGCTGCCGGGCACCGCCTTCGTCGAGATGGCCCTCGCCGCCGGTGCCCGCGTCGGCTGCGGCACGGTGGAGGACCTGACCGTCACCGAACCGCTGCCACTGCCCGAGGACGGCGCCGTCCGCCTCCAGTGCACGGTCGGCGAACCCGACGCGACCGGCGCCCGCGCCTTCCGCGTGTACGCCGCCGCGGCCGACGGCGACCCGTGGACCACCCACGCCACCGGCACGCTCCGCCCCGCCGAGGACAGGCCCGGACACGACCTCACCGCCTGGCCGCCGCCCGGCGCCGAACCGGTCGACCTGGACGGCGTCTACGACCGGCTGGCCGGACTGGGCGCCGAGTACGGGCCCCGCTTCCAGGGCCTGCGCGCGGCCTGGCGGCACGGCGACGAGGCGTACGCCGAGGTCGCCGTCCCCACCGACGGCGCCGCGTTCGGCCTGCACCCGGCGCTGTTCGACGCCGCCCTGCACACCATCGGGCTGCGCGCCGGAGCCGAGGAGCGCATGACGCTGCCCTTCGCCTGGAACGGCGTGGAGCTTCACGCGCCGGGCGCGACCGCCCTGCGGGTGCGGATCGCCCCGGCCGGCACCGGCGCGGTGCGCATCGAGGCCGCCGACGACACCGGCCGGCCGGTGGTGCGCGTGGCGTCCCTGTCGCTTCGGGAGGTCGACCCGGAGCGGATCGCCGCGGCCGCGAGCGGGGGACACGACGACCTGTTCGCCCTCGACTGGGTGCCGGTCTCCGTGCCCGCGGCCCCGCAGGCCGGACGGTGGACCGTCCTCGGCCCCGGCCGCCGGGAACTGGCCGGCTCCCTGGCAGGCGAGGTCGCCGAGGTCGCCGTCGCCGACGACCTGGCCGAGGCCGCCGGACAGGCCCCCGACACCCTGGTCGTCGTCCACACCGGCGGGGAGGGGCCGGCCGCGGCCCGGGCCGGCGCCGGGCGGCTGCTCGCCCTGGTGCAGGACTGGCTGGCCGACGCACGGTTCGCCGACACCACCCTGGTGGTGGCGACGCGCGGAGCGACCGGCCCCGGGGACGTCACCGACCCCGGCGCCGCCACCGCGTGGGGCCTGATCCGCTCCGCCCAGACCGAGCATCCCGACCGGATGGTCCTCGCCGACCTGGACGACACGGACGCCTCCCGCCGCCTGCTGCCCTCCGCCGTCGCCTCCGGCGAGTCCCAACTGGCCCTGTGCGACGGCAGGCTGAGCGTCCCCCGGCTGGTGCGCGCGCCACGCCTGGCCGAATCCGCCCCGGCCGACTTCTCCGGCGGAGTCCTCGTCACCGGCGGCACCGGCGCCCTGGGTGGCTTGGTCGCCCGGCACCTGGTCATCGCGCACGGCGCCGAGCGGCTGGTGCTGCTCAGCCGCGGCGGCCCCGAGGCGCCCGGCGCGGCCGGCCTGCGGGACGAACTCACCGCGCTCGGCGCCCAGGTGACGGTCGTCGCCTGCGACGCCGCCGACCGCGCCGCCCTCGCCCGCGTCCTGGACGAGCACCCGGTCTCCGCCGTCGTGCACACCGCGGGCGTCCTCGCCGACGCCGTCCTCACCTCGCTCACCCCCGAGCGGCTGGACACGGTCCTGCGGCCGAAGCTGGACGCCGCCTGGCACCTGCACGAACTGACCCGGGAGCGGCCCCTGACCGCGTTCGCGCTGTTCTCCTCCGCCGCGGGCCTGCTCGGCAGCCCCGGCCAGGCCGGCTACGCCGCCGGCAACACCTTCCTCGACGCCCTCGCCGCCCACCGCACATCGCTCGGGCTGCCCGCGGTCTCGCTCGCCTGGGGCGCCTGGGCGGGCAGCGGCGGCATGGCCGACCGGCTCGGCGACACCGACACCCGCCGCATGGCCTCCGGCGGGGTGCTCGCCCTCGACGCGGAGAGCGGGCTCGCCCTGTTCGACACGGGCGTGGGCCGCGCCGAACCGGTGCTGCTGCCGGCCCGCCTGGACCTCGCCCCGCGCGAGGCCACCCGGGTCGCCCCGCTGCTGCGCAACCTGGTGCGGACGCCGCGCCGGACCGGACCCGGGGCGTCGGCCGCCGCGTCGGCGCTGCGCCGCGAACTGGCCGCGCTCGCACCGCGGGAGCGGACCGAACGGCTGTTGCGGCTGGTGCGGGACGAGGCCCGGGCGGTCCTCGGCGTCGAGGAGTTCGAGGCCGGCCTGCCCTTCAAGGACCTCGGCTTCGACTCGCTGACCGCCGTCGAGTTCCGCAACCGGCTCAACGAGGCCACCGGGCTCAGGCTGACCGCCACGCTGGTCTTCGACCACCCCACGCCGGCCGCGCTCACCGACCACCTGGCAGGCGAGCTGGCCCCGCGCACCGACGACGGGCCGCGCGCCGAGGAGGACACCGTGCGGGCCGCGCTCGCCAGCATCCCGGTGGGACGGCTGCGCGAGGCCGGCCTGCTGGACAGCCTGCTCGAACTCGCCGGGCTGCGGCCCGCGCCGCAGTCGGCGCAGGACGACGAGGCCGGCCGCGCGCCGATCGACGCGATGGACGCCGAGAGTTTGATCAGCATGGCGCTCGACGACCTCGTCGGCGACGACGACGCGCTGTGACGCCGAGCAGGGAAGCCGCGCCGGGACGGCGTGCTGTGACGACGCCCGCGACAAGGAAGAGGACCATGGCCGAGTCCGAGAAGCCGGACACCAGGATGGTCGAGGCGCTGCGCGCCTCGCTGAAGGAGATCGAGCGGCTGCGGGAACGCAACCGCGCGCTGACCGCGGCGGCCCGGGAACCGATCGCGATCGTCGGCATGGCCTGCCGCTACCCGGGCGGGGTGCGGTCCCCGGAGGACCTGTGGCGGCTGGTCGCGGACGGCGCGGAGGGCATCACCCCGTTCCCCGGCGACCGCGGCTGGGACCCGGACCTGTACGACCCGACGCCGGGCGTGCCGGGCCGCTCCTCCACCCGCGAGGGCGGCTTCCTGCACGACGCGGGGGACTTCGACGCCGCGTTCTTCGGCATCAGCCCCAACGAGGCCCTCGTCATGGACCCGCAGCAGCGCCTGCTGCTCGAAGGCTCCTGGGAGGCCCTGGAGAACGCCGGCATCGACCCGGTCGCGCTGCGCGGCAGCCGCACCGGTGTGTTCGCGGGCATCATGTACCACGACTACTTCGGCAGCTTCGGTTCGGGCAGCATCGTCTCCGGCCGCGTCGCCTACACCCTGGGCCTGGAGGGCCCGACGCTCAGCGTGGACACCGCCTGCTCCTCGTCGCTCGTCACGCTGCACCTGGCCGCGCAGGCGCTGCGGCAGGGCGAGTGCACCCTGGCCCTGGCCGGGGGAGTGACGGTGATGGCCTCACCGGTCACGTACGTGGAGTTCAGCCGGCAGGGCGCCCTCTCCCCGGACGGGCGCTGCCGCTCCTTCGCCGACGACGCGGCCGGTACCGGCTTCTCCGAGGGACTGGGCGTCCTGGTCCTGGAGCGGCTGTCGGACGCGCGGCGCAACGGCCACGAGGTGCTGGCGGTCGTCCGTGGCTCCGCCGTGAACCAGGACGGCGCCTCCAACGGCCTGACCGCGCCGAACGGTCCGTCGCAGCAGCGGGTGATCCGGCAGGCGCTTGCGTCGGCCCGGTTGTCGGCGGCGGACGTGGACGTGGTGGAGGCGCACGGCACGGGCACGACGCTGGGCGACCCGATCGAGGCGCAGGCGCTGCTGGCCACCTATGGCCAGGAGCGGCCCTCTGACGCCCCGCTGTGGCTGGGGTCGGTGAAGTCCAACATCGGTCACACGCAGGCCGCCGCCGGTGTCGCCGGTGTCATCAAGATGGTGATGGCGATGCGCCACGGCGTCCTGCCGAGGACGCTGCACGTGGACCGGCCGTCCACGAAGGTGGACTGGGACGCCGGTCGGGTGCGCCTGCTGACGGAGGAGCAGCCCTGGCCCCGGACCGACCGGCCGCGCCGGGCCGGTGTGTCCTCCTTCGGGATCAGCGGCACCAACGCCCACACCATCATCGAGGAGGCGCCCGCAGAGGACCCGGCGGACGCCGAACCGGACGCCCCGGCGGTCCTATGGCCCCTGTCCGCCCGCTCGGCAGCGGCCCTGCCCGCCCAGGCGGAGCGCCTGCACGCCTTCCTGGCGGACCGGCCCGAGCTGCATCCGGCGGCCGTCGCCAGGGCCCTCGGCACCCGGCGTACCGCCTTCGACCACCGCGCGGCCGTCACCGGCACCGACCGGGACCAGTTGCTCGCCGGACTGCGCGCCCTCGCCGACGGCACCCCCGCCGCCACGGCCGCCACCGGCAGGGCGCGGACCGGCACCCGTACGGCGTTCCTGTTCACCGGCCAGGGCGCCCAACGCCTCGGCATGGGCCTCGAACTGCGCGCCCGCTACCCGGTGTTCGCGGACGCCTTCGACGCGATCGACGCCCGGCTCGGGCTGGACCTCGCCGGGGTGCTGGCCGGCGACGACGCCGACGCCCTCCACCGCACGCGGTACGCGCAGACGGCACTGTTCGCCTACGAGGTGGCCCTGTTCCGGCTGCTGGAGTCCTTCGGTGTGCGGCCCGACGTCCTGGCCGGGCACTCCGTCGGCGAGATCGCCGCCGCCCATGTGGCCGGCGTGCTCGACCTGGACGACGCCTGCGCCCTGGTCGCCGCCCGCGGCCGGCTCATGCAGGAGCTGCCGGAGGGCGGCGCGATGGTCGCCGTACAGGCCACGGAGGAGCAGGTGCGGCCGCTGCTGGACGACCGCGTGGGGCTGGCCGCGGTCAACGGACCGTCCTCCGTGGTGCTTTCGGGGCAGGAGGCGGCGGTGCTCACCGCCGCCGAGGGCTTCGTGAAGACCAAGCGGCTCGCCGTCTCGCACGCCTTCCACTCGCCCCTGATGGACGGCATGCTCGACGAGTTCCGTACGGTGGCCGAGGATCTGACATTCCATCAGCCACGCATCCCGCTGGTGTCCGCCCTCACCGGCGGCCCCGCCGACGGCGAGCAGCTGTGCGACCCCGGCTACTGGGTGCGGCACGTGCGGGAGACGGTCCGGTTCGCCGACGCCGTCGCGGCCCTCACCGCCTCGGGCGTCGGCCGCTTCGTGGAAGTCGGCCCGGACGCCGTGCTGACCGGCCTCGTCCGCGAGTGCCCGGACGCCGACGGCGGCGTCCTCGTCGCCCTCGGCCGGCGCCACGGCAGCGAACCCGTGGCCCTCCTGTCGGGACTCGCCCGGCTGTACACCGACGGCCTCGCCCCCGACTGGGCGGCGCTCTTCCCCGGTACGGCCCGCGCCGAACTGCCCACCTACGCGTTCCGGCACGAGCGGTACTGGCTGAACGCGGACGTGGCCCTCACCGTCCTCCCGGCGGCCGAGCCGGCGCCGGCCGTCGCGTCCAGGGACGCCGAACCGCTCCGGCAGCGGCTCGCCGGGGCCCCGCCGGCCGAGCAGGAGGCGCTGCTGACCGAGGTGATCCGGGCCCAGGCCGCGGCGATCCTCGGGCACCCGGGACCGGAGGCCGTCGAGCCCGACGCCGTCTTCCTGGAGATCGGCATGGACTCCGTCTCCGCGGCCGAACTCCGCGCGGCCCTCGGCGCCGCCCTGGGCAGCACCCTCCCGGCCGGTGCCGTCTTCGACCACCGCACGCCGGCCGCCCTCGCCGCCGCGCTGCGCGGGCACCTGGCGGGCGGCGCTCCCGGCCCGGCCGGCGCCGGTGACCTGGAATCGGTCAGCGGGCTGGTGCGGCGCGCCGCGGCCGACGGGCGGATGGACCGGGCCATCGACCTGCTGCGCACCGTGGCCGACATCCTCCCCGGCTTCTCCTCCCTGGCCGAACTCGGTGCCGTCGCCGACCCGGTGCGGCTGGCCACCGGCGACTCCGCCCCACGGCTCGTCTGCCTGCCGTCACCGATGGCGCTCGGCGGCGCCCACCAGTACGCCCGTTTCGCCCGGTACTTCGACGGCCGCCGTGACGTCGTGGTGCCCTCGGTGCCCGGCTTCGGCCCCGGAGAGGCGCTGCCGCGTTCCGTGGACGCCGTGGTGGAGGTGGTCGTCGAGGGCATTCGCCGGGCCTGCGCGGACGAGCGGCCGTACGTGCTCGTCGGCTACTCCTCCGGCGGCCAGTTCGCCCACGCGGCGGCCGAGATCATGGAGAAGGCCGGACAGCCGGCCGCCGGCGTGGTGCTGCTCGACACCTACCTGCCCGGGGACGACGGCAAGGACGACCTGTGGCGGCAGATGTTCGACGGCATGCTGGACCGGGAGTCGTCCCTCGGGGGCTTCGGGACCGCCCGCCTGGCCGCCATGAGCCGCTACAGCGACCTGATCCAGCACTGCCTGCCCGGCGCCCTCACCGCACCCGTGCTGTTCGTACGGCCCACGGAGTCCTTCGCCACCGGCGCGGACGACTGGCGGGCGAGCTGGCCCGCGGAGCACGAGCCGGCCGACGTGCCCGGCACGCACTTCACGATGTTGGAGGACCGCGCGGAGGCCACCGCCGAGGCGGTCGAGTCATGGCTCACGGCGGCGCGGTCCGCCGCCGCGTCCTGAAATCGGCGGCGGTAGAAAGAGAAGGGGCGAGGGCGGCTGAAAAGCCGCCCGCGCCCCGGCTTTTCTTCACTCACCGGCCTCACGGAAATGCGCCAACCACGCGTGGATATCGCATCGGATACTGTCCGGATCGACACCTAATTGCAGGGCGATTTCATCCGCGGCCGATTCCGGCTGCCAGCCGCTGCGCTGGAGCGCCAGCCACATGGTCGTGCCGCGTGGGCCGCATCGGTGCCGCTTCCCGGTGCGCCGGGAGAACAGCTCCAGATATCCGTCGGGCCGGACCTGTGCGGTCAGTTCGTGGTCAGGCCTCGTGGCCATGGGACTTCCCATCTTTCGTGGATTTCTGCGGACGGTTTCGACGGTACCCGCGAACAAGCCCCGGGACACGGGTGGCAACCGGCCCTTTCGAAGGGGAGTCAAATATTCGGACAAGGGTGATGACACCACTGCACAAAGGTGGCGGACACCCGTCGGAACCTGCCGGTCCGAGGTAGAGAAACCTCTACCTCGAACCGGCCGGACAATGCCAATGTGCCGCGGGCCCGGCGTTCCTAATCTGGCCCGCAGACACCGCGTGAGAAGCGAAATCTCGTAGGGGAGCCCCCGTGCACACTTCACACGACCTCCGCCGGGCGGAGGCGGTACGGCTGGACGCCGTGTCGAAGACCTATGGCCGAGGAGACAGCCAGGTGGCCGCGCTCCGCGGGCTCACCGTGAGCTTCGCCGACGGCACCTTCACCGCCGTCATGGGACCGTCCGGATCGGGCAAGAGCACGTTCCTGCACTGCGCCGCGGGACTGGTCCAGCCCACCTCCGGCACGGTCACCGTCGGCGGCACCGACCTCGCCGGCCTGGACGACACCCGGCTGACCAAGCTGCGCCGCGACCGGATCGGCTTCATCTTCCAGTCCTTCAACCTGCTGCCCGCGCTGACGGTCATGCAGAACATCACCCTGCCGCTGCAACTGGCCGGACAGCGGCCGGACAAGAGCCTGATCCGCACCGTCGTGCAGCGCGTGGGCCTGAACGAACGGCTCGGCCACCTGCCGTCCCAGCTCTCCGGCGGCCAGCAGCAGCGCGTCGCCATCGCCCGCGCCCTGGTGACCCGCCCCGCCGTGGTCTTCGCCGACGAGCCCACCGGCGCCCTCGACACCCGCACCGCCGCCTCCGTGCTCGGCCTGCTGCGCGAGTCCGTCGACACCGCCCGCCAGACGCTGGTCATGGTCACCCACGACCCGGTGGCCGCCTCCTACGCCGACCGCGTGGTCTTCCTCGCCGACGGCGCCTTCGCCGGCGAGCTGCTCCGGCCGACGGCCGACGCCGTCGCCGCCCGGATGACCCGGCTCGGCGCCTGGGAGGACGACACCCACCGGCAGGGCGCCGCGCAGCCCTCGGGAGGGCGGTACTGATGTGGCGCCTGGCACTGCGCACCCTGAAGTTCCGCAGGACGAGCTTCATCGCCACCTTCCTCGCCATGTTCCTCGGCGCCGCGATCGTCATCGGCTGCGGCGGCCTGATGGAGACGGGCGTCCGCATGGCGGCCGAACCCCAGCGCCTGAACGGCGCCCCGGTCGTCGTCACCGGTGAACAGACCTACGACTCCACCGCCCTGACCGAACGTCACCGCATCGACCCCCGCCTCGTCGGCGAGGTCGCCCGGGTCCAGGGCGTCCGCGCGGCCGTCGGCGACGTGTCCGTCCCGGCCACCGTCCTCAAGGACGGCAAGCCGGTCACCGGCAGGTCCGCCTCGTACGGCCACGGCTGGGCCTCCGCCCGGCTCACCCCCTATACCCTCGCCGCCGGTAAAACCCCCGTCGCCGGCGGCGAGGCCGTCCTCGACGCGGACCTCGCCCGGCGCGCCGGAGCGCGCCCGGGGTCCGCCGTCGACATCGTCGTCCAGGGCACCGTCCGGCGGTTCCAGGTCAGCGGCATCGCCGAGCAGCGCGGCGACCACAACCCGGACGCCGCCGTGTTCTTCACGGACGACGAGGCCCGCACCCTCGCCGGTGGCCGTATCGACTCCATCGGTGTGCTGCCCGATCGCGGCACACGGGTCGCCGCGGTCGCGGACGCGGTGCGCGCGAAGGTCGGCGACCGCGCCGAGGTGCTGACCGGCGAACGCCGGGGACTGGCCGAACTGCCCGGCACCCTCTCCAGCAAGCGCACCGTCGTCATCCTCGCGGCGGTCTTCGGCTCCTCCGTGGTCCTCATCGTCATGTTCGGCGTGGCCTCCACCCTCGGCCTCTCCCTCCAGCAGCGCGCCCGCGAGATGGCCCTGCTGCGCGCCGTCGGCTCCACCCCGCACCAGCTCCGCCGCATGATCCTCACCGAGACGGCCGTGCTGTCCGTGGGCTCCGTCCTGCTCGCTCTGCTGCCCGGATACGCCATCGGACGGCTGCTCTTCGGGGTGCTGACATCCAGCGGCGTGGTGTCGTCGGCGATCGTCTACCACGCCGGATGGATGCCGATGGCCGTCGGAGCCGTCGTCACCGTGCTCGCCGCGGCCGGCGCCACCCGCTTCGCCGGACGGCGCGCCGCCCGCACCGAACCGGTCGCCGCGCTGGCCGAATCCACCGCCGGCACCCGCTGGTTCAGCGTCCCCCGGCTGCTGCTCGCACTGTTCTTCCTCGCCAACGGCATCGGTTTGGCCGTCGCCACCGCCACCGTCATGGAGGACGGCCCCACCCTCGCCAGCACCGCCGGACCCGCCTCCGTGCTGTTCTGCATCGGCCTCGCCCTGCTCGCCCCCGGCATCACCAAGGTCATGGTCGCGCTGCTCCGCCTGCCGGTCCGGGCCCTCTCCGGGCTCTCCGGTCAGCTCGCGCTGCGCAACGCCGCCACCGCCAACGTCCGCATGGCCGGCGCGGTCGCGCCGATCGTCCTGCTCATCGGCATCGCCACCGGCACCCTGTACATGCAGTCCACCGAGGACCACGTCTCCCGGACCTCCTACGACCGCAACATCCTCGCCGACCACGTCCTCGACTCCACCACGGGCGGATTCGCACCCGGTGTCGTCGACCGGGTGCGCGCCACGCCGGGGGTGGCCGCGGCCTCCGAGTTCGTCACCAGCCGCGGCTTCGTGGACCGCGCCGGCGGCCCGGACCAGGTCGACCTGCGCGGGGTCTCCGCCGACGGCGTGCGGCAGAGCCTGGACCTGCCCGTCGTGGCCGGTTCCCTCACCGGCCTGCGCGGCGACACCGTGGCCCTGTCCGACAAGAAGGCCCGGGAGTACGGGGTGAAGGTCGGCGAGCGGCTGCCGATGCACCTCGGGGACGGCACCGCCGTACGACCCACCGTCGTGGCCCTCTACCGCGACAACCCCAAGCAGGAGTACCTGACGCTGCCCGCGGCCACCCTCGCCCCGCACACCGGTGACGGGCTGCCGCACCAGATCCTCGTCCGCACCGCGCGCGGCACCGGCGCCGGCGTCCACGAACGCCTCGCCGCACTGGCCGCGGAGGTGCCCGGCACCGAACTGGACGACAGCTCCTCGCTGGCCGGCCGGAACAACCAGATCCAGCAGATCCTGGTCTCCGCCAACTACACCATCGTCGCCATGATCGTCGGGTACGCCGCGATCACCGTCGTCAACACCCTGGTGTCCGTCACCCGGAAACGGCGCGCGGAGTTCGGCCTCCAGCGGCTCACCGGTGCCACCCGCGCCCAGGTGCTCGGCATGCTGACCGTCGAGGGCCTGTTGACCGGCGTCGTCGCCACCGTCCTCGGCACCGTCGCCTCCGCGACGACCATCGTCCCCTACAGCCTCGTCAAGAGCGACTCCTACCTGCCCTCCGGATCCATCGGCATCTACCTCGCCATCGTCGGCGGATCGCTGCTGCTGGTGTTCGGCGCCACGCTGCTGCCGTCCTGGCGCGGCATGCGCAGCCCCGCCGTGGAGACGGTGAAGGCCGCGTGAGTCACCCCCTGGCCGGGCCGTCCCCGCTTCCCCCGAGCGGGGGCGGCCCCTCCATGACGGGTGGCCGGGAATGGGAACATGACGACATGAAGACTGTGCCGGTCACGTGGCGCGGCCGACTCGGCCGCGCCACCCTGGACACCCTGGTCGGCGTGGCCATCGCCTCCGGAGCGCTGCTGTCGGTCGTCCTCTTCGTCACCACCACCTACTTCATCGTCCTCTGCCTCATCGGCATCGGCTTCCTCGCGCTGCCCTACCTCACCCGGGCCGTGCGATGGCTGTGCGACCTCAACCGGCGGGCCGCCGCGCGCTCCGGCGTCCCGGTGGAGCGGCCCTACCGGCCCGAGCCGGAGGAGATCGAGAAGGACATCGTCGGCTGGACGCGGCGCTGCAAGTGGATCCTCGCCGACCCCGCGACCTGGCGGGACCTGTTGTGGCTGTTCCTCAACTGCGTGGTCGGTCTCGTCGGCTTCGTTCCGGCCGCGCTGCTGTACTACGCGGGGGAGGGACTGTTCCTCGCCTGCGGCCTGTGGCAGCCCCTCGCGGACGACGGACACGGCCGCTGGTACTCCTTCGTCACCGTAGACAGCTGGCCGGCGGCGCTCGCCGCGGCCCTGCTGGCGCTCGTCGTGCTCACCGGCTGGATCTTCCTCGGCCCCCTGGCGCTCAAGGGGTACGCCTACTTCGTCCGCTTCCTGCTCGGTCCCACCCGCCAGTCCCAACTGGCCTCACGCGTCCAGCACCTGTCCGAGACCCGGTCCGGCGCACTCGACATCCAGGCCGCCGAACTGCGCCGCATCGAACGCGACCTGCACGACGGAGCCCAGGCCCGGCTCGTCAGCCTCGGCCTTCAACTCGGCGCCGTGGACCGGAAGATGAACCAGGACCCGGAGGAGGCCCGGCGGCTGCTGCGGCAGGCCCGCTCCTCGTCGGTGGAGGCGCTGCGCGAGCTGCGCGACCTGGTTCACGGCATCCACCCGCCGGTCCTCGCCGAGCGGGGCCTGCCCGACGCCCTGCGCGCCCTGGGCCTGGCCAGCCCCCTCCACGTCACCGTGGTGGCGGACCTGCCCGGCCGGCTGCCCGACCCGGTCGAGTCCGCCGTGTACTTCGCGGTGTCCGAGCTGCTCACCAACGCCCTCAAGCACGCCGACGCGCGGCGCGTGGAGGTCGTCGCCTGGTGCGAGGAGGGCATGCTGCACACCCGGGTCACCGACGACGGCCGCGGCGGCGCCGACGCGTCGGCCGGGAGCGGCCTCGCGGGCATCCGACGGCGGCTGGCATCCTTTGACGGGGTCCTGGAGATCGACAGTCCACCGGGCGGTCCGACCGTGATGAAGATGGAGTTGCCGTGCGCGTTGTCCTCGCCGAAGACCTCTTCCTCCTGAGGCAGGGGATCATCCAACTGCTGGAGGCGTACGACTTCGAGGTGGTCGCCGCCGTCGACAACGGCACGGACCTCGCCGCCGCGATCAGCGAGCACCGGCCCGACATCGCCATCGTCGACGTACGGCTCCCGCCCACCTTCACCACCGAGGGCCTCCAGGCCGCCCTGCGCGCCCGCCGGGAGCAGCCCGGCCTGCCGATCCTCGTCCTCTCCCAGCACGTCGAGCAGATGTACGCCCGGGAACTGCTGGCCGACGGCACCGGCGGCATCGGCTACCTGCTGAAGGACAGCGTGCTGGACGACGAGCAGTTCATCGACGCCGTACGCCGGGTCGCGGCCGGCGGCACGGCGATGGACACCGCCGTGGTCGCCCAGCTCATGACCAGTCACTCCCGGGACGAGCCGCTGGCCGCGCTCACCGCCCGCGAGCGCGAGGTGCTGGAGCTGATGGCGGAGGGCTGCTCGAACACGGCGATCGCCCAGCGGCTCACCATCACCGAGGGCGCCGCGGCGAAGCACATCTCCAACATCTTCACCAAGCTGATGCTGCCGCCGTCGAGCGACAGCAACCGCCGGGTGCTCGCCGTGCTGGCCTACCTCAACGCCTGAGCAGGCCGGTTGGGGCGGGTAGGGGTGGTCCGCCCCCGCCCTGGGCGTGAGACTGCTGGGGCACCGCCCCCGCGCCCAGCGTCGCAGCCCAGGAAGGGAACGCCCGCCCCCATGACCACGCTCACCGAGCAGGACAGTCTCTGGATCCGCCGCTACCATCCCCGCCCGGACGCGGCGGCCAGGCTGGTGTGCCTGCCCCACGCCGGCGGCTCGGCGACCTTCTACCACCCGGTGTCGGCGAGCATGCCGGCCTCCGTGGACGTCCTCGCCGTGCAGTACCCGGGGCGCCAGGACCGCCGCAACGAGCCGTGCGTCGAGAGCATCCGTGAACTCGCCGACCAGGTCACCGCCGTCCTGCTGCCGTGGGCGGACCGCCCCCTGGTCCTCTTCGGCCACAGCATGGGCGCCACCCTCGGCTTCGAGGTCGCCCGCCGGCTGGAACGCGACCACGGCATCGTCCCGCGCGCACTGTTCGCCTCCGCCCGCCGGGCCCCCTCCTGCCCGCGCCATGAGACGGTGCACCTGCGCGACGACGACGGACTCGTCGAGGAGATGCGTCAGTTGAGCGGCACGGACGCGTCGATCCTCGACGACGAGGAACTGATCCGCATGGCCCTGCCCGCGATCCGCGCCGACTACCGCGCGGCCGAGACCTACACCTACGAGCCCGGCCCCGACCTGGCCTGTCCCATCGTCAGCCTGGTCGGCGACGACGACCCCAAGGTCACCGTGGACGAGGCCCGCGCCTGGTCGCGCCACACGGACACGGCATCCGAGTTCCACGTGTTCCCGGGCGGCCACTTCTACCTGACGGCGCACGCCCAGGACGTCCTGGACCTGCTGGCCAAGTGGGCGGTGCGGTCGTGACGTCGGTCCTGATCACCGGGTGCAGCAGCGGCATCGGCCTGGAGACGGCGCTGGCGTTCGCACGGCGCGGGGACCGCGTCCACGCCTGCGTCCGCGACCCCGCCGGCGCCGACGAACTCCTGCGGCGCGCCCACGCCGAGGACCTCACCCTCGACGTCCCCCGGCTGGACGTCACCGACGACGCCTCCGTCACCGCCGCCGTCAGCGCGGTGCAGGACCGGCACGGCCCCGTCGACGTGCTGGTCAACAACGCGGGCATCGACCGGACCGGACCCGTCGAGACCATGCCGCTCGACCAGGCGCGGGCGCTGATGGAGACCAACCTCTGGGGCCCGCTGCGCGTGTCCCGCGCCGTGCTGCCCGGCATGCGCGCACGGGGCAGCGGAGTCATCGTGAACGTCTCGTCCCTCGCCGGGCGGACGTTCGCCGTGCCGCACGGCGGCTTCTACGCGGCGAGCAAGGCCGCCCTGGGCGCGCTCAGCGAGGCCCTGTACGCGGAGGCCAAGCCCTTCGGCATCCGGGTGGTGTGCCTGGAACCGGGCAGCTTCGCCTCCCGCATCCAGGGCAGGTCCGTCGCCGGCGTGACCGACGGGGAGCCGTCCGAGGCCGACCCGTACCGCGCGGACCACGCCTGGCTGGCCCGGTTCCTCGCCCGCGTCGCGGAGGGCGCCGCCGACTGCGCGGAGGCGGCCGAGGCCGTCGTCGCCGCCGCCGACGACCCCGGCACCCCGCTGCACACGGTGGTCGGCAAGGACGCGGAAGCGGCGCTGGGGTTCCTGGCGGGCGTCTCCTACGAGCAGTGGCTGCCCCGCTTCCTCGGCCAGGCCGAGTCCCTGGCGGGACCCCGGCCCGCCCCGTGAACGAGCGGCCGCCGGCACGGCGTGGGCCTCGGAGGTGACAGCCACCTCCGAGGCCCACGCCGTACCGGCGGCCGGCGGACGTTCAGTCGTGCACGCGGATCGACTGCGCCGGGCACAGGTCGGCCGCCCGGTGGACCTCCTCGGTCAGATCCGCGCCCGGGACCTCCCGCAGGACGAGGACGAGACCGTCGTCGTCCTGGTCGAACACCTCGGGGCTGAGCATCGCGCACTGGCCGGAGCCCACGCACCGGTCGCGGTCGGCGGTGACACGCATGAGGGGGACTCCGTTCGGGTCGGCCGTCACCAGGTGACGGGGAGTTCGTAGACGCCGTAGACCATGGCGTCGTCCTTGAAGCGCAGCTCGTCCGGCTCGGCCGCCAGCCGCAGGCCGGGGACGCGGCGCAGCAGCGTGCCGTAGACGGTCTCCAGCTCCACCCGGGCCAGGTTGGCGCCGATGCACTGGTGGATGCCGTAACCGAAGGCGAGATGGCTGCGGGCCTCCTTGCGGCGGATGTCGAGGGTGCCCGGGTCCGGGAAGACGGACTCGTCGTGGTCGGCGGCGTTGTTCAGGGCGAGGATGCCCTCGCCGGCGCGGATGGTGACACCGCCGACCTCGATGTCCGCCACCGCGACCCGCGCCGTGCCGGAGTCGGAGATGGAGAAGACGCGCAGCAACTCCTCGATGGCGTTCGGCAGGAGCGCGGGGTCGTCCCGCAGCGCCGCCATCTGCTCGGGGTGCTCCAGCAGGGCCAGCACACCGAGGGCGATCATGTTCGCCGTCGTCTCATGGCCGCCGACCAGCATCAGCCGGGCCATCGTCACCACGTCGGCGTGGTCGGCGACCCGCTCGGTGCGGTTCTTCTCCAGGAACCGGCTGATGAGGTCGTCACCCGGCTCGTTCTCCTTGAGGGTGACGAGCTTGTCGAGGTACATGTCCAGGGCCTGCACCGCCGCCCCGTACTCCGCCGGGCTCAGATCGTGGTTCATCATCGCCGCCGACCACTCCTCGAACTGGGCGTGGTCCTCGTACGGCACGCCGAGCAGTTCGCAGATGACGAGGGACGGCACCGGCAGCGCGAGCGCGGTGACCAGGTCCACCGGGCCGCCCTTCGCCAGCATCGCGTCGACGTGCTCGTCCACGATCTGCTGGATGCGCGGCCGCATCTCCTTCACCCGTCGCGCGGTGAACTCCGGGATGAGCATGCGCCGTTGGGCGCTGTGCTCCGGCGGGTCCATGTTGAGCATCATCAGCCGGACCTGCGCCAGCATCTCCTCGGGGATGTGGAACTGGTGCGGGTAGCCCGGCAGTTTCAGGTTGGAGCTCACCCGGCTGTCGCCCAGCACCTGCCGGACGTCCTCGTGCCGGGTGACCAGCCAGGTCGGCTTGCCGTTCACCTTCAACGCGGCACGCGAGACGGGGGCGTTCGCACGCATCCCGGCGTACTCCTGCGGCTCGCTGAACGGACAGGTGCGCCGCATCGGGAACCGCGGGAGCGTCGGGTCCGTCTCGGGTACGGCGTCGGCGGACTGGGTCATGGCTGCCTTTCGGAACGTGTCGGTGACGGAAGCGGGGTACGGGGGCGGGGTCGCGGTGTCACCAGGTGACGGGCAGCTCGTACAGGCCGTAGACGATCGCGTCGTCCTTGAACCGCAGCTCCTCCACCGGGGCGGCCAGGCGCAGCGTCGGCACGCGCCGCAGCAGCGTCGAGTAGACGACGTCCAGCTCCATGCGCGCCAGGTTCTGGCCGATGCACTGGTGGACGCCGTAGCCGAACGCCAGGTGGCTGCGGGCCTCGCGCCGCACGTCGAGGCGGTCGGGGTCGGGGAACACGCGCTCGTCGTGGTTGGCCGCGTTGTTCAGCGGCAGGATGCCCTCGCCGGCCCGGATGGTGACCCCGCCCAGCTCGATGTCCTCCAGGGCGACCCGGGCGGTGCCCGCGTCGGAGATGGAGAAGAAGCGCAGCAGCTCCTCCACCGCCTTCGGCATCAGCTCGGGCTCCTCGCGGAGGGCGGCGAGCTGCTCGGGGTGCTCCAGCAGGGCCAGCATGCCCAGCGCGATCATGTTGGCGGTGGTCTCGTGCCCGGTGACCAGCATCAGCTTGGACATGCTGACGATGTCGGAGTGCTCCACCGCCGGCGTCTGCCGGTTGAACTCGATCAGCCGGCTGATCATGTCGTCGCCGGGCTCGCTCTCCTTGGCGGTGACCAGCCCGTCCACGTACCGGTCCAGCTCGTAGTGCGCGCGGCCCCGGTCCTCGTCGCTGATGTCGTGGTTCATGATGGCCCACGCCCACTCCTCGAACCGGCCGTGGTCCTCGTAGGGCACGCCGAGCAGTTCGCAGATGACGAGGGACGGCACCGGCAGCGCGAGCGCGGTGACCAGGTCGACCGGACCGTCCGCGCCCTTGGCGAGCATGTGGTCGATCTGCTCGTCCACGATCTGCTGCACCCGGCCGCGCAGCTCACGCATCCGGCGGACACTGAACTCCGGGGCCAGCATGCGGCGTTGGACGGTGTGGTCCGGCGGGTCCATGGAGAGGAAGGTCAGCGGCACCGACTGGAGCGTCTCCTCCGGGACCGGCACCTGGAGGGGATATCCGGGCAGCTTCAGATTGGCGCTGACCCGGGAGTCCCCCAGCAGCTTCTTGTACAGGTCGTGGCGGGTGACCAGCCAGGCGGGCTTGCCGTTCACCTTCAGCAGCGCCCGGGAGACCGGCTCGGTCTCGCGCAGTTCGGCGTAGGCGGCCGGCGGGCTGAAGGGACAGGCCCGCCGCATCGGGAACTCCGGCAGCGCGGCCCCGTCGGCCGGTTCGGCAGGTGCAGTCATCATGTCCTCATCGCACGGAGGGAGCGGGACACGCCGGTCTCGGAGCGGGTCCGGTCCCGGCGCCGGTGCGGCGCTGTCAGCCGCCCCTCGCACGCTAAGCAGCCACGACCGGGGCCCCAACCCCTAGGCGCCCCTAGGGGACACCGTTGTCCCCGGCCGGCCACTGCACCGGCGGCCGACCAGCGCACCGGCGGCCGGTCACCGGACCGGCGGCCGTGCCACCACGCACCGTCGGCCGCCCGGTGAGCAGTGGCCTCGACCGGTGACGCCGTCGGTTCCAGGACCCGGCCCGGTACTCCGACTGTCCGCGTCCCCCGTCATGAGCTCGCGTGGAGACGTGCGATCCGGTTCTTCGGGGCCCGTCGCGGTGCGTGGCCGGGCCGGCGTCCCACCGCCCGCCGACCCCTAGGCGCTGCCCTCCGGGTCGGACTTTGCCTAGGGGCGGTTAGGGGTCCGGCGGCGGCTCGGCGGCGGTTAGCGTCGGCTGCGGAACACGGGCAGAGGCACGGCGGACCGGACGGGGACACGGATCCCCACCGCCCCGGCTCTCCCGGTCCCGGCCGGCGTCCCGTCCCCGGCCGCCGCCGCGTCCCGCAGCCGAGCAGAGGTGATCAGCGTGTCCCCGGATCCCAGCGCGAAGGGCACCGTCCCCTTCGGGGAGTACCGGACCTGGTACCGGGTGACCGGTGAACTCGGCGCGGGACGGCCGGCGGTCGTCGCCGTGCACGGCGGCCCCGGCAGCACCCACGACTACCTGCTGCCGCTGGCCCGGCTCGCCGAGGACGGCTGGCCCGTAGTCCACTACGACCAGCTAGGCAACGGCGGTTCCACCCATCTGCCCGACAGGGGCACCGAGTTCTGGACCGTCGAGCTGTTCGAGAGGGAACTCGCCAACCTGGTCGAGAAACTGGGGATCGCCGACGACTACGTGCTGTTCGGCCAGTCCTGGGGCGGACCCCTGTGCGCCCGGCACGCCATGGCGGCCCCGGCCGGTCTGCGCGGACTGGTCATCGCCAACGCGCCCGCCTCATACCCGATCTGGCTCCAGGAGATGGCCCGGCTGCGCGCCGAGCTGCCGCCGGACGTGCAGGAGGCGCTGCTGCGGCACGAGGCCGCCGGCACCTATGACAGCGAGGAGTACCTGGCCGCGATGCGGGTCTTCTACGACCGCCACGTGTGCCGTGTGACGCCCTGGCCCCGGGACTTCCTGTCCTCCTTCATGGAGATCTACAACGACCCGACGGTCTACTACGCCATGAACGGACCCAACGAGTTCCATGTCATCGGCTCGCTCAAGGACTGGTCGATCGTCGAAGACCTGCACCGCGTCCGCACGCCGACCCTGCTGATCAGCGGCCGCCACGACGAGGCCACGCCGGCCGTCGTCCAGCCGTACCACGACGAGATCCCCGGAGCGCGCTGGGAGATCTTCGAGGAGTCCAGCCACCTTCCGCACCTGGAGGAACCGGAACGGTTCTTCGCGGTGCTGACCGACTTCCTCAAGAGCCTCTGACGTCCACGAGAGCCTCCGACGTCCACGACAGCCTCCGACGTCCACGACAGCCCGCAGAGCTCCGACATCCACGAGTCCGTGAAAGGGGGCGGGGATCCCGCCATGGCACACGACACCGCGCTCGTCTTCCCCGGTATGGGCCCCGTCCCGTTCGCCGAGGTCGGCAGGTTCATGGTGGCCAACCCCTTCGCCCGGGACCTGGTCGCCGTCGCCGACGAAGCGCTCGGCTACTCCCTCGTGGACGCCTTCCGGACCTCACCGGGCGACTACTCCGAGGCCGCCCAGGTCGCCTTCTTCGTCAACTGCCTGGCCTGCGCCCACTGGGCCCGGGACCACCTCGGCGTGGAACCCGACATCGTCGCCGGCCCCAGCTTCGGCGAGAAGGCCGCCCTCGCCTGGACCGGCGTCCTGGAGCTGCCCGACGCGGTCCGGCTGACCGCCGAGATCGCCCGCTGCCTGGAGGAGTACTTCGCCGAGGAGCACCGGGACAAGGTCACCCTGTCCTTCGTCCGCGCCCCCCGCGACGGACTCGACGCCATCCTCGCCGACCTCGACGCGGCGGGGGAGTGGCACGAGATCTCCTGCCACGTCGACGACGGCTTCTACATGGTCTCCCTCTCCGAGCGCCGCGTGGAGTGGATGCAGGAGCGGCTGCGCGCCATCGGCAGCCTCCCGCTGTACACCATGCGGCCCCCCATGCACGCCTCGGCGTTCCGCTCGCTGCGTGACAAGGCCGCGCGCGAGGTGGTGTCCCGGTACACCTTCGCCGACCCGAAGCTGCCCGTCGTAGCCGATCAGGACGGCAGGCTGCTGCACACCGGCGAGGAACTGCGCACCATGCTGCTCGACGGCTTCGACCACCCGATGGACTGGCCGAGCGTCACCACGGCCCTCAAGGACGCCGGCGTCCGTCGCCTGTGCGTCGCCGGGCCCGACAGCCTCTTCGGCCGGGTCCCCAGCACCACCCGCCAGTTCGACGTCGTCGCCGCGCAGCCGCGGCTGGCGATGACCCCCCGGCGCCGCTCGCGCGCCGCCTGACCCCGCCCGACACGTTGGAGGCCCCCATGTGGGACGACCGGTTCGAACAGATACTCCGCCCCTTCCTGCCGTTCCTTCCGCCACAGGAGGAGCTGACGCCGGAATCCGACCTGAAGGACCTCGGCCTGGACTCGCTCGGCACCGTCCAGCTCCTCGGCACGCTGGAGGAGGACTACCAGGTCCGCTTCCGCGACAGCGCGCTGACCATGGACACCTTCCGCACCGCCGGCGTGCTGTGGGACACCGTGCGGAGCATGCTCCAGAGCACCGCGAGCTGACGGGACGGCCACCGTGGACCCCACCATGGACGGCACGCTGTCCGGCCGGTTCGCGCGCGGCCTGGCCCTCGCCCCGGACCGGCCCGCCCTGCGCGCCGACGGCGTCGAGCTCACCTACCGCGAACTGCACGAACGCGCCCTGCTCCTGGCCGGCTCGCTGCTGGCCGGGCTCCCGGAGCGGCAGCCCGCCGTGGGGGTGCTGGCCGGCAAGGGACCCACGGCGTACGCGGCCCTGCTGGCCGGCCTGTACAGCGGCGTCACCGTCGTACCCCTCCAGCCGGCCTTCCCCGCCGCCCGCACCCGGCAGATGATCGAGGCCGCCGGGGTCGGCGCGCTGCTCGCCGACGACGACGCCCTGCCCGCCCTGACCGCGCTGCACGAGGCCGGTGTCACCCTGCCGACCCTGTTCGCACCCGGCGGGCACCCCCTGCCGGCGCTCGCCGTCGACCCGGACAGTGCCCTGAAGGCGCCCCTGCCGGCCCGGCCCACCGACATCGCCTACGTGCTGTTCACCTCCGGCTCCACCGGCCGGCCCAAGGGCGTACCGGTCACCCACGCCAACACCGCGCACTACTTCCGCCTGCTCGACGAGCGCTACGACTTCGGACCGCACGACGTCTTCTCGCAGACCTTCGACCTCAACTTCGACTGCGCGATGTTCGACCTGTTCTGCGCCTGGGGCGCGGGCGCCGCCGTCGTACCGGTCCCGGCACGGGCGTACGCGCACCTGCCGGAGTTCGTGGCCGAGCAGCGGATGACCGTGTGGTTCTCCACGCCCAGCGCGATCACCCTGGTGCGCCGCACCGGCGGGCTGGGGCCGGGCGCGCTGCCGTCGCTGCGGTGGAGCTTCTTCGCGGGGGAGGCGCTCAGCTGCAAGGACGCCGAGGACTGGGCCGCCGCCGCGCCGGGCTCGGCCCTGGAGAACCTGTACGGCCCGACCGAACTCACCATCACCGTCACCGCGCACCGCTGGACGCCCGGCCGGTACCTGAACGACATGGTGCCCATCGGCGCCGTCCACCCCGGCCACGAGACGCTGCTGCTGGACCCCTCCGGGGCGCCCACCGCCGGGGACGAGGGTGAACTGTGCGTCGCCGGGCCCCAGTTGACCCCCGGCTACCTGGACCCGACCGATGACACCGGACGGTTCCTGGAACACGACGGCCGGCGCTTCTACCGCACCGGCGACCGGGTCCGGCGCGCCGGTGACGGCGGCTGGCTGTACCTGGGCCGCCAGGACGCCCAGGTCCAGGTGCACGGGGTGCGGATGGAACTCGCCGAGGTGGACGCCGCCGCGCGCACCTGCCCCGGCGTGGAGGACGCCGTCACCGTGGCGGTGCCCGTGGACGGCACGGTGGAGCTGGCCGTTTTCCACACCGGCGAGCCCGTGCCGCCCGCCCGGCTCGCCCGGCACCTGCGGGAGCTGCTGCCGGCCGCGGTCGTCCCGCGTGCCTTCCACCACCTGGACGCGCTCCCGCTCAACTCCAACCGCAAGACCGACCGCAGGAAGCTCGCCGCCCGGGCCACGGCCATGCGGCAGGCCACCGGGGCGGGACGCACACACGAAAGGCGGCAGGAGTCGCAGTGAACGGTCAACCGACAGCGCAGGCCCGTACCGACGCCCGGGTCCACGACCTGCTCGACGAGGCCACCGCCGAACGCCCCGACGCGCCGGCGGTCACCGACGGCACGGGCCGCTGGACCTACCGGGAACTCGCCGCCCACAGCCACGCCGTCGACGCCTGGCTGGAAGAGCGCGGCATCGGCCACGGCGACCGGGTCCTCGTCCAACTGCCCAGCACCCGCGAACTGGTCGCGCTGCTGTACGGCACCGCGCGCCGGGGCGCCGTCCTGGTCCCCGTCAACACCGGCATGAAGGACTACCACCTGCGGTCGGTCGCCGAGAACGCCGACCCCGCGCTGGTCGTCGTCACCGACCCGGCCGTCGACCGCATCGCCGCCCTCGCCGGCGGCGTCCCGGTCCTCGGCCTCGGCGAGGCGTGGCGGGAGATCACCGCGCTGCGGGTGCGGGGGGCCCGCTCCGGCGGAGCGGACGTCGACCCCGAGGACATCGCCGTCCTCGTCTACACCTCCGGCTCCACCGCCGCCCCCAAGGCGGTCATCTGCCCGCACGGCCGGATGGTCTTCGCCACCGAGGCCATCAACCTCGAACTCGGCTACCGCCCCGACGACGTGGTGTTCTGCCGCTTCCCCATCTCCTGGGACTACGGCCTGTACAAGGTGCTGCTCACCGCGGCCGGCCGCTGCGAGATCGTGCTCGCCGACGGCGAGTCCGACCTGGTGCTGCTGCGCCGCATCCGCGAGACCGGCGCCACCATCGTCCCCATCGTGCCGTCCCTGGCCACCATGATCTGCGCCCTCGCCGAACGCGAACCCGGCCGGGAGTCCCGGGTGCGTATGTTCACCAACACCGGTGCCGCGCTGCCGAAGTCCACCGCCGACGGCCTGCGCACGGCGTTCCCCGGCGCGGAGGTGATCATCCAGTTCGGGCAGACCGAGTGCAAGCGCGTCTCCGTGCTGCCGCCCGCGTTCCAGGACGCCAAAGCGGACTCGGTCGGCCGTCCGCTGCCCGGCACCCGCGCCTTCGTCGTCGACGACGACGGCAACGCGCTGCCGCCCTGGCAGACCGGCGAGATCGTGGTCGAGGGCCCGCACGTCATGCCCGGCTACTGGCGCGCGCCGGAACAGACCGCACGCGCCTTCCGCCCCGCCCCCGACGGCGGACTGCGGCTGCACACCGGCGACTTCGGCCATGTCGACGAGGACGGCTTCCTCTACTACGAGGGCCGCCGCGACGACATGTTCAAGCACAAGGGTGTGCGCATGAGCACCACCGAGATCGAGAGCGCCGCCACCGACGTCCCCGGCGTCCGCGCCGCCGCCGTGCTGCCCCCCGCCCCCGGCCGCGACCTCGCGGTGTTCGCCGAGGGCGACATCGACCCGCACGCCCTGCTGAAGGAGCTGTCCCTGCGGCTGGAGCCCGCCAAGGTGCCCGGCGTGAGCCGCGTCGTGGCCGAGCTGCCGCTGACCCCGCACGGCAAGCACGACCGCAAGCAGCTCGCCCGCCTCCTGGAAGGAACCACCCCGTGACCGGCCCCACCGAGCTGGCCGAACGCTTCGGCACCCCGGCCTACGTCTACGACCTGGACCGGGTGGCGGCGGCCCGCGACGACCTGTTCGCCGCGCTGCCCGACGAGGTCGAGGTGTTCTACGCCGCCAAGGCCAACCCGCACCCCGAACTGCTGCGCGAGCTGCGCTCCGGCGGCACCCGCGGCTGCCGCGCCGAGATCAGCTCCGTCGGAGAACTCGACGCCGCCCTGCGGGCCGGCTTCACCGGCGACCGGATCCTCTACACCGGACCCGGCAAGACCACCGGCGAACTGGCCGAGGCGCTGACGCGCGGCGTCCGCCTGTTCTCCACCGAGTCCTGCGGCGACCTCCGCCGCGTCGGCGAGACGGCGCTGAAGCTCGGCCTCACCGCCGACTGCCTGATCCGGGTCAACAACGCCACCGGCGCCGCCGCCACCAGCATCCGCATGACCGGCGTCCCCTCGCAGTTCGGCTTCGACAGCGAGACCCTGCCCGGCCTCGCCGCCGCACTGCGCGAGGTACCCGGCACGAGCATCGCCGGACTGCACTTCTTCCCGCTGAGCAACGCCAAGGACGAGGCCAGCCTCGTCGCCGAGTTCCGCCACACCATCGCCACCGCCGCCGCCCTCCAGGACGCTCTCGGTGTCACCTTCCGCTTCCTCGACATCGGCGGGGGGTTCGCCGCGCCCTACGCCGTACAGGGCGAGCGGCCCGTCTACGGCGGCCTCCGCGACGCCCTCGCCGAGACCCTGGACGAGCACTTCCCCGGCTGGCGGGACGGCGCCCCGCGGATCGCCTGCGAGTCGGGCCGCTACCTGGTCGCCGACAGCGGCACCCTGCTCACCTCCGTCGTCAACGTCAAGGACAGCCGCGACACCCGCTACCTCGTCCTCGACGCCGGCATCAACACCTTCGGCGGCATGTCCGGACTCGGCCGCATCCTGCCCGTGTCCGTCGAGCCGCACGAGTCCACCGGCGCGGACGGCACCCCCGCGAGCCTCGCCGGGCCGCTGTGCACCCCGGGCGACCTGCTCGGCCGGAACGTCCCGCTGCCCGAGCTGGCACCCGGCGACCTGCTCACCGTGCCCAACGCCGGCGCCTACGGTCCCACGGCCAGCCTGCTGATGTTCCTCGGCCGGCCCGCCCCCGCCGAGATCGTCGTCCGCGGCGACGCCCTCGTCTCCGTCTCCCGCATCCAGCACACCCGCACCTACGACCACGGACAGGCCCTGTGATGAGCCCCTTCCCGACCGCCCCCGCCCCCGAAGACCAGCCCGTCCTCGTGGCCGGCGGCATCTCCGACTCCCACACCTGGAACCTCGTCTACCTCCAGCTCCTCCTGGAGGAGCACGGGCACCGCGTGGTCAACCTCGGCCCCTGCGTCCCCGAGGACCTCCTCATCGCCGAAGCCCTCGCGCACCGCCCGGCCCTCGTCGTGATCAGCAGCGTCAACGGCCACGGCTACCACGACGGCATGCGGACCGTCACCCGGCTGCGCGAACACCCCGGGCTCGCCGGTGTGCCCGCCGTCATCGGCGGCAAGCTCGGCATCGCCGGCCCCTGCGGCGGCGACGAGGTGGCCGCGCTGCGCGCCGCCGGCTACGACGCGGTGTTCGACGACAGCCCCGAGGGCGTCGCCGCCTTCCGGCGGATGCTCGACACGCTGCCGCAGCGGGCCCTGGTGTGACCGGCGTCGGGTTCGGCGCGTTCGTGCGCCGGGCTCACGACGCCGGCCACCTGGTGGTCCAGCCCCGGATGGGGATGAGCAGCCCGGAACGGATGCGGGCCGGGCTGCTCGCCACCCGGAGCGCCGCGGCGACCACCGTCGGCACGATCACCCTGGACAGCTACACCCGGGTCGGCGACCTGGAGTCGGCCGAACTGGCCGTCCTGGAGGGCGTCGCCCTCAACGGCTACCCGATCGTGAGCCACGAGACGACCACCACCCTGAGCGTCCTCGAAGGGATCCACGGCCCCGACTTCCCGGTCCAGGTCCGGCACGGCTCGGCCGCGCCGGAGGACATCTTCCGGGCGCTGACGGCCGTCGGGCTCGACGCCTCCGAGGGCGGACCGGTCTCCTACTGCCTGCCCTACGGCCGGGTCCCGCTGCGCGAGTCCGTCGCCCACTGGGCCGTCTCCTGCGAACTGCTCGCCGCGCGGCGGGAGTCGGGCACCGAACCGCACCTGGAGACCTTCGGCGGCTGCGTCCTCGGCCAGCTCTGCCCGCCCGCCCTGCTCGTCGCGGTCAGCGTGCTGGAGGCGCTGTTCTTCCGCCGGCACGGCATCCGGAGCATCTCGGTGAGTTACGCGCAGCAGACCGACCCGCGCCAGGACGCCGAAGCGGTGGCCGCGTTGCGCAGCCTGTGCGCGCGCCTGCTGCCGGACACCGAATGGCATGTCGTCGTCTACGCCTATATGGGGCTGTTCCCGGAAACCGAGGAAGGTGCCTACCGATTGCTCGGGAAAGCGGCGGAACTCGCCGTCGCCAGCGGCTCCGAACGGCTCATCGTGAAAACCGTCGCGGAATCCCGCCGTATTCCGTCGGTCGCCGAGAACGTCGCCGCGCTCGAACACGCCGCGGCCGTCGCCGCGCGCACACCGCGCGCCCCGCTCGACGGCACCGCCACCCAGACCTACGCCGAGGCGTCGGCGCTGGTGAACGCCGTGCTGGAGCTGGACGACGACCTCGGTGCCGCGCTGCTCGCGGCCTTCGCCAAGGGATATCTCGACGTTCCGTACTGTCTGCATCCGGACAACGCCGGATGCAGCCGGAGTTACATCGCCGCGGACGGCCGGCTGTGCTGGGCCGACATCGGAAGGATGCCGCTGCACGGTGTCGCCGACGTACGCCCGGCCCGGGCCATCACCTCCGCGGAACTGCTCGACTCGCTGTCCTATGTACGCCGTTCGTTCGACCGGCACCACCCCGAGGACACGGCGCCGGTCGATCTGCCGGCCCCTAGGGGTGCTTAAGGGTGTGGCCTTTCCGAGGCCGTCACTACGGTGTGGAAAAAGGTGAGGAAAACCGGTGTCGGCCGAAAGTGGAGATGCGTGGATGAACGGGCCCGGAACCGACTCAGCTCTGGCACGACGGCTCGCCACGGCCGTACCGTCCCAGCACCGCAGGCTGGTGACCGAACTGGTGCGCACCGCCGTGACCGAGGCGATCGAAGCGGCCCGGCCGGGCACGGTGGACACCCTCGACCCGGCCGCCCCGTTCGCCACGCAGGGACTCGACTCGCTCGCCGCCGTCGACCTGCACCGGCGGCTGACCGAGCGCACCGGGCTCGACCTGCCGGTCGGTCTCGCCTACGACTGCCCGACCGTGCACGACCTGGCGGCCCGGCTGCTCGCCGAGGTGCACGGTACGACGGACGCCCCGGACGAGCCGGCCACCGACGGCGACGCCGACGAGCCCGTCGCGGTCGTCGGCATCGGCTGCCGCTTCCCCGGCGGCATCTCCTCGCCCGCCGACCTGTGGCGGCTGCTCACCGAGGGCGGCGAGGTGCTGTCCGGCTTCCCGCAGGACCGCGGCTGGGACCTGGACGCCCTCTTCGACGAGGACCCCGAGGTGCCCGGCAGCGCCTACGTCCGCAGCGGCGGATTCCTCGACACCGCCGCCGAGTTCGACGCCGACTTCTTCGGCATCAGCCCGCGCGAGGCGCTCGGCATGGACCCGCAGCAGCGGCTCGTCCTGGAGACGTCCTGGCAGGCGCTGGAGGACGCCGGCATCGACCCCACGGGGCTGCGCGGCACGCCGGCCGGCATGTTCTTCGGCGCCGAGGTGCAGGAGTACGGGCCGCGCCTGCACGACGCCCCGGACGGGCTCGACGCCTACCTGCTCGCCGGGAACGCGGGCAGCGTCATCTCCGGCCGGGTCGCCTACGTGCTCGGCGCCGAGGGGCCGGCCGTCACCGTCGACACCGCCTGCTCCGCCTCCCTGGTCGCCGTCCACCTGGCGTGCCGCTCGCTGCGCCAGGGCGAGTCCTCGCTCGCGCTCGCGGGCGGTGTCGCCGTCATGGGCGGTCCCGGTGTGTTCACCGCCTTCAGCCGGCAGCGGGGCCTCGCGCCCGACGGCCGCTGCAAGGCGTTCGCCGCCGCCGCGGACGGCACCGGATTCGCCGAGGGCGTCGGTGTGCTCGTCCTGGAGCGGCTGAGCGACGCGCGCCGCAACGGGCACCGCGTCCTGGCCCTCGTGCGTGGCTCGGCCGTCAACCAGGACGGCGCCTCCAACGGCCTCACCGCGCCCAACGGCACGTCCCAGCAGCGGCTGATCCGTCGGGCACTCGCCGACGCCGGCCTCACCGCCGCCGACGTCGACGTGGTCGAGGCACACGGCACCGGCACCCGGCTCGGCGACCCCATCGAGGCGACCGCGCTCCTCGCCACCTACGGCCAGGGCCGGCCCGACGGCGCCCCGCTGCTGCTCGGCTCGGTCAAGTCCAACCTCGGGCACACCCAGGCCGCCGCCGGTGCCGCCGGCATGATCAAGACGATCCTCGCCATGCGGCACGGCCGCGTGCCGGCGACCCTGCACGTCGACGCGCCCACCCCGAACGTCAACTGGTCCTCCGGCGCCGTGGAACTCGTCACCGAGGAACGCGCCTGGCCGCACACCGGCCGGGCCCGACGAGCGGGTGTGTCGTCCTTCGGCGTCAGCGGAACCAACGCCCACGTCATCCTGGAGGAGCCGGACCCCGCGGACGCCGGCCTTCCGGCACGGCCGCAGGGCGCGGGCGGTGACGCGGCCGGTGAGCTTCCGGTGCGGTCGGCGCTCGCGGACGGCGACGGCGCCTCCGAGCGGTCGGAATCCTCGCGCGGCGGTGCCCCCGAGCGGCCGGTGCGTGCGGACGCCGGTCCTTCCGGGCGGTCGGAGTCCTTGGGCAGCGCCCCTTCCCGGCGGTCGGAGTCCCCGGCGGCCGGCATACCGGTGCCCCCGGAGCCGGCGTCCCAGAACGCCGGCACCGGCGCCCGCCCGGCCCCGCCCCCCGGCACCCCCCTGCCCTTCGCTCTGTCCGCCCGCGGCCAGGCCGCCCTGCGGGCCCGTGCCGCCGGTCTGTTGCCGCTCGTGGACGAGGCCGATCCGCTCGACCTCGCTCACTCGCTGGCCACCACCCGGGCCGCCCTCGACGACCGGGCCGTCCTCGTCGCCACCGATCGCGACGAACTGCGCACCGCACTGGAGGATCTGGCCTCGGGGGCCACCCCGCTCACTCAGCGCGTCGACGGCGAGCTGGCCTTCCTGTTCACCGGGCAGGGCAGCCAGCGGATCGGCATGGGCCGCGAACTGGCCGCCGCCCACCCGGTGTTCGCCGACGCCCTGGACGACGTCTGCGCCCACTTCGACCTCCAGCTCGCCCGGCCGCTGACGGACGTCCTGTTCGCCGACCCCGGCACCCCCGAGGCCGAGCTGCTGCACCGTACCGAGTACGCGCAGCCCGCCCTGTTCGCCGTGGAGGTCGCCCTCCACCGGCTCCTGGAGAGCTGGGGCCTCGCCCCGGACCAGCTCGCCGGGCACTCCGTCGGCGAGATCGCCGCCGCGCACGTGGCCGGCGTGCTCACCCTCCAGGACGCGACGATCCTGGTCGCCGCCCGTGGCCGGCTCATGCAGCGACTGCCCGAGGGCGGCGCCATGGTCGCCGTACGCGCCACCGAGGACGAGGTGGCGCCGCTGCTCACCCCGCGCACCGGCATCGCCGCCGTCAACGGGCCCGCCGCCGTCGTGGTGTCCGGCGCCGCGGACGACGTGGAACGCATCGCCGCCGAACTCGCCGCGCGCGGCCACGACACCAAGCGGCTCCGGGTCAGCCACGCCTTCCACTCGCCGCTGATGGAACCGATGCTGGCCGAGTTCCGGCGCGTGGTGAACGTGCTCGACTTCGCCGAGCCGAGACTGCCGGTGGTCTCCACCGTCACCGGCGGACCCGTCACCACCGAGCTGTGCGACCCCGAGTACTGGGTGGAGCACGTACGCGCCCGGGTCCGCTTCCACGACGCCGTCCGCACCCTCGCCGACGCCGGGGTCCGGACCTTCCTGGAGGTCGGCCCCGACGCCGTACTGACCGCCATGGGCCCGGACTGCACCGACGTACCCGGCACCGCCTTCCTGCCGGTGCTGCGGCGCGAGCGGCCCGAGGCCCGCGAGGCCGTCGGCGCGCTCGCCGCCGCCCACGCCCGGGGCGTCCCCGTCGACTGGCGGCGGCACTTCGCCGGCCTCGGCGGGCGCCGCATCGACCTGCCGCCCTACCCGTTCCAGCGGCGCCGCTTCTGGCTGGAGCAGCGCGCCGCCACCGACGCCGCCGGCCTCGGCCAGCTCCCCGCCGGCCACCCGCTGCTGGCCGCCGTGGTGGCCGTCGGCGCCGAGGGCGTCGTACTGACCGGGCGGCTGTCCACCCGGACCCAGCCCTGGCTCGCCGACCACGTCATCGCCGGACGGGTGCTGTTCCCCGGCACCGCCTTCGTCGAACTCGCGCTGCGCGCAGGCGAGCACGTCGGCGCGCACACCCTGGAGGAACTGACCCTCGGCGCACCGCTCGTGCTGCGCGCCGACGAGGACGTCGCCGTCCAGGTCGCCGTCGGCGAACCCGACGAGGCCGGGCGCCGTCCCGTCACGGTCCACACCCGCGCCGACCGGGCCGCCCCCTGGACCCAGCACGCCGCCGGCGTCCTCACCACCACCGCCCCCGCCGCCACGGCCGACCTGACCGTGTGGCCTCCGAAGGACGCACAGCCGCTCGACACCGCCGGCGTCTACGCGGACCTCGCCGACCAGGGCTACGGGTACGGCCCCGCCTTCCAGGGCCTGCGCGCCGCCTGGCGGCAGGGTGACGACGTCTACGCCGAGGTCGCCCTGCCCGAGGAAGCGGCCACCGACGCCGCACAGTTCGGCCTGCACCCGGCCCTGCTCGACGCCGCGCTGCACGCCGCCGACCTCGACGCCCCGCCGCGCCCCGAGGTCCTGGTGCCGTTCGCCTGGAGCGGCGTCACCCTGCACGCCACCGGCGCGCCCGCCCTCCGCGTGAAGATCACCCGCGCCGGCGGTGACACCATCGCCCTGCGCCTCGCCGACGCCACCGGCGCCCCGGTGGCCGACATCGAGGCCCTGACCTCCCGTCCCGTACCGGACAGCGACGTCCTGTACGCGGTGCGGTGGTCGCCGTACCCCCGACCGGCGACCTCCGCACCACCCCTGCGCACCGCGGTCCTCACGGACTCCGTGGACGCCCTGCTCCGAGGCCCCGCCCCCGACGCCGTCGTGCACCGCGTGCCCGGCCCGGCGGACGCCGACGCCACCGCGGCACGCGCCCACGTCCACCACGTCCTGCGGCTGCTGCGCACCTGGCAGCGGGACGAGCGGCTGGCCGGCACCCGGCTCGTCGTCGTCACCCCGCCCGGCAGCCCCGCCCACGCGGCCGTCCGCGGCCTCGTCCGGTCCGCCCAGGCGGAGAACCCCGGCCGCTTTGTCCTCGTCGAGCACGAGGAGCTGCCCGGCGAGGCCGACCTGCGCCAGGCCCTCGCCACCGGCGAACCCGAACTGTCGCTCGCCGTCGGCGCGTTCGCCGTGCCCCGGCTGACCGTCCAGCCCTCCGGGGACGCGGCCACCGCCGACTGGGGCACCGTCCTCGTCACCGGCGGCACCGGCGGCCTCGGCGCGCTGCTCGCCCGGCACCTGGTCCGCACCCACGGCGTGCGCCGCCTGGTGCTCGCCGGCCGCCGCGGTACGGCCCCCGAGCTGCACGCCGAACTCACCGCGCTCGGCGCCGAGGTGACCGTCACCGCCTGCGACGTGGGCGACCGCGAGGCGCTGCGCCGGCTGCTCGACGAGCACCCCGTCGACTCCGTCGTGCACGCGGCGGGCACCGTCCGCGACGGCGTCGTGGACTCCCTCACCGACGCGATGGTCGACGAGGTCTTCCACGCCAAGGCGCTCGGCGCCTGGCACCTGCACGAGCTGACCCGGGACCGCGATCTCGCCCACTTCGTGCTGTTCTCCTCCCTCGCCGCCGTCCTCGACGGCCCCGGCCAGGGCAACTACGCCGCCGCCAACGCCTACCTCGACGCCCTCGCCGCGCACCGCGCAGCCCTCGGCCTGCCCGCCACCGCGCTCGCCTGGGGCCTGTGGGACACCGACAGCGGTATGGGCGCTCAACTGGACGAGGCCGCCCGCGAGCGCATCGCGGCCTACGGCGTCCCCGGCCTGTCCGCCGACCGCTCCCTGGAGCTGTTCGACACCGCCGTCCGCTCCCGCGCGCCTCACCTCGTCCCCGTCGAGATCGACGCCGCCGGCGTACGCCGCCGCACCGACGGCATACCGCCGCTGCTGACCGGCCTGGTCCGGCCGGTCACCCGCCGCGCCGCCGCGAGTGCCGCGCCCGCCACGGCCACGGAGGGACAGCTCGCGGCGCTGCCCGCCGCCGACCGCGATCGCGCCCTGCTCGACCTGGTGCGCACCGAGGTCGCGGCCGTCCTCCGGCACGACGGGCCGTCCGCCATCGACCCCGGCCGGGCCTTCACCGACCTCGGCTTCGACTCGCTGGCCGCCGTGGAACTGCGCAACCGGCTGGGCACCGCCACAGGGCTGCGGATGCCCGCCACCCTCGTCTTCGACCACCCCACCTCCCGCGCCCTCGCCGAGCACATCCGCGACACGCTCTTCGGCGCCGGCCCGCGGCACGCCCCCGCCGTCGCCGCCCGCACCGCACCGGACGACGACCCGATCGTCATCGTCGGCATGAGCTGCCGCTACCCCGGCGGGGTCCGCTCCCCGGAGGACCTGTGGCGGCTCGTCGCCGACGGCGTCGACGCGGTCGGCGGCTTCCCGGCCGACCGCGGCTGGGACACCGAGGCGCTGTACGACCCCGAGCCGGGCACCCCCGGCCGCACCTACACCCGCGAGGGCGCCTTCCTGTACGACGCGGCCGAGTTCGACGCCGGCTTCTTCGGCATCAGCCCCCGCGAGGCCACCGCCATGGACCCGCAGCAGCGGCTGCTCCTGGAGGTGTCCTGGGAGGCGCTGGAGCGTTCCGCCATCGACCCGCACCGGCTGCGCGGCTCCCGCACCGGCGTGTTCGCGGGCGTCATGTACCACGACTACGGCACCTGGCTCGCCGAGGTGCCCGAGGACCTCGCCGCCTACCTCGGCAACGGCAGCCTCGGCAGCGTCGTCTCCGGCCGGGTCGCCTACGCCCTCGGCCTGGAGGGACCGGCCGTCACCGTGGACACGGCCTGCTCCTCCTCCCTGGTCACCCTGCACCTGGCGGCCCAGGCGCTGCGGCAGGGCGAGTGCGACCTCGCCCTGGTCGGTGGCGTGACCGTCATGTCGACGCCGGACACGTTCATCGACTTCGCCCGGCAGCGCGGGCTGGCCGCCGACGGCCGCTGCAAGTCCTTCGCCGCCGCTGCCGACGGCACCGGCTGGGGCGAGGGCGCCGGCGTGCTCGTCGTGGAACGCCTCTCCGACGCGCGCCGCAACGGCCACCGCGTGCTCGCCCTGGTCCGTGGCTCCGCCGTCAACTCGGACGGCGCCTCCAACGGCCTGACCGCCCCCAACGGCCCCTCCCAGCAACGCGTCATCCGTGCCGCGCTGGCCGCCGCCGGGCTCGGCCCCGCCGACGTCGACGCCGTCGAGGCGCACGGCACCGGCACCACCCTCGGCGACCCGATCGAGGCCCAGGCGCTGCTCGCCACCTACGGCCAGGACCGCGCCGAACCGCTGTGGCTGGGCTCCGTCAAGTCGAACATGGGGCACACGCAGGCCGCCGCCGGAGTCGCCGGAGTCATCAAGATGGTGATGGCGATGCGCAACGGGGTCCTGCCGAAGACCCTGCACGTCGACGCGCCGTCCCCCCAGGTCGACTGGGACGCGGGCGCGGTACGGCTGCTCACCGAGCGACGCCCGTGGCCGGCCCCGGACCGGCCGCGCCGCGCCGGGGTGTCCTCCTTCGGGATCAGCGGCACCAACGCCCATGTGATCCTGGAGGAGTTCGCGCAGCCCGAGCCCGCCGAGCCGGACCTCGCCACCGCCCCGCCGGTGCTCGCCCTGCCCGTCTCCGCCCGCTCGCCCGAGGCCCTGCGCGGCCAGGCCCGCCGCCTGCGGGAGCTGACCGGCACGACCGCGGCCGACCTCGGCCTGGCCCTGGCCACCACCCGCGGCACCCATCCGCACCGCGCCGTGGTCCTCGCCGACGGCGACGACCAGGCCGCCGCCGCGCTGGACGCCCTGGCCCACGGCACCGAGGCACCCGGGCTGCTCGTCACCGGCTCCGCCACCGACGGCACGCTCGCCTACCTGTTCTCCGGTCAGGGCGCCCAGCGCCCCGGCATGGGCCGCGAATGGTACGACGCCTTCCCCGTCTACGCCGAGCACTTCGACCGCGCCGCCGCCCTGTTCGACAAGCACCTCGAACGCCCCCTGGCAGAGGTCGTGTTCGGTGACCACCCCGAGACCCTGGAGCAGACCGCCTACACCCAGGCCGCGCTGTTCACCACCCAGGTCGCGCTCTACCGGCTGCTGGAGTCCTTCGGACTGCGCCCCGACTGGCTGGCCGGCCACTCCGTCGGCGAGTTCGCCGCCGCGCACGTCGCGGGCGTGTGGTCGCTGCCGGACGCCGTCACCGCGGTCGCCGCCCGGGGCCGGCTCATGCAGGCACTGCCCGAGGGCGGCGCGATGATCGCCGTACAGGCCGCCGAGGAGGAGGTGGCGGCGCTGCTGGACGGGCGGTGCGGGATCGCCGCCGTCAACGGCCCCCGAGCCGTGGTCGTCTCCGGTGACGAGGACGCCGTGACCGAGGTCGCCGCACACTTCACGACGACCCGCCGGCTGCGGGTCTCACACGCCTTCCACTCGCCCCGGACGGAGCCCATGCTGGCCGAGTTCCGGGAGGTCATGACCGGCATCGAGGCCGCCGAACCGACCGTGCCGATCGTCTCCACCCTCACCGGCGCCCCGGCCACCGCCGCCGAACTCGGCGCCGCCGACTACTGGGTACGGCACGTGCGGCAGACCGTGCGCTTCGCCGACGCCGTCACCACGCTGGCCGCGAAGGGCGCCGGCACCTTCCTCGAACTCGGCGCCGCACCCGTGCTCACCGCCCTGGGCCCCGACTGCCTGCCGGACGCCGAGGACACCGCGTTCGTCCCGGCCGGCCGGAAGGACACCGACCCGCTGCCCGGCCTGCTGGCCGCCCTGGCCACCGTGCACACCCGGGGCTTCGACGTCGACTGGGCCACGCTGTACGCCTCGTACGAGGGCCGCCGGGTCGAGCTGCCCACCTACGCCTTCGAGCACCGCCGGTACTGGCTGCCCACGCCCGCCGTCGCCGTCGGCGACGCCGCCGGGCACGGGCTCGCCGCCGCCGGCCACCCGCTGGTCAGCGCCCGCCTTGACCTGCCCGGCGACGCCGGAGTCCTGCTCACCGGCCGGATCTCCACCGCCACCCACCCCGTCCTCGCCGAGCACGCCGTACTGGGCACGGTCCTGGTGCCCGGCGCCGCGCTGGTCGACCTCGCCCTGCACGCCGGACGCCTCACCGGACGCCCCGTCGTGGAGGAACTGACCCTCCAGGCCCCCCTGGTGCTGGCCGCGGACACCGCCGTCCACCTCCAGGTCGCCACCGGCCCCGACGGCACCGTCGAGATCCACTCACGCCCCGAGAACGCCCCGGCGGACGAGGGCTGGACCCGGCACGCCACCGGCACCCTCACCGGTTCGGTCACCGCGCCTGCGCCCGCCCCCGGCGCCTGGCCGCCGCCCGGCGCCACCCCGCTCGACGTCACCGGCCTCTACCCGCGGCTGCACGCCGAGGGCTACGACTACGGCCCCGTCTTCCGCGGCGTCAAGACCGCCTGGCGGCACGGCGACGCGCTCCTCGCCGAACTCGAACTGCCCGACTCCGCACGGCAGGACGCCGCCCGGCACACCCTGCACCCGGCCCTGCTGGACTCCGCCCTGCACGTCACGTCCCTCCTGGACGGCGAACCGGACGAGAGCACCGACGGCATCGCCCTGCCCTTCGCCTGGACCGGCGTCGCCCCGCACGCCCAGGGCGGGCTCACCGCCCGCGTCCGTGTCACCCCCGGCACCGACGGCACCCGCATCGACCTCGCCGACGGCGAGGGCCGGCCCCTCGCCACCGTCGAGTCCTATGTCACCCGGCCGGTCACCGCCGACCGGCTCACCCAGCGGCAGCGCCACCTGTACGCCGTCACCGACGAACCGCTGCCCGAGGCCGCCGGACGCCCCGACCGCCGTACCTGGGCGGTCCTCGGGGACGACGACCTGGGCCTCGGCGTCCCCGTGCACGCCGGCCTGGACGCGCTCGGCGCCTCCGTCCCCGACGTGGTGATCCTGCCGGTCACCGCACCGCGCGCCGACGGCGAGCGACTGCCCGGCGCCGTGCGGACCGTGCTCGGCCGCACCCTCCAGGCCCTGCGGGCCTGGACGGCCGACGACCGGTACGCCGGCTCCGTACTGGTGGTGCTCACCGGCGGCGGCCTCGCCGACGCCGCCGTCCACGGCCTGGTGCGGGCCGCGCAGGCCGAGGACCCCGGCCGGATCCTGCTCGTCGCACGGACCGGCCCCGACGGCCCCGTACCGGACCGGGCCGCCCTCGCCGCCCTCCTCGACTCCGGGGAGCCGGAGGTCCGCTGGCGGGACGGCCGCGCGCACGCCCCGCGCCTGGTGCGCGCCGACGACTCCCCGGCGAAGGACCGCCCGTGGGGCACCGTCCTCGTCACCGGTGGCACCGGCGGACTCGGCGCCCTCGTCGCCCGCCACCTGGCCGCCCGGCACGGCGTCACCCGCCTGGTGCTCACCAGCCGCCGCGGACCCGACGCGCCCGGCGCCGCCGAGCTGCGCGCGGACCTGGCGGAACTGGGCGCGAAGGCCGAGATCGTCGCCTGCGACGTGTCCGACCGCGCCGCGCTCGCCGCCCTGCTCACCGCGCACCCCGTCGACAGCGTCGTCCACACCGCAGGCGTCCTGGACGACGGCCTGGTGGCCTCGCTGACCCCGGAGCGGCTGGACACCGTGCTGCGGCCCAAGGCGGACGCCGCCTGGCACCTGCACGACCTCACCCTGGACCGGGAGCTGTCCCGCTTCGTGCTGTTCTCCTCGGCCGCCGGCACCCTCGACGCCTCCGGCCAGGGCAACTACGCCGCCGCCAACGTCTTCCTCGACGCGCTGGCCGCCCACCGCGCCGGGCTCGGCCTGCCCGCCACCTCCCTCGCCTGGGGACTGTGGTCCGGCGGCGGCATGGGCGCCGCCCTCGACCAGGCCGGGGTCCAGCGCATCGAACGCTCCGGCATCGGCGCGCTCGACCCGGGCGAGGCACTGGAGCTGTTCGACACCGCCGTGGCCACCGGCAGCCCCGCCCTGGTACCGGTACGGCTCGACACCGCGGCCCTGCGCCGGCGCGGCGACGACGTCCCGGCCGCCCTGCGGACCCTGGCCGGCGTCACCGCCCGCGCGGACGGCGACGACCGGGCCCGCACCCTGGGCGAGCGGCTGGCCGAACTCCCCGCCGCCGACCACGAACACACCGTCCTGGAGGCGGTCCGCACCGAGGTCGCCGCCGTCCTCGGCCACGCCGGACCGGCAGCCGTCGAACCGCGCCGCGCCTTCACCGAGCTCGGCTTCGACTCGCTCGCCGCCGTGGAACTGCGCAACCGGCTGAACGCGGTCTGCGGACTGCGCCTGCCGTCCACGCTGATCTTCGACTACGCCACCCCGGCGGCCCTCGCCGGCCACCTCCTCGAACGGCTCCTCCCGGACACCGCGGACCCCGAGCCCCCGGCCGCCACGCACGGCGACGACGAGCTGCGCGCCCTGATCTCCCGCATCCCCGTCGCCCGCATCCGCGAAGCCGGCCTGCTCGACAGCCTGTTGAAGCTCTCCGAGCGGGCCCCGGCCCCCGCCCCCGCCGACCGCGCCCTGGACATCAAGTCCATGGCCGTCGCCGACCTGGTGCGCGCCGCGCTCGACCGCAGCGGCACCCAGTGACCCCGCCCCGGTGCCGGACGACGCGCCGCGTCCGGCACCGGGCCACCCGTACCGGCGCACCTCCACCGCGTCACCAGCGCCGCCGAACCAGCAGGGAGCGACACCGACCGTGGACACATCCGTCGAGCAGATCGTCGAGGCGCTGCGCGAGTCATTGCTCGAAAACGAGCGGCTGCGCCAGCAGAACGCCCAGCTCACCGAGGCGGCGCAGGAGCCCGTCGCGATCGTCGCCATGAGCTGCCGCTACCCCGGCGGCGTCACCACCCCCGAACAGCTCTGGGAGCTGGTCGACACCGGCACGGACGCCGTCGGCGACTTCCCCGCGGACCGCGGCTGGGACGTCGAGGGCATCTACGACCCCGACCCCGACGCCCCCGGCAAGACCCATGTGCGCGAGGGCGGCTTCCTGTACGACGCGCCGCGGTTCGACCCCGGCTTCTTCGGCATCAGCCCCCGCGAGGCCATCGCCATGGACCCGCAGCAGCGGCTGCTGCTGGAAACGTCCTGGGAGGCCTTCGAACGCGCCGGCATCGACCCGCACGCCCTCAAGGGCAGCCGCACCGGCATCTACGCGGGCGTCATGTACCACGACTACGGCAGCTGGCTCACCGAGGTGCCGGAGGGCGTCGAGGGCTACCTCGGCAACGGCAACCTGGGCAGCGTCGCCTCCGGCCGCGTCTCCTACACCCTCGGCCTGGAGGGGCCCGCCGTCACCGTCGACACCGCCTGCTCCTCCTCGCTCGTCGCCCTCCACCTCGCGGTGCAGGCACTGCGCACCGGCGAGTGCGACCTCGCTCTCGCGGGCGGCGTCACGGTCATGTCCACCCCGGACACCTTCATCGACTTCTCCCGCCAGCGCGGGCTCGCGCTGGACGGCCGCTGCAAGTCCTTCGCGGAGGGCGCGGACGGCACCGGCTGGGGCGAGGGTGCCGGACTGCTCCTGCTGGAACGGCTCAGCGACGCCAGGCGCAACGGCCACCGGGTGCTGGCCGTGGTGCGCGGCTCGGCCGTCAACCAGGACGGCGCCTCCAACGGCCTCACCGCCCCCAACGGCCCCTCCCAGCAGCGGGTCATCCGCGCCGCCCTCGCCGACGCCCGCCTGGAACCCCGCCAGGTGCACGCCGTCGAGGCCCACGGCACCGGAACCCCGCTGGGCGACCCGATCGAGGCCCAGGCCCTGCTGGCCACCTACGGCCAGGACCGGGCCGAACCGCTGTGGCTGGGCTCGGTCAAGTCCAACATCGGGCACACCCAGGCCGCCGCCGGTGTCGCCGGCGTCATCAAGATGGTGATGGCCATGCGGCACGGCCGGCTGCCCAGGACCCTGCACGCCGAACGGCCGACCTCCCAGGTGGACTGGGAGGAGGGCGCCGTCGAACTGCTGAAGGACGCCCGCGACTGGCCCGCCGACGGCGAGCCCCGCCGCGCCGCCGTCTCCTCCTTCGGCATCAGCGGCACCAACGCCCACGTCATCATCGAGGCGGCCCCGGAGCCCGAGGCCCGCGCGCAGGAGCCCTCCTGGACGGGCCCGCTCCCGCTGGTGCTGTCCGGCCACGGCGAACAGGGCCTCGCCGCCCAGGCCCGCACCCTGCTGGACCACCTCACCACCGGCACCGACCCCGTCCCCGACATCGCCCACACCCTCGCCACCGGACGCGCCGCGCTCACCGAGCGGGCCGTCGTCACCGGCGCCGACCTGCCCGCCCTCACCGCGGGCCTGACCGCCCTCGCCGAGGGCGGCACCGCACCGAACGTGGTGCGCGGCAGGCCCGCGGCCGAGTCCCGGATCGCCTTCGTCTTCCCCGGACAGGGCTCCCAGTGGGCCGGGATGGCCGCCGACCTGCTCGACACCTCACCCGAGTTCGCCGCGCGCATGGCCGACTGCGCCGCCGCCCTCGCGCCCGTCACCGACTGGGACCTCATGGAGACCGTGCGGGCGCGGCAGCCGCTGGAGCGGGTGGACGTCGTCCAGCCCGTGCTGTGGGCGATCATGGTGTCGCTCGCCGAGGTGTGGCGCGCCCACGGGGTCCGGCCCGCCGCCGTCATCGGCCACTCCCAGGGCGAGATCGCCGCCGCCTGTGTGGCCGGCGCGCTCTCCCTCGCCGACGGCGCCCGTGTCGTCGCCCTGCGCAGCCAGGCCATCGCCCGCGAACTCTCCGGCCGCGGCGGCATGATGTCGGTGGCCCTGCCCGAGGCCCGGGTGCGCGAGCTCACCGCCCGCTACGACGGCCGGGTATCGGTGGCCGCCGTCAACGGCGCCTCCTCCGTGG
Organism: Streptomyces sp. NPDC017676; assembly: GCF_044329325.1. Lineage (NCBI taxonomy): Bacteria > Bacillati > Actinomycetota > Actinomycetes > Kitasatosporales > Streptomycetaceae > Streptomyces > Streptomyces sp. NPDC017676. Next base: position 206,765 of record NZ_JBIRJA010000006.1, on the reverse strand, counting down.
TGCTGTCCGGCGACGCCGACGCCCTGGACGAACTGCGCGAGACCATCGTGGCCGGCGGCGACCGCGCCAAGCGGCTCCCCGTGGACTACGCCTCGCACTCCGCGCACGTCGAGTCGATCCGGGAGCGGCTGCTCGCCGACCTGGCGGGCATCCAGGCCCGGCCCGCCGAGGTGCCGTTCTACTCCACGGTCACCGGCGCCCGGCTCGACACCACCCGCCTGGACGCCGGGTACTGGTACACCAACCTGCGCCAGAGCGTGCTGTTCGAGCCCACCACCCGCACCCTGCTCGACGCCGGGTACGGGGTGTTCGTGGAGTGCAGCCCGCACCCCGTGCTGCTGCACAGCATCGAGGAGACCGCCGACGCCGCGGGCGCCGACGTCACCGGCCTCGGCTCGCTGCGCCGCGACGACGGCGGCCCCGAGCGCGTCCTGACCGCCCTGGGCGAGGCGTTCGTCGCGGGCGTGCCGGTCGACTGGTCGGCCGTGTTCGGCGGCATGCCGGTCCGTGCCGCCGACCTGCCCACCTACGCCTTCCAGCGCGAGCGGTACTGGCTGGGCGGGTCCGCCGCCACCGGTGACGTCACCGCCGCCGGCCTGGACACCACCGGCCACCCGCTGCTGGGCGCCGCCGTCCCGGTCGCCGAGGGCGGCACCCTGTTCACCGGCCGTCTCTCCACCGTCACCGCCCCCTGGCTGGCCGACCACGCCGTGTCCGGCACCCCCCTGCTGCCCGGGACCGGCCTGGTCGAGCTGGCGCTCGGCGCGGGCCACGACCTCGGCTGCGGGCATCTCGCCGAACTGACCCTCCAGGCACCGCTGCCGCTGCCCGAGCGGGGCGCGGTCCAGCTCCAGCTGCACGTGGCCGCCGCCGACGACAGCGGCCACCGCGCGCTGACCGTCCACTCCCGCCCCGAGGGCGCCGACGACACGGCCTGGACGCTGCACGCCACCGGCCTGCTGGCCCCGTCGGCAGCCCCGCCGTCCTTCGACCTGACGGCCTGGCCGCCCCAGGGCGCGCAGCCCGTACCGGTCGAGGACGCCTACGACCGTCTGGCCGGCCTCGGCTACGACTACGGGCCCGCCTTCCAGGGGCTGCGCGCGGTCTGGCGGCGCGGCGACGAGACCTTCGCCGAGGTGGAACTGCCCGTCGAGCGCGAGGGTTTCGCCCTGCACCCGGCGCTGTTCGACGCCGCCCTGCACGCCGACGGCCTCACCGCCGACGGTTCGCCGGCCGACGGCCCCTCCGCCGACGGCCAGGGCACCGCCCGGCTGCCCTTCGCCTGGACCGGCGTCTCGCTGTACGCGGCCGGGGCCACCGCCCTGCGCGTCCGGCTGCACGGCGGCGACACGCTCTCCGTCCAGCTGGCCGACCCCACGGGCGCCCCGGTCGCCGAGGTCGAGGCCCTCGTCTCCCGGCCCGTCGACCCGGCCGCCCTCACCCCGGCCGCCCGCCCGGACGACCTGTACCGCCTGGACTGGCCGGCCCTGCCCGTGCCCGAGGCGCCCGCGCCCGGGTACGCCGTCCTGGACGAGCACGGCCCGGCCGCGCTGGACACCGTGCCCGCCTGGGTGGTGCTGCCGGCCGGCGACCCCGACCCGGTCACCGGCGCGCGCCGGGCGACCGAGCGGGTACTGGCCGCCCTTCAGGACTGGCTGGCCGACGAACGCACCGCCTCCGCCCGGCTGCTGGTGCTCACGCGGGGCGCCGTCGCGGTGGGGGAGGAGGACGTCACCGATCTGGCGGGGGCCGCCGTGTGGGGCCTGGTCCGGGCCGCGCAGGGCGAGCACCCGGAGCGGTTCGTGCTCGTGGACGGCGCCGACGCCGAAGCCGCGGTGGCCGTCGCGGCGGTCACCGGAGAACCCCAACTCGCCCTGCGCGACGGCACCGTGCACGTGCCCCGGCTCACCCGAGCCACCCCGCGAGGACCGGCGCCCGCCCTCGACCCCGACGGCACCGTGCTGATCACCGGCGGCACCGGCGTGCTCGGCGCCCTGGTCGCCCGGCACCTGGTCGCCGCGCACGGCGTGCGCCGCCTGGTGCTGGCCGGGCGCAGCGGCACCGCCGCCGACGGCTTCGCCGACCTGGACGCGGAGATCGCCGTGGCCCGCTGCGACGCCGCCGACCGCGACCAACTGGCCCGCCTCCTCGCCGGCGTACCGGCCGAGCACCCGCTGACCGCCGTCGTCCACCTCGCCGGCGTCCTCGACGACGGACTGGTGACCGACCAGACGCCCGAGCGCCTGGACGCCGTACTGCGCCCCAAGGCCGACGCCGCCTGGCACCTGCACGAGCTGACCCGCGACCTCGGCCTCACCGCGTTCGTGCTGTTCTCCTCAGCCGCCGGCACGCTCGACGGCGCCGGGCAGTCCGGCTACGCCGCCGCCAACGCCTTCCTCGACGCGCTGGCCGCCCACCGCCGGCACCACGGTCTGCCCGCGCACTCGCTGGCCTGGGGCTTCTGGGAGCAGCGCACCGGACTGACCGCCCACCTCACCGACGCCGACGTGGCCCGCATGGCCCGCGCGGGCGTCCGCCCCCTGACCACCGAGGAGGGCCTGCGGCTGCTCGACGCCGCCCTGGGCGCCGCCGAGCCGCTGCTGCTCCCGGTCGGCCTGGACCTGGCCGTCCTGCGCCGCGCCGGCGACGTCCCGGCCGTGCTGCGCGGCCTGGTGCCCGTGCGTGCCCGCCGTGCCGCGGCCTCCCGTGCGGACGCCGGGTCGCTCACCGACCGGCTGGCCGCCCTCGGCCCCGCCGAACGCGACGCGGCCCTCACGGAACTCGTCCGCACCCATGTCGCCGCCGTCCTCGGCCACGGCGGTGACATGACGCTCGATCCGCGCCGCTCCTTCCGCGAGCTGGGCTTCGACTCGCTGACCGCCGTGGAACTGCGCAACCGCCTGGGCACCGCGGTCGGCCTGCGCCTGCCCGCCACCCTCGTCTTCGACTACCCCGACGCGGGCGCCCTCGTGGGATTCCTGCGGAGCGAACTCTTCGGAGACCAGGCCGAGGCCGCCGCCGAGGCCACCGTGCGGGAAGCCGACGAGCCGGTCGCCATCGTCGCCATGGCCTGCCGCTACCCCGGCGGCGTCAGCACACCCGAGGAACTGTGGCGGCTGCTCGCCGACGGCGGTGACGGCATCGGCGCCTTCCCCACCGACCGCGGCTGGGACCTGGACGGCCTGTACGACCCGGAGCCGGGCAAGGCCGGGCACTCCCCCACCCGTGCGGGCGGTTTCCTGTACGACGCCGCCGACTTCGACCCCGACTTCTTCGGCATCGGCCCGCGCGAGGCCCTCGCCATGGACCCGCAGCAGCGGCTGCTGCTGGAGACGTCCTGGGAGGCGCTGGAACGGGCCGGCATCGACCCGCACTCCGTGCGCGGCAGCCGCACCGGCGTCTTCGCCGGCGTCATGTACCACGACTACGGCAGCCGGCTGCGGCACGTCCCCGAGTCCGTCCGGGACTACCTCGGCAACGGCAGCCTCGGCAGCGTGGCCTCCGGCAGGGTCGCCTACGCCCTCGGCCTGGAGGGCCCGACGCTCACCGTCGACACGGCCTGCTCGTCGTCCCTGGTGGCACTGCACCTGGCCGCGCAGGCGCTGCGCCAGGGCGAGTGCACCCTGGCCCTGGCCGGCGGTGTGTCCGTGATGTCGACCGTCGACACCTTCGTGGACTTCAGCAGGCAGCGCAACCTCGCGGCCGACGGCCACGCCAAGTCCTTCGCCGACGCCGCCGACGGCACGGCCCTGTCCGAGGGCGCCGGCATGCTCGTCCTGGAGCGGCTGTCGGACGCGCGGCGCAACGGCCACGAGGTGCTGGCGGTCGTCCGTGGCTCCGCCGTGAACCAGGACGGCGCCTCCAACGGCCTGACCGCGCCGAACGGTCCGTCGCAGCAGCGGGTGATCCGGCAGGCGCTTGCGTCGGCCCGGTTGTCGGCGGCGGACGTGGACGTGGTGGAGGCGCACGGCACGGGCACGACGCTGGGCGACCCGATCGAGGCGCAGGCGCTGCTGGCCACCTATGGCCAGGAACGTCCCTCTGACACGCCGCTGTGGCTGGGGTCGGTCAAGTCCAACATCGGTCACACGCAGGCCGCCGCCGGTGTGGCGGGTGTCATCAAGATGGTGATGGCGATGCGCCACGGGGTGCTGCCGAGGACGCTGCACGTGGACCGGCCGTCCACGAAGGTGGACTGGGACACCGGGCAGGTGCGGCTGCTGACGGAGGAGCAGCCCTGGCCCCGGACCGACCGGCCGCGCCGGGCCGGTGTGTCCTCCTTCGGGATCAGCGGCACCAACGTCCACACCATCATCGAGGAGGCCCCGGCCGAGGAGCCCGCATCGGAGACGGACGCGGCGTCGGCCCCGCTGCTGCCCCTCGTGATCTCCGGCGCCACCCCCGAGGCCCTGGCCGCGCAGGCCGGACGGCTGCGCGCGGTCGCCGACCGGCCGCTGCCCGACCTCGCCCGCTCCCTGGCCTCGGGCCGCGCCGCCCTCACCCACCGGGCCGCCGTCGTGGCCCGCGACCGGGACGAACTCCTCACCGGGCTCACCGCGCTGACCGACGGCACCGCATCGGACACCGTGGTCCGCGGCCGGCCCGCCGGCGGCAAGGTCGCCTTCCTCTTCACCGGCCAGGGCGCCCAGCGCCCCGGCATGGGCCGCGCCCTGTACGCCGCCCACCCGGCCTTCCGGCGGGCGCTCGACGAGGTCTGCCAGGCGCTCGACGCCCACCTCGACCGCCCGCTGCGGGACGTGATGTGGGCCGAGCCCGGCACCGAGGACGCCGGCCTGCTCGACCACACCCTCTACACGCAGAGCGCCCTGTTCGCCGTCGAGACCGCCCTGTACCGGCTGCTGGAGTCCTCCGGCGTACGGCCCGACTGGCTCGCCGGGCACTCCATCGGCGAACTGACGGCCGCGCACGTGGCCGGGGTCTGGGACCTGGCGGACGCCGCCCGGCTGGTCGCCGCCCGCGGCCGGCTGATGCAGGCGCTGCCCGCCGGCGGCGCGATGCTCGCCGTCGACGCCACCGAGGAGGAGGTGCTGGAACACCTCGGGCCCGAGGTGTCCGTCGCCGCCGTCAACGGGCCCCGCGCCGTCGTCGTCTCCGGCACCGAGGCCGCCGTCTCCGCCGTCGCCGAGGCCTTCTCCGACCGCCGCACCAAGCGGCTGCGGGTCAGCCACGCCTTCCACTCCCCGCTGATGGACCCGATGCTGGCGGAGTTCGAGAAGACCGCCCGCGAACTGCGGTACGCGCCGCCCGCGATCCCCGTCGTGTCCGACGTGACCGGCGTACGCGCGGGCGAGGACCAGCTGTGCGCGCCCGAGTACTGGGTCCGGCACGTCCGCGAGGCGGTCCGCTTCGGCGACGGCGTCCGGACGCTGGAGGCCGACGGCGTGCGCACCTTCCTCGAACTCGGCCCCGACGCCGTCCTGTCGGCCATGGGGGCGCAGGCCGTCGCCGACGCCGAACGGTCGGCGTTCGTCCCCGCGCTGCGCCGTGACCGCGACGAGGAGCAGACCTTCGCGACGCTGCTCGGGGCCGCCCACGTGCGCGGTGTGACCATCGACTGGCAACGGGTCTTCGCCGGTACCGGCGCCCGCCGCACCGATCTGCCGACCTACGCCTTCCAGCGGCGGCGGCTGTGGCTGGACGACGAGCCCGGCGCGGTCACCGACGCCGGCGGGCTGGGCCAGGCACCGGCCGGCCACCCGATGCTCGGCGCCGCCCTGGACCTGGCCGGCGACGACCAGGTGGCACTCACCGGGCGGCTGTCCCTCGCCACCCACCCGTGGCTCGCGGACCACGCCGTGGCCGGAGTCGTCCTCGTCCCCGGCAGCGCCTTCGTCGAACTGGCCGTACAGGCCGGCGACCGCACACACTGCCCGCGCGTGGAGGAACTCACCCTGGAACGGCCCCTGGTCCTGCCCGAGCGGGGCGCCGTCCACCTCCAGGTGGCCGCGGCGGCCCCCGACGCCGACGGGCGCCGGCGGCTGACCGTGCACGCCCGGCCCGAGGGAGCGGAAGCGGAGTGGACCCGGCACGCCACCGGCGTCCTCGCCCCGCACACCGTCCCCGAGCCGGCCCCCGTCACCGACTGGCCGCCCGCCGGAGCCGTCCCCGTGGACGTCAGCGGCACCTACGACCACCTCGCCGAGCAGGGCTACCACTACGGCCCGTCCTTCCGCTGCCTGCGCGGCGCCTGGCGGCTCGGCGAGGAGGTGTGGGCCGAACTCGCCCTGCCCGACGCCGAAGCGGCCGACGGCTTCGCACTGCACCCTGCGCTGCTCGACTCCACGCTCCACGCCATCGACCTGCTCGCCGGCCAGGACCCGACCGTGATGACCCTGCCCTTCTCCTGGGAGGGCGTCACCCTGCACGCCACCGGCGCCACGGCCGTCCGGCTGCGCCTCACCCCGCACGGCACCGACCACATGACCCTGCGCCTGTACGACGGCACGGGCGCCCCCGTCGCCGAGGTGACCGCGCTGCGCGTCCGCCAGGTCACCACCGGGCAACTGCAAGCGGCCGCACCCGCCCCCGGCGACCTGTTCCGCGTGCGCTGGACCGAACTCCCACTCACCCTCACCGACCCGGCCCCCGAACCCCGCACCCTCACCGTGACGGCGGACGGCTCCGCGTCCGCGTCGGGCATGTTCACAGTGGCGGCGGAGGGTGGTGCCGGTGCCGGCTCGGGGGACGGTTCCGCGTCCATTACCGAGACCCCCTCCGTGCCCGGGACTCCCCCCGTGGCCGCGAACGGTGTTCCCCGGGCCGGTCAGACCGACGGCCCCGGGCCCCGTACCCTCACCGTGCCCGGGAACCCCGGTGCCGGCCCGGCGGACGGTTCCCCGGCCCCCACCGGGGCCCCGGACGGCGAACCGGGTGCCGACCTGCCCGCGCTGGCGCGTCGGACCGCCGTGCAGGCCCTCGCCGCGCTGCGGCGGGACCTCGCGGACGTGCCGGAGGGCGGCGCGCCGCTGGCGGTGGTGACCCGGTCCGCCGTCGCCGTGCACGCCGACGCCGTGCCCGACCCGGCACAGGCCGTGCTCTGGGGCATGGTGCGGGCGGCGGCGGTCGAGCACCCCGGCCGGTTCGTGCTCGTCGACACCGACGACGACCCGGCCTCGGCCGCCGTCCTCCCGGCCGCCGTGGCCACCGGCGCACCCGAACTCGCCCTGCGCGCGGGCACGGTGTACGTGCCGGAACTGGCCAGGGCCACGGACGCGGAGCCCGGCCCGGCGCCCGCGCTGGATCCCGAGGGCACCGTCCTCGTCACCGGCGGTACCGGCAGCCTCGGCCGGCTGCTGGCCCGGCACCTGGTCACCCGGCACGGCGTGCGCCACCTGCTGCTGACCGGCCGCGGCGGGCGCCTGTCCGAGCCCGGCGCCCTGGACGACCTCGCCGCCCTCGGCGCGCAGGTGACCGTCGCCGCCTGCGACGCCGCCGACCGGGACGCGCTCGCCGCCCTGCTGGCGTCCGTGCCGGCCGAGCACCCGCTGACCGCCGTGGTGCACGCCGCCGGCGTCCTGGACGACGGGCTGCTCACCGACCTCACCCCCGAGCGGCTGGAGGCGGTGATGCGCCCGAAGGCCGACGCCGCCTGGCATCTGCACGAGCTGACCCGCGACCTCGGTCTCGCCGCGTTCGTCCTGTTCTCCTCCGCCGCCGGAACCCTGGGCGCGGCGGGGCAGGCCAACTACGCCGCCGGGAACGCCTTCCTGGACGCCCTCGCCGCGCGGCGCCGTGCCGAGGGGCTGCCGGCCCTGTCGCTGGGCTGGGGACTGTGGGACACGGGGGAGGGCATGGCGGCCGGTCTCGGCGAGACGGAACTGCGCCGGCTGGCCCGCGACGGCATCCTGCCGCTGCCCGCCGACCGCGCGCTGGACCTGTTCGACCGGGCGCTGACCGAGGCGGGCACCCCGGCCGCCGACCGCGCCCTGCTGCTCCCGGTCCGCGTCCAGATCACCGCCGACGCCCCCGCCCTGGTGCGGGGCCTCGCCCCGGCGGCCGTACGCCGCACCGCCGGGGCGGCGGCCACCGAGGCGCCGGCAGCCGTCGAGTCGCTGCCGCGGCGGCTGGCCCGGCTGAGCGCCGCCGACGCCGTGCGGCTGCTGGTGGAGACGGTGTGCGGGCACGTCGCCGACGTCCTCGGCCACGGCTCCGGCAGTGCCGTCGACCCGCAGCGTTCCCTGGGCGACCTGGGCGTGGACTCGCTCGCCGCCCTCGACCTGCGCAACCGGCTCAGCGCCGACACCGGCCTCCGGCTGTCCACCACGCTCACCTTCGACTACCCGACCTCCGAAGCCCTCGCCCGGCACCTCTTCGAGGAGCTGGGCGGCGACAGCTCCGGCGACCCGGTCGACATCGAGGCCGAAGTGGTACGGCTGGAGACGCTGTTGGGTACGGCGCTGGACTCGGCCGCGCTGGACGAGGAGCAGCGGGCCCGGGTGGCCGCCCGGCTGCGCACCCTGAGCGCGCGCTGGGACGGCACCGGCGAGTGGCGGGAGAGCGGCACCGGTCCCACCGGGGACACGGGACTGGAGACGGCCACGGCCGACGAGCTGTTCGACATCCTGGACGACGAACTGGGCAGCTTCAGCTGAGGCGCACGCCCGACGGAGCGCGGCCCCACCGGAGGTCTCTCCGGTGGGGCCGCGCTCCGTTCGGTGGTCCCGGTCCGTGGACGGCGAGCCGCCGGGACCGCTCAGCCCGCGGACGAGTGGGTGCTGGCCCAGCGGTCCGACAGCTTCGGTATGCGGTGGTCCAGCATCTTCGACGGCAGCTCCGAACGGTTGGCCACGTTCAGCTTGCGGTAGACCCGGGTGAGGTGCTGCTCCACCGTGCTGATCGTGACGTGCAGGCGGGCGCTGATCTCCCGGTTGGTGTAGCCGAGCGCGGCCAGCCCGGCGACCCGGCACTCCGCGTCGCTCAGGATGGCGGGGCCGGCGTCGGACTCGGCGCTGTCGGTCCGTACCGGGTCCTCCAGCAGGTGCGCGTCGACCGGCGACTCGATGCGGCAGGCCTCGGCCTCCCGTGCCGCCTGCCGCGCCACCAGCCGGGCCCGGGCGTACTCGCCGAGTTCGTAGTGCGCCGCGGACAGGTCGGCGTACGCCTGGGCCAGCGCGTACCGGTCGCCGCACGCCTTGAGCAGGTCGATCGACTCGCGCAGCAGCGAGGCGCGGCGGTGCGGCTTGCAGGTGGCTGCCAGCAGGCGCAGCGCCATCGCCCGGGCCCTGGAACTGTGCCCACCGGGCAGCCGCAGCTGTTCCTCGGCCCACTCCCGGGCGGTGCGGGCCTTCCCGATCCGCAGGTTGGCCAGGGCCAGGTCGGACCGCCAGGGGATGCCCTTCTGCAGGCTGGGGTTGCCCTCCCGGAGCAGCCGTCCGCAGGTCTCGAAGTCGCCCAGTGCCGCGAAGGGCCTTTCGGTGGCGAGGAAGTGGTGACCGCGGGCACGCAGGTACTGGATGCCGAACACGGTGCGGAACATCGGTTCGGGCACGTCGTGCTTGAGCAGTTCCTCGGCCTCGTCGTAGGAGCCCATGGCGGTGTACGCGGAGATCGCCGTCGACAGCGGGAGGCCGATGAGCACCCCCCAGCTCTCGGCGCGCAGGGTGCCGAGCGCGGCGAGCGCGCCCTGCGACGCGGTGGTCACGTCACCCTGGAGCAGGGCGATCTCCGCCCGGATGCCGCCGAGCAGGGCCCGCCAGGTCGTCGCCCGGCGTTCCACGGCCCGCTCCAGCAGCGCGGCGCAGGCCTCGGCGGCGATCGCGGGCCGGTCCGCGTGGGCGACCGCGAGCAGGGACATGGCGACCAACTCCAGGTTGAGGTGGTCGAGTTGGTGACCCTGGAGGGCCTGGGCGACGGCCGCCGCGGAGTCGTCGGTGGCCTCACCGCCGATGAGCGCGGCCACCCGGGCGGCCAGCCCGCCGGCACCGGCGTGCGCCTGCCGGCGGTGCGGGTCGAGGCCGGCCACGGGGGCGCCCTTGCCGGGGAGCGCCACGCCGTAGAACCACTGCCGCACGAACTCGACCTCGGCGACGATCTGGGCGTCGGCGGGCGACTGCGCGTGGACGAGGGTGGCCACGGCCTGGGCGGCCAGTTCGGTGTCGCCCTGCCACAGCAGGTACCGCAGGACGGTGGCGGCGTCCCGCATGCTCAGTTCGCCGGCGAGCGCGGCCTCGCGCAGCGGTTCCAGGTGGGGGGCGGCCGCCGCCGGGTTGGTGCGCCACTCCGCGCGCGCGAGGGCCACCGACAGCGCGTGGCGTTCCCGTTCGTCGGCGCAGTCGCGCAGGACCAGGCCGAGGTAGTGGGTGCAGCGCTCCACGTCGTCCGCGGCCAGTGCCTGATCCGCGGCGGTGCGCAGGATGCCCGCGCCCCAGCCCGCCGGGACCAACTGCGCGAGATGGAGGTGGCGTGCCACCTCGACGGCCGGGGCGCCGGAACGGTACAGCATGTGGGCGATCCGGCCGTGCAGCCGGGTGCGGGCCACGGCGTCCATGTCCTCCAGCACGGCCGCGGCGGCGGTCGGGTGCCGGAAGGCGTGACCGTCCAGCAGACCCGAGGAGTTGAGGACGTCCACGGCTTCCTGGGTGCCGGCCGGTGTGGTGCCGGCCAGCTCTCCCACGGGGACGGTCCCCGCCAGGGTGCCGAGCGCGGCCACTGCCCGGGCCACCCGGACGTGGCCCGGCTCGCCGCGGTGCAGCAGGGACAGCACCGCCTGGCGGTAGGCGGCGCCGGCGATGGGCGGTCCGATCTCGGGGGCGAAGTGGGTGCTGTCGTCCAGCAGGGCGTGGACGAGGAGCGGGCTGCCGGCGGTGGCCCGGTGGTAGGCGTCGCGGATGTGTGCGGGCAGGGCCCGGCCGGCCTGTGCGGCCAGCAGTTCGCCGACGCTCGCCTCCGACAGGGGAGCGAGGCGTACGCGTCGGTGCGGCTGGCGGAGCAGCTCCGTGTGCGCGGGCGAGCGGGTCTCCCCGAAGTGCCCCGAGGTGGCGCACACCACGAGGACCCGCCGGGAGCGGCTGCGGTGCAGCAGGTGGACGATGGTCTGTAACGAGGCCCGGTCCATGGCGTGGGCGTCGTCCACGGCGATGACCAGGGGCCGGTCGCCACCGGCGAGACGCAGGAGCGTCTCGACCGCCGTCTCGTGCCCGGCGGACGCGCCGACGGGCTCGTGCACGGGGTCCGCGGGCCGGCGGACTTCCGCCGAGGGGTGCGCTGCCGACGCGGCAGGGTGTGACATGGCGCACTCCGCCTCGGCATTGCGGAGCAATTGCCCGGCCAGACTCATCGGCTGATCTCGTTCGGCCGAACCGGCAGTACCGGTCAGTATGTGCGCGCCGGTGCCGTTCAGCGTGGTGAGGAATTCATGCACCAGCTGGGTCTTGCCCGATCCGGGACCACCCGTGATGATCACGAGACGGCCGTGTCCCCGCGCGCTGTCAGTGAACGCCTCACCCAAGGCCTGCAGTTCTCGCGTACGGCCGAAAAGGTGCATCGAGGATCCCCCTAGATTCATTTTTTCGAGCGAGATGGTGCCCCGTTTCCCCCATGACGAGGCGGCGTCGTGCGACGCTGCGTGGAGAGTTTGTAAGGCGACGGCACTGTCGCAAAGGCGGCGCGCCGGGTCGGCTCGTAATCGGTCGGAACGGCCCCTGACCGGCGGCGAAGAGTATCGCATCGATGTACCCGAATGATTTCGGCCAATTTATGGCTGACTTTGGTTCGGATGTCCGCGGCTTTGCTGGTGAAGTACCGAATAAAGATTAGGTGCTCATAGCAGGCAGAAACGCTATCTGTCCAGGCCAACGTTGTCAACTGGCTCCCTTGATGGCCCCCTGCCCTACTGTGTGGATGGTCCACCGAGACGTCCTTTTACAGTCCGTTGATTTACCGGACGGTTAAAGAAAGGGTCCGGACACCGTCAATCGTGACATCGGTCACGGGAAAGCGCTTCCGCTGCCCGTTCGGGCAGGGCCCATTGCCGGGGGAACCTCTGAGCCCTATAGGCCGGGGCCGTATACGAAGCGGGTGTGCGGGTTGCCCGTCCCTCCAGCCTCCCCCTGGTCACGCGCTGTTTCCCCGGCCCGGACCCGCCACGGCGCCCAGCCCGGCCCCCAACACCCTCTGCCTCGGTGCCGGGAAGGTGGAGGAGGCCCGCCGGTCCGGCACCAGGCTGATGGTCGGTGACGTCCGGCTCGACGGCGGCTGCTTCGGAGCCGTCCGCGTCAACACCGGCACCGTCGAGGGATCCCGTCCTCCGCACCCGGGGCACCGGCGTCCGGACCGAACACCCGGGTGACCAACATCTACGTCCAGGGCCCGGCCTGGCTGGACGGCGTACCGGCCTGCGCCGACTGACGTCAGGGGCTCGTGAGGACGACCAGTTGCCGGGTCGCCCGGGTCATCGCGACGTAGTGGTCGACCGCCCCTTCGACGCCTTCGCCGAACCTCTCCGGGTCGACGAGGACGACCAGGTCGAATTCCAGCCCCTTCGACAGCTCCGGCGTCAGGGAACGGACGCGGGCGGTCGGCCGGAACGCGGGATCGCCGATGACACAGGCGGTCCCGTCGGCGTGTGCGGCGAGCCAGGCGTCGAGGACCGAGCGCAACTCCGAGACGGACCCGTGGACGACGGGAACGCCGTTGCTGCGGATGGACGTCGGCACGTTGGCGTCCGGCAGCACCGCCCGGATGACCGGCTCGGCCTCCGTCATGATCTCTTCCGGCGTCCGGTAGTTGACGGTCAGGGACGCCAGGCGGATCCGGTCGAACCCCACCCGGGCGAGCCGCTCCTGCCAGGACTCCGTGAACCCGTGCCGGGCCTGGGCGCGGTCCCCGACGATGGTGAAGCTCCGGGACGGGCAGCGCAGGAGCAGCATCTGCCACTCCGCGTCGGTCAGTTCCTGCGCCTCGTCCACGACGACGTGCGCGAACGGCCCGGCGAGCAGGTCGGGGTCGGCAGCGGGCAGGGCGCTGTCGTCGACCAGGGAGTTCCGCATGTCCTGCCCGTGCAGCATGACCAGCACGCCTTCGCCGTCGTCGTAGGTGTGGGCTTCCAGCAGGTTGTCGACGACCCTGTCCATGCGCTCGCGTTCGGCGGCGAGGGCGGCGGCGTGCCGGCGCTTCTGCCGGGCCGTCTCCGGGTCGCCGAGCCGCTGCCGGGCCGCGTCCAGGAGCGGCAGGTCGGACACCGTCCAGGCCTGGGCCTCCGCGCGCCGCAACAGCCGCACCTCCTCGCGGCTCAGCCACGGGGCGCACATCCGCAGATACGCCGGAACCGTCCACAGGTCTCCGACGAGGTCGGCCGCCTCCAGCAGCGGCCAGGCACGGCCGAAGGCCGTGCGCAGCTCCCTGTTCCGCAGCAGTGACCTGCGCAGCAGTTCGGGCGGGGCGTCACCGTCGTGCTTGTCCACCAGGATGGTGAGCAGTTCCTCCCACACCTGCTCGCGCGCCTCGTTGTGCGGAGTACCGGGTTCCGCCGCGTCGAACGCCACGGCCCAGTCATCGGCGGTCAGCCGGATGCCGGACCAGTGGGTGGTGACCGTCATCCCCTCGGCCGGCGGCTCCTCGTAGAACGCGACGGCCTTCTCGATCGCCTTCACCATGTCCGCGGACGACTTCAGCCGGGCCACCTCCGGATCGGCCTCGGCCACCGCTGCGGCGCCCTCGGCGACCAGGTCCCGCAAGGTGCACGTCTGCACGCCCTCCTCGCCCAGGCTGGGCAGGACGTCGGCGACGTAGGACAGGTACGGCCGGTGCGGACCGACGAACAGGACGCCGCCCCGGCGGTGACCCAGGCGCGGGTCGGAGTGCAGGAGGTAGGCGGAGCGGTGCAGGGCGACCACGGTCTTCCCCGTGCCCGGACCGCCGTCCACGACGAGGGCGCCGCGCGAGCCCGCCCGGATCACCGCGTCCTGGTCGGCCTGGATGGTCCCGAGCACGTCCCGCATCCGCGGCGACCGGCTGCCGCCCAGACTGGCGATGAACGCGGACTGGTCGTCCAGCGCGGCATGCCCGGCCAGCCCGTCCGGGGTGAACACCTCGTCCCAGTAGTCGGTGATCCGGCCATCGGTCCAGCGGTACCTGCGGCGGCTCACCAGACCCATCGGGTGCGCGTGGGTGGCTCCGAAGAACGGCTCGGCCGCGGGGGAGCGCCAGTCGACCAGCAACCGGCGGCCCGCATTGTCGGTGAGCCCGAGCCGGCCGACGTAGACGGGCTCCCGGCCGTCCGCGCCGACCATGCGTCCGAGGCACAGGTCCAGTCCGTAGCGGCGCAGGGCGCGCAGACGGCCGGTCAGCCGGTGGATCTCGGCGTCCCGGTCCATCGCCTGCCGTCCCTTGCCGCCCGGCGCCCTGCGCTCGGCGTCGAGACGGTCGGAGAGCTCGGCGATCGACTCCTCAAGACACTCCGCGATGGCCGCGAAGTGCCGCTCGTCGTCGGCGATCAGCGCCGGGTCGGCCTTGGCGGCGAGGCGGCCGGGGAGGTCGAAGGCGCGGGTGGGCAGGGGAAGTTTCACGTCAGGGGCTCCCTTGTGAGGCCGGTTACGGCCGCGGCAGGCGGCAGGCGGCGCGGCGGTGGGACTGGGGGATGGGCGGACGGGGAGACGGAGAACGGAGAACGGGGGGATGGGCATGACGAACCCGCGGCCACGACGCACGGTGCTCCGTGCCCCCGCGGCAGCTCTCGATCCAGGCCGACGGGCTCAGCCGTGCGCGTCGAGCCGCAGCCGTGCGGCCACCGACACCCCGTCGGTGCGGACGCGGCCGGCCACGGCAGCCGCTCGTACGCGGGTCTCCGGGGCGAGGGCCGTCCCCAGGGCGGCCGGCAGGGAGGCGCACGTCGGCGTGGGACCGTCGTGCGCCGCGTCGATGGCCAACCCGGCCACCCGGCCCGCCCAGCACGGCTGGTCCGCCAGCTGGTCCACGACACCTGGGGCGCACCGGCCGGCGCCGCGGCCGTCGTCGTACCGGCGCCGCCGTGGGGCACGACGGCGGCCACCCGGCCGAACAGCGCCTGGTGGTTCACCTCGCCGGCGACGAAGCAGTCGTCCCGGCCGTCGACCGGGGACAGACCGGCCCACCCCCGGGCCGCCCCCGCGCGCCGCCCCCGCGCGGACCGCCTCGACGGCGACCCGGCCGATGTCAGCCGCCGCGTGCAGGGGCATGCTGCCGAAGCCCACGTACACCGGTGGTGCACCGGCCTCCAGGAACGCCACCAGGTCGGCCGGCAGCGGGCGTCCGTCGGGCAGGACCCACGCACCGGTCTGGACCACTTCGAGGTCCGGGCTCTTGCGCCAGGGGTCCAGCACCGGGTCCGTCGCCAGCCACGGCCGGTCGCCGATGACGTAGTCGCGCACGCTCTCCACCGGCGGCAGCCCGATCGACGCCCGGTTCGTGTTGAGCGCCTCATTGAACAGCGCGTCGGTGCTCCGGGCGTCCAGCTCCCACAGCACCTCGTTGTCGGTCACCTCCGGCGGGAGCGGGCGGCCCGGGTACGCCAGCGGCCGGCGGTGCGGAGCGGGCAGGGTGAGCTGCTGGAAGGTCACGGACACGGAGCGGACGCCGAGCTTCTCCGCCACCGACAGCGCGCCGGCCGCGGCGGGCAGCGCGCCGGTCGCCACCAGCACATCGCAGCCCTGCGCCGCCTCGGTGACCGTATCGAGCTGACCGGCGATCAGCTCGGCCGCGCGCCGGGGCAGGGACGCGGGCGGGGGCGCCGCCCGCGTCAGCGCGCGCGCCGACGGGCCGACCGGGGCCAGCGGGACGCCGACCTCGGCCAGCCGCTGCGCGAAGTCCTCGTCCGGCGGCGCGCACACCCGCACCTGAGTGCCGAGTCCCCGCAACCGCGCCGCGAGCCCCACCAGGGGTTCGACGCCCCCGCGTGACCCATACGTCGACAGAAGTACGCGCACTTCGTGAATCACCTGTTTCCGCAGCTTCCTGGCCTGGGCCGGCAATTCTGCGCCACGACCGGGGCCTTGCCGCAAGCCCCCCGGTGCGCTATAAGTTGAGGGTGGCAAGGAGTGGCTGACTCCTTGCCTTTGTTCTTGCGGCCCCTATGCCGCGGTTCCTGCGGCTGCCCGCGGGCGCCGGTCAGGGCGGGGAGGGGCGCGGAGGTCGGGGCGCAGTGGGGAGCACCCCCCACAGCCGCGCCCGTGCCGGGGCGGCCTCCCTACGATGTCGCCATGACGATCTCCGGACAGGGACAGCCGCTGATACGTGTCCTGCACGACAAGTTCCGATATGACCTGCGGGATCCGACTCGCCCGCGCCCTGTCCGTCTTTACCTGTGGGAGCCGAGCCGCCCGCACGCCGCACCCGCTCCGCTGGTCGTCGTCTCCCACGGCACCGGAGGCTCGGGCGGCGACATGGAATGGCTGGTACGACCGCTGCACGAGGCGGGCTTCCGGGTCGTCGCCCTTGATCACCACGGCAACAACTACGTCGACGGCTACGAGCCGGAGGGCTTTCTGCACGTGTGGGAACGGCCCCGGGACGTCTCCTTCGCCCTCGAAGCACTCGCCCGGGAACAGCTGCTCGGTCCGGTCGGTGTGGCGGGTTTCTCCCTCGGCGGCTACACGGCGGCGGCCCTTGCGGGGGCCCGTATCGATCCGCGGATCGTGTGGGCCGTACTGACGGGAACGGTCCCTCTGCCGGAGATCCCCGAGTTCCCCGGCGCGTTGCAGGCGCTGCGGAAGAAGCATCCGCTGGACGAGTGGTCCCGAGGTGCGCTGGACGCCGCCGCAGCGGACCTCTCGGATCCCCGAGTGCGGGCGGTCTTCCTGGTGGCCCCCGGAGTCGGCGCTCTCGTGACCCCGGAAAGCCTGGCAACCGTGCGGGTGCCCGTGGGCATCCGCTGGGGCGGAGCAGACACGGTCAACCCGTACGACGTCGACACCAGGCCGTACCTGGAGCACATCCCCACTGCGAGTGGCAGCTCGGCCGGCCCCGACGTCCGCCACGACGACTTCTTCGCCCCCGAACCCGCCGACCCGGCTGTCCGCCTCCGAGTCGGCAGGGAGGCGGCCGCCTTCTTCCAGCAGCACCTCGGCTGACACCTGAGCCGGTTACCCCACGTGCCGCCGCCTGCCCAGCGAGGTGCCGGATGCCCCGTGGTGGGTGATCCTGTAGGAATGTGGGGTGAGCGAGGTGCGCGGCTCCGGGAGGCCTACGCCGCCTCCGGTCTTCGTGCCCTGCGCGTGACACTCGTGGCCGCGGCCGGCTTCTACGCCTTCCGCTACGGCTTCGACCGCCCCGTGGCGGCGACCTACGCGCTGTTCACCGTGGTCGCACTCGGCGGACTGGCCAGGATCCCCGGTACCGGGCGGCAGCGCGCGGCCGTGATGACGCGGCTGCTGCCGGTGTGCTGGGTGCTGGTGGCCGCCGGCACCTATCTGTCGGTGCGGACCTGGAGCGCGGTCGTCGGCATGCTGGTGGTCGGCTTCACGCTGGCCTTCGCCGCCGTCGGCGGACCCCGCCCGGCGGGCGCGGCGCCGGGCCTCCAACTCCTCTACATCCTCCCCTCCTTCCCGCCGTACGACCCCGGCTCGCTCGGTGATCGGCTGATCGGTACGACGACGGGGCTGGCCCTCTTCGTCGCGGCCGAGGCCCTGCTCTTCCCGGAGCCCGCCCCGGCGTCGTACCGGGAGCGGGTCGCCCGGGCGGCGGCGGTCGCCGAGCGGTGCGCGGCGAAGCTCGCGGCACACCGGGACACCCTCGCCGGCACCGACATCCTGGCGGCCCAGGACGTGAGCCAGTCGCTGCGGTCGCTCAGCGTGCCCGAGGCGGAGCGGCCGGCGGGGCCCGGGGTGCGCGCCCGTGCCCTCGCCCACACCGGCCTGGCCACCCGTACGCTGCTCGGCAGGCTGGCCGAGCTGCCCGCCCTGCCGCACCACGGCCCGGCACCCGAGGTGACCGCCGTACTGCGGGCGGTGGCGCGCATGGCCACGGCGACCACGAGCTGTCTGCGGGCCGGGACGTCCCCCGCGGCACAGCACAAGGAGCTGACCGCGGCACGCGCCGACCTGTCCGCCGTGTCCGCGGGGCTCCCTGCCACCCCGGCCGACGACTGCCTCCCGCCCGCCGTCCTGCGCTGCCACGCCGCCGTGCTGGAGATCGCCGACGCGGCGCTGGCCATGGGCGCGGCGGCCGATCTGGCGGTGCGGGGCAGGAACGCCTCGGTGGAACTGCAGCCCGGCCGGTTCTGGTACGCCACCACCAGGGCCCCCGTCCTGTGGTGGCACCGGCTGCGCGGCCATGCCGGGCGCCGCTCGGTGTTCTTCCAGAACGCCGTGCGCATCGCCCTGGCCCTGACGGCGGCCCGGCTGGTCGCCGGGGTGGACACCCTGCCGCACGGCTTCTGGGCGATGCTGGCGACCCTCACCCTGACCCGCACCACCATGGGCGAGACCTGGAGCACCATCCGTCTGGCGCTGGCGGGCACGCTGGCCGGGGCCCTGCTGAGCGCCGGTGTCCTGATCTTCGTGGGTTCCGACACCACCGTGTACGCCGTCCTCCTGCCGCTGTGGATGCTGCTCGGCTTCACGGTGGGGCCGGTCAGGGGCGTCGGATGGGCGCAGGGACTGTTCACCGTGCTCGTGGCGCTGGTCTTCGCGCAGCTGGCGCCGCCGACCTGGCGGCTGGCGGAGGTCCGCGTGCTGAACGTGCTCATCGGCAGTGCGATCGGCGCGGTCTTCGGCGTGCTGGCCTGGCCCCGGGGCGGCCACGAGGAACTGCGCCGGACGGCGGCCGATCTGCTGCGCAGGGCCGCGGAGATCGTCGTGGCCACCAGTGCCTCGGTGGCGTGCGGCACGGTGTCGCCCCCGCTGTCCAGGGCGCCCCACCACCGCTGCCTGCAACGTGCCATCGTCCTCGCGGAGTCCGCGTACGCACAGGTGCAGAGCGAGCCGACGCCGCCCTTCGGAGGCAGTGGCCGCCGGGTGCGGCCGCCCGCCGTGGACTGGCAGGCGACGCTGATCGCCGGGCACCACACCCTGTGGGGCTCGGCACGGCTGCTGGAGCCGCCGCTCACCCCGCTGAGCCCGGCGGCGGCCCAGTCGGCCGGCATGCTGGGGGAGCGGGTGGCGGGCCGGATGCTGCTGGTCTCGGCCGCGCTGGACCCGGGGGACGACACCCCCGTCGCGGCGACACCGCTGATCGATCCGACCCTGCCCGGCCTCACCGCCGAGCCGCCCGGCGCCCCCCGCCGGTACTACGCGACCGTGGCATGGCTGGACTCCCTCATGACCGACCTGACACGCATCACGTACGCCGTCCCGTGGCACGCGTCGGCGAGGACGACAGCCGGCACCTCCTGAGCCCGGCCCCTGGTGCAGGGGGATGAGTCGGCCCGCACGCCCCCGGGACCTCACCGGCCGAGGACAGCCCCGCTCACTGACCCACCCGTCCGTCGACGCACTCGCGCAGCAGATCGGCGTGTCCGCAGTGACGGGCGTACTCCTCGATCCTGTGCACCAGCAGCTCGCGCACCGCGATCCTGTCCTTCCCCAGCCGCTCAGCCAGATCCGGGTGCTCGGCCAGCGCCGCGTCGGTCGCGGCCTGCTCGCGCGCCAGATCGGCATACGCGGCGTCGACCACGGCCTGCTCGGCGACCGCCCCGTGGAAGTCCCCGTCCGGCTCGCCGTACAGCTTCGGCAGCGGGTCACCGTCGCTGATCCAGCCGCGCCAGTCCCGCTCCACCTCCGCGAGGTGGCGCAGCAGGCCGAGCAGCGACATGGTCGACGGCGGTACCGACCGGCGGGCCAGCTGCTCGGGGTCCAGGCCCTCGCACTTCATCAGCAGCGTGGTGCGGTACCCCGTCAGGAAGTCCTCCAGCGTCGCCGGCTCGCCCTCCGGACCGGCTCCTTCGCTGTGCCGGGGATCGTCCGCGGGGTCGACCCACATGTCGGGGTGGACGGTTGCCTGGCTCCAGCGTGCGGGTTGCTCAGTCATGCGTGCCATGGTCGTCCGACAGGGCCCGCGTCCGCCGGCGTCGGGTCATGCCTCTCCCGGCGCGCCCGCCGCCTCCCCGGAACCGGCCGGGGAGGCGGCGGGCGCCGGATGCGTCAGGTGGTGCCTTGTGCCGTGACGCAGCCGATGGAACCGGCGGGGACGTTGTTGCCGGTCGACGTGGCGGTGAAGCCGAAGGTGACACTGCCGTCGGCGGGCACGACCCGGTTGTGGTCCACGTTGCGGACCGTGACCGTGCCGTCGGTACCGGTGGACAGCGTGCCGTTCCACAGGCTGCTGATCTTGGTGCCCGCCCCGGGCTGCCAGGCCACGGCCCACCCGTCGAGCGGCGCCGTGCCGTGGTTCATGACCTCGACGGAGGCCTGGAAGCCACCGCTCCAGGAGTTCACCACGGAGTACGCGGCCATGCAGGAACCGGTGTGCGGATCCGTGGGAGTCGGCGTGGGCGTGGGCGTCGGGGTACCGCCGGAGGTGCGGATGCCCGTGACCTCGCCGTGGCCGCCGTCGAAGACGATGTCCGAGCAGGAGAAGAAGTTCTCCTGGCTGTCCGACCGCACCCACTGGATGAACAGCAGGGCGTCACCGGACCGCCCGGAGGGCAGCTTCAGGTCCCAGTAGTAGTGGCCGCCGTCGGTGCCCGGCGACCCTGTCTGCGGCGGATTGGTGACCGTCTGGATCAGATCGAGGTCGGCCCAGCGCAGGGCGGAGGTCGGCGACCAGCCCTGCTTGGTGACGTAGACCCGGAAGTCACCCGGGTGCGCCGCCCAGTTGCTGTACTGCGCCTGGATCGTCGCCCCGCTGGTCAGATGGGTGCGCGGCCAGTCCGAGCGGGCCGCGTTGTAGGCGCGGAAATCGTACGGCGACCGGTCACCCGCACTGCACAGCGTGCCGTCCGGGACATAACCCGCGCCCCGGCCACCGGCGTTGGAGTCGAGCACGGCGAACCAGTTGTACAGCGCCGTCGCACCGCTCTTGGCCAGCGCGTCCCGGCACGCCGGGTTGGTCGGGTCGAGGCCGCCGGTCGTCGTGTGCGCGTCCAGGTAGCACAGGTAGGTGCGGGATCCGGGCAGCATCGCCACCCCGTGCGCCTGGGCGCTGGTCTGCCCCAGGAGGGTGAGGGCGAGTGCCGCCAGCAGCGTCGACAGAGCCGCTGCCACCGACATCAGTCTGTTGCGTCGAGCCACGTTCAGCTCCTTCCGATTCGGATCAGACGGGCGGTAAACCCCGGGCGGGCGCCGTACCGGAGTACGCCGGGACCGCCGGGGCGTGGGTGTGGGTGTGGGGCATGCCGGTGCGGTCGCCGGCGAACGCGTCGCCGGCACCGGTCCCGGCGGCGGGGTGCGCGGTGAGCTGCCCGGCCAGACCCAGTGCCAGGGTGGCGAACATCGCGCCCAGCGAGGCCGCCCGGTGCCGTCGGCGCCCCGGTCTCGGCCGGTGCGCGGGTGTCCGGCGGGTGGGGTGTGTCATGGGTCCTCCTCGTGCGGGGCTGCGGGTGGTACAGGGCAGGGGCGGTGGACGGGCGCCCGCTCAGCTCCCGGCGCAGTGCGGGTCGGGTGTGCCTGCGGTGCCTTCCGCGGTGAAGCCGAACGATGTGGTGGCACCGGGCTGCAGGGAGCCGTTGAAGGCGGCGTTGCGGACGGTGGCCCGGCCGTCGGCCGTGGCCAGGGAGCCGTTCCAGAGGCTGGTGACGCGGGAGCCGCCCAGGTCCCAGTCCACGGACCAGCCCGTCAGCGCGGCGGAGCCGGTGTTCTCGACCGTCACCTCCGCCTGGTGACCGCCTTGCCAGGAGGAGGTGGTGCGGAACCGCGCGGTGCACGCGCCGGGCGCCGGCGGGGACGTGGGGCCGGCACCGGAGTACGTCAGCCCGTACCCGTACGGAAAGAGCGGGTCCTTGCCGTCACCGTCGTTGACCGGTTCCTGCGCGGAGGTCCGCGGCCAGCTCACCGGCAGCTTGCCGGTGGGCGCGTAGTCGCCGAACAGGACGTCGGACACACCGGCCCCCTCCGTGCCGGGCAGCCAGGCGGCCAGCAGCGCCTTCCAGTCGGGCAGCTGGGCGGAGACGTCGAGCGGACGGCCGGAGACGAGGACCACGACGACCGGCACCCCGCTCGCCTTCAGCCGGGCGAGGGTTGCCAGGTCCTCCTGGTCCAGCCCGAGGCCGCCCGGCCGGTCGCCCCGGCCCTCGGCGTACGGGGTCTCGCCGACCACGGCGACCGCGGCGCGGTAAGAGGAGTCGATGCCGTTGCCGTACCGGTCGTAGGTGACCCGGGACGGGTCGGTGACGGCGGCCCGGATGCCCCGCAGGACCGTGGTGCCGTCCGTGACGGGACCACTGCGCCCCTGCCAGCCGACGGTCCAGCCGCCGCTCTGGTTGCCGATGTCGTCGGCGGACCTGCCCGCGACGAACAGCTTGGCCGACTTCGGCAGGGGCAGCACACCGCCCGCGTTCTTCAGCAGCACCTGCGAGGCGCGCACCGCCTGCCGGGCCAGCTCCCGGTGCGCGGCAGAACCGACCGTGGCGGTGTACGAACGGTCGGTGAACGGCCGCTCGAACAGGCCGAGTTGGAACTTCTTGGTCAGGATGCGCCGGTTGGCGTCGTCGATCCGGGACTGCGGGACGCGGCCCGCGGTGACCTCGGCGCGCAGCAGGGTGAGGAACTTCCCGTAGTCATGGGGGACCATCACCATGTCGACGCCCGCGTTGACGGCCGTACTGATCTCGGCGCCGGTGAAGCCGCTCTGCCCGTCGAGCTGGTCGACGGCGGCCCAGTCGGACACCACGAACCCGCCGAAGCCGAGTTCGCCCTTCAGCAGGTCGGTCACCAGGTACTTGTTCGCGTGGGACCTGACCCCGTTCCAGCTGCTGTACGAGAGCATCACCGCGCCCACGCCACGGCGCACCGCCTCCCTGAACGGGGGCAGGTGGACGGCGCGCAGTTCGGCCTCGGACAGCTTGGTGTCGCCCTGGTCCACACCGCCGGCCGTGCCGCCGTCGCCGAGGTAGTGCTTGGCGGTGGCCAGCACGGGCGCCGGCCCGCCGCCCAGGGTCTCGCCCTGCAGCCCGGTGATGAACGTGGTGAGGGAGGCGGGCAGTTCGGGGCTCTCGCCGTACGACTCATAGGTACGGCCCCACCGGTCGTCGCGGGCCACGCACAGGCACGGCGCGAAGTCCCAGTCGATCCCGGTGCCCGACACCTCCTCGGCCACCGCCCGCCCGATCCGCTGGACGAGCGCGGGGTCACGGGTGGCGCCGAGGCCGATGTTGTGCGGGAAGAGCGTGGCCCCGCGCACCGCGTTGTGGCCGTGCACCGCGTCGATGCCGTAGATCATCGGAATGCCGAGCGGAGTCGTCAGGGCCGTGCGCTGGAGCGAGTCGTAGGTGTCCGCCCAGGTCTGGGCGTTGTTGGGGCTGACGGTCGAGTCGCCGCCGGAGAGCACGGAGCCGATGCGGTGGGCGGCGAGGTCGGACTGCGGGACGAGGGCGTCCTTCTCGATCTGCGTCATCTGGCCGAGCTTGTCGTCCAGGGTCATCCGCGCCAGCAGATCGGTGACGCGGTCCGGCACGGGGGAGGACGGGTCCTGGTACGGCAGGACCGCGGCCGGGGAGGCGGCGACGGGCTCCGGTGCGGCCGCGGACGCGGTGAGGGCCAGGACCGCGGCACACACGGCCAGGGCCGTCACCGGGCGGCGGCGGGCGAGCGGGAGGCTCATGCGGGCGGGCCTTTCCTGGAGCGGTCCGGGAGCGGGGCGGCGCTGCGGTGGGGCCGGGGGCGGGGTGGAGCCGGGACCCGCCCGATCGTCGGGTGCGGGACGAGCGGGTCCCGGAGCGGGTGGGTGGGTCACGCGGGCGGTGCGCCGGGTGCGCGGGTCACGCGATGGTGCAGGCGGCCCCGTTCAGGCTGAACCCGGAGGGCTTGGCGAACGTGCCGCCGTAGCTGCCCTGGAACCCGAAGGACACCTGACCGCCGGGCGGGATCTGCGCGTTGTAGGCGAGGGAGCTCGCCGTGACCGCCCCCGAGGACGGCGTCACGCCGGCGCCCCAGGCGCTGGTGATCCGCTGCCCCGCGGGCAGGGTGAAGGCGAGCTGCCAGCCGCTGACGGGGGAGGAGCCGGTGTTGGTGACGGTGACCTCGGCGGTGAAGCCGCCCTGCCAGACGTTGGTCCCGTACGCCACCTTGCAGGCCGCCGGGCTCCCGGGGCCGCCGGGGCCGCCGCTGCCGGTGTCGACGGTGGAGGAGAAAGAGGTCACGGCCAGGCCGGCGCCGTTCTGCCAGGGCTCGAAGCCCGCCTGCACGCTGGTCAGGTACCAGCTGTCCTGCGCGAGCCCGCGGGAGACCGCCTGTCGGACGAAGTCCATGACGTCGAAGCTCCAGCTGGTGATCGCCGACGGCGCGACGAAGGACAGCACGTCGTTGCCGCCGTTGTTGCCGGACCACACCTGCCACTGACGCCCGGCGACGGTCGCGGTGCCGACCTGCGAGCCCACCGGCTGGATGGGGCCCACCTTGTTGAACCACACCATGATCTCGGTCTTGTTGACGCCGTCGGTGCGGGGCGTGGGGTCGAGCCAGATGTCGTACGCGGCGTCGTACACCGCGTTGCTCACATAGCCGTAGGAGATGCTGGTGGGCGCGCGGGAGATGCTGCTGAGCCGGGCCGGAAGGTTCGTCCCGGGCGAGCAGTTGGTGTAGTGACAGCCGTTGTAGACGGACGGGTAGGACTTCGGGGCGCCGTTCGTCGGCACCGAGCCGTCGGCCTGGGTGACGCGGAACCCGGAGTCCGTGACGCCGATGCACTGGGTCTCACCGGTGCCCCAGCGGTTGTTCTGGACGACGTAGCGGTCCTGGATCGTCGTCGAGCCGTACTGTTCGCAGATCGTGGTGTCGGCCTGGGCCGCGGGAGCGACGGTGAGCAGCGCCGCCAGGGCGGCGAGCGCGGTGAGCAGTGCGCCCAGCAGGCCGCGCGCTCCACGGACAGGGTGCTTGTACGGTCGCATGCGGGTCCTCTCCATGACGGTGAGGGGAGTTCGGGAGCGCTCCCGGGCACAGCCGAATGGGAGCGCTCCCATTCCCTCCGTTGGGCAGGGACTGTAGGGAGAGTTCATGTCCCTGACAAGGCTCCGCGCAGGGTGAGTGTCGAAGAAGTCTCGAAATCGCACGTCAAGGCCCCCCTGTTGGGACGGCCCCCAATTTCTGGGAGCGCTCCCGAAGATGCGGTCCCGCAATGCATGGGCCGGACCGCCCCCGGGGTCCGTCGTCACGACATTCAGGCCGGCCCTCTCAGCCCGGGGCGACCCGGTGGATCGCCAGCGCGTCCAAGCGGTGCGTTCTCGTGTCGGAGGGCGCGCACACCAGACGCCCGACTGCGGGGGGAGGGCCGGGCAGCGGGTCCTGGCCGTGCAACGCGGCCTCGACGAACAGGCGCAGCCGTGCGGCACACCTGCGGTAGAACCGCAGTTGGGTGCGGCGGCCGAACAGGCGCCACCCGAGGAGGGTGATCGGGCCCAGAGTCGGGGCGCCCTGCGAATGGCACGTGACCACGAACAGCACCTCACCGGTGTCCTGCCGCTTCACCACCTCGTAGGTGGCCTGGCCGCGTTCCAGGTGGCCCTCCAGGGTCTCGTAGGCCCATCCCCAGACGCGCTCCGTCCCGTCGCGGGTCTCGTCCGCCACCTCGGTGACGCGCACACCGCAGTAGAAGTGGATGCCGTGGAAGCGTGCCTCCAGCAGCATGTCCCGGCCGAGCAGTGGCGCGGCGGGGTCGTAGAGCGCTCGCACGATCTCCGGCGGCGAGAACTCGTAGTCGCGGACCAGACGGCAGGCCTGTTCCCACGGGCCTCCCGGTTCCGGCGGGCCCGGTCGCTCCGTCGGCAGCGCGGTGCGGTGGACGTCGATGTTCCAGGACGGTCGGCGCACCTCGTCGGCCGAGTAGTTCACGCGTGCGTCCGCGAGGTCCCGCCACACCTGTGTGGCGTCGAGCCGTCCGAAGGTCCAGTCACCCAAGGGGCTCACTCGGACCTTCGAGCGAGTCGCCGATCAGCCACAGTGTCGGCGGCCACAGCCCGACGAAGAGTGCGCGCCGCTCGGCGTTCCCCCGCTCCTCCTGGTCGACGGTCTTCGCGCGCACCCACAGCGTCACGCACAGACCGACGGAGGCGAGCGAGACGAGGTGCAGATGAGAACTCCGCACCCCTGCGCGGTGCAGGAGCCGGACCACCATGGGGCGCCTCCCAGATCTCTTGCTCGCGTCGATAGTCCGTTTTGGGTACCCCTTCTGGCGGTTATAAACAGTTTGATGTGATTAATGACTTCTTATCGATCCAGGGGGCACGGATGACGCGCTCACACTGCCCGCGGATCCTGGCCGCGCTCGCACGGTGGCTGCTGGGCACGGGCCTGGTCACATGGCGCTATCTGTGGGAGACGACGCCCCTGCATCGAGGCGGCGAGTGCCGGGGTGACGAGAGGGACCTTCCGCCGCCGCTGCCG
This sequence comes from Streptomyces sp. NPDC017676, assembly GCF_044329325.1. Classification (NCBI taxonomy): domain Bacteria; kingdom Bacillati; phylum Actinomycetota; class Actinomycetes; order Kitasatosporales; family Streptomycetaceae; genus Streptomyces; species Streptomyces sp. NPDC017676. The sequence continues at coordinate 180,300 of NZ_JBIRJA010000006.1, read as the reverse complement.
GCCGAAGCGGTCGACAGCGGGGTGCAACGGGCCCAGGACGGTTGCGGCCCCCTGTTCCACCGCCACTTCCGGGTGCGCATCACCGGGGCCGACGTCGGACCCGACCGGCTCATCGAACGGGTCTGCTGCGACTTCAAGCGCTTCGTGCCTTCCGAGGTGGTGAACATCCGCACCGGTGAGCTCCGCGACCACGGTCTGGACGTCGGGGACGAACTGCTGGTGGAGATGCCAGGGCCGTGGAACGGGCCCGTCAAGGTCGTTCACCGCGACGTCGACCGTCTGCACCTGGTGACCCTGCGCGGTCACATGGAGGCCGGTCAGGTGCAGTTCCGCGCACGAGAGGAAGACGGCCTGCTGGTGTTCGAGATCGAGCTCTGGGCATGCCCCGGCAACCGCTTGGTGCACCTCCTGTACTCGCACCTGCGCCTGGCGAAGGAGATCCAGCTCAACATGTGGGTCCGCTTCTGCCTGGCCGCCGCCGCCATGTCGGGGGGCCGGCCGGTCGACGGCGTGCACATCTCCACCCGCCGGCTCGACCTGCCGGAAAGGGCGCCGGTACGCCCGCCGGCCCCTGCCGGGAGGAACTCTCCGGGCGGCGCGCCGGGCCCGGAGCCGTCGTCGGCGGAGGCATCCGGTGGGCCGGGCGCGAGCCGGGCCGCCCGGCGAAGGGACGACAGGTGAGGGCCGGCGCGCTCCAGGACCGGACCGTCGTGATCACCGGAGCGGCACGCGGGCTGGGCGCGGCGCTGGCGCGCGAACTGGCCCGGCGCGGGGCGCGCCTGGCGCTGCTCGGCCATGAGGGGCCTGAACTGGACGCCTTGGCGGCATCCCTGCCCACCGCGGCGCTGGCGGTCGAGGTCGACGTCACGGACCACTCCGCGCTGGACGATGCGGCAGCCCGGGTCCGCGGTCACCTCGGTCGGCCGTCGGTGGTCGTGGCGAACGCGGGAATCGCCCAAGGAGGCCCTTTCGCGACGTCGGACCCCGCCTCATGGCGCCGCGTCATCGACGTGAACCTGACCGGCAGCGCCCACACGGCCCGGGCGTTCCTGCCCGATCTGACGGCGACGGCGGGCTACTTCCTGCAGATGGCGTCGCTCGCGTCCCTCGGCGCCACCCCGATGATGAGCGCCTACTGCGCTTCCAAGACAGGTGCGGAAGCCTTCGCCCACTCCCTCCAGGCCGAGGTGGCGCACGAGGGGGTCGCGGTGGGCATCGCCTATCCCGCCTGGGCGGACACCGACATGATCCGCGAAGCCGAGGGCTTCACGGCCCTGCACCGACTGCGCGTGCGCATGCCCCCCGGCGTTCGGACCATTCATCCGGCCGACGTGGTCGCCGCCCGGCTGGCGCGCGCCGTCGAGCGCCGCCGTACCGCTGTCTATGTTCCGGCGTGGCTGCGTCTCGTCCAGCCCCTGCGCTGGGCCCTGCCGCCCGTGGTACTACGGCTGGCCCGCCACGATCTGCCCCGCTGGGACGCCGGGTGGCCGCTGCGTGCCACGGGCAGCCTGGGCGCCGGCGGGCGGGCCGACCGCGCCGCGGCCTCAGACGACGGGCGACCGGGCTGACCCGCCCCGCGTCGCGGTCTCCGCCGGGAACCCCCAGGCTGGAAGAGGGGGAGCAGACCGCCGACAAGGTGCCAAGGGAGAGGCGGCATGGCGAAGAAGAGCGAAGCGGGCAAGGCGTTGAAGAAGGGTGATCACGTCACCTGGCGCAGTCACGGGAGCCGGACCGAGGGCGAGGTGGAAAAGGAGATCACCGATCGGACCGAGGCCGCGGGCCGCACGGTGGACGCCTCGCCGGACGACCCGCAGTACCAGGTACGCAGCGCGAAGTCCGGCAGGACCGCGGTGCACAAGCCGTCCGCGCTGAAGAAGAAGTGAGCCGACGTGGACGACGACGAGCGTCAAGAGGTGCGCGAGGCGTTCCGTGAGCTGGTGAACATGACACCGGCGGGACTGGAGGAGTGGCTCGCCACCGACCGGTCACGCGATGCCGGACAGCACAAGGACGGAGGCGAATCCACCGGCCACGCCTCCGGCCGCCGGATCGTGGAGATCCTGCGGACGAAGAAGGGCGACCTCTCCGACGACGACTACCGCCACATGCGCAAGGTCGTCGGCTACATCCGCCGGCATCTGGCACAGCGGCCCTCCGGCGACGTACGCGCAACGAAATGGCGGCACTCCCTGATGAACTGGGGCCACGATCCGCTGGCGTGACGGCGACCCGCCGGACGGGACGGCGCAGCCCGACGCTCGCCCGGTACGACCGGCCGCCCTGGGCACGGCAGCAGTGCGCCTAGGCCGACTCGCGCACCACCAGCTCCGTACGGAGGATCACATGCCGCCACGCCACGGACGACTCCTCCAGCTCCTCCAGGAGCAGCCGCACCATGGCCCGCCCGATCTCCTCCAGCGGCTGCCGCACCGTGGTCAGCCGCGGCTCGGTCCGCTCGGCCAGCGGGAAGTCGTCGAAACCGATGACGGCGACGTCCTGCGGCACCCGGCGTCCCGCCGCGCGCAGCGCGTCGAGGGCGCCGGCGGCGGTGGTGTCCGAGGCGGCGAGCACACCGTCGATCTCCGGGTGCCGCTCGATCAGCCGGGCCATGGCGCGCCGGCCGCTCTCCGCGGTGAAATCGCCCTCCGCGACCCAGGACGGCGGGGCGTCCAGCCCGGCGTGGGCCAGGGCTTCGCGGTAGCCGCGCAGGCGGCAGCGGGTGACGTACATGTCGAGCGGCCCGGTGATCGTGGCGATCGTCCGCCGGCCCTTGTCCAGCAGATGGGTGACCGCGCTGCGGGCGCCGCCGACGTTGTCCGCGTCGACGTAGCTGACGTGCTCGTCGGCCGAACGGCGGCCCAGCAGGACGGTCGGCAGCCGGGCCTCGGCGAGCATGTCGGGCAGCGGATCGTCGGCGTGCACGGACATCACCAGCACCCCGTCGACCCGGCCGCCGCGTGCGTACTCCAGGAAGCGCTCCCGCTCGGTGTCCGAGCGGACCAGGGTCAGCAGCAACTGCATCCCCGTGTCGGTCAGGGCGTCGCCCAGCGAACGGACGATCTCGGAGAAGAACGGCTCCGCGAACTTCCGCCAGTCCGGCTCCGTCATGACGAGCGCGACCGCGTCGGCCCGTCGCCCGGCGAGGGAACGGGCCGCCAGATTGGGCACGTAGCCCAGTTCCGCGATGGCCTGCTGCACGGCCCGGCGTGTCGACTCCTTCACGCCCGCCGCGTTGTTGACGACGCGGGAGACCGTGCCCCGGCCCACTCCGGCGTGAGCGGCCACCTCCTCCAGCGTCGGCGAGCCAGGGCGCCGCTTGCCCATGACCACCTCCCCCAAGAGATCACCGATATTACGGGCCCGGCGACGGCGGGCCCACGGAAAGTTTCGAACGGGCTGCCGGGCGGGCGCCGTGACCGGTCGTCCCTTGCCGCGCCCGCCGCCCCATCCCGCGCTCCTCGGTGGCGCATATGTCATATTTCGGTTGATCCCGATTTCGGTAGATCCTGACGAAAGGTGCGTCATGAAGGTCGCAGTCATCGGCGGTACCGGGCTCATCGGGTCGCAGGTCGTCAGGAATCTGGAGGCCGCCGGGCACGAGGCGGTGCCGCACTCGCACTCCACCGGGGTCGACGTCATCAGCGGCGCGGGGCTGGACGCGGCCGTGGCGGGAGCCGATGTGGTGGTCAACACGACGAACTCCCCGACCTTCGACGCGGCCTCCCTGGCCTTCTTCCAGACCTCGATGGACAACCTTCTGGCCTCGGCCCGCAAGGGCGGCGTCGGCCACATCGTGATCCTCTCGATCGTCGGCGTGGACCAGGTGCCGGAGCTGGACTACTACCGGGCCAAGGTGCTCCAGGAGAACATCCTCGCGGCCGGTCCCGTCCCGTACTCGATCGTCCGGGCCACACAGTTCATGGAGTTCATGGACGACGTCCTGTCCTGGACCAGCGACGGCGACACCGTCCGGCTGCCCGCCACGCCGATCCAGCCGATCGCCGCCAAGGACGTGGCCGACGCGGTGGCGGAGGCCGCCATGGGCGCCCCGCTGAACGGCACGCGCAACATCGCCGGCCCCGAGGTCTTCACCCTGGACGAGCTGGGCCGCATGACCCTGTCCCGCAAGGGCGACAACCGCAGCGTCGTCACCGATCCCACCGCCGGGATGTTCGCCGTCGTCAAGGGAGACGTGCTCACCGACCCGCACGCCCGTCTCGCCCCCACCCGCTACGAGGACTGGCTCTCCTGACCCACCCCCGGTGCCGGACCTGGACGTCAGATGCCCAGGACGTCCAGGAGGGCCGAAGGGTCCGGTTCCGGGGCACCCTCCAGTCGCTGCTCCGCCCAGATGACCTTGCCCCTCGCCGCGTAGCGCGTACCCCACATGTCCGCGAACTGGGACACCAGGAACAGACCGCGGCCCCCCTCGTCGGTGCCGGCCGCGCGCCGCAGCCGCGGTGAGGTGTTGCTGCCGTCCGCCACCTCGCACACCAGGGTGCGGCCCAGCAGCAGCCTCACCCGTACCGGCGGAGCGCCGTAGCGGATCGCGTTGGTCAGCAGTTCGCTGAGGATCAGCTCCGTGCCGAACGCCGTCTCCTCCAGCCCCCAGTCGGCGAGCCGCCGGCTCGCCTCGCCGCGCACCCGGGGCACGGCCTCCGCGTCGAAGGGGACGTCCCAGGTCGCGACGCACGCCGGGTCGTGCAGCCGGGTCCGGGCGACCAGCAGCGCCACGTCGTCACTGGGATGCCCGGGCAGCATCGTCTCCACGAGGGCGCGGCAGGTCTCCTCCGGTGTCCGGTCCGCGTCGGCGATGGCCGAGGACAGCAGCGCCAGGCCCTCGTCGACGTCCCGTCCACGGTTCTCGATCAGCCCGTCGGTGAACAGCACGAGACGGCTGCCCTCGGGCAGCTCCAGCTCCCCGGCCTCGAAGGGATGACCGCCCACCCCCAGCGGCGGCGACAGCGGGAGGTCGGGGAAGGACACCCTGCCCTGCGGATCCACCACGGCGGGTGCCAGGTGCCCGGCGCGGGAGAGGGTGCAGTGCCCGCCGACCGGGTCGTAGATGGCGTAGAGGCAGGTGGCACCGGTCAGCGGTACCTGGTCGTCGTCGGCGGCGGTCGCGCTCTGCGTGTCCAGCCGGGTCACCATCTCGTCCAGATGTCCGAGCAGTTCGTCCGGCGCCAGGTCCAGCGAGGAGAAGTTCAGCACGGCCGTGCGCAACCGCCCCATGGTGACCGCGGCCTGGAGCCCGTGTCCCACGATGTCCCCGACGACCAGCGCCACCCGGAAGCCCGGCAGCGGGATGACGTCGAACCAGTCGCCGCCCACGCCGGACTCCGCCGGCAGATAACGCGAGGCGATCTCCAGCGCGTCCTGGTCCGGCAGGCCCAGCGGCAGCAGGTTGCGTTGCAGCGTCACGGCGAGCGCGTGCTCACGGGAGTACCGGCGCGCGTTGTCGATGGCGACGGCGGCGCGGGCCACCAGCTCCTCGGCCACGGCGACGTCCTCCTCCTCGAACCCGGGGGAGCCCGCACCACGCCAGAAGTTGACCATGCCGAGGACCACTCCGCGCGCCCGGAGCGGCACCGTGATCAGCGAGTGGATGCCGTAGTCCAGCGCCCGCCGCGCCCCCTCGGGGTCCTGCGCCCGCCAGTCCCCGGCGGAGTGCAGGTCCGGGACCAGGACCGCCTTGCCCCGGCGCAGCGCCGCCGCCATCGGCGTGTCGGCCACCATCAACCGGATCACCTCGCCCACCGCCTGCAAGGGGTGACCGCCCTGTGCGGCCCGCAGCGCGGTACGGCGCATCTCGCGGACCGCGCTCGTGGGCTCCTCACCGCGCAGCACGGAGTCGAGGAGTTCCACGGTGACGAAGTCGGCCATGCGGGGGACTGCCACCTCGGTCAACTCCTCCGCCGTACGCCGTACGTCGAGTGTCGTGCCGATCCGCACGCCCGCCTCGTACAGGAACGAGAGCCGGCTCCGTGCCACCTCGGCCTGCCCGGAGAGCGCCCTCAGCTCCGTGGTGTCACGGAAGGTGGCGACCAGTCCCTGGGCGCCGCCGTACGGGGCGGTGGGCCGGGTGTTCACCGCCAGCAGCCGGTTCCCGGCCGGGACGACCTCGTCGGAGGCCGTCTCACCCGACAGCAGCAGCCGCGCCAGACCCGGCCCCAGCCCCAGCTCCCGCACATGCCGCTGGTCGGCGTCCCCGGGCAGGCCCAGCAGCCGGCGTGCCTCGTCGTTGGCCAGCACCACGCACCCGTCGCCGCCGACGATCAGCACGCCCTCGCGCACCGCGTGCAGCACGGCGTCGTGGTGCTCGTACATCCGGGTCATCTCGGCCGGCCCGAGACCGTGGGTCTGCCGCAGCAGCCGGCGGCTGACCAGCGCCGTGCCCCCGGTCGCCAGCAGCAGCGCCCCCGCCGCCATGCCGAGCAGCATCGGCAGCTGCTGGTTCAGCACCTGGCCGACGTTGCTGTACTTGATCCCGGCGGTGACGATGCCGACCACGCGCCTGCCGGGGTCCGTCACCGGTACGACCGCCCGCACGGCGTCGCCGGGCCGGCCGTGGAACGTCTCGGTGTACATCTCGCCCATGGCGGCCCGGCCGACGCCCTCGGCCTCCGTGCCGATCAGGGTGGGATCGGTGTCGGTGATCCGGACTCCGCGCCGGTCGAGGACGCTGACGAAGTCGACGCCGGAACCCTTCTGCACCTGCTCCGTCGCCGGCTGCAACCGGGCCGCCGGGTCCGGCGACCGCAGCGCGTCCGCCGTTCCGGGTGCGTGCGCGAACGCCTCGGCCACGGCCAGGGAACGGTCCTCGGCGGTGCGCTGGGCGTCGTACCGGCCCTGCACCACCAGGGCGGCGGCTCCCGCCGCGACCAGCACCAGCATGATCAGCGCCTGTAGCACGAACACCTGCGCGGCGAGCGTGCGGACGCTCAGGGACGGCGAAAGACGGCGTCTGCGTGGCGGCCAGAGCCCACGGCCACGGGCCGGACCGGAAGCCCCCCGTGAGCCGGGCGGCGGCGCCGCGCTCGCCCATGGCCAGCGGGAACGTCCGCTCATCTCCCTTTTCTAGCACTGCGCCCGCATGCTAGGCGACCGGTGTGCCCGCCGATGGGTGGGGGCGGGCACATACGGTGCCGGGGTGGGCGGATGGCCGGGTGTGTGTGCCTGGGCGGCCTGGGCGGACGCCTGGCCTGTGGGGGTGGTCGCCGGGGAACGGGTGTCGGGTGGGCGGATGGCTGTGTCTGTGTGTCGGGGGGTGGCTATTGCGACGGGTGTGGTCGTCGATGGATGCGGTGGGCGCGTGCCGAGCCGAGGTGGGCGGACGCCTGGCCTGTGGGGTGGTCGCCGGCGCATGGCGTGTCGGATCGGCGGACGGCTGGGCCTGTGTGTCGGGGCGGCCGGTACTCCGCCCGGTGTGGACCTCGATGGATGAGAGGGGCGCGTGCCCGGCCGAGTCGGCGGACGCCCGGCCTGTGGGGTGGTCGCCGATGCGTGCGGGCGGGGCAGGGGGCGTGTCACGGGCGGCGCGGGGATCGAGGGCCGGGCGGCCCGTGCCCTGCCGGGTCTCGCCGGCCAGGCTCGTGGGCACCCCGGGCCGAGCGTCGGGCGCGCCGCCCGTCGGCCGGGGACCGTCATCCGGCGCGTGTCACGAAACGGCGGGTCACGGCCAGGGCGGCGGCCATGATGCTCAGCTGAGGGTTCACCTCCGGACAGCTCGGCAGGACGGAACCGTCGGCGATCAGTACGCCGTGTACACCGCGCAACCACCCCTCCGGGTCGGTCGGCGACCACTCGGGGTCGGCGCCGGCCGCCGCCGTACCGGTGGGGTGGAACGCGGAGAGGTGCAGGTGGCGCGCGCTGACCGTGTCGAGCAGGGCCTCCAGCTCGGCAGGGGTGCGGGCGCGCGGGGCCCGGGGGACGCCCGTCAGCACCTCCTCGGCGCCGGCGGCGAACAGCAGACGCCCCATGGCCCGTTGGGCCCGCAGCAGCCGGCCGGCGTCACGCGCCGCGAGGCGGTAGCACGGCAGCGGGCGGTCACGGCCGAGGACACGGCCCGACGGGCGGTCGGCGATCATGGCGCCGAGCGTCGCCAGCCGGTCCGCCTGTTCGAGTTCCCGCCGCAGCTCACGGCCGATCCCCGGCGGCACGAAGGAACTCATGCCCGGCGGCGCCGCGGTCGCCTCGATCAGGATGCCGTCGGCCCGCAGGTGCTCCACGCCGACGCTCTGCAGGACGCCCTGCCAGGCGGTGACCGGACGGCCGAAGCGGCCCGCGACGCTGATGGCGGGGTGCACGCTGAGGTTGCGGCCGAGCCGCGGGTGCCCGCCCAGGCCGGAGCGGCGCAGCAGCGGCGGGGTGTGGAGGGCACCGGCGGCGACCACGACCAAGGGGCTGAGGATCTCCAGTTCGCTGCCGTCCGGACGGCGGGCGAGCACCCCGGCGGCCCGTGGACCGCCCGGCCCGTCGCGGTCGGTGAGGATCCGCCGTACCCGAGCGCCCGTCACAATGCGCGTGCCGGCCGCGCACGCCTCGGGAAGCACGGACAGCTGGACGCTCTGCTTGGCGCCGGTGGGGCAGCCGACGACACACTGGCAGGAGCCCCGGCAGCCGGGGGCGTTGCGCCGCAGGGGTGCGGCGGTCCAGCCGAGTTCCCGGGCCCCGGCCAGGGCGAGCCGCCCGTTGGCGCCGAGGACGTCCAGCGGCTGCGGTGCCACCCGCAGAACGCGTTCGACCTCGTCCAGGCACGCGGCGAAGCCCTCGGCGGCTGCGAACCCGTACCGGCTGAGCCAGCGGGAGACCACGTGTTCCGGTGTCCGGTAGCACGTGCCCGAGTTGACGACGGTCGTACCGCCGACCGCACGGCCCACGGGCAGCACCAGCGGGGGACTCCCCACGGCGACGGTCGCGCCGCCGTCCCGGTACAGGCTCGTGAAGCGGTCGAGCGGCGCCCGACGGCCGAACGACGCGGTGGAGTGGTGCTCGCCCTCCTCGACGACGACCACGCGCATCCCGGCGGCGGCGAGCGTCCGCGCGGCCATCGCGCCACCCGCCCCCGATCCCACGACGACCGCGTCGGCGGTGGACCGCGTGGGCCATCCGGAGGAGGGCGTGCAGTCGAGCGGGGGGTCCGCGGGCGGGGGCCCGGACGACGTGGTCGGCGAGGGAGTGGGGCTCGGGGGCACGGGATGCGAAGGCATGGGGTCCGAGGGTGCGGATCCCGGGGGCTTCGACTCCGGGCGGGCGGATCCTGGGGGCGTGAGCCCTGTGGGCGTGGGGCCCGAGGGCGCGGGCTCCGGGGATGCGGACCCCGAGGGCGCGGGCTCCGGGGATGCGGACCCCGAGGGCGCGGGCTCCGGGGATGCGGACCCCGAGGGTGTGGGGTCCGGGCGTGCGGATCCCGGGGGCGCGGGCTCCGGGGATGCGGACCCCGAGGGTGTGGGGTCCGGGCGTGCGGATCCCGGGGGCGTGGGTTCCGAGGGCGTGGGTCCTGAAGGTGTGGGGCCCCAGGGCGAGGACTCCAGGGGTGCGGCCTCCGAGGGCGTGCCGTCGAGCGGCGGACGCTCCGGCGCGGACACCGAAGGGGCTGGACCGTCGTGCAGCATGCGTTCGGTGCCGGCGGCCAGCAGGACCGGTACCTTGAGCGCGTCAAGCAGCGGCAGCAGGGCCGGGCGCGCGGCGAGCGACGTCATGACGTGCTCTCGTTCCTCCGTGCCGAGTGCGGACAGCCGCCTGCCGGTAAGGGCGACGGCGTACGCGTCGATCGCCACGGCGGCGCCGCGCACCGCCGCGCGTGTCGGGGCCGGCATGACGTCGAGCAGGGCCGCGACGCGCCGGGGCACGGCCCTGGTCCACTCGGCCGTGCCGTCGTCGGCGAGAACCGCGGCCACGAGTCCCGTCAGGGCCGGGGGATTCGTGCTCATCGGCCCCCGACCTCCGCGTGCGCGGTGCCCGACAGCCGCCAAGCCGCCTCCGGCCGCCACCGGCCCCACCAGCGCTCCACGCGCACGTCCGCGTCCGCCCGCTCGCTGTTGCGGCACACGGCGGCGGAACCGTCCGGGTCGGTGTAGCCGAGGGCGAGCGTCCCCTCCGGCGGCTGGGTCACCGTCACCCGGATGCGCCGCAGGCCCGCACGGCCCTCGACCCGCCAGCGCGGCAGGCCGATGTCCGCGCGGAACCGGCCGATGCCCGCCCAGCCCACGGCGGTCCGCTCCACCCGCCGGGGCCAGGTGCGGCCGTTGCGGTACAGGCGGAGGAACACCAGAGGGGGCAGCCGGTCGAGCCCGCGCCGCGTCGACACTGCGGCGACGATCTCCAGGACGTCACCGCCCCCCAGGTCGGCGTGGAGCCAGGCCCAGCGGCGGGCGTTGCCGTGCCCGAAGATACGCGCGCTCGCGCCGGGAGCGTCCGTGAGCCGCAGCTCGCGGGTCCCGTGGCGGACGGTTCCCGTGTAGCGGGCAGTGGTGGCGGGCAGCAGGTGCGTGGCCGGCAGCCAGGGACGCCGCCAGGACCAGCGCGGAAACGTGTGCAGCGGCGGGCCCTGGAACTCCTCGGAGAGCGTCCAGGTGAACGACCCCGCCGAACCGGTCAGCCGACCGGGCGTGACACCGACGCCCCCGGCGACGAAGCCGTCGGCCAGACCGGTCGGGGTGCCGGTCCGGTCGGGCCAGCCGTCGGTCGGGGCGCCAGTCAGATTGGTCCAGCCGTCGGTCGGGGCGCCAGCCAGATCGGGCCAGCCGTGGGTCGGGGTGCCGGTCCGGTCGGGCCAGCCGTCGGTCGGGGTGCCGGTCCGGTCGGGCCAGCCGTCGGTCCGGTCGGTGGAGCCGTCGGTGTCCGTGCGGCCCCCTCGGCCGCCCTCCCGCCCCGCCCACGACACCGGCCCGAACCGCCCCGCCCACGGCACCGGTCCGAACCGGGCGTGTTCCACCGGGCCCTCCTCGGGGAACACGGCGATCCAGCCGTGCGCGTAGGCGGGCGCGCCGTCGCGTGGGGCGACGAGTTCGTGGTGCAGCCAGACACCGGTGCCGGTCGCCGGATCGGTCAGGGTCGTGTACCAGACCTCCGTCCGCCCCGGCGTGCCGTCCCAGCGCGGCGCGAGATACCGGCCGTCGGCGGACCCGGCCGCCCGCGGGAAGCGGAACCCGGCGAGGAAGGGCAGCAGACCGGTGGCGATCGGGAAGCGCAGGGTGCCCTCGCCGACGCGTGCGCCGTCCTCGTAGAGCGTGTACGGCAGGACGGTCATCGAGGACAGGGGACGCCTGAACGACACCGACTTCCAGCCGTCCAGCAGCAGCCGCCGGCCCCCCAGGTCGAAGCCGAGCCGGTAGCGGATCCGGCGGCGCGCCAGCGGCGAGATCTCCAACTCGCCCTCGGCGGAGGGGTCGTCGGCGCGTCCCGCTATCCGGATGCGTCCCGTCAGCCGCGCCCGGATGGTGCGGTGGGGCAGCATCAGGCTGTCCGCACGGGCCAGCAGGTCCAGCCGTACGGGGCGGTCGCCGCCGTCGCCGGCCAGGCGGACCCGGCCCAGCATCGTCTCCCGGAACACCGTTCCGCGCGGGGTCACGAGGCGTCCCCCCGGTGCCCGCCGGAGCGCGCGAGCCCTTCGAGCATGATGCGCTCCGTCGCCGACAGGTAGTGCCCGGCGGCGGCGCGTGCCGCGTCGGGGTCGCCGGCCGCCACGGCCTCGACGACCGGTGCCAGGCGGTCGTGCGCGGCCCGGGCGTCCTCGAACGGCCCGGCCAGCGCGGCGCGCACCGGCAGGTACGCGTTGAACAGGGTGTTGGTCAGCAGCACGTAGACGCGGTTGCCCGTGGCCCGGGCGAGCGCCCGGTGCACCTCGGCGTCCGCGAGCTGCGCCGGTTCGCCGCCGTCCGCTTCGGCGACGGCCGCCAGCAGCCGGCGCAGTGCGGTGATGTCGGCCGCCGTGGAGCGGACCGCGGCGCGCTCGGCGATCAACGCACCGATACTGCGGCGGACCTCGAAGATCTCACCGATCCAGTCGGGGCTGTGGCGCACGAGCATGGGCAGCAGATCGGCTCCGCCCAGGCGCAGGAAGTCCCGTACGCGCGTCCCCACCCCGTGGCGGGTCTCCAGCAGACCGGACTGCACCAGCCGGCCGAAGGCGTGTTTGAGGGTGGTGCGGGTGACCCCGAACCCGTCGGCCAGTTCGCGTTCCGGCGGCAGATGGCTCCCGGCCGGGTGACGCCCGGCGAGGATGTCCTCGCGCAGCCTCCTCTCCAGTACGTCGACGATCGTCTCGCGTGGCAGTGCTTCCACTCCGGCCTCCGGCGACACAGGGGTTCCGCGGTGAGATGGTTCACTGGTTCAGTGGCTGAGCCACTGAACCAGTGCGTGCCCAGGGAGTCAATGCCCATGACTCAATGCCCGTGACGGAACATGCCGTTGAGTGGAGCAATCACGGCGCGTCGCGGGGCCGCGCACCAGGCTGGACGCCTTGTCGAGTTCCTGTGACAGGAGTCCGTGTGCGAAGACCACGTATGCCGAAGCCTGGACATACCGGTCGGGAGCCGGAGGGCGGAGCCGGTGCGCGGACGCAACTGTCGGCCCCTCCGGCATGGATGCGATGGCTACCGGTCCTGTACGTCGCGGCCCTTCTGCTGCTGGAGCCCGTGACGCCCGTGGAGTGGCCGGTGAGCTTCGTGCTGATCGCCCTGCCGCTCGTGGCCGCCTTCGCCCACGGCCCGGTCGCCGTCGGCGGCGCCACCGTGTTCGCCGTCGTCCTGGAAGGAGTGCTGGCCGGTACCCCCTGCTGCGCGGGCCGTGAGGTCGGCTACCTGTGGGACCGCCACTACGTGGCCGCCTACATCTGCACCGGCCTGGTCGGCGTCCTCGGCATGAGCCTGGCCGCGCACCGCGTCCGCCGCGAGCGCACACTGGCCGACGTGCGCTTCGTGGCCGACATCGCCCAGCGGGTCCTGCTCCGACCGGTTCCGCACCGGATCGGCAGCCTCCACCTGGAGAGCCTCTACCGGTCCGCCGCCGCGGAGGCACGCATCGGCGGCGACCTGTACGAGGCCGTCCCCACCCGGTACGGCGTCCGGCTGCTCATCGGCGACGTCCGGGGCAAGGGGCTGCTCGCGGTGGAGACCGCCGCGGCCCTGCTCGGCGCGTTCCGCGAGGCGGCGCACGACGAACCCGCGCTGCCCGCCCTGACCGACCGGGTGGAGACGAGCATGAACCGCAGGGCCGTGCTGCTGGGCGGCGGCGAGGTGGGCGAACGGTTCGTCACCGCGGTCTTCGCCGAGATCCCCCTCGGGGAGCCGCTGATCCGCGTCGTCAACTGCGGCCATCCACCCCCGGTCCGCATCCGCTCCGGCGAGGTGTGCGAACTCGACCGGGGGCGGTCGGCGCCGCCGCTGAACCTGGGGATGCTGCTGGGGGAGCCGTACCACGTGGACGCATACTCCTTCCGGCCCGGTGACCAGCTCCTGCTGTACACGGACGGCATCACGGAGACGCGTGACGCGGCCGGCTCCTTCTACCCCCTGCTCCAGCGCCTGCGTTCCTGGAGCTCCCTGCCGCCCCGGGAGCTCCTGGAACGGCTCCACCAGGACCTGCTGGACTACAGCGGCGACCGGCTCCAGGACGACATCGCGGCGCTGGCCGTCCGCCTCCCGGCCGACCAGCCTTCCGTGCCGGTCGCGCCACCGCCCGGCTGAGCACGGTGCGCGGCGCCCCGGGCCGCCACCGGATCAGAAGGCCGTGTGCGCGAACCAGCGATCGAGGACCGTGCGGTCTCCCGAGACGTCGAAGACCGGCTCCTGGTACGAGCGCCGCCCGTACAGCAGCAGCAGAAGATCCGCCGCCTCCCCGCGCACCGCCACCGTCTCCGGCTCGGACCCGGCGTCCCCACCGGTCGGCGGCAGCAGCCGGAAGCCGTCCGCGTCGAGCCGTACCCGCCACCGCTCACCGGCCGCGCCACCGGGGCCCGTGCAGAGGAACGCGACGGTCTCGCCGTCGCCGCGCAGCTTCGTCACACCGGGAGCGAAGAGCCCCGCGTAGGGCAGGTTGACGAGGAACTCGTCCACGCCGTCCGCCGCCAGTACGGGGTCGAGGTCCGGCTCCCGGCCGACGGCGCGCTCCGCGTCCACCCGGTGCACCAGCGTCTCGCAGAGCATCCGGCGGGCCCAGAACCGGGCGTGCCGGTCCTCGCCCCAGGCCCACATCGCCGCGCCGGGATCCGTGTCCCGCAGTACGGCCGCCACCCCGGGGACCCCGGATGCGACCCAGTCGGCGTAGTCCCGGGGGTCGGCCGGCAACCCCAGTTCCACCTCACGGCTGCGCGGAGGCTCCTGCACGCGCTGGGTCAGCAGCGTGGCGAACCAGCGCTGCAACGTCCCCACGTGCCGGGCGAGATCGGCCAGCGTCCAGTCGGGACAGGAGGGGACGGCGCTCGCCGGGTCGGCGCCGCGCACCGCCTCGGCGAACCGGCGGGTCTCCCGCTCGATCGCCTCACGGTAGGTGTCGTACGGCAGGGGATGCCCCGCCCCGCTCGTCGTTGCCATCTGCTGCCGCCGTTCTGCCCTGGCACGGATGCCGGCCTTCTCGTCGCGATCAGTGTGGAGGCTGGAGCCCGCTCGAAGGCAAATCGACGCGGTGGGGTGGCGCACCGCCGCCCCACCCGTAGCGCGGTCAGGAAACGCGGGCCACCGCCGCGTAGATCCCGCTCCCCTCCGGCACCGTGTCCGTACCCGACACGCCCCACTCCGTGGCGGTCACCAGGCCGGGCGGCACGAGGTCCAGGCCGTCGAAGAAGCGCTCCACCTCCGGGCGCGACCGGAAACCGAGCTTGATGCCGCCCTTGGCGTACTCGGCCGTGACCTGCGCGGCGAGTTCCGGATAGAGGTCGGACGCGGCGTGCGACAGCACCAGGTGACTGCCCGGCGGAAGCGTGGCGACCAGGTTCCGGACGATTCCGTGGGCGTCCTGCTCGTCGGTGACGAAGTGCATCAGCGCGATCAGCGACAGCGCGATCGGCCGGTCGAAGTCCAGGATCCGGCGGGCGTGACGGACGATGGAGTCCGGCTCCCGCACATCGGCCTGGATGTAGTCGGTGACGCCTTCGTCGCTGCTGATCAGCAGCGCCTCGGCATGGCGCAGGACGATCGGGTCGTTGTCGGTGTAGACGACCTTCGCCGTCGGCACGATCTCCTGGACGATCTGGTGGAGATTGGGCTGCGTGGGGATGCCCGTACCGATGTCCAGGAACTGGTCGATCCCCTGCCCGGCGAGCCAGGCGGCGGCCCGGTGCATGAACTGGCGGTTCTGTCGTGCCGCGTCCCGCGCCTCGGCAGGCAGCCGCTCTCCCACGGCCTCGTCGACCGGGTAGTTGTCCTTGCCGCCCAACAGCCAGTCGTAGACCCGCGCGGGATGCGCCTTACTGGTGTCGATCTCCAGGGGCGGCGGTGAATCGGTCGTCATAGCAGCTCCGTTGCGCGGGTGAGCGGTTCAGGCCATGTGTTCGATCATCCTACTCGCGCTCCGCACGTGCCTCGCGCCGCGCGCGGAAGGGGAGTTGAGCAGAGCCGGCCCCGACCTCCGGCCCCGCCGCGACACCGAACCGCAGAACCCCCGCTCGCCGGGGCCAGGTCGGCGACACGGCCCGACAGGGCCGCGCTCCGCGTGACCGGCGTGCCCGCGGCCGGATGCGGCGACGAGTGCCGCCCCGATGCGGTGTCCGCGGCCGCGCGGCGGACATGGCATCGGGGCGGCATACCGCCGAGGCGGTGGGACCGGGGTGCCGAGTGATCAGGGCTGGGCGGTCAGTTGGAAGCTCTGGGCGGTGGATCCGTCACATGTCCGCTGGGTGAGCTGGACGCTGTCGGCGGCCGTGCCGGACGCGGTCAGGCACTTTCCGCTGTGCCGGGCGGTGAAGTGGTACCGCCCGGCGGCCTCCTTCACCGGCAGCCACTGCTGGTTGGTGCCACCGCCGTAGGACCACAGCTGCAAGGGCGCGTTGTCGGCTGTGGAACGGTCGACGACGTCGATGACCTGCTGCGGATTGCCGCGGGCGGCGATGCGCGTGTAGCCGCTGTCGGTGGAGCGGAACTGGAACTGCTGTGCCGTGGTGGAGTTGCAGGTGTACTGCTGGACGACTGTCCCGTTGGCCGTGGCGGCGGCACGGGCGTCGACACACGTTCCGTTCCCGGCGTTGCGCAGCGTGTACCAGGCGGTCTCGGAGATGCCGTCCGTGGGGGGCTGGGACGACGCCGCTCCGCCCAGCCACTTCAGCCCGTCCAGGAGGAACTGGTTCTGCGTGGCGCTGGCGAAGGTGGACGACAGGGCCGTGTTGGTGTCGTAGTTCATCGCGTTGTGGCCGAAGTTCGCGTACAGCATCTTGTACTTGGTGTTCGTCCACAGGATCGGGTAGTACCCGCTGTACCAGGTCTGGTTGGGGTCGGTGCCGAGCGGGAAGCTGCTGGGGTCGACGGAGGCCAGGATCTTGATGTCGGGGTTCTGGCGCAGGTCGTTGGACCAGCTGTACCACTCGCTCACCGACGAGGTGAAGGTGGCGGGCAGGTTCCGGGTCGAGGGGTGCGTACGGTCCTCCACGCGCAGGACGGCCGTGGTCGGTCCCCAGGTGTTCGAGCGGAAGTTCCCGCTGCCCAGGAACTGGTTGTGGTACCACGGCCAGCTCTGCGCATCGGTGGTGAAGGCCGAGACGTGGAAGCCCATCCAGGCGCCGCCGCTCCGCATGTACTGCTCGAAGCCCGCTCGTTGGGCGGCCGACTGGGGCAGGTCGTCGAGGAAGAGGACCACCTGGTAGTTGTTGACACCGCCGTTCGCGAGGAGGTCCCAGTTGTTACTGGCGGTGTAGGTGAAGCCGTTCGCGGCTGCCTGCTGGGGGAACCACTGGTTGGCTTCGCGGACGAAGCTGATGTGTGCCGCATCCCATGTGCCGTTGTACAGCGCCAGTACGCGGAACGGCTCGGCGGCTGCCGCGGCCTGCGCGGGTGGCTGCGCTGTCAGGCTGACCAGCGCCGCGAGGAGAAATGCCAGCCACATGGGGATGCGTGCCGCGCCGGATCTCACCTGTTGCATCCGATGCTCCCTTCTCGGCCGGGCCCGGGAGGGGGGCCAGGCATGAACGAAGGCGTTCATGAACGTGAGTGCTGGTCGTATGCGTAGATGCTGCTGGCCGGTGAACCTAAAGGTCTGGACCAGACCCGTCAAGAGTCGATGACAAGAAAGTCCCCGGGGGACCTGCTGCGTTGAGCACTTGTAGCCGACGGAACTGGGTAGGCTGCGGCAACTCCACCAGCCGGGAGGCCAAGTGACGGATCGTGAGAATCGTGCGGAGTCGGTCGAGTCGATGGAGCAGCTCGCCGTGGTCTGGCGCGCCATGGTGCTCGACCGTGACGCGGACGCCGATGTGCGGGACCTCCCGGGTATCGCCGTCCGCTGGGCGGACTGCCGGTTCCCCTTCTGGAACTGCGTCACCTTGACGGAGACCGACGCGGACACGGCCCTGGTCGAGGAACGCCTGGGCCAGGCGGCGGACATCATGCGGGCGAAGCGGCACCCGGGGTTCCTGTGGCTCTTCGAGGACCTCCTCGACGACGAGGCCCGTGCGGTCGTACGGACCGCCGCCGAGGAGGCGGGCCTTGAGTACGCCTTCCCCGGCACCGGAATGGCCGGCGACCTCCTCCCCGTCCCCGAACCGTCCCACCCGGAGCTGACGTTCGTACGCGTGACCACAGAGGAACACCTGCGGGCGTACGCGGACCTGAACTCACGCGCCTACGGCTTCCCGCTGGAGGACGGCCGCGACGGACTCCTCGGCTCGGTGCTGTGGACGAACCAGGTGCATGCCTACCTGGGGCTGCGGGACGGCGTCCCGGTGGCATGCGCCGCAACCGTCGAGGCGGAGGGCCGCCTGTTCGTCGTGCTGGTCGCCACCTCGCCCGACTGGCAGCGCAGGGGCTACGGGGAGGCGGTGACGCGCAAGGCCCTGTACGAGGGCTCCCGGGTCACCGGCCTGACCCGCGCCACACTGCACGCGACCGTGGCGGGAGCGCCCGTGTATCCCCGCATCGGCTTCAAGCCGAACTCGCCGATCCACTTCTACACGCTGAAGCAGTGACCGCCCCCCGCCGGGTGATTGCGGTCCTGTGCGTCGAGGGTCGTGCCGATGCCGGCCGGCCCGGCGCGGGCGGTGCGGTCGGTGTTCGCCAAGGCCGCGGGGAATGGTGCCGGTCCGGTCGGTCACGTACGTCGCCGGCGGCGGAGCGCGATGTGCGCCGCGCTCGTCACGGGGGCCGGGCCGCCGGCCGTGGCGGACCTCGGCCGGCCGACGACCCGCGGCGGGAGGAGAGGTGCCACCTCTTCCGTCGGCTCGGGGCAGAACCGGGCGCGCGTCCGGATCCGTGACCCGGATGGCGTACCGAGGAAATGATTCGGCGGGTGACATCGGGAGGCAGGAGGCGTAACGGGCCGCCGCGGTCCGTGAGCATGGGTGCGTGCCTGACCGGGCGGCCCCGCCGCCCCGGCGGTACGGCTTGTTCCCTCCCGCACCCCCACAAGGAGTTCGTCGTGCGTGTCCGTCGTCAGCTCACCAGTGCCCTCGGTTCCCTCGCCCTCGCGTTCGCCTTCCTCGGCGCCGGCACCGCCACCGCGACCCCGGCGGCCGCCGATCCGTGCGGCTTCTACGAGACCGGCTCCGACGCCTACTACAACCACTGCACCTCCGACGGATCCCACGTGGTGATCAAGGTCGAGGTGGGCTTGGCGCCCGACTACGAGCGCTGTGTCGCCCCGGGCAGGACCTGGCTGGGCTCCGCAACCAAGATCCAGGGCGCCCACTACGTCGGCCGCACCTGCTGACCCCGGCGCGTCACCGCGGCCCAGTGTTCTCCGAGTGCACCGGAATTTTCCCGTGAGTGCACTCTTGCGCGGGTGCCGGCCGACCTGTCGGAGCAAGGACGGCAGCCGTTTTGTGCGCTCGGGGACCCGGGGCGGTGCGCTGTGAGGCAAACAACCGGCGTTTCCCCGCCCCGGCGGGGCCGCCGACGCCTCCCCACCCGTCCCTGCCGCGTCCAACGGGCAGCTCCCGCGGCCTCCGGCGAGGTCTTCCGCACCTTGTTGAACATTTGAACCTCCCCTTTCACGGCTTGTAGAAAGGCCCGGTCAGAGGGAGGGAGACGCCATGGCCGAGCGACGACTGCGAGTCCGGGTGGGCAGCGACGCGCTGCAGGAACTGATCGAGGAACTCGCCGAACGGCTCCAGCGGTCCGTGGTCATCGACGACCCCCTGGTCCGGCTGATCTGCTCCAGCCAGCACTTCGGCGACGAGGACCCGGTCCGCATACGCAGCCTGCTGCGCGGCCGGGCCGACGACGTCGCCATCCGGTACGTCCTCGACCAGGGCGTGGCCCGCTGGACCCAGCCGGGGTTCATCCCGGCCTGCGACGACCTCGGGCTGCTCACCCGCTACTGCGTTCCGCTGCGCGAGCGCGGCGAACTGCTCGGCCTGCTGATGGTCGTCGCGCAGGAGGGAACGCTCACCCGCGAGGAGACCGACACTGTCGCGCAGGCGGTGCCCGCGATCAGCGCCCAGCTCCGCGCGGACCAACTGGCCGCCTCCGCCGACGAGGTGGACCTGCAGGAAACACTGGACTCCCTCTTCGGCACCGGTGAGACGGCCCGCGCCGCGGCGCGTCGGCAGATCCTGGACGGCGGCGTTCTGCCCGACGCCCCGCACGCGGTGGTGAGCGTCGTCCAGGTCTCCCGCTCGGTGGAGCCGCCGGGACAGGTCGAGATCGCGCTGCGCGCGTCCCTGGAGAAGTTTCTGCGCACTCGCTCGGCGGACGGCGTCATGGCCGCCACGCCGGACGGCGCGGTCCTCCTCCAGGTCTCGGCCCGGCCGTTGACGGCACAAGAACTGGGGGACCAGGCCATGGCCGTCCGGGAGGCCCTCGCCGCCTACCTGGAAGCCTCGGCCGCCCCCGTGCTCGGCATCGGCGGCACCCACGACGGCCTCGCCGACGCCTGGACCTCGCACGCGCAGGCGCGGGTCGCGGCCCGTGCCGCGCGCCGCCTGCCCCACCTCAAGGGCGTCGGCGCATGGGAGTCGCTGGGCGAACTCGCCGTACTCCTCCAAGTACCCGACCACGCCCTCACCCCGTCACTGCTGCCCACACCGCTGCGCCGGCTGCTGGGCAGCCCCGGCGGCCAGCGCCTGGAGGAGACGCTGCGGTGCTTCCTCGAACACGCCGGATCGATCCCGCGCACGGCCGAGGCCCTGCAGATCCACCGCACCTCGCTGTACTACCGGCTGCGTCAGATCCAGGAGATCACCGGCCTCGACCTGGACAGCGGCGGTGACCGGCTGGTCCTGCACCTGGGCCTGCGCGCCCTCGAACTGCTCCAGGCGCGGAGCGACGTCCAGCCCGCCGTCTGACCGGGTCACCGCCCGGTGCGCGGGAGCGCGGGGGGGCACCGGTGCCGGGCGGAACCGGGCCCGCCCTACAGAGTGACGAAATGCGCGCCGGCCGATCACTACGCGGCGCCGGGGTGTTGTACCAGCCCCCTACAGAATGACGAAGATTTCGCCGGCCGATCACTACGGAGCGCGGTGGTGCGCGAGGTGTCGGGTGGCACAGAATTCCGTATGCGGGAGCCGTGCCGAGGCCCGGTCCGTGAAACAAATCCGTAACTCGCCACCGCGGAGCACGCCGTGACGGTGGAGTTCGAGAAGGAGTCGACGTGGGGGCCGTGAACCAGCTGACGACCGGCGACGGAGTGCGCCTGGTGTACCGGGACAGCGGGGGAGAGGGATTCCCTCTGGTCATGCTGCACGGCTGGGGCCAGACGCAGGAGATGTTCCGTCATCAGGTGCGGGGACTTTCCCCCGCGCACCGTGTCATCACCCTGGATTTCCGGGGACACGGGGTGTCCGACAAGCCGTACCACGGTTATCGCATCGCTCGTTTCGCCGCCGATGTGCTGGAGCTCGTCGACCACTTGGGGCTCGACCGGTTCGATGCCCTGGGCTGGTCGATGGGGGCCTCGGTGTGGTGGAGCTTCGTCGACCAGTACGGCACCGGTCGTATCCGGCGCTTCGTCGCCGTGGACCAGCCCGCGGCCGTCGCCGCGGTGCCGTGGATGTCGGACGAGGAGCAACGGCAGTCGGGTGCCATCTTCGATGTCGCCGGTCTGGTCGCGCTCGGCGCGGAGCTTGCCGGTCCGGACGGTGAACAGGCGCGGTACGAGTTCGTCCGCGGCATGTTCTCCGGCGATCCCGACCCCGCCATCCTCTCGTTCGTGGCCGAGCAGATCAGGTCCACCCCCGCGCACGCGGGGGTGCCGCTGCTCTTCGACCACTGTGCCCAGGACTGGCGGGACGTGCTGCCCCGTGTCGATGTTCCGGCGCTGGTCATCGGATGCGACGGCAGCCATGTCCACCCGCGGTCGCAGCAGTTCGTCGCCCAGCGGATCCCGGGCGCGCGGCTCCATGTCTTCCCCACCACGGTGGCCAATTCGCACTTTCCCTTCCTGGAGAATCCGCCGGCCTTCAACGACGTCGTCGGCGCATTCCTCTCCGAGCAGCCGGATCCGGTGGATCACACCGACGTGAACGTCTGAGCCCCGGCTTTCTCTGTGAAGAACTGAACATGAAAAGGAAACGACGGGAGCCCGATGTGACCCGGTCGATCACCCCTGCCCTGCCCGAAACCCCCGAGAACGAGCCGTCCACCACGGCCCCGGGAAATGATTCAGGCCCTTTCATCAACCTGCCCTGGCCGACCGCCGGCGACGACGAACACCTGTACCTGGCCGTCAACGTCTCCGACGAGACAGTGTCTTTCCCGCACGATTCCCTTCTGTGGCTGGAGCCCGGTGACATCGTCATCGGCGGCGCCTTCCGCCCCGACCTCCTTTCCCGCCGCGAGAACCTGGCCCTCTTCCGTATCCCCCTGTGCCTGCTGGACGCGTCGGCGGCCGACCTGCACGAGGTCTCGCACACCCACCTCAGTGGGAGGAGCGGTCTGACCTCGCTGGTCTCGCAGTTCCTGACCGCACTCGCCAGAACGCCGCGCCACCAGCGCCTGACCGGCGGCCGACGCCTCGCCCTGAACACGGCCGACCTCGTGGCCCTCCTCGTCGGCGACGTCCTCCAGACGCGCGGACGGCGCTCCGCCCCGGGCGCCCACGAGATGCTGACGCGGATCCAACAGCACATCCAGGACAACCTCATGGACCCGGACCTCGCGCCCGAGTCGATCGCCCGGGCCCACCACATCTCGGTGCGCTACCTGCACAAGCTCTTCCAGTCCGGCGGCACCACCGTGAGCGCCTGGATACGGCAGCGCAGACTCGACGCCTGCCGCGCCGAACTGCGCGGGCGGCACCGCACCGTGGCCGCCGTGGCCAACAGCTGGGGCTTCGCCAGCCCCTCCCACTTCAGCCGCCTCTTCCGGCAGACCTACGGCATCACCCCCAAGGAGTGGCAGGCCGCCGCCTCCTCCGACGTCTGAGCCGCCCACCCGCCGGCGCCAGACGCATCCGCCGGCCCGTCCGCCGGCATCTCCCGCCGCCGCAACCCCATCCCGCCACTGCCCATGAGGCCACCCATGCGAAGCCGTCGAGGCCGCCGGGCACGCAAGCGCCCGCCCCCCTGACCGGCCACCCCTCGCCGACACACCCGTGCACCGGGAAGGAACCCCGCCATGCCCCCCACCCCCACCGTCGTCCTGGTCCACGGAGCGTTCGCCGACACGGCGGTCTGGTTCGGCGTCGTCGCCGAGCTGCACAGCCACGGCATCCCGGTCGTCGCCCCACCGAACCCGCTGCGCGGCCTCGCGGCGGATGCCGCGCGCATCGCGTCGGTGGCCGCGCAGATCGACGGCCCCGTCGTCCTGGTCGGGCACGCCTACGGCGGGGCGGTGATCACCGTGGCGGGCACCGCCGACAACGTCATCGCCCTGGTCTACGTCGCCGCCCATGTGCTGGAGGAGGGGGAGAGCCCCGGCGAACTCCAGGGCCGATTTCCCGCCAACGGACCGGCGGGCGACCTCCAGCGGTGGAGCTACCCGGTCCCCGGTGGCGGTGAGGGCGTCGAGGTCACCCTCGGCGTGGAGGCGTTCGCGACGGTGTTCGCCCCCGATGTCTCGGCCCCGGTCGCCAAGGTGCTCGCCTCGTGTCAACCTCCGCTGGCCCTGGCCGCGTTCGAGGAGAAGGCCACGGCCGCCGCGTGGCGGACCAAACCGTCGTGGGCCCTGGTGGCCGGCGCGGACCGGGTGATCGCCCCGGACGTGGAGCGCTTCGGTGCCGCGCGGGCCGGGTCGACCGTGGTCGAGATCGACGGTGCCTCGCACGCCGTCACCCTCTCGCAGCCCACGGCCGTGGCCCGGCTCATCCGCGACGCCGTCCACGCGGTGAGCTCACCCGCACGCATCCGCCCACAGGGCCCCCACACACCCCCCGCATGAGACCGCAGCCGAAAGGAAGGACCAGCCGATGACGACGCAGCTCAAGCCGCTTCTGCGGACGTGGGAATGGCAGGCCGAGGCCGCCTGCCGGGGCATGGACAGCTCCGTGTTCTTCTCACCGCCCGGTGAGCGGGGCTCCGCACGGCGCCGGCGTGAGCAGAGGGCACAGGAGATCTGCCGGCACTGCCCGGTGCGCCTCCCGTGCGCGGGCTTCGCCGCGGCGTCCGACCAGCGGTACGGCGTGTGGGGCGGCCGCACGGAGGCCGAACGCCGCGCCACCCCCTCGACCCCGGCCGCCCCGAACCCCTGAACCACCCAGCCTCGGGCGTGGGGCGTCAGCATCATGGAGGCCGCGGTCCGTGTCCCCTCCCGGGCCGCGCCGCGGAGGCAGCGGGAGCGGGCAGGTCCGCGGTGAGCCCGACCGGTGCCGGGAGCGGTCCCGGTGGGCCGGGGTGCCCGAGGGGGCCCGGGCTCCCCGGCCCTGGGTCAGGTCACCGGACGACGACCCCGGTGCGACCCGTGACGCCGCCGGCGGTCACCGAGACGGTGACGGTGCCGGGGCGGTGGGCGGTCAGGGCGCCGGTGGCGGGATCCACCGAGGCGATCTCGGGATCGCTCGACGTCCAGACGTGGGAGGCCGGGTCCGCGATCGGGATCGTGAGCGGTGCGATGTTGTCGCCGCCGATCTGCTCGCCCGTCGCGCTCAGGGCGATGTGGTCGCCCTTGGCGACGGGGTCCTTCGGACCGTGGACCGTGATCGACGCGAGTGCGGGCTCCACGGTGTACTGAAGGCCGCCGTCGTCACCGATCCGGATCAGACCGAAGTGGTAGATGCCGCCCTGGTCGGCCGGGGCGTAGGCCGGCATGCCGAGGTCGGCGAAGGTGAACTGCGGGATGCCGCCCTCCTCGGTGGTCACGCTCCGCCCCTCGGGATCGAGGATCTGCTCGGCGAAGCCGCGGGCGTGACCGTACATCATGATCACGTGCTGCTTCGGGTGCGTCTGCTGGTAGCGCTGCACCAGCCGCAGATACATGCGGGCCTCCCAGCGGTCCGTGAACTGGCTGTTCGCGGCCGGGTGCGGGTCGTAGGCGGGCATGTGCGTGACGACCAGGACGTCCTTCGCGGTCGTGTCCGTCAACTGCCGGACCAGCCAGGGGTACTGGGCGCCCTCCGGGTCCTGGAACGGGTCCGAGGACTGCAGGCTTCCGTGCGAGTTGTCGGTGACGATCAGCCGCGCCGCGCCCTGGGTGTAGGCGTAGTGGGTGTCGCCGAAGGTGTCACTGTAGTTGCCGTTCTCGGCGTCGGCGCCCTGGGTGATCTCGTGGTTGCCGACGATGTCACGCTCGGGAACGCCGAGCGCGTCCATCTTCGACTTGGCGAACCGCAGGTCCGCGAGCTTGCCGTCGTCGGCCATGTCGCCGAGGAACTGGGCGGCGTCCGGCCGTGCCTGCGGGGTGAGCGTGGGCAGCCGCTCGGCGACCGAGTCCAGCACGTTGCTGCTCACCGACCCGGGGTCGGAGGCGAGCAGATGGGCGTCGTCACCGGTGAGGAGGGTGGTGCCGTGCCTCGCGAAGTCCGCGGAGTCCTCCTCGAAGGACAGCCACTTCGGGTTCTCCGGGACGGCGTGGTACTCGGGCGCCGTGACGGGCCGCGGAGAGTACAGCGCCTGGAGGCCCGCGACGTTGAGCGAGCCGCTGTAAGGGGTGCTCGGGCTGATCGCCAGGAAGTCGATGAAGCTGATGGTCAGCGGGAACTGCATGCCGGCGGGCAGCTGGGCGATCGCCAGGTGCCAGTCCTTCCAGGTGACGTACGTCGGGTACAGCGTGGTGGAGGACCCGTTGACGCCGATGTACTTCTCGGCGAGTTCGATGCCGTTGCCGTCACCCTTGATCCACACACCGATGCCGGTCGGGACCTGACCGTTGTTCGTGTCGGTCTTCAAGGTGGTCTTCGGGGAGAGCACCAGCTGCTTCACCCCGGACCCGGCCGGCATCGAGTAGTCCAGCCTCAGCGATCCCGGCTCCTCGGATCCCGGCGGGACGACGCCGGGGTCGGCGGCCAGGGTGGCGGGCTTGCCGGTGGTGTTGTTGCTCAGCCGCCAGACGTCGAGGCTGGTCATCGGGTCGATGACCTTGCGGACGCTGCCGACGGCGATCGACGTGGTGCCGGTGGAGCCCGCGACCGTCGCGGTCACCTCGGCGAGCCCGCCCTCGTCGGCGTCGGCGGTGAACAGGCCGTGCGCGTCGACGCTGCCGAGACCCGCCGGGTTCACCTTCCAGGTGGCCGCCTCGGCGGGAATCCGCACCTGGTCGCCGTCCTTGTCGGTGGCCGACAGGGTGAGCTGCTGGGTGGCGCCGTTGTCGAGGTCGGCCTTGTCGGGCGAGACCGTGAGGGTCTTGAGCTTCCCGACGACCTCCAGCTTCTCCGAGGCGGAGGCCGTGCCGTCCGAGGCGATGATCCGGCCCGTGCCGGTGCGGTGCGGGGTCAGCACGCCGTCGTCGTACGTGGCGAGGTCGGAGGGCTCGACGCGGACCCGCGTGTGCCCGGCGGCCGGGTTGGCGAACCGGTCGACGGCGTACACCGGCAGCGGGACGGAGCCGCCGGCGACGGTGGTGAGCGTCTTCCCGCCGTTGACGACGACCTTCGCGGCCGGTCCGGGCTCCTGGGCGGTGGAGTAGAAGAAGATGCCGTTGGCGACCGGGCGTTCGGTGTTGCCGGGCAGGTCGGACGGCGTGTTGACGACTTCGGCCCGGTCGGCGCCGGGAGTACGGCTGACCATCGTGGTGGAACCACCGCCGTCGAACAGCATCGCGGTCCAGGCGCCGTGGGCGACCATGTAACCCGCGACCTCGTCCCTGGTCACGCCGAAGGCCGTGGCAGCGCCGCCATGGCCGTCGACCGCGACGACGACGGCGTGCTTGCCGTCCTCGGTGATGCCGACGGCCGTCTCCGGGTTGGCGCCGCTCGGCGGGGTGCCGGTCGGGTCCCGGTAGACCTTGCCGTCCTTGACCAGGGTGTCGACACCGCTGATCAGCTCGGTGACATCGTTGTCGGGGGAGAGGCGGGTGGCGATGCCCACCTCGTCACCGGTGTGCAGGCTGTCGGTGAGCCACTGCCCGCCGTCGCCGGCGCCGAGCAGGCCGAGCCGGCCGGCGGTCAACCGGGGCACGGTGGTCACCCCGGTCCGCACGCTCTCGACGACGAAGCCGCCGTCCGTGGCCCGGCCGAGCACCAGCGTGGACGGCTTGGCCAGGCCCGGGGTCTCGCCGAGGTCGGGGGTGACCTCGGTGATGCCGCCGGCGGACACGTCGTTCACCGTGTTCACCGAGGTGAGCGGGCGGGACGCGGAGCCGTCGGTGATGGTGCCGGAGAACGTCTCCGGACCCATCACCATGGTGCCGTCGGGCTTGACGCCCAACTGGGAGGCGAAGCCCGGCTTGGGGCTCTTCAGCATGTGCCCGCCGGAGACGATGCCGCCGAGCGGGCGTCCACTGGCGTGGATCTCGAAGTAGTCGCCGTTGACGCCGGCGACCGCGCCGGTGCGGTGGGCCATCGAGGACGGCGTCTCGTCCGCCGGGTCGGTGAGGGTGTCGCCGGCCTCCACCGTCCCGACCCGGAGATTCGGATCGGTCAGGTCGGCCGTGAGCACCTGCATGTGCTGGCGACCGCCGACGGTGTCGTACGTCTCGCTGTAGTGCCGCAGCCCACGGGTGACGGTCTCTGCCGGTGTACGGGTGTGGTCCACCACCACCGGCCAGTTCTGCGGTGTGTCCGGCAGCCAGTCACGGTGTTCCGTGTGCCGGGACGCGGCCGTGTCGTCGGCGGAGCCGAAGGCGGTTCCCGCCCCGCCCACGGCACCGGCCAGCACCAGCGCCAGGGCCGTGGCCACCGCGGTACGGCGGGAGCCGGCCGCCGCGGGTCTCTTGTTACGAAGTGTCATCACGCGATTCCTGGAAGACGTGCGCGCCGATGGTCATCGACGCCCACGACCACCGCACACCGGTTCGGCGGAGCACAGGTGTCCGGACCCGGTGGCGCAGATGACCATCAGGCGCGCCTCCACGGGTCTTCGGTCACGCGGCGTTCACCATCGGCGGCCGTGGGCGCTGCTGGTGCGTGGTTGCGTGAAGGCGCACGCGGTTGGCTCGCGGAGGGGTTCACGTCAGGGAGTGTGCCGGGGACGCCGGGCGGATGCCGGCGGCAGGGACGCCGTCCAACTCGGCGATCTACGTGGTGTCCTCGTCCGTGGCGTGTGTTCTGCCGGAACGCCGTCGGCGTCGCGCCGTGAGTGCTGTGCCGGCGGCCCGGCCGTACCCACCCCGGCGACGGGCCTCCCAGATGCACAACGCGGCCCGCCCCGCAAGGATCGCTTGTGAGGCGTGAGTGCTCCATGAGGGTGTGCGGCGCGCGCACCCACACGCCATCGGTCGCTCGGCATCCGCGCGAGCTGGGGGAACCGCCCGTTTCGGCGCTCCAACCGGATCATTGTCATGTTGATCAAACGCATCCTGAACCGTTCTCCTCAGTCCACGCCATCGGCGGCGCACCCCACCGCCACGGCGCCCACAGCGGCCGCCACCGGGGCGATGGTGACCGCGGCCGACGTCGGCCTGCTGCTCCTGCGGCTGACCTTCGGCCTGTTCATGGCCGCGCACGGCGCTCAGAAGGTCTTCGGTCTCTTCGGCGGTAACGGTCTGACCGCGACCGGGAAGGCCTTCGAGTCCCTGGGCTATCGCCCGGGCAAGCTCTTCGCGCTCATCGGGGGCCTGTCGGAGCTGCTCGGCGGTCTCGGTCTGGCTGTGGGGCTGCTGACCCCGCTCGCGGCCGCCGCCCTGATCGGCGTCATGATCAACGCGATGGTCACGGTGACCGCCGCCCATGGCCTGTGGGAAACGGACGGCGGTGTGGAGTACAACGTGGCGATCGCCGTCGCCGCCCTGGCCGTCGCGGCCATCGGCCCCGGCCGGCTGGCCGCCGACCGCTTCCTCCCCTGGGGCAGGGGCGGCTGGGCGGAGGCTGCCGTCGCCCTCGGCCTGGGCGGCATCGGCGCCGCGGTCTCCCTCAGCGTCTAGGTGTACTCGGCCAACAGGTCGGTGACTCGCGCCCGGTGGTTGATCAAGAGAGGACCTCCGGGCGCGCGCTCGCCATACATCCGGTCGGCCCGACCCGGCCGTCCCATCCGGAGGAGGAAGCGGGTGCGAAAGTCGGGGGCGGATGGTCAGTCGGTGTGGTTAGGATGCCGGAGATGAAGAACTTCTCCTCGTACGGATTGGGGGAATCGTCCGCGCAAGGTGAGTGCTGATGGCACATCACTTCGCGAACGACATCCCGTCCCGCCTGTTGATGTGGCAGCGCGTGCGCGAGTACGCCGTGCCACCGTCCATGATCGAGACCGCGACCGCGCGCCGTGCGGTCGGTGACTGGTCGGGGGCCTGTGCCGCCGCCCGCGTCGACATCGATCTCGATCTGCGCGCCGTGCGCAAGCGCCACGGCACCGATGTCGCCACCCGGCTTCGTGCGGATCTGCGTCGGCTGGCGCCGGATCTGCTCCGCTGGCACATGCCCCGGATCGCCCCCGACGGACGGCTCCGGCCCGGCCTCACCCTCTCCTTGGCCCGTTACGGCAGTACGGGCGGCACACCGCTGCACCTGGTGGTGCGGACACCACCGACGTGGGCGGAGGCCGGGCAGCGCATGTCACTGGCCCTGTGGGAGGGGCCCGGGAGCAGTGTCCCGGGGCACCACCCGCACCCCTACCCCGACCGGCGTCACCGCCTCGACCTGCACCGGCACCTCTGGGACTCCGGACGAAGCGGCGAACTCGCGCGGCGATGCGGGGCGGACGGCCCATCGCCGATGATGCCGTCCGGCCGCTCCGACGGACCCCGCCGTCCAGCCCCGCCCGATCCTCGGGACCGTCCGGATGATCCAGGTCGTCCGGACCGGCCCGGCGGTGACGACGCGTCGTGGGCGGTCTCCCGCTGGGCCGCCGAGGCCGAGTTGCTGTTGCGGGCCGAGGGCCGCCGTCCACGCGGCGCCTTCACCGTGCGGCTCGGTGCGCGCAGCCGCGCCGTGCTCGAACTCGTCGCACCCGACGACAGCCACGCCCCGACGTTCCGGCCGCTGCGGGAGCCGCTGCCGTCGCAGCAGGTCGCCGCGCTTCCGCTGCTGCCGGAGGCGGCGGCCCGCGTCCTGCCCGATCTCGAACTGCTGCGCGCCGGGCTCGTCGCGGCCGACCGTCTGCATCCGCTCGTCGCCGCGGCACTGGCGGAGCCCAGCCCGGCGGCAGCGACCGGACCGGCCCCCGAGCCGCACGACCCGCACCGGGCGCGGTGCCGGGGCGAGGTCCACCGGATCGCGCTCCGGGACGGGGTGCTGACGGCGATCGACCACGATCCGGCCGAACTACGGCGAGAGGAACTGCTGGTGGCGCTCGGCGGGCCGGCGCTGCCCTGTCTGCGGGCCATCGACGCGGTGCACCGCAGCCCGGAGGCACTGCCCGCGGTCAGGGAACGGCTCCTCCACGGTGACGTCGCCGGAGCGCTGACCGTGGTCGAGGGACTCCTCGGCCCCGGCGCCGTCCTGCCCGACGGGCCGCTCCGGCGGGAACTGGAGTCGGCCGCGACCCGGCGCGTCGACCACGGTCTCTTCCGCTCGGGGCTGGTCACCGTGCACCCCGCTGCCCGTGCCGCGGGAGGCGGGAACGCCTCGGACGCGGGACACGCCGACGCGAGTCGTCGCCCGCGGCCCGATCGCCGTACCCCGCCCGCCATGCTCCGCAAGCGGAGCAGCCGGGCCCGGCCACGTACCGGCTCCCTGCGCTGATCAGTCGTCCTCCGCCCGACACACCCACCGGCGCCGCGCCCTCGGTGCCCCATGCCCTCATGACATCCGGACGGGCCGCCCCGTTCCCTCCTCCCACCCAGGTGATGCCCATGACCTCCAGCACCCTCCTGCGGACCGCGGCCGCGGCCGTCGACGCACCCCTCCCCGCCGGCCCGTCCGGCACCCGCGCCCAACTCGCCGTCGCCGACGACCTCCTGACCCTCCTGCGGACCACCAGCACCGAGCCCCGCCCCGATGACCAGCTCGAAGCCCTCACCCTGGCCGTCGCGGCCGACCTGCCCGTACTGCTCTGGGGTGAACCGGGCATCGGCAAGACCGCGGCCCTGACACAGCTCGCCCATTCCCTCGGCCTGCCGCTGACGACCGTGATCGCCAGCGTCCACGAGCCGTCCGACTTCTCCGGGCTGCCCATCGTGGGCGACGACCCGGCGGAGCAGGGCGTGCCGATGGCGCCGCCGCAGTGGGCCGTGGAGCTGGTGCGGGCCGGACGGGGGCTGCTCTTCCTGGACGAACTCTCCACCGCCACCCCCGCCGTGCAGGCCGCACTGCTCCGGGTCGTCCTGGAGCGGAAGGTGGGTGCCCTCCAACTGCCGCAGGGGGTGCGGATCGTGGCCGCCGCCAATCCCCGCGCTTCCGCGGCGGACGGGTGGGAACTGAGCCCGCCGCTCGCCAACCGGTTCGTGCATCTGCACTGGGTGCACGACCCGGAGGTGGTGGTGCGCGGGCTGGGCGGGGTCTGGCCCCGGGCGGAGCTGCCCCGGCTGGTGCCCGAACGGCTGCCGGACGCGGTGGCCCACGCCCGGCGCGCGGTCTGCGGTTTCCTGCGAGCCCGGCCGACGCTGATCCACCGGCTGCCGAGCACGGAGACACGACGCGGCGCCGCCTGGCCCTCGCCCCGCAGCTGGGACGCCGC
The DNA here is from genome assembly GCF_044329325.1 of Streptomyces sp. NPDC017676. Lineage (NCBI taxonomy): Bacteria > Bacillati > Actinomycetota > Actinomycetes > Kitasatosporales > Streptomycetaceae > Streptomyces > Streptomyces sp. NPDC017676. Next base: position 149,081 of record NZ_JBIRJA010000006.1, on the reverse strand, counting down.
GCTGACCCTGCTGGCCTTCGGCACGGCGGCCTCCGTCTCCCGGGAGGTGCTGGCGTTGCTGGTACGGGGTGCGGTGGGGGACGGCCCAGGGCTCGAACTCCTCGCCCACCTGGACCGGATGGACCTGCCGGACCCGGAGTCCCTGCTGGCCGATCCCGCCTCCGCCGAGCTGCCCGTGCGGGGCGATCTGCGCCAGGCGACGCTGGAGGCGGTGGTGGCCGCCGTCGGAGCGCGACCGGAGCGGCAGCGGTGGGAGGCGGGCTGGGCGGTACTGGTCCGGGCCCTGGAGACCGGCGCCCCCGACCTGCTGGTGGCCCCGGCGACGACACTGGCGGCGCTGCGGCGTGATGACTGGGAGGTGCCGGAGGCGGTGGAACGGCTGGCCGGGCTGGTCGGCCTCGCCCGACGGGCCGAGCGGTCGGTGGGACGGGCCACCGCGGCCGACGCCGGGCGTACGACGGGAACGCGCCGATGACGGGGAGCGCGAAGCGCCCGCCGCTGCCACGTCCCATGCCCCGGCCCGCGCCGCCCCGCCCGGTACGGGCCACGGCGCCGGCCCCGCCGACCGCCCGCGGTGGACCGTACGACCGTCCCGGACTGCCGCTGGACCAGGAGAAGTTGCTGGCCGCCCGGCTGCACGCGGTGAAGGTCCGCCCCTACCTGGCCGTCGCCCTCTTCGCGCTGCACGTGGTGGAGGACCGCTCGGTGCCGACGATGGCGGTCGACGCGTACTGGCGCTGCTACGTCTCACCCGGCTTCGTGGCGCGCACCCCGGTGGAGGAACTGGCGGGCGTCTGGGTGCACGAGGTCTCCCACTTGCTCCGCGACCACCACGCGCGGGGCGAGCGGTACGCGCGGGAGCACGAGAGGCACGGTCCCGGCGGGCGAAGCGGGACGGGGAGCTCCCCGACCGAGAGCCGCGAGAGGCTACGGCGGAACATCGCCGCCGACTTCGAGATCAACGACGACATCTACGGCGACGGCCTGCCCCGGCCTGCCGGAGCGGTGCACCCGTCCATGCTGCGGCTGCCCGAGGGTCTCCTCATGGAGGAGTACCTGCGCACGGCGTCGCTGTCCGCGCTCTCCGCGGAGCTGGCCTGGCTGGACTGCGGCAGTGGCGCCGACGGGCAGGCCCGGCCGTGGGAGCTGGGACCCGACGGCGCACACGGGCTGAGCAGGCAGCAGCGGGACGCGGTCCGCTTCCGGGTGGCCGAGGGCATCAGAGGCCGGCCCGGCCACGCGCCGGAGGGGTGGCGCCGATGGGCCGAGGAGGCGTTCCATCCGGCGCAGCCCTGGCGGCAGTTGCTCGGAGCGGCGGTCCGCTCGGCGACGGGCGCGCCGGGGGCGGGGGAGGACCACAGCTACCGGCGTCCGTCCCGGCGCTCGGCCGGCGTCCCCGGAGTACTGCTGCCGAGCCTGCGCCGCAAGCCACCCCGGGTCTGCGTCGTGATCGACACCTCAGGGTCGGTGAGCGACGCCGAACTGGGCAGCGCGCTGCTGGAGGTCGCGGCGATCTCCCGGGCGGTGGGCGGACGGCGCGATCTGGTCTCGGTGATCTCCTGCGACGCGGCGGCCGGGGTCGCCGTCCCCCTGTGCCGCGCCGAGAACATCGCACTGGTCGGCGGCGGCGGAACCGATCTGCGCTCCGGTTTCACCCGGGCGCTGCGCTCCCGTCCGGACGTGATCGTCGCCCTCACGGACGGACAGACCCCGTGGCCCTCCACCCAGCCGCCCTGCCGCACCGTCGTCGGCCTCTTCCCACGCCCCGCCCACGCCGTGGACGAGGAGGACCCCGACTACGTCCCGGACACCCCACCGCTCTGGGCACGGGTCGTCACGATCGGCTGAGGCCGGGACCGGAAGCGGGCACGGGTCGTCACGATCGGCTGAGCCCGGGACCGGAGGCGGGCACGGCGAGGGCGGCCACGGCCCGGTGGCCGTCCCCGCCCTGGGCCGTCCCGGCTCGGCGGACCAGGCACACAGCCGACCGCTGGGGCGACGGAGGCGCTGGTGCGGCGTCCCGACCGCCGGCCGCCGAGGCCGGCACCGTACGCACGGGCACAGCTCATCGTCGGCGCGGCCATGCCGTACCTGCTCGGACCGGGCTGAAGAACGCCGACGGCCGGACGACGCGCACCGGCACCCGCACGACCGGCCTGCCCGTCCCGCGCCGAGCGGCCCGGGCCGGCCGAGGCGTGTCACCCGGCCGGCATCAGCCGTTCGGTCAGCGCCCCGACCGAGGCGACGACGGCCGCGCGGTGCCGCTTGAGCCGGGCCGCCTCGTCGTCGTCGGTGGGGTTGCGGATGGCGGGCGGCGTGAAGAGCCACGCCTGGGCGGCGGCGAGGGCGATCATGAGGGCGTCCATGCCGGTTTCCAGGTCGGTGCCGTGGGCGTCGGCGACGGCCTGGGCCTTGCTGAGATGTGCCTCCAGCTCCGCCGTCGACGCCTCCGGTCGCTCCAGCGACTTCCACTGGGTGAGCCGGATCAGGTCCGGGTCGGCGACGAAGGCGTCGAACAGAGCGCCGGCGTAGGCCGCCAGGTCGTCCGGGGTGAAGGGGACGACATCGGCCAGGATGCGGACGCGGGCCTCCAGGACCGCGTCGAAGAGGGCGTCCTTGGACCCGAAGTAGGCATAGATGGCCTGCTTGTTGGCGGGCGCGTTCTTGGCGATGCGTTCGACGCGTGCCCCGGCGAGTCCATGTGCGACGAACTCCTCGTGCGCGGCCTCCAGCAGCCGGGCACGCGTCGCGGAAGAGTCATAGCCCATGGCGGCAGCCTAAAAGACAAACGTCTGGATCGAAAAAGGCCGTCATTCCGCGTCCGGGCCGGCCGGGCAGCGGGCGCCGACCGCGCCGGCCGTAGGGTGCCCCTGGACTGCCCCACGGCCGGCCGCGAGCAGGGTCAGCCCCCCACGGTCACGACGACCTTGCCGCGGGTGCCGCCCGCCGCCAGTACCCGCTGGGCCTCGGCGGCGCGTTGCAGAGGGAACGTGGCGCCCACCCGCACCCTCAGCCTGCCGGCGTCGGCCAGCTCCGCCACGGCCTTGAGATCGTCTCCGTCGAGCCGGCAGAAGACCGGGACGACACCCGGCAGCCCCGTCTCCGCGACAGAGGCGACACGGCCACCCGGCCGGACGGCGCCCGCGGCCGACACCAGCGTGCCGCCCCCGACCGTGTCCAGGACGGCGTCCGCGCCGGCGGGCACCAGGCCGAGGACGCGCTGGGCGACCCCCTCCCCGTAGGCGACCGGGAGGACGCCGAGGGAACGCAGGTAGTCGTGGTCACGTGCCGAGGCCGTCCCGACGACCCGGGCGCCGCGCGCCCGGCCGATCTGGGCGGCGAGCGAGCCGACACCGCCGGCCGCGCCGTGCACGAGCAGCGTCTCACCCGGCCGGACGCGCAGGGCACGCACCACCGCCCGGTAGGCGGTCAGGCCCGCGAGGGGCAGCCCGGCGGCCTCGGCGAAGCCCATGGTGCGGGGCTTGTGCACCAGCGTGCGGACATCGGCCGAGACCAGCTCAGCCAGGCCGCCGTGCGCGCGCTGCACGTCGCCGCGGAGGTACCCGATGACCTCGTCACCGGGGGAGAACTCGGCGGCGGCGGGCCCCGCGTGCTCCACCACCCCGGAGACGTCCCAGCCGGGGATGACGGGGAAGTAGGTGTCGAGCGCACTGTCGAGCAGACCGCGCTGCAGTGCCAGGTCGGCCGGGTTGAGCGCCGCCGCCCGTACCTGGACCAGCACGGAGTCGACGTGTGTCCTGGGCCGCGGAAGCTCCGCGAGTTCCAGTACCTCGGGGCCGCCGTAACCGCGGTAGACCACGGCCTTCACGGTCACACCCCCGCAACCGTCATCGGCATGTCCAGCAGGACGTCGTGGCGTACGATCTTCCACTCACCGTCGACGCGGCGCAGGTGGGTGTCGTAGTAACCCGACTCGTACGGCTCCACGGTGGCCCGAGCGCCGGAGGTGTCCTCCGGACGGCGTCCGGTCCGCACCCGGAACACGATGAACTGCGCGTTCAGGTGGGCCCGGTCACCGTCGACCTCGATGATGTGGTCCGAGGTGGTGTGGTGGCTGAAGCCGCCCTCCGGGTGGGGTTCCATGAAGTGCGTGACCGCGTACTCCACCGCCGCACCGCCGATCAGCGGCTCCCCGAACGGCTCGTGGCTGTCCGGGCCGGTCCTGGTGTGGATCCGCACGATCGCGTCGTGCGTGAAGAGTGCGCCCTGGGCCTTGCCGTCGCGCGCGTCCGTGGCGCGGACGTAGCGGGCGAGCACCTCCTGCACTTCGCGCTCCTCGCTCATGATTCGGCTCTCCTCGTGTGGTGCGTGGTCGCGGTGCCGCGGGCACCGCAACGGGTCGGAATCCGGGAGGGGCGGCCGCTCGGACCGTGCCCCGCCACTCAGTCGACCAGAGGGTGGGGCCGGGAGCCATGACCGATGCGACATGGGGCGATACCCTGAAAGCATGGATCGACTGGAGACCCGGGAACTGGTGTACTTCGCGGCCGTGGCCGACCGGCTCCACTTCGGCCGCGCGGCCGAGGACCTGGGCATCACCCAGCCGGTGCTCTCCCGCGCCATCGCCCGGCTGGAGCGGCGCATGGGCGTCCGCCTCCTGGACCGCACGAGCCGGAAGGTGGAGCTGACGGACGCGGGCCGCACCTTCCGTGACGAGTGCCGGAGTCTGCTGCGCCGGCTGGAGGTGGCGGTCCGGCGCACCCAGCGGTCCGCCGGCGCGCCCCGCGTCGTCATCGCCGTGCGCCCCGGAACCGGCAGCGGCCTGCTCGCGCAGGTGCTGCGCCGCCACCCCGGACCCGAACCCGAGCTGGTCTTCACACACGACCCGGCGGGCGCGGTGCGTGACGGAGCCGCGGATGCCGCCCTGCTCTGTGTCGGCAGCGACGACCTGGCCGGGCTGCGGAGCGTCGACGTGGGGGAGGAGGAGCCGGTCGCGCTGCTGCGCGCCGACCACGCGCTGGCCGGCCGCGCCGCCGTCACCCTCGCCGACGTCCAGGGCGAGCCGGGCTACCGCTCACACTGCCCCGAGGTGGGGCTCGACGAGATCATGGACCGCGTCGCGCTGGGGCGCCTGGTCACCGTGGTCGGCTCGGCGGTGGTGGACCGCATGCCGAGCGCGGTGGCCGCCGTGCCGGTCACCGACCTGCCGCCCACCACGCTCGCCTTCTGCTGGTCCCCGACGACGGCCGGTCCCGGCCTGCTGAGCCTGGCGGACAGTCTGGCGGCAGGGCTGTCGCCGGTGCGCTCGGTGCCGGCGTAGGGCGTAGGGCGTACGGCGCAAGTGCCGCGCGGACGCGCCGGGGGTGCGTCAGCGCCCCGCACCCGGTCTACCGGCATCCGAGGCCAGGCGGGGCGGATCAGTCCCACAAGGAGGGCTCTCTCGTGCGGCTCTCAGCCTTGTGCGGGGCTCAGGCTCGTGTGGTGCTCAGGCTCGTGCGGTCCTCAGCGCTGAGGCGGCTGCTCCTCGGGCCGGGTCCGGCCGAGGGTCTCCGCCGCGGCCTCGGCGAAGTCGTGGATGAGGGGCGAGCGCCGGGACGCCGCCCATGCCAGGGCCACCTCGTTGGGGCCGATGTCCTCCACGGGCAGCGGGATCACGTCCGGGCGGGTGTAGAAGCTGGCGGTGGACAACGGGAGCACACAGATGCCCGCACCGGAGGCCACCAGCTCCAGCTTCTCCTCCACCTGATGGATCACTGGCACCTCGGGGCGCCGCCGCTCCCGCAACTCCAGTGCCACGTCACGCCATTCGGGTACGGCGTCCGGGTCCTGGAGCAGGTGCTCGGCGGCGAGGTCGCCGACGGTCACCGACGCCCTGTCCGCCAGACGGTGTCCGGCCGGCACCATCACGACCCGGGGCTCCCTGAAGAGCGGCCGGACCTGAAGGCCCCGCTGGTCGATGGGCAGCCGCACGACGCCGATGTCCGCCCGGCCGTCCTGCAGCACCTCCACCTGGTTGTCCCAACTGGTGCGCAGCAGACGCACGTTGACGTCGGGGCGGCGGGCGGAGAAGACAGCCGTGGCCGGGGTGACCGTGATGCCGGGCATGAACCCGACGGTCAGCGTGGGGGTGCCCCGCGCCGCCGTCTTCGCCCGCCGCAGCAGCGCCTCGGCCGAGGCGAGCAGCGGGACGGCGTCCTCCAGCAACTGCTCCCCGGCCGGCGTGAGCAGCGTGCCGCGCCGGTCCCGTGCGAAGACCTCGACGCCCAGGTCGTCCTCCAGGCTCCGGATCTGCCGGGACAGCACCGGCTGCGCGATGTGCAGCCGCTCGGCCGCACGCCCGAAGTGGAGCTCCTCGGCCACGGCCACGAAATACCGGAGCTTCCGCAGGTCAAGATCCACCCGGACTCACCGCTCACTCTCTCCGAGGCGACGGCCCGGCCGGGCGGTCGGCTCTCCTGGAACGACTCCTCGATCGCCCCGTGGGACGACCGAGGCAGTTGTGCACGAATCTACCCGCCCCGGCTACGGCGAGCCGTCACGGACGATGCCCGCCGCCTTCGCAGAAGGTGCCGCCTCGTCCCCGGTCCGGGTCACTTCTCGCCGGCGAGGACGGCCAGCGGGTCGGTGTGCGCGGGGGTCCACCCCAGCTCGGCCTCGGCGCGTGCCGGGGTGAGCTGCTGGTCCAGGGCGAAGGCGTCCGCGACCGGCCCCATCTGCTCACGGGCCTGCTTCAGCGTGATGGAGGCGACCTTGCCGTCGAGGCCGAGCGAGCGGGCGACGGCCAGCGCGCACTCCTTGGCGGTGGGGTTCACACCGCCCACGCCGACGTACACCGAACCGGGCTTCGCCTTCAGGGCGGCGACGTACAGCTCCGCGATGTCGTCGATGTGCACCAGCGCCCAGCGGTTCGCACCGTCGCCGATGTACGGAACGGCTCCCGCCTCCTTGCCCGGGACGGCGTAGAAGAAGTCGATCAGGCGGTTCTCACCGCCGTACAGCAGGCCGGGCTGCACCACGACGGGACGGCCACCCTGCTGCGCGCGCCGCAGAACGGCGTACTCCACCGGCTTGCGCCAGGCGACCAGCGCCGGCGGGTTCCAGGGGGCGGTCTCGTCCACGACCCCGTCCGTGTCGCCGTAGACCCAGGTGCCGCCGGTGTGCACGTAGGTGCCGGTGCCGATGCCGTCCTGCATGGCGGTGGCCGCCGCGAGGTCCTCGTCCCCGGACTCGGCCTGCGCCAGGTGGACGACCGCCTCCGCGCGGGCCGCCGCCGCGTTCAGCACACCGAGATCCCCCAGCCCGCCGCGCACCGGCGTCGCCCCGAGGGAGGCGACCGTCTCGGCGGCGCGGTCGTTGCGGGCCAGCGCCTCGACGGTGTGTCCGTGGCGGATCAGCGCACTGATCGTGGCCTTGCCGATGTATCCGGATCCACCGGTGAGGAAGATCTTCATGGTGATGGCTCCTGTCTCCGTAGCTCGGGGAGTTCGCTGACTTCGCTGACCAGCCTGCGCTCGGGGACGGACCCTCGTCCAAGACCTCTTCCGCCGCCTGTGATACCCGAAGGACATCAGCGCCGCGGCCGTCGGCGACTGATGCCCGTCAGGCATCACGGACGCCGAAAGAGGTCTTGGACACCGTGGGCGCCCCGCCCGGAGCGTGGGACGCGGACCAACGCCACGCCCGAAGGAGATGTCCCATGTCCCAGACCGCCGCGGCGCGGCCCGCCACCCCGGCGGCTCCCGCGCACCCCGGCATATCGCGCACCCTGACACTGCTCCTCGCCGTGGCCACCGGTGCGATCGCCGCGAACGTGTACTACGCCCAGCCGCTGCTCGCCGTGATCGCGCGTTCCCTGGGCACCTCCACCGGCGCCGCCGGTGTCGTCGTCACCGTCACCCAACTCGGCTTCGCATTCGGCCTGGTGTGTGTGCTCCCGCTGGCCGACATCGTCAGGCGCCGGTCCCTGATGAGCGTTCTGCTGCTGCTCGACACCGCCGCGCTCGCCGCGGTGGGCCTGGCGCCCCGACTGGCCGTCGCCCTCGTCGCCTTCGCCGTGCTCGGTCTCGCGAATGTCGCCGCCCAGGTGCTCGTGCCCGTGGCGGCCCACCTCGCCGACGACACGCAGCGCGGACGCACCGTGGCCACCGTCATCAGTGGCCTGCTCACCGGCATGCTCCTCGCGCGGACCGTCGCGGGCATCGTGACCGAACTCGTCGGCTGGCGCCCGCTGTTCCTCGGGGCCGCGGTGCTGATGATCGCCGTCAACGTGGTGCTGCGCCGCGCTCTGCACGGCATCGACATCGTCCCGGGCCGGCCCGTCGGCTATGGCGAGGTACTGCGCTCCACCGTCCGCATCTACCGAACCGAAGCCGCCGTCCGCGTCCGCTCCGCCTACGGCGCCCTGGGCTTCGCCGCGTTCAGCGTCTTCTGGTCCACCGCCGCCCTGCGGCTCAGCCAGGCCCCGTTCGGCTACTCACCCGCCGTCATCGGCCTGTTCGGGCTGCTCGGCGCCGCCGGTGCGACGGCCGCCCGTCTCACCGGCCGCGTCCAGCGGCACACCCACCCCGTGCCCACCGTGGCCGCGCTCGCGCTCATCGGCCTCGCCTACGCCGTGCTCCTGGCCGCGGGCGACACGCTGGGCGGCATCATCGTGGGCGTGCTGGTCCTCGACGTCGGCGTCCAGGCGCTGCACGTGCTCAACCAGCGTGTCATCTACGACGTCGACGCGGCGGCCCGCAACCGGGTCAACAGCATCTACATGACGTTCTACTTCCTGGGCGGTGCCCTCGGCTCCGCCCTGGCGTCCTCCGTATGGCCGAGGGCCGGCTGGGCCGGCATCTGCCTGACCGGCCTCGGCATCACCGCGCTCGCGACCGTGCTGTGGGCCGGCACCTCCGCCCGACGCGCGCAGCAGCAGTAGACCGGCAACCGAGGCCGAGAGAAGGCAACGACAGGGCCTCCGAGCCTGGCCGCCGCCCGGACCCGGCGAGCGCCGGGTCCGGGCGGCGGAGCGGTGCGCGGAGCGGCTCAGCCGCGCAGCGTCGCGACCGGGCTGTTGTACGCCTCCGCCGTCAGCACCGGGCGGCGTGCCGAGCCCGCCCCCTTCGGCCAGGACAGCCGGACGGTCCGGGACTCGCCGGGCAGCAGCCACAGGTAGTTGTCGCTGTACAGCGTCGGCAGCACCCGGCGGCCGTGTGCGTCCTCCAGCAGCGACAGCCGGACCATGGCGGCCACCGCCGAGCCCTGGTTGCGGATCACCGCCGTCAGCTCCTGGCGGTCACCGGAGCGCGACCACCGGGTGATCGCACCGGTGAGCCTCACCTGCTTCGCCTTGTTCAGCCCTCGCAGCGCGGCGGCCTCGCGGTAGCGCCAGTAGGTGTTCCGCGACAGCTCCCGGCCCCGGGAGTCCTCCAGCGTCAGCCGCAGCAGGTGCAGGTCCGGAAGGCCGTCCGTCCACGCGGCCGTGAACGCCTCGGCGGTGGCCGCCCGCTCCACGTCCACCCGGGCGGTCCTGCCGCTGCCGAGCTGCCGGCCGGACAGGTCGTACAGCCGGGCGGTGACGGTGGCGCCCCGCAGGTCCGCCGACGTGTGGTTCACCGCGATGACCCGCCACTTCACCGGATCGGCCTGCACATGCAGCGGTTCGCAGGCCGAACGGGCGCCGTAGTAGGTGCCGTTGACGTCGAAGTCGTAGTCGTACGTCTGCCAGACCGTGCTGTGCCAGGCGGGGTGGGACATCCACAGCATCAGACCGGAGGCGTTGTCCCACAGGTTGGCGTTCCACGCCTCGAACATGGCGCGGGTGTTCTCGTAGTTGACGAACTGCGCCTTGCGGGCGAAGTCGTCCAGGTCGCCGGACTCGCCCAGGCGGGCCTCGATGGCGGCCTTGTAGTTCTGCGGCGCCTGGTTCCCGTGCTCGCTCCAGTCGTGGTAGTACCACGCACCCCGGATGGGCCACTCGGGCTCGTCGCCCGTCATGCTGCGGGTGCTCGCCGCGGTGGAGACGACGGGCATGCCGATCTCGGTGTGGAAGCCGAAGTCACGGCTGCCGTACGTCATCGGGTCGAAGTACTTCTCCGGTTCCACCCAGCCGTAGGGGCCGCCGCCCGTGATGATGCCGCCCGCCGAGTTGTTCTGGTAGAGCACGCCGGGCACCTGCCGCTCCACCGCCTCGCGCATCCCCTTGTCGATGGCGGCCGGGGGGTTGCCCTCGTTGGCGCCGCACCAGACCACCACGGACGGGTGGATGCGGTACCGCAGCACGGTGTCCCGCGCGATCGCGTTGAAGGCGTCGTGATCCGGTGGGTCCATGCCCCACGCGTTGGGGAAGTCGTTCCACACCAGGATGCCGTGCCGGTCGCAGGCGGCGAAGAACTCCTCCCTGTCGCTGCTGCCCACCCAGTTGCGGATCATGGTGAAGTTCATGTCCCGGTGCATCCGCACCGCCGCGTCCATGCGCTCCGCCGGCATCCGGCGCAGCAGTTCGTCCCAGCCCCAGTTGCCGCCGCGAGCCAGCACGCGCACGCCGTTGACACTGATCTTCAGCGGGTCCGGTGTGTTGGACACGGACTTGACGTCGGTCCAGTGCTCGCCGTCGTCGGACACCTGGATCGTGTACGTCTTCGGGTACGCGGTCTCCCAGACGACGGCGACGCGGTCGAACGCCCGCGGGGAGCCGAGGTCCACCTGGATCCACTGGTGGTCCTCGTAGGCGGACGACCAGCGGGTGTTCGGGTTCCCGTCGGTGGCGTTCGACGCCGGGTGGTCGGACTCCTCCGTGGAGGCGGTGGCCTTCTGGTGCAGGGCGAGGTCGGTGCCGGGTTCACCGCGGTCGACGACGGACAGCGACCACAACGAGTTGCCCCAACTGGTGTTGCGCAGACCGCAGTCGAGCCGGACGTAGCGTGCGGTGCGCCGGTCGAAGTCCTCGACCTGGAGGCTGGCGTTGCCGTTGTTGAACGGCAGCGGCACCGCCCCGTTGTCGACCGACTTCACATCGGTCCAGTCCGAGCCGTTCGAGGAGACCTGGACGACGAAGGTCTTCGCGTACGCCTGCTCCCAGGTGAGGTCGACCCGGTCGAAGGACTGGGCGGAGCCGAGGTCCACGCTGATCCACTGGTCGTCCTCGTAGGCGGAGGACCAGCGGGTGCCGGAGTCACCGTCGGTGGCGTTCGCAGCGCGGTTGCCGTCCTGATCGGTGCTGGACGCCTCGGCGTGGGCGTGCAGCGCGAGGTCGGTGTCCGGCCGGGTGCTGTCCCGCACGGACAGGGTCCACAGGGAACTGCCCCACGAGGTGGCCCGCGTCAGACAGCGGATGCGGACGTGCTGGGCCTGCTGCCGGTCGAAGGTCACGGTCTGCGTGTACGCGTCGCCGGACGCGGTGAACTGGAGCGGTACGTCGTACTCGTAGCCGAACTGGCGGATGCCGAAGCGGGTGGTGCGCCGGTCGCTCTCCTGGCCGCCCACCGAGGCGGTGAGCGTGAGGTCGTGCAGGTGGGCCTCGCCCAGACCGTTCGGCCACCACAGCTTGGGCTCGCGCACCCTCAACTGGCCGAAGGCGTCCGGCGCGAAGACGACGTCCAGGCTCTCGCCGGCCTTCACGGTGACCGTCTTCGACACCCGTACCCCGTCGAAGGCTGCGGTGACGGTCGTCTGGTGGTCGGCGGTGTCCGCGTTGCGCACCGGCACCACGACGGTCAGCTCGGCCACCGACACGTCCGGCAGCGCGGGCAGCACGGTGTCCACGCGCGGGTCGCCGATGACGACGTGACCGGTCGACCTCAGCCGGACGTGGTTCCAGATGCCCGCCGCGCGGTCGCGCACGGCCGGCATCCAGTCCCAGCCCGAGGACGCCAGGTACGTCGGGGAGTTGAGGTTCATCTGCTGCGCGCCGGCGTCCACCCAGGACTCGCCCAGCGGACCCTTGTCACCTGGGCTGCCCGGGACCGGCATCGGCGTGATCTTCACCGCGAGGGCGTTCTCGCCGCTCTCGGTGAGCTGCCGGGTGACGTCGAAGGCGGCACGGGCGAACGGGTACGTCAGGTCGCCCACCCGCTCGCCGTTGAGCCACACATCGGCCTTGTGGTTGACGCCGTCGAACTCCAGCCAGACGTGCCGGCCGGCGCCGGTGCGCAGACCGCGCGGCAGCGCGAAGTCCCGCTTGTACCACCAGGAGTGGCGCGACAACGCCTCCGGTACGCGCAGGTTGTTCAGACCCGCCACCGGGTCGGGCAGCTTGCCCTGCTCCACGAGCGAGCCCAGCACCGTGCCGGGAACGGTCGCGGGCAGCCAGCCGCTGGTGTCGACGGACGTCTTCGACAGTCCGGCTCCGTCCGTGCCGGCCCAGTCGTCCATGGTGAGCCGCCAGCCCGACTCCACGGGCACGGTCCCGTCGTCCGCGACCGTGAGCGCCGGTGCCTCGTCGTGCCGGGTACCCCAGTCGGTCCAACCGGTGGCCGAGGGGCGGTGGCCCTTGGCGGTGCCGTACACCTCGAAGCCGTTGAGGCCGAGGGGCAGCGGACTGGAGCGCTTGCGCGAGGTCATGCGCACCCAGCGCGCCGACACCGGGCGGGGGAGCTGGACGTCCACGACGCCACCGGTTCCGGCCGTGGTGCTGTACACCGTGGTCCAGGACTCGTGGTCCACGGACGTCTCGACCACGAAGACCAGCGAGAAGCTCGACTGGATCTCGTCGCCCGTGGTGCCGCTGTGCACATTGCCGGTGGTGGGCGGCGTGTACACCGGGTCGGAGGCGTCGGCCTCGAAGGTGAGGCGGACCCGCGTGACCTCGCAGGCCGCCTGGAGGTCGACGGCTATCCACTGCGGATCGCCGCCCTCGGCACGCCAGCCGCTGCCTTTGACGCCGGGGGAGGAGAGCCGGTCGACGACGAAGGAGCCCGGGGTGGCGGCGTAGGCCGTCGAGGAGACCGAGACCGGCCGGTAGAGCGCCAGCTCACCGGGGGTGGCGGCGGAACCCGCCGGCGCGCCGTCGGGCGCGGCGACGGCGGTCGCCGCAGGAAGCACGGAACCGAGGCCGAACCCGGCCAGCAGGGTGGTACCCGTGGTGACGATGGCCCGTCGCGACGGATGGCGCGACGGATCCGACTGATCTGTCATGAGCGTGATGTCCCATCAAAAAGCGGCGCGGTCCGGACCTCTCCGGGGCTGCCGCAGTAGGCATGACAACGTTGCCAAAGGCTGGGTCGCGCAGCGGCTCATGTCAACCCCTGATGCGTGGTTCGGTGTCCGGCCGCTTCCCTCGCCTGGTGCCGGGTCTGGTGGCGCATGGCTATAGCGAATGGCGGGAACTGCGCGGTCGTCGGTCCGTGCGTGTGCGGGTGGCTCGGGCTGGTGCTGTGGGGGGCGTGGAGGCTTGAGCGGCTCCTGCGGCGCCGAGATGGTGTCATGCGGGCTTCTGCGGCGCGGGGTGTCGTGTCGGCCGGCCCGGCGAGGTGCGGGTGGCTGCTCACCTTGAACCCACCAGGTGGTTGCAGATGTGATCAGTGTCGACGCGATGGTGATCTGCGCCGTGCTGGAGGCGATCGGTGGGCCGCGGTGGGCCGTCGGCCACATCCGCGGCGGCTGCCGGTGAGCCGGGCAGCCGGCCCGGCGGCTTCTCGGCGCCGACCTCCGGCGTAGTACGCTCTTCAACCGTTGGATTCCAAGATTCCGGGAGGCGTCCGTGGCGCTGGAGGCGGCTGGCGTCTCGCCCGAGGAGGAGTCCCTCTACCAGGTGCTCGTGACGTCCGGCCGGGCCACCGGGGAGGACATCGCCCAGCGGGCCCGCCTGACCGACGCGCAGACCGAGCGGATCCTGGGCTCACTGGTCTCCAAGGGCCTCGCCACCCACACGGACGGGACACCTCGCGTGTTCCGTCCGGCTCCGCCGGAGGCGGCGCTGCTGCCCCGGCTGAAGCGCAGCGCCGACGCGCTGGACCTGGCCCGGGTCGAGGCCGCACGTCTCATCGAGTCCTACCGGGAGACGATGCGCAGGCATGACGCCGGCCAGTTGCTGGAGGTGATCACCGGGGCGGAGGCCCTGCGCCAGCAGCTCCGGCAGATCCAGTCGAGCGCCCGCCACGAGATGCTGTGGTTCTGCAAGGCCCAGTACGTGGCCATGCCGTCGGGCACCAACGCCGAGGAGTTCGAGGCGCTGGCCCGGGGCGTGCGCTACCGAGTGCTGTACGAGAAGGCGTTCTTCGACGACGAGGGCGCCCTGGAGAACGTGGTGGCGGGTGTCCGGGCCGGTGAGGTGGCGCGTGCCGTACCGCACCTGCCGCTGCGTCTGGCCGTCGCCGACCGCTCCGTCGCCGTCTTCCCCCTCGTGGCCGGCGGGCCGCACGGCAGCCCGGAGGAACCGACCACGGCGCTGGTCAGGGACAGTAATCTGCTCGCGGCCCTCATCGCCCTGTTCGACTGCTACTGGGAGGACGCCGTCCCCCTGGACATCGACGGCACCGGCATGCTCGCGGGGGCCGACGGTGCCGGTCCGGCCGACTCGCTCTCGGCCACCGACCGCAAGCTGTTGTCGCTGCTCGTGGCGGGAGTCGCCGACAAGGCGATCGCCTCGCAGATGGGGCTGAGCCGCCGGACGGTCCAGCGCCGCATCCAGGGGATGATGGAGCGCGCCGGCGCGGTGACCCGTATGCAGCTCGCCTGGCAGGCGTCGCGACGCGGCTGGCTGTGAACGGGCCCGCCCGGCGCCGCCCGCACCACGGGCACGCGGCGCGCAGGCGCGTGCCGGCCGCTGCCGCGGTCCGCCCCGTCCTCTGACACACGCGGCGGGTGCCGGGCCCACGAGGAGCCCGGCACCCGCCGTACCGAGTGTCCGCGCGTGCGTCAGCGCCGTCCGCGCGTCACGCCGTACCGCGGTGGAGGTACGCCCGCTCCACGGTCTGGCGCACGCTGTCACCCGCGGAGTCCGTGGCGGTCACGCGGAGCGTCACATACGCGTCACCACGCACCTTCGACGGCCGTTCCACGGTGGCCGTGAACTGCCGGCCGTCGCCGTGCCGCGCGGTGCGCGCCGTGGTCCAGGTCTTCCCGCCGTCGTACGACGCCTCGGCCTTCAGACGCACGCCGCGCGGGGCGGCCATGCCGTCCTGCATGCGGACGGTGAAGCCCAGGCGATGTGTGCGCGCCCGGCTCACGGCGCCCTGCGCGTCGACCGGTACGGCGTAGTCCAGCTGGAGCAGCGGCAGCGGGGTGGACTCGGCCGTGGTGTCCGAGCGGAACGTCCACGAGGTGCGCGTGCGCACGCCGAGGCGCCAGTCGTCCGAGACACGGGCGGTCGTCAGGTCCAGCCGGAACCGGGCACTGCCCGGGGCCACTTCGAAACCGCCCCACGCGCCGTTGTCGGAGACCGCGGTCTGCTTCCCGTCGCGGTACAGCACCGCCGAGGCGACGTCGTCGGCGGCGGTCGCCCGGCCGGCGCCGAAGCCACCCGCCTCCGCGAACGACCAGTGACCGGCGCCGGAATCGGTGAACTCCGGGACGTACACGCTCAGGGTGTCGCCGTTGCGGACCGACGGCATGGTCCAGCCGCGGGGGACGGACGGGCGCACCGGCGCTCCGAACCACCGCTCCGTGGCGCGCTGACCGGGACGGTAGGTACGCGGCGCGTTCCGCATGCCGGCCGCCAACGGCAGGTCGGGGACGTCGACCACGTTGTGGTGCACGACGTGGTTCCACAGCGTGTCCCCGCCGGTCACGTACTCGACGCGCTCCCGGCCCACCGGGACGTAACGGCTGTACTGGTCCCACGCGGTCCCCTGGTACGGCCGCCACCCGAAACGCTGCTCGCTGGCCCACAGCGAGGCACCGGTGCGGGTGTACGTGCTGCGCACCACGGCGCTCTCCCGCTCCGAGACGGTGTGCACGACCTGCTTGGGGACGAAGTCCTTCGACACCTGCACCACGTCGTACAGGTACGGGCTGCGCACCGTGCCGGAGAGTGCCACCGTCGTGGTGCCCTTCCTGACGCGTTCCAGCAGGGCGGTGCCGTCCTTCCAGGCGGCTCGCATGCTGGGCACCGCCGTCCGGTCACCCGTCGGCTGCCACCGGGTCCAGGCACTGCCCTGCTCCTCGGGCCACACCATCAGCAGCGCCTTGGCGCCGGCCTTCGCGGCGGACCGGGCGAGTTCCGGCCCGGTGACGGAGAAGTCGTAGCGGACGACGGCGAGTCTGCCGCGTGCGCGGCGGAAGTCGGGCGCCGACGACGTGCCCGCGTCCACGGCGGTCAGCCGTGCGCCGCGGTCCGGGAAGACGGCGGAGTCGGCCTCGTAGAACGGGACGAACTCCAGAGAGCCGCCCGAGACCTTCGCCCGCAGTTGCGGGGCCACCAGCTGCCAGCGCGAGGAGAACTCGAAGGCGCCGTCGGTCACCCGGGAGGTCGGGCTGACGTAGAGGCGTGTGACGTCGTCGAAGTACATGGCTCCCTGGATCAGCCCGTGCCCGTCGATCCGGCGGTACACGGTGGTGCTGAGGACGCCGTGCTGCTCGGCCGGGCGTGGTGTGCGGATGTGCACCTGGGTGGCCTCGGCGGCGTTCAGCGTCACCGTCCGGTCCTCGGTGACCTTGACCTCGGGGGCGACGACGGTGCCCGCCTCGCCGCCGTGATCCGTCATGTCGTAGAAGGCCGAACTGACGTAGTACGTGCCCTCCTCCACGAGGGCGACGTGGGCCTGCCGGTCCGCGTAGTCCACGAATCCGTCGGGGCCCCAGATCGTGGGCAGCCAGTCCGGCATCACCTTGCCGTCGCGGTCGCGGTAGAGCACGGTCAGCCGGTGTTGCGGGGCGTGGACCGCGAGGGAGACGGTGGTGTGGGTGAGTACGGCACCGTCCGCGGACTTCGCGGTGAGATACCCGTAGTAGTTGCCGCGGACCGCGTGCCGGGCGTCGGTGTTCAGCGGTACCTCCGCCGTGGCGCCGGGGTCGAGCCGCACGGTGTCGGAGTCGAGGCCGACCACCCCGTCCGGGAGCGCGCGCCCGGACTCGGTGGCCAGGGCGAGGGACAGGGAGAGCGTGACCGGGTGGTCGCCGGAGTTGGTGTAGCGAACGGTGGCCGACCGCTGCCGCCCTCCCGGGCCGCCGGTCCGCAGCGGGGCGAGGGAGACGGAACCGCTGGCCCTGACGGGGCCCATGGCCGTGGCCACGTCGATCCGGCCGCCGCCCTGTTCGGTCACCTGGGTGTGGGGCACGGTGTGCGCGGTGCTGATCAGCGCGTCCTTGAGCTGCTGGGCGTCCCAGTCCGGGTGCCGCTGGGCCAGGAGCGCGGCGGCGCCGGCGACGTGCGGGGTGGCCATGGAGGTCCCCGACAGGGCGACGTAGTGGGCGTCGACCGGGTCGCCCAGGGTGGTCCCGGACGCGCGGGCGGCGACGATGCCGACCCCGGGGGCGGTCACGTCGGGCTTGACCGCGCCGTCGCCCAGGCGCGGGCCGCGGCTGGAGAACGGGGCGAGGGAGTCGTCACGGTCGACGGCCCCCACGGTCAGCGCGGCGTCGGCCGCACCCGGGGAGCTGACACTGGACGGACCCGTCTCCCCCTCGTTGCCCGCCGCGACGACGAAGAGCGTGCCGCTGGAGGCGGTCAGGGAGTCGACCGCCTGGCTGAGCGGATCGGTGCCGTCGGACGGAGACCCCGACCCCAGGCTCATGTTGACGACCTTGGCGTGTTCGCGCGTCGCCCACTGCATGCCGTCGATCACGGCCGACTCGGTACCGTAGCCGTCGTCGCCCAGGACCTTGCCGATGAGGAGGTCGGCCCGGGGTGCCACGCCCCGACGGGTCCCGCCCGACGCGGCGCCGCTGCCGCCGACGATCGAGGCGACGTGCGTGCCGTGACCGAAGTGGTCGTCGGTGTTGGAACTGCCGGAGAAGTCCTCGGCCTTGGCGATCCGGCCCGCCAGGTCGGGATGGTTCGCGTCGGCCCCCGTGTCGAGCACGGCCACCTTGACGCCCTGCCCCTCGTCACCCGCCTTCCAGGCAGTGGGGGCGTTGATCTGCGCGGTGCTGCGGTCCAGTACGGCCTTCACCCTGCCGTCCAGCGACACCCGGGGGGTCAGTGCGGCGCGGGCGGCGCCGGCCTTGCCGCCGGGGTTCAACGTCTTCCAGAAGTTCCCCAGTTGGCGGTCGGCGACCCGCAGCGACCGCGCGTTGATGCTCGGCAGGTTCCGGGAGGGAACCCCGGGGGTGTTGAGCGCCACGAGCCGGTCGGCGGTGGCCGCCGCGGCCCGTGCCGCCTCGGCGGTGACCCTGGCCGCCCCCTCCCGGGACGGCTCGGAGGAGACGATCAGCGGAAGCGCGGAGCCGTGTGCCTCGTCGTAGCCCTGGGAGATCAGGGCGGTGACGTCGAACAGCCGGCGGTCCAGTGTGCCCGCGGACACCAGGTCCTCGGCGTCCCACGGGAGCACGGTCAGCGACTTGTCGTCCTCTTCGAACGTCTCGAAGGGGATGTGCTCGCGACCGGGCCCGGGCCGCACCGACGCGGTGCGCCGTCCGCCGGGCAGCGACGTCACGGTCACCTGGTCCCCGGTGATCAGCCGTACGGTCGTGGAGCGTGCCCCCGGCCCGGCCGCGGGACGGGTGCCGGTACCGCTGGTGGCCGTCCGCGCCATGGCGGTGGTGGGTACGACTCCAGCAAGCAGTATCAATCCTGTTGATATCGCCGCCATGAGGCGGAACTTTGCCATCAGGGGAACACCTTTCGAACAGCCGTAGATCACAACTGTCCGAAATCATTTGGCGAGAAGACCGGACCTGTCACTGGCGCGCGCTGTCACAGCTGCGACATGTCCCAACGGCGACACGGCAGGAGCTTCCTGGACGCGCGCGCGGTTCGTGCCGGCGCGTCTCCCTTCAGGCAGTACGGAACCGGAAGGCGCCGCTCCCGCTGCCCAGGGTCAGCCAGATGTGGTCCTCCTCCTTGACCAGGCGCAGCGCGACATGGGCGCACCCCGGACAGCGGGCGGTCATCCCTGGTTCGGGGCCGTAGAGGTGGAGTTGCGCCAGAGTCCCGGACCGCCGGCAGTTCGGGCATCGCCACCAGGCCGTGGTGGGCTCCACGGAGAGGATCTCCGACAACGGGCCGGCAAGAGCGTTGCCGTCGAGGAAGGCGGCGGGGTCACCCATGGGAATCTCCCCTGTCCTGAGCAGAAGGGTCAGCCGAAGCGTTCGGTGCGGATGGTCGCGGGTTCCTTCCCCTGGCCGGCGAACAGCTCGACGAGCAGGTCGCCGACGGTCTCCACGAATCCGGTGGAACCGCAGACGTAGACGGGACTCACCGGATCCAGGCGCGCCGTCGGCTCCCGCAGGTCCGCCGCCGTGATGCGGCCGGGCGCGCGGGAGGTGCCGTGCGGGATCCGACGGGTGTGGACGAACCGGATGTCGAGGAACGGGCCGCCGTCGACGAGCTCTTCCCGGTACCAGATGTCCTCGGGATCGCGCACGGAGTACACCAGTTGGAAGAGGCTGCGCGAGCCGGCCGAACGGTGGGCGCGGATCATGGCCATGAGCGGTACGACACCGGAACCGCCCGCCACCGAGAGCACCGGCTCGGTCTGCTCCGGGCGCCACACGAACCAGTTGCCGAGCGGTCCGCGTACCTCGACCTCCTCGCCCGGCGGCAGCTGGTCGGCCAGGTAGGGCGAGACCTCACCGTCGGCCACGGCCTGCACGCCCAGTTCCAGCCGGTCGTCGTCGGCGGGCGCGGCCAGGGAGTAGCTGCGGACGGCCTGGTAGCCGTCGTCGGCCGTGAGACGCACATCGACGTGCTGGCCGGGCAGGTGGCCGGGCCAGCCGGGCACGGTGAACACCAGGGTGCGGGCGGTCGCGCTCTGCGCGCGGCGCCCGACCAGCCGCGCCGGCAGCCAGGCGAGTGCCATGGTCAGTCGCCCCAGTGACGCTGCTCGCGCCAGGGGTCGCCGTAGTTGTGGTAACCGGCGGACTCCCAGAAACCCGGGTCGTCCTCGGGCGTGAGCCGCAGTCCGCGCACCCACTTCGCCGACTTCCAGAAGTACAGGTGCGGGACCAGCAGCCGCGCCGGCCCGCCGTGCTCGGGCGAGAGCGCGTAGCCGTCGTAGGTGTGGGCGATCCACGCCCTGCCACCGCGCAGGTCGGCGAGCGGAAGGTTGGTGGTGTAGCCGCCGTAGCTGTCGACCACCACGTACTCGGCGGTCGTCTCCACTCCTTCGAAGAAGGCGTCGAGGGACACTCCGCGCCAGCGCGTGTCGAACTTGGACCAGCGGGTGACGCAGTGGATGTCCGTCACCGTGTCCTGCTGGGGCAGGGCCATCATCTGGTCCCAGGTCCAGCTCCGCGTCTCACCGAGCTCCGTGGTGAGGGTGAAGGACCACGCCTCGGTCGGCACCCGCGGAGTGGGACCGGCCGACAGGACGGGGAACGACTCGGTCGGATACTGCCCGGGCGGCAGCCGCCCCGCCAACGCGTGGGGTCGTCCTCGGAAGCCGGGTGAGAAGGAAGTCAACGTCATCTCCTGCGCGCTGTGACCCGCCGCTGGAGGAGCAAGGCGCTCCTCCTCCAGTCTCGGACCACACAGGCGCCTCGACCACTCGGGCCGGGGCCGGGGTGCAACCGCTCGCCGGTCATGAATACGCCCCGCTCATGGGTGGACATTCCGGCCACCAGGCGTAAGGGTGGGCCCAATGCCGGCCACAGCCTCCTGTTCACCGCACGCCTTGAGGAGGAAGATCGATGCCCGTCATTGTGTCCACTGCGGAGCTGTCCGCCGCCGACCGGGTGGAGCGGTGGCACGAAGCGGTGACGAACACCTTCGTACCGCTCGGTGTCGATCTTCTTGAGGAGGAGCCGTCACCTGCCGACATCGTCAGCGACCGGCTCGGCGTCCTGCGCATCTCCCGTGTCCAGGCGGGGCCGCAGACGGTGACGCGGAGCAGACGCCTGATAACCGGCGAGGACCAGGAATTCATCATCCTCACTCTCCAGGAGCGAGGGACCGCGATGAAGGAACAGGACGGGCGGCAGTGCGTGGTCCGGCCCGGCCAGTTCTCCCTCTCGGATTCCTCCCGCGCGTTCCGGAAGACGCTCCACGAGAGATTCGCTTTCACCTCCTTCCATTTTCCTCGCGAAGCGCTCTCCGTGCGGCCCGAGGACCTGCGGCTGCTGACCGCGACCACCTTCACCGGCAGTGAGGGCAGTTCGGCCGTCCTGGCCCAGTACTTCACGGGCCTGGCGCGCGTGGCGGCCGACGTCGACGACGCCGTCGGCCGCCGGCTCGCGGTCACCGCGCTGGATCTGGTGGCCCTGCTCATCGACGAGCGCAGCGGCCGTCTGTCCCGGCCGCACTCGGCGACGGCCGCCGCCACTCTGGTGCGCGTCAAGGACCACATCATGAGGAATCTCGGCGACCCCGACCTCTCACCACGCACGATCGCCGCCGTTCACTTCATGTCCGTGCGCTACCTGCACAAGATCTTCGAGCAGGAGGGAACCACGGTGGCCGGTTGGATCCGGGCGCAGCGCCTGGAGCGGTGCCGCCGTGACCTGCTCCACCCCCGGGCACTGGAGACCGGAGTGGCGGTCATCGCACGACGGTGGGGCTTCGTGAGCGCCGCCCACTTCAGCCGGGCCTTCCGCGACGCCTACGGCATGACACCCCGCGAGTGGCTGGCGTACGGGCTGTCGGACGCACGGCGGCCAGGGGGAGACATGGCCGCCTGAGACCCCGCTCCGTGGACCGGGGTCGGGCCGCCCAGCCCGGCGGACGAATAATCGGTTGCCGATCGGCGGCGGTGGTCGCTGCAATGCCCGGCATGGACACCCGGGTGCGCCGGCCACGGCGAGACGAGATGAACGCGTACCACCAGGACTCGCCGCTCCGCGACCCGGATGGCCGGCGACCGAGCGGACCGTCCGTCCGGATCGGCGCCCTCGCCCCGCTGACCCGGCCCGGCTGGGCCGAGGCGGGCCGGCACCTGCTCGCCGGACTGGAGCTGGCCGTGCGCGATGTCAACGACGCCGGCGGGATCACCGGAAGGCCACTGGAACTGGTGGTCCGGGACACCGCGGCTGATCCTGACAGGGCCGCGGCGGCCGTGGACGAACTGGCTGGCCTGGGTGTGGCCGCCGTGGCGGGGGAGTACCACAGCGTCGTCGCTCGCGCGGTCGCCGCCCGGGCCGACGCCCTCGGCCTGCCCTTCCTCTGTTCGTCGGCGGTTCTCGACGGGCTCACCGAGCAGCCGACGCAGTGGGTCGCGCGCCTGGCCCCGCCGCAGTCGCGCGGCTGGCGGCTCTACGCGGACTTCCTCCTCGGCGAGGGTCACCGTCGCATCGCCGTGGCAACCGAGCCGAGTGTGTACTGGGCATCCGGTGCGGGCGTGCTGCGGGACCGCCTCGCTCCGTACGGCGGTACCGTCGTCGAACTCGACATGCGCGCGCTCACGCCCACGGAGGTGTGCGACGAACTCGTCGACGACCGCGCGACAGCCCTGCTCCTCCTGGTCGGCCATCCGGAGCCGGCGGTGCCGGTCGTCGAGTCAGTCCGCCGCGACCAGCGCCTCGCCGGGCTGATGATCGGTGCTCCGGCCGGGCAGCCGGAGTTCGCCGAATGGGCGGCGTCGCTGGGCGAGGACGGCGCCGGGATCCCGTTCCTGCGTTACCTGCCCGAGCGCCTGACCCCGCTCGGCGCACGAGTAGGGACGGCCCTCCGCGAGCGGCTGACCGCAGCACCTTCCTTCGTCGCCTTCGAGGGCTACGACACGGTCGCCGTCCTCGCCGATGTGCTCCGCTCTTCCGGCGCGGACCGGACGCGCACCGCCGAATCCTGGCCGGGCGTCGCGGTCGAAGGCACCCGCGGGCCGATCCGGTTCTCCCGCGTCCCGGGCATCAGCGTGTGGCAGTGGGAGGGGGCGCCCATCCACGTCGCTGACCGCGACCCGGCGCACCCGGATCGCTTCCGCGTCCTTCACACCGGCTGAGAACAGCCGGCCCCGCCGGGGTCGAGCGTGGACATCCCGCAGTGGCCGTAACAGGCGAAGGTGTCAGCAGTCGCTGCTGTTCAGGCGGGCGTGTGCCGTCTGGCGTGGAGCACTGTGGCTCAGGGGCGTCGTGCCAGGAAGACGAACTCTCTGCCTGGCCGGTCGGGTGCGTCGCGCACCTTCTGCACCACGTACCCGTGCGCGTCCAGGTCCGACTCGACCTCGTCCCGATCCCGGAAGCGCAGCGTGGAATCCGACGTCAGCACCTGTCCGTCCGCTGCGAAGACGTAGGTCGAGCGGAAGGTCACGAGAGGCGGGCTCACCTCGATCAGCTGGACCCAGGTCTCGACGGAGCCGACACCCGGGATCTCCGTGACGCGGTAGGAGTTCTCGCGGGTCCATTCCTCCCAGGCGCGTCTGGTCGGATCCCGTGTCTCGAAGACCAGGTGCCCGCCGGGCCGCAGCGCCTCGTGAGCTCCCCGCAGCGTCTTCCGCCATGCGAGCGGGTCGGCGATCGCCTGGGCGACATTCGCTGTCATCGTCACGAGGTCGGTCCGCAGCGGCGGGAGGGCCGTCACGTCACCGCAGAACCACCGCACGCGGTCACTCCCCGGTTTTGCCCGCGCGACGTCGATGGACGCCCGGGCGGGATCGATGCCGACGACGTCGATCCCGCGGTCGGCCAGGAGCAGAGCGAACACCCCTGTGCCACAGCCGATGTCCAGAACCTGGCGCGCCCCGAACTCCTCCACCATCCGGAGGTAGGCGTCGAGGTCACTGCGGTCGGGGTCGAGCGGATCGTAGATCGCGGCGAGTCGTGGATGCGCGAAGCATTCGTCTGCCATGCGGCCGAACGTATGCGGAGCCGGCCCCGGAGGGCTACCGGGTTTCGCCGGACTCGGCCGGCCTGGGTTCTGGGGTGAACTTCGAGTCCGCCGGAGGTACTGCCGTCCTCCACTAGTCGGTGATACCGTATAGCAGTACTCGGTACCACCAAGTACCGAGGGGGCTCAGGAGGACCCGCGATGGACGACCTGACGGAGATGCTGAAGGGCACGCTCGAAGGGTGCGTGCTCGAAATCATCGGCAGCGAGGAGACCTACGGGTACGCCATCACCCGTCGGCTGAACGAGCTCGGCTTCGCCGACGTCATCGAGGGGACGGTCTACACCATCTTGCTGCGGCTGGAGAGGAAGGGACTCGTCCAGGTGACGAAACGACCGTCCGGGGTCGGTCCGCCGCGCAAGTTCTACGCGCTCAACGACGCCGGACACGAGGAACTCGCGAAGTTCTGGGCGAAATGGCAGTACGTCTCATCACGCATCAACCGGCTCAAGGAGGGCGGGAGATGAAGTTCTGGGAGACCATCACCGGCAGCGATCTCAGCAGGGAATGGAAGGCGTTCGAAGCCCGGGCCGAGGCCCTGCCGGACGACTACCGCACGGCGTGGGAACAGATCAAGGGCCACCTCTTCCCCCATGCGGACTTCACCGGCCGCAGCCTGACCCCGATCCTCGACGCCGCCCTGGGGCTGCTCGAAGAAGCGGCGGCGGACGGGCAGAGCGTCCAGGAGGTGCTCGGCGACGACATCCGGGGCTTCTGCACCGCGCTGGTCGGTGGAGAGGGGGCTCGCACCTATCGCGACCGGTGGCGCGAGCAGTTGAACAGGAACGTCGCAAGGAAATTGGGCCGGCTGGGAGGCTGACGTGAGCATCCAGGACATCATCGAGGGCAAGAAGCAGTGGCGTGCGCACATGGCCCGGGTCAAGGGGCTCCCGCCGGACTACCAGATCGTCTACAAGGAGATGCAGAGGTACCTGTTCAAGGTCGGACCGGTCGACCTGACTGACGGGCCCCTGCTCCCCGGGATCGTCGACTTCTTCGAGGAGGGCGTCGCCGCGGGCAAGGGAGTCCTGGAACTCATCGGTGACGACGTCGCCGCGTTCTGCGACGACCTGGTCAAGGACTCTCCCACCTTTGCGGACGTCTACCAGCAATCCATCGGCGGGGAGCCCGGACCCGCTGCGTGACGAGGGCGAGAAGTGTGTCCCGGCCACGGCCTGACGTTCGAGATCCCTGGCGGTCGGCCGCTCCTCGTCGCGGTCGGCCGTGGAACCGTACGCCTTCCCCCGGGGACTCCTACACGACGGTACCGGCGGGCCGGGAAGGGTGGATGTCGTACGAGATGCGTCCGGCGGGGAGGTAGAAGAGGGCGATCAGTGCGCCTCCGCGGACCTCGGGGTAGTGGTGGCTGCCCGGGGCGGGCGCGGTCCAGCCCGGTCCCTGCCAGCCGTTCGGTCCGGCCAGTTCGGCGCCGGGGTCGACGGGGACGACCAGGTTCAGCTCGCCGTAGGGGTGCGCGTGGTACTGGCCCCGGTAGCGCTCGACGCTGTCCATGTACACGGCGGTGATGCTGAAGTAGTGGGTCTGCTCCGTCGGTTCGGCGATGCGGCTGCGTCGGTAGCGGGGGCCGTCGAGCTCGATGTTCGCCGCCCACCCCTCTACCAGGACACCGATCCTGATCAGGCGCGCCAAGTCCTGGTAGAGCCCGCTACCGGGACCGTAGGTGGCGTTCAGCCAAGCCTCCAGGTCCTTGCCGGCCGTACGGTTCCTCACCTCGGCCAGGAACGGGATGCTGCGGTCGATCAGTGCCTTGCGGCTGTCCTCGCTCATGCGCGGGTCCTCTCGTGTCGCCAGGGGGTCCGACCCGACCACCGTCCCTCCGCTTTTCGTTACAGTCAATAGCTGTAACGTAAAGCGGGGGCGGCGATGCTCACTGGGTGGCACTGGACCTTCCTCAGCCGGAGTGGCTCTCCCCGTCCACGGCGAGCGTGGGCCACACGGCTGCGACGACCCGCTCGGCGAAGTCGGCCGGCACGTCCCGGCCGGTCCGCAGGTAGTCGGCGAAGTAGCTGCCGAAACAGACGGTCACGATCATGTCCAGGTCGACGTCCTCACGCACTGCGCCCCGGCGCTGCAGCGAGACGAGCGTCATCAGCAGTTCCTCGCAGCGGGGCCGCACGGCGTGTTCGCGTAGCTGCTCCAGCAGGCCCGGCGCCCGCTCCACCTCGGCCATGAAATTGCCGTGCAGGGCCATGGCCCGCTCGTTGTGATAGCGCGGGTCGAGACGGCGCACCGCCTCGACGAGCGCCTCGCGCGGAGCCAGCTGGTCCAGGTCCAGCGGAGGGTAGGCCTCGCGCTGCTTGCGCAGTCCGTAGTGCAGGGCGTCGATGACGAGGTCGTACTTGTTCGCCCAACGCCGGTACAGGGTGGGCCTGGTGACGCCGGCGTCGGCGACGATGTCCCCGATCGTCATGGACGCGTAGCCATCCGTGGCCAGTCGCTTGCGCGTGGCCCGGATGATCGCCTCCTCGATCGCCGGATCCCGAGGCCGGCCACTGGCGGGGGCCGCCTGCTCCGCGCCCGAGCGCCGTCCGCGCTCGCCGGCTCGCCCATCGGAACGCGTCGTCCTCGCCTTCGCCATCTCATCCCTTCCCGACACGCAGGGCCAGTCGGAGCCGGGTCGCGCATCCGCTCCCCGCCGCACCAGCACCCTACGCGAAGTCGGGGGAGCGTCCCGGGGCGGACCGAGGACGCACCGCAGGTCCGGCGCATGGGCCACCCGAAGCCACGCCGGTGGCCGCTCAGAAGCCGGTCCGCCGCAGTGAGGACCGGACGGTGCCGGAGGTCGGAGCCCTCCGGCACCGGCGGCCGTGAGTGCGATGACGAGCGCGTCGCTCCTCCAGCCGGGCCGTGCGCTTGCACCGGCCCGGCTGGAGCAGCGACCGATGCCTGATCGCCGCAGCTGTCTGCGGCGGAGCACCACCGTCCGGCGGACCCGCCGCAGGCGGCACGGTGGAGCGTGTCCACTCCAACGCGCCGTGTGCCAGGGGGAGATGACAACGTGCGGGGGCGTTCCTTGCGCGACATCTCGCGGAAGGAACGCCCCGGCCGCACGCGGCACTCACACTGGCGAGCCGCGCGTCAGGTGTGTCAGGCCAGGCCGGCCTTCAGGGCGGCGGCGACCTGAACCACACGCTCGGCCTGGTGGCGGGCCGCGTTGCGCGTCTGCTCGCCGACGGGGTTGTTGCCCTGGGCGTCGACGTGCGACGTACCGTACGGGTTGCCGTCGACGAACTTGACGGGGTCGGTGTAACCGGGGGACACGATGATCCCGCCGAAGTGGTGGATGGAGTTGTAAAGGGCGAGCAGCGTGGACTCCTGGCCGCCGTGCGCGGTGGCGGTGGTGACGAAGCCGCTGTAGACCTTGTTGGCCAGCTTGCCCTGCGCCCACAGGCCGCCGAGGGTGTCGATGAACTGCTTCAGCTGCGACGAGATGTTGCCGAAGCGGGTCGGGGTGCCGAAGACGATCGCGTCCGCCCACTCCACGTCGGCGGTCGTGGCCTCGGGTACGCCCGCGCTCTCCGCGGCGTGGGCGGCCCATGCCTGGTTGGAGGCGATGGCGGCCTCCGGAGCCAGCTCGGCGGCCTTCAGCAGGCGCACCTCGGCGCCCGCCTTCTCGGCCGCCTCCGAGATCTCCTTGGCGATCTCGGCCGAGAAGCCGGTGGAGGAGTAGTAGATGACGGCGAGGCGGACAGGGGTGGTCATGGAGTCGTCTCCGATCCTGAGGATGCGTGCAGTGCGCCGTGGCGGACGCAGGTCACCTGGGGTGCAGGTGCCGTGCGGGCACGTTGTCCGACGCGGTAGGTGAATCTTAAACGAGTTTGTTCAACCGTCAACCACCCGGCTGTCGCCGTGCCACCCCCCACCGGCGTCCCCTTGCCACACCGCGGGCGTCGCCGTGCCACACCGCGGGCGTCGCCGTGCCGCCCCCCACCGGCGTCGCCGTGCCCCCCGCCCGTGCCGCCGGTCGGACGCTACTCGGCCTGTGCGCGGCGGGCGCTGGCGAAGCGGCGCTGGTAGGCGGCGGGGGAGATGGACAACTCCCGTGCGAAGACGCGCCGGAGACTCTCGTAACTCGGGAAGCCCGCCAGGGACGCCGCCTGCGTCGCGGTGTACCCCTGGTCGAGCAGCGACTTCGCGATGTCGAACCGGATGGACTCGACGTACCGCGCCGGCGTGGTGCCCAGTTCCTCCCGGAACAGCCTCGTGAGGTGACGCGTGCTGAGGTTGAGGTGCCCGGCGAGCTCGGTGAGGGAGTGGTTGCCGGTGGGATCCGCCGTGACCAGGTCGACGATCCCGCGCAGGGCGGGCGACCGGGGCGGGGGTCCCTGCAGCGGGGCGGAGAACTGCGACTGGCCGCCTGCCCGTTGCAGGTAGACCACCAGGGAGCGGGCCACCTCCCGGCTGACGTCGGGGCCGTGGTCCTCCTCGACGAGGGCGAGCGCCAGGTCGATGCCGGCGGTGACTCCCGCCGAGGTGTACGTCGTGCCGTCGCGCACGTAGATGGCGTCGGGTTCGACGCGGGTCTTCGGGTGCCGGGCGGCGAGTTCCCCCGCGATCTTCCAGTGGGTGGTCGCCCGCTTGCCGTCCAGAAGGCCCGTCGCGCCCAGGACGAAGGCACCGGAGCACACGGAGGCGACCCGGCCGGAACGGGCCGCCAGACCCCTGGCGGCATCCACCAGATCGCGCGTGACCGGGGTCCTGGGGTAGACGTCTCCGCCCGGTACCAGGAACGTGTCCGGGTCCGGCTCCGAGGCGGCGCTGCCGTCGACGGCGATCCGCATGCCGATGGAGGAGACGACATCGGCACCCGTCGTCGACACCAGGGCGATGCCGTAGTCGGCGCCGAGGAGATTCGCCTCCCCGAAGACCTCGGCGGGGCCGACGACGTCCAGCAGTTTGACCCCGTCGTAGACGAGGATCGCCACACGATGCGTGTCGGAGCTCACAGAGCCATCCTGAGGTGACTGGATTCGAGTGGTTCATGGCCGGACCGAGGCGGCGCCGAAGGCCGCACGGTCGGCACCGTGGAGAACGGACGCACGGTCCACTCGTAGCACATCGCACCGGAAAGCACGGACATCATGACCGACATCATCGCAGGCGTGGAAATACCCGAGACCTCGGCCGTCGCGGAGGCCACGGAATTCCTCCGGGAGCGGACGAACCCCCTGATCTTCCACCACTCCCGGCGGGTGTTCCTCATCGGTTCCCTGCATGCACGGAAGCTGGACCTCCGGCCCGACCCGGAGTTGCTCTACATCTCCGCGATGTTCCATGACACGGGCCTTCTGATCCCGTTCTCCGACACGCCACAGCGTTTCGAGGTGGACGGCGCCGACCACGCGCGGAAGTTCCTGCTCGACCGCGGGTTCTCCGAGAGCGCCGCCGAGGTGGTCTGGATGGCGATCGCGCTGCACACGACCCCGGAGATTCCCGGCCGCATGGGCCCCGAGATCGCTGCCACCAACTACGGCGTGCTGACCGACGCGATCGGCTGGGGGATGGACAGACTGGAAGGCGACCAGCTGGACGAGATCGTCGCCGCACATCCCCGCGGGGATTTCAAGAAGGAATTCCTGCAGGCATTCTTCGACGGTCTCAAAGACCGCCCGGACACCACATACGGCACCATCAACGCCGACATCCTGGAACACTTCGTTCCCGGATTCCGCCGTACGTCCATGGTCGAGCGCATCAACGATGCTCCCTGGCCGCGGTGACCCGGCAACGGCCGGGCACGGGTCGATGCGACCGCCGCGTCCCCGCCGCGGTCCTCGCCGTCTGAGCCGGCCTGCCGCCTTCGGCGTGCTGACGGTCACCACCGTCGTACTGATGGCGACCGCGAGCGCCCCCTCGCCGATCTACCCCCTGTACCGGGAGCGCTGGGACTTCTCGGTCACCATGGTGACGGTCGTCTTCGCCGTGTACGTCGTGGGGCTGCTCGCAGCCCTGCTGACCCTCGGGCCGGTGAGCGACCGCCTGGGACGCCGTCCCGTGCTGCTCACCGCGCTCCTGCTGGCGGCGGCCAGCACGGCGATCTTCTGGACGGCGGGCGGTGTCCTGTCCCTGGTGATCGCGCGGACGGTGCAGGGCGTCGCCACCGGAACCGCCGTCGGAGGGCTGGCCGCCGGGCTCGTCGACTTCTCCCCGGCGAGGCGTCCGCACGCGGGAACCACGGCGACGGCGGTGGGGACGAGCGTGGGCCTGGCCGCCGGCGCCGCTGTGGTGGGCCTGCTGGTCCAGTCGGTCGCCCACCCGGACACCTCCGTCTTCTCCGTCCTCACCTGCCTCTTCCTGCTCCTCGCGGTGGCCGTGTGGCACATCCCCGAGACCGTCGCACGGCCGGCGGGCGGCCCGGTCCGGCTCCGTCCGAGCGTGCGGGTCCCGCCCGGCTCCCGGCACCGGTTCCTGGCCGCCGTACCCGCCCTCGTGGCGGGCTGGTCCGTGACCGGGCTGTTCCTCGCACTGACCCCCTCGGTGGTCGCCGGTGTCCTCCACGTCACCTGGGGAGCCGCAGGCGGGCTCGACATCGCCGCCCTGTTCCTGGCCGGCGGTCTGGGCGGCATGTGGTCCGCCCGGAACACGGTACGGCGGGCCACACTGCTGGGCGCCGTCCTCCTGACCCTGGGGTCGGCGGGGCTGGCCGTGGCCGTCGCCCTGGCGTCCCCGGTCGCCTACGCGTGCGGGGCCGTCGTGGCGGGGACGGGCGTCGGCCTGACGTACGACGGCAGTCTCCGCGCCATCGGCGAGGTCACCACCGCGCAGTCACGATCGGAGGTGTTCTCGGCCGTGTACGTCGTCAGCTATGCGGCGCTGAGTCTTCCCGCCCTCGCGGCCGGCCTCCTGGCACCGGCACGCGGCCTGAGGGCCACCAGCTTTCTCTACGTCGCGTTCGTCGGCGCCCTGTCGCTGCTCGCCCTGGTCCACGCGGCCCGGTCGGGGGCCGACGGGCCCTCGGGGCGCGACACCGGATCGCCACGCGGCGCCGGCGCTCCCACCGCCTGTGCCGGCCGTAGCGGTCAGGCGGGGCCCGCTGTCGCACATCGCTCACCCACGAACGGCGACGGTTCCCCGCCGGGCGACCGCTGAGTCCTCCACCTCTCACCACACACCAAGAAACTCTCACCACACACCAAGAAAGGAGTGCTCGTGCGAGCCATCACCGTCCGGGACCGCGAAGCCGGGGTCACGGGACTGACCCTGGAAGACCTGCCCCGTCCCCACGCCGCCGAGAACGACGTCATCGTGCGGGTGCACGCCGCGGGCTTCACCCGAGGAGAGCTCGACTGGCCCGCCAGCTGGACCGACCGGGCCGGCCGCGACCGTACCCCCAGCGTCCCAGGCCACGAGGTCTCGGGGGTGGTGAGCGAACTCGGCTACGGAACGACCGGTCTCACCGTCGGCCAGCGTGTCTTCGGGCTGACCGACTGGGCCCGCGACGGCTCGCTGGCCGAGTACGTCGCCGTGGAAGCCCGCAACCTCGCCCCGCTGCCCGCCGACGTCGACCACACGGTGGCAGCCGCACTGCCGATCTCCGGACTGACCGCCTGGCAGGGCCTCTTCGACCACGCCCGCCTCGTCACCGGGCAGACCGTCCTGGTCCACGGCGCCGCCGGCGCGGTCGGCTCGATCGCCGTCCAGCTCGCACACCAGGCGGGAGCCCGTGTCGTCGGCTCCGGCCGCGCCGCCGACCGGGACACCGTCCTCGGCCTGGGCGCGCACGAGTTCCTCGACCTGGAGGCCGACCGGTTCAAGGACGTCGGCCAGGTCGACGTCGTCTTCGACGTGATCGGCGGTGACATCCTCGACCGCTCGGCCGCGCTGGTGCGCGCCGGTGGCACGCTCGTCACCATCGCCCACCCGCCCACCGTGCGCCCCGACGACGGACGAGCCCTGTTCTTCGTCGTGGAACCCGACCGGGCACGCCTCGCCGACCTCGCCCAGCGACTGCGGGACGGCCGGCTCCGGGTACGGGTCGGCGAGGTCCGTCCGCTGACCGAGGCAGCCGCCGCTTTCACCCGCAAGCAGCGCGTCGCCGGCCGCACGATCATCCGCGTCACCGAGGACCGAGGGTGAGAAGACCGGCTGTGCTGCCGGCCCACCGCAGAGGCGTGCCATGAAGCTCCGTCAGAAGTCCGGTCGGACGTGGGCCTCTGATCTGCCGCACAGGGTGTCCGAGCGCGGCGGTGCCGCGATCGTAGGCTCACGCGGCCGAGGCTACTTCCGCGGGACGTCCTTGACGAAGACGACACCGTCGGTGCTCGCCAGGTGGGCCGGGTCGAGCGGGGCGTAACCGAACCAGGGGGACACGCGGTGCGCGGGCCGTGTGCCGTCGAGGGCGGTGGCCAGCCGTGGGGCGTCGATGACGCAGCGGTCCTCCGGGAGCACGTACAGCAGTCCTTCCAGGGTGCCCGGCGGCGGGGTGTCCACCCCCCGGTGCCGGATCGTGCCGAGAGCCGTGGCCACGAAGGCGTACTCCTCGCCGAGCTCGGCGCTCACCAGCGCACCGGCGCTCCACCACTCCACCGGCCCCTCCCACATCTGCATCCTGCTCCTCTCCCGCTGGAGATGGGAGTTGTGGGCGTGGACGAGGGCCGGGCCCCGAGCGGCGAGGGCGAGGAGGTTGTGAGCCATCATCGCGTCCCGCAGCGCGCACAGCCGCGTCATGTGGGCCGGTGAGGTGTCGGCCATCGAGGAGTGGTAGCGCAGGAGTCCGGTGGCGGTGCGCCCGTACAGACGCGCCCGCTCCCACTCGTCCCGCGAGGTCGCCGCGATCAGGTGCGGGGCCTGTGTGTCCAGCAGCGTCACCAGATCGTCGGCGAGCAGCCGCAGCCGACCGGCCTCGGCCGACCGCCCCACGGACCGGGCCGGGTCCGTCATCGCGGCGGGATCGGTCCACCGGTCGTCCGTGCCGAGCAGGCGGTCGAGTGTCTCCCCGGTGCAGGGGAGCAGTTCCGCGTCCACCAGGGCCGCGAGGTGGTCGTGGAGCGCGGTGAGGGCCTGCCGGGGACTCGCGGCGCCGGTGATCTCCAACGGGCCGTCGAAACCGGCGAAGCGGAGCCGCTCGGACGCGGGCCGGCCGTCGTTGTGGGCGCGCATCCAGCGCACGAGCTCGCGGTTGGCCGCGGAGGTGCCCCAGCCGTGGCTGAAGCCGTGCTCCACGACCTCGTCGAGCGTGCCGGTGCCCGTGGTGACGTAGTCGTCCACGATCAGGCCCCTCATGCAGTCGCTCTCGATCGCGATCGTCCGGTAGCCCTCCTGCTCGACGAGCTGCCGGAAGAGCTCGTTGCGCAGGCCGAGCAGAGCGTCCTCACCGTGCGTGGGCTCGCCCAGGGCGAGAAGCCGCGGCCGGGCGGGGAGCAGCCTCATGACGGCGGCCGCCTCGACGGCATGGGCGGTGCCCTTGATGTCAGTAGCCATGCGTTAAACGGTATCTTTGAACCTTCGGTGGAAGGTTTTCCGCGATATCGGCAGGCCCGTGGGACGAAACCCTCAAAGCGACGACAGACTCAGACCGGTCGACCTGGCCCGGGGGAGCGGTCTGTCCACGCAGGCGATCAGGAACTACGAAGAGGCCGGCATTCTTCCGGCCGCCCGTCGCACACCCCACGGCTACCGCGTCTACACCTCGCTGCACGACCGGGCCCTGCGCGCGTTTCTCGCCCTGGTGCCCGGCCACGGCCACCAGACGGCGACGTCG
This sequence comes from Streptomyces sp. NPDC017676, assembly GCF_044329325.1. Lineage (NCBI taxonomy): Bacteria > Bacillati > Actinomycetota > Actinomycetes > Kitasatosporales > Streptomycetaceae > Streptomyces > Streptomyces sp. NPDC017676. The sequence continues at coordinate 115,562 of NZ_JBIRJA010000006.1, read as the reverse complement.
ATCATGCGAGCCGTGAACCAGGACGCGGTCGAGGAGGCGTTCCGCCTCATCGACGAGAGCCACGCCCAACTCCTCGACGACCGGCGGACCCTGCACGCGGTGGAGAACGCCCTCCGCGAACTGGCGTCCACCGCCGCGCCCGAGCCCGACACGGGGTCCGAGCCGACCGCGGTGCCCAGGAGCGGCGACACGTTCATCGGGCCACTGGCAGCGAAGCTCGGCATCCGGCCCGCGACACTGCGCAAATGGGAGCGCGCCGGTCTCGTACGTCCGCGCCGCGACCCGCGGACCGGCTACCGCGTCTACGACGCGGCCGACGTACGGGACGCCAGGCTGGCCCACCAGCTCAGGCGGGGCGGCTACCTCCTGGAACAGATCGCCCCACTGATCGCCCAGGTGCGGGCGGCCGGCGGACTGGAGCCCCTGGAGACCGCACTGCGCGACTGGCACGGCCGGCTGTCCGCCCGCGGGCGCGCGATGCTCGCCGGGGCCGCCGAGTTGGAGGCCTACCTCCGAGAGCGCGACCCCACCACGACCTGACCTCCCTCGACACTTGAGGCTCGCTGACCGAAGGAGCGACGGCGCGGGAGTCCGCGCGGAGCGGGCGCCTAGGATCGCCGGCATGGCACTGCGACCCGTTCAGGTGAACATCAAGGCCCTCGACGCCTCGGCGGTCGGTCGGTTCTGGGCGGAGGCGCTGGGCTGGAGCGCCTACAGCCCCGGCGTGACCACCTACGTCGGCCCCGCCGGCGGCCTCGTCTGGCCCGACCCGGTCGCCGTCTGCGTCGATGTCGTTCCCGTCCCGGAACCCAGGACAACGACGAAGAACCGTGTGCACCTCGATCTCGCCACCACCTCTACGTCCCATCAGGCGGAGTTGACCTCGCGCCTGGAGGCTCTCGGCGCGACGCCCGTCGACGTGGGCCAGGGCCACGTGCCGTGGACGGTCCTCGCCGACCCGGAGGGCAACGAGTTCTGCGTGCTGGAGCCGAGGGAGACCTACCGGGACACCGGGCCCATCGCCCGGGTGGTGGTCGACTGTGTGGATCCGCGGGCCATGGCCCGGTTCTGGGGTGAGGCGATGGACTGGACGCTGCACGAGGTGACCGACGATCACGCGGTGCTGCGCTCCGCCAAGGGCGTCGGCTCGTATCTCGAATTCCTCCGCACGCCCGGCGTGAAGACCGTGCCGGACCGCGTCCATCTCGACCTGCTGCCGTACCCCGGTGACGACAAGGCGGCGGAGGTGGCCCGGCTGCGCGCCCTCGGCGCCACCGACCTCGACGTCGGCCAGGGCGACATCCCGTGGACGTGCCTCGCCGACCCGGAGGGCCACGAGTTCTGCGTCCTCGCCCCGTCCTGAGATCACCTCGTCCTTCTTCCGGTGCCGCACGTCGGCACCGCGGAGGTGCGGCCCTTCGCGGGCCCTGTTCAGCGCACGGTCACCCCACGCATGGCGAGGCGCAACTCCTCGAAGAGGTCACGGAGTTCGCTCGGCATGCGTGGCGCCACGTCCGCGCCCACCTCCAGCAGGAGCCGGACGCCGCGCCGGAACTCCCTGTCGCCGTTGGGCTCCTCCAGCATCCTCGCCACCTCGACCAACGCAGTGCCGATGGCCCCCTCGACCTCGTCCGGGAGGCTGTCGAGGTAGACGTCGTCCTCGGTGAGCACCAAGTCCACGATGCGGCGGGCGGCTTCCCTGACGGACTGCGAACCAGTCTCGGACGGCACGGTTCCCCCATGTCGATCGGCACGTCGTACTCCTCCTCATGATGCCGCTCTGCGCGCCGGTGCCGCCCCCCGCCGCCATCGCGGCCCTGGAAGGCGGCCTCGGCATCCGGATACCCCTTGAGCTCCACGTCCTGTGGCTGATGACCGCGGCACGAGCCTGCCCGCGGAATGCGGGCGACTTGGCCCCCTCCTGCACCCACTGGAGCTGCCCATCGGCCGACCGCGTGATGAGCTCGAACGCCCGGTTGCTGAGGTGCCCGAGCGAGGCCCTGCCCTACTCGCCGGCGCGGGCCACGAGCAGCGGCTGGAAGAAGCCTGTCTCCTGCGGCATCCGCCAGCCGGGGTCGACGAATCCGGCCTGGGCCGCGAGGTCCGCCAGCCGCCGCTGGCCGAGCGCCCAGCAGGTGGTCCGGCGGACCTTGACGCGCCATTCACCGCCTTCCGGGAGGAGTTGGAAATGCTCCATGTCGTAGTGCTCGCCGTCGTCGTGCCAACGCCAGAGCTGGAAGGTGACGGTCCGTTCTCCGTCGTCGGCGGCCCGGTGCACTTGTGGGGGCGTCGAAGAGGGGCGGTCGCGCAGCAGATCCTCGTAGGGGCGTGTGCTCACCAGCAGCAGGCCGGCGGGACGTGACACGCGGCGCATCTCGGTCAAGGCGGCCCGCACATCGTGCTCTGTCAGCAGGTGAGGCAGCGCGTTGTCGGCGCAGACGACGGTGTCGAACCGGCCATCGGGAAACGGGAGACGTCGCATGTCGGCGGCGGCCGTGCGCAAGCTCAGGCCCCGGCGGGCGGCCTCACGGACAGCGCGGGCGGCGGCGCGGTGGCTGAGGTCGGTGCCGGTGACGCTGTGCCCGCGCAGCGCAAGGCCGATGGCCTGCGTGCCGATGCCACAGGAACAGTCGAGCACCGTCGCGCGATCCCGGCCGATCAGGGCGTCCAGGGCCTCCCCCTGCCGACGGACGCCGGCGTCCCAGTCCGAGTAGATCAGGTGGTAGTCGTCGGCCAGTTCGTCGTAGAAGCGCGCCACCGATGTCTCAGGCATGGCCCGACAGTACTGTGGCTGGGCTCCCGGAAGCGCTCGCGGTCAGGCTCCGTTCCGCCGGTCACGTCACCGCGGTCAGCGTCGCGTAGACCACGACGTTGCCCAGGTAGCCGGTGCGCTTGGTGTAGCCGCCGCCGCAGGTGATCAACCGGAGTTCGGGCCGGCCGGAACTGCCGTAGACCTTCTTGCTGGGGAACTCCTCCCTGTCGTAGAGCTCGACGGCGCGTACGGTGAACACCGCTGTCCGCCGGTCGGTCCGGCTGATCTCGATGGTGGCTCCCTCGGTCAGGGCGCCGAGGTCGTAGAAGACGCCGGGGTCGCCGGTGGGTGTGTCCACATGCCCGGTGGCGACGGCGGTGCCTGCCGAGCCGGGAGGCGTGCCGTCGCCGTACCAGCCGGCGCTGCCGGGTTGGTCAGGTGGCGGAGTCCGCAGTGCTCCTGCCGCGTCGAGGCCCACTCGTGTCATCGGGGCGTTCACCCCGATGGCGGCGATCCGGAGCCGGACCGGATCTGCGGGGGGCAGCGGGTGGACGGCGGGGCGGGTGCGGGCCGCCGAGGTTGAGGAGGACTGGGCTGCCGATGGCCGCGGGGGCGGCTTCCCGTCGTCCACCGCGCTGATCAGCAGCACGACACCGGCCGTCATCATGCAGGTCAGAAGCAGCACCGCGGGGATGAACGGAGCTCGGTGAGCGTTGGTGTGATGTCTGGATGCCATCGCGGTCGGGTCTTTGCCTCACGGCGGGTGTCGCAGCGCGTGGTGTGGGCGCGGGGTGGGCGGGCCTGGTGTGATCGGGTCTCGTGGTGCGGGCTCGCGGTGGACGGGCCGTGCGGCCAACGGATCCGTTCCGTTTCCGAGGTCGGTCACAGGCCGAAGTGGACGGGGCCGGTCGGCGGAATGGCACGATCAGGTTGGCCGGTCAGGTTCGCTGCTCACGTTCGGTTGCCGTTCGGGCGGCGGCACAACCAGACCGCACCCCCGGCGGCGGCCGTGACGAGCAGCCCACCGCCCAGGGCGAGCCCCTCATCCGTGTCCTCGCCCGGTCCGAAGCCGGCGCTGACCGAGCCGCTCGGAGGCCGTCCGACGACCCGGTACGTCTCCGTCACCTTGGTCAGCGGCGGACACTTCACGGTGACTGTGTCGTCGCCCGGCCGGGTTCCTTCGGGGATCTGGAACTCGCCGGTGAGCACCCCCTCCTCCTCGCCTGCGAAGAGGTGGAACTCTCCTCCCGCCTCGGACCAGCCCTTGCCATAGTCCGCGTCAGCGTCGCAGGCCCTCGTACTGACCGTGACCGTGGAACCCGGTGGGGCGTTCCACGGCTCGATACTGAGATCCGAGTCGTCAGCGGCGGCAGCGGCCGGGATCTGCAGCCCGAGGGCACCGAGAACCAGGCCGATACCCGCACCCATGTGTCTGTAGCGCATGCGAATCCTCCAACGGAACCGTGTCCGGCCTGCTGCGCGGCACATCTCGTGTGTTCCGCACACGAGGCAACCGACAGTCCGTCAGTTCCGCAACCTGACGAGTAGCCGAGCATGTCACCCGGTCAGGCGCACCGGGGTTCTCTCTTGATCACTTGCGCAGGTCACCGATGCGGAGGTCATCAGTACTCATCACCCACCGCCCCGTCCCCATATCGGTGACAGCCGACCGGGCTGTGCCCACGGGTGGTCCGGGGCCGGGCGGGCCACCCCGGCGTGGGATGGTCCTGCTGAACGGGTCACCACAGCGTGACGATCCGCCCGATCGCGGTAGCGTCGCCCGCCGTCGTCGCGCGGGCCGCTCCTGTGGGGACCGCTTTCTTGGTCGAGGCTCAGGTCCGGGGCGAGGCCGGTACGTCCATGGGGATGTGCAGGCGGTCGGTCAGGGTGGTGAGGGCTCTCCCCAGCGGGAGCGCGACCCGGGTGAGGGCGTGCCGGTCGCCTCGGGTCTGGTCGCGGTTGATGATGAGCACCGGCGTCCCGGCCTGGGCCGCCTGGCGGACGAACCGCAGTCCGGACATCACCGTCAGTGAGGAACCGAGGACCAGCAGTGAGGCTGCCTCACGGACCAGCTCGCGGCAGTGCTCGACCCGCTGCGGGGGAACCGCCTCGCCGAAGAACACGACGTCCGGCTTGAGGACGCCGCCGCAGATCGCGCAGGGCAGTACGCGGAAGTCCTCGACCTGTTCGTCGGTGAGGTCGGCGTCACCGTCCGGGTTGATGCCCGCCGCCACCGGTGCGAAGTCGGGGTTGGCCGCTTCCAGCCGCTGGGCCAGTTCGCGGCGCGGACTGAAGGCACCGCACCCGAGGCAGACGACCCGGTCCAGGCTCCCGTGGAGTTCCACGACGCCCTCGCTGCCGGCGGCCTGGTGCAGGCCGTCCACGTTCTGGGTGATCACCCCGGAGAGCAGGCCGTGCCGTTCGAACGCGGCCACGGCCCGGTGCCCGGCATTGGGGCGGGCACGGCCGAAGGTGCGCCATCCGAGGTGGCTTCGCGCCCAGTACCGGCGCCGGGCCCGGGCGCTGGCGGTGAACTCCTGGTAGGTCATCGGGGTGTGCCGGCTCAGACTCCCGCCCTCGCCCCGGTAGTCGGGGATGCCCGACTCCGTGGAGATGCCCGCCCCACTGAGCACCAGCACACCGCCGGCGCTCAGCGCATCGGCGACCGGCTCCAGATCCGTGGTGCCGGGCGGCAGGTCCTCGGTGGGGGTCCAACTCAGAGTGGGGCGCATACGCATGCCGCAAGAGTACGAAACAGGCTGCCGACGGAGTCCGGTACGGCGTCCCCCAACTCTTGCGCACCGAACCGAACCGGACCGCACCGGACCGGCCCGCACCGGACCGCACCGCACCGATCCGTGGCTGCCGGGTTCCGGGTCCGCGCCTCTTCCCGGACGGGGACGGACGTCGGTGCGTCCCAGGCATGCCGGACCGCGCGGGGAGGGCTGAGCCCCGTACACCGTGGCGCAGGGGCTCAGGAGCGCACCGACTCCCCGTATCCCTCAGGTCACGGGCGCTCGTCCGGGCGCATCGTCCCGGACCCTCACCAGTCATTCCGGTATGAGGGCGCCACCGGATGCGCGGTGGGCGGACGAACTGCGGGTTCCGCCCGGGTGACGGGCTCGGCGAGCCGCTAGGGATCTTGCGCCGGAACGGGCCGGGGGGCAGGGCGGCTGTGGGGCACGCCCGCAACGACGGGACCGAGCGCGTCCCTGTGCATCCTCGCCTCGACGGCACCGTCACCGCCGCAGCCACCGGGTCAGGGTGCCGAGCATGATCCACGGGACGACGGCATAGGGTTTCCCCATGGAGTTGGACGAGGGCCGCAGGGCGGCCGAGGCCGGGGACTGGGTGGGCGCGGGACACGCCTTCGTCCGGGCCGCCATGGAGGGCAGTGCGGAGGGTGCCGAGCTGGCTGCCCGGGTGACCGTCGAGCTGGAACCGCTGGCGGACGGTGGGTCGGCGGAGGCCGCCGCGTTGCTCGCCGGGATCTACCTGGAGTACTTCGACGCGTCGGCCCTGCCCGGGGCCGTGCGTCACGCCCGCGCGGCGGCCGAGGCCGGGCTCCCGGCCGGTCAGCGCACCTACGGGCACATGCTGGCGACGGGTCTCGGCGTCGAGAAGGACGAGGCGCGTGCCGCCGGACTGTTCAGGGCGGCGGCCGAGAGCGGGGACGCCTACGCCATGTTCAACCTCGCCCAACTGGTCGACGACCCCGACGAGTCTCTGCGCCTGTTCGAGGCCGCCGCACGCGAGGGCATCGTGCCCGCCGGCGCGGTCCTCGGCGACCGGCTGTCGGCGCTGGACCGCGACGAGGACGCGCTGGGCTGGTACGTCTGGGCGGCCGGGCGTGGGCACACCGGGGCGATGAACGCGGCAGCCCGCTGGTATCGCGACGGCTTCGGTACCACGCCGGACCCGGTTCAGGCGGTGCGCTGGTTCTTCGTCATGCTCGCGCACGGCGACGGAGACGGCATCCACGAGGCGATCGAGCTGGTGAAGGCCGGGGCTCTGGACGAGGGGCAGATCCGCGAGGCCGGGCGGCTCGCCGGTGATCCCGATGCGGCGGAGGCCCTGATCGACACGGTTCTGGGCGGCAGCCGGGGTTGACGCGACGTAGGACTGCGACGTGGGCGCTCGCTGTTCGCCCCCCGGACAGCCATGACGTTCGCGCATAGTGGCTGTGCCGAAGTTTCGTTGGACTCATGGTCGCCCGCTTCCTAGCGTGGCACGCATGAACGCTCCCCGTATCGCCCTCGTCACGGGCGCCAACCAAGGTCTCGGCCGCGCCCTCGTCGAAGGACTGGCTGCCCGCATGGACTCGGACGACCTGGTCCTGCTCACCGGCCGCAGCCGCCCGCGCGTGACGGACGCCGCACACGAGGTCGGCCGGCTGCCCGGCACCCGGGCCCAGGTCGAGGGCCGGGTCCTGGACGTCACCGACACCGACGCCGTCGCCCGTCTCGCCGAGGATCTCCGAGCCCGCTACGGAGGTGTCGACGTCGTCCTCTCCAACGCGGTGGCCCGCGTGCTGCCCGAGGAGTCACAGGCCGAGCGGGCCGACGAGTTCATCGACGTCTCCAACACCGCCACGCACGCGATCCTGCGCTCCTTCGGTCCCGTCCTGCGCCCCGGCGGCCGGCTGCTCGTCGTCGCCAGCAGCCTGGGCACCCTCGGTCACCTGGATCCCCGGCTGCACCACCTCTTCGACGGCGCGAGTCTCGACCAGGTCGAGTACGCCGTCGAATCGTGGCGCCGTGCCGTCCACAACCGGACCGCGCAGGAGGCCGGCTGGCCGATCTGGCTGAACGTCCCCTCGAAGGTGGCTCAGGTCGCCGCCGTCCGCGCCGTCGCCGCCGAACGCCGCGAGAACGATCTCGCCGACGGCACACTGATCGCGGCGGTGTGTCCCGGCATGGTCGACACCGCCACCTCCCGTCCCTGGTTCAGCGACTACAGCCAGGCCCAGTCGCCGGCCCGGGCCGCCGAGGCCGTGCTCGACCTGGTCCTCGCCGAACACGTCGATCCCGCCCTCTACGGCGAACTCGTCCGCTTCGGCCAAGCCCTCGACTGGTACGACGGCACACCTCCGGTGGAGCAGGACCGCATGCTCACACCTTGAACACGCCGGGCCTTCGCACACGACGTGGACAGGCGCGGCGCCATCGTCCGCCGGGCAGTGCCCCTCACCGAAGGGACACCCCCTGGCGAGCCGTGCTGGATTGTCAGCGGGTGGCGAGGAGCTCCAGCGTGTCGATCACGCGGTTCGAGAAACCCCACTCGTTGTCGTACCACGCGACCACCTTGATGTGGCGGCCGTCGACGCGGGTGAGGGCCGAGTCGAAGATCGACGAGGCGGGATTGCCCGTGATGTCGGACGACACGAGCGGGTCGTCCGAGTACTCAAGAATGCCGGCGAGCGGCCCCTCCGCCGCGGCGCGGTACGCGGCCAGCACGTCGTCGAGCGTCACGTCGCGGGCGACGGTCGTGTTCAGTTCGACGATCGAGCCCACCGGCACCGGCACGCGGATCGAGTCGCCCGACAGCTTGCCGTCGAGGTTCGGCAGCACCAGGCCGATCGCCTTGGCGGCGCCGGTCGTGGTCGGCACGATGTTGATGCCCGCGGCCCGGGCGCGCCGGGCGTCACGGTGCGGGCCGTCCTGCAGGTTCTGCTCCTGCGTGTAGGCGTGCACCGTCGTCATGAACCCGTGCTCGATACCGGCGAGTTCGTCGAGGACCGCGGCCAGCGGCGCGAGGGCGTTGGTGGTGCAGGAGGCGTTCGAGACGATCGTGTGCACAGCCGGATCGTAGGCGTCGGTGTTGACGCCGAACGCGAGAGTGACGTCGGCGCCGTCCGACGGCGCGCTGACGAGAACCTTCTTGGCCCCGGCGTCGAGGTGGGCCCGCGCGGCCTTGGCCGAGGTGAAGCGGCCGGTGGCCTCCAGGACGATGTCGACACCGAGTTCGGCCCACGGCAACTGCGCCGGTTCCCGCTCGGCCAGCACCGTGATCCGCCGGCCGTCGACGACGAGGGTGTTGCCGTCGACGGTCACCGGCCGCCCGAGCCGGCCGGCCGTGCTGTCGAAGGCGAGCAGCCGGGCGAGCGCGGCGGGCTCTGTCAGATCGTTGACGGCGACGATCTCCAGGGCACTGTCGCGCTCCAGCAGCGCGCGCAGCACATTGCGTCCGATGCGGCCGAATCCGTTGATGGCGATGCGAGTCATGAGTGATGTCCCTTCCGTTCGCCACCAGACTCGCCCGCGGCCCGCACCGCCGACAGTGGCGGGATCGCCAGTGTCCAAAAGGATCCCGCCAGCCGGCGTGGTGCCGGGCGGGTCACTCGCCCCGGGTGAAGGTGCGCCGGTACTCACTCGGTGTGGTGCCGAGGATGCGCTGGAAGTGCAGCCGTAGGTTCGCGCCGGTGCCGAGCCCGACGTCGTCGGCGATCTGCTCGACGCTGCGCTGCGAGCGCTCAAGCAGTTCGCGGGCCAGGTCGATGCGGGCACGCATCACCCACTGCATCGGCGTGTAGCCGGTCTCCTCCACGAAGCGCCGGGAGAACGTGCGGGGCGAGACCCCCGCCTGCCGCGCCAGTATGTCGAGGGTGAGGGGCTCGCCGAGCCGGTGCAGCGCCCACTCGCGGGTCGCGGCGAACCGCTCGCCGAGCGGCTCGGGCACACTGCGCGGGACGTACTGTGCCTGGCCGCCGCTGCGGTAGGGGGCCGCGACCAGACGCCGGGCCGCGTGGTTGGACGCGGCCACTCCGAGATCGCCGCGCAGGATGTGCAGGCACAGGTCGATGCCGGAGGCGGCTCCCGCCGAGGTGAGCACGCTGCCCTCGTCGACGAACAGCACGTTCTCGTCCACCCGGACGAGCGGATGCCCGGCCGCGAGTGCCCGGGTGTAGTGCCAGTGCGTCGTGGCGCGCTTGCCGTCGAGCAGGCCCGTGGCGGCGAGCGCGAAGGCGCCCGTGGAGATGGCGGCGAGCCGCGCACCCCTGTCGTGGGCCGTGATCAGCGCGTCGATCACGGCCCGCGGCGGATCGTCGCGGTCCGGGAACCGGTAGCCGGGGACGAAGACGATGTCGGCCCACGCGAGCGCGTCGAGGCCGTGGGCGACGTGGTACGCGAGGCCGTCCCCGCCGGTCACGAGACCGGGTGCCGCCCCGCACACCCGCACCTCGTACGGCATGCTCGCGCGGGTCGTGAAAACCTGCGCGGGAATTCCGACGTCGAGCGGCTTCGCACCCTCCAGGACGAGGACGGCGACGCGACGAAGGTGGGAGGGAGGCACGGGAAAAGGTTACGTGGGACGTGACGTCGGTACGCCACCGCGCGGTCGTCGCCCCGTCCCGTCGCTCCTTCCTGCCGTGCGCGGTGCCGGCGTGCAGCCTCAGAGCTGGATGGGCAGGTGGCGGGGGCCGCGGAGCATGGCGTTCTGTCGGTAGGGGGGCGGGTCCTGGACCAGCCGGGCGGTGCCCAGGTGGGGGAGCAGGGCGCCGAGCGCGGAATACGCCTCGATACGGGCCAGGGGGCCGCCGTAGCAGATGTGGATGCCGCTGCCGAAGCCGAAGTGCTGGTTGTCCGGACGGGTGGGGTCGAACCGGTCGGGCTCGTGGAACCGCTTGGGGTCGCGGCTGCCCGAGGCCAGTACCAGGACGACGGACGAGCCTTCCGGGACGGTGGTGCCGGCAACGTCGATGTCGGCGCGCGGGATGCGCTCGCGCATGTGGACCGGAGGCTCGTACCGCAGCAGTTCCTCCACGGCTCGCGGCAGCAGGTCCGGTTCGCGGCGCAGCAGGTCCAGCTGTTCGGGCTGGCGCAGCAGGGTGAGCACACCGTTGGTGATGAGGTTGACCGTGGTCTCGTGCCCGGCGATGAGCAGCAGGACCGCCGTTTCGGCGAGTTCCTCCCGAGTGAGCCGCAGAGCCGGGTCGGGCTCGTTGACGAAGGCGGAGAGCATGTCGTCGCTGGGCTTGCCGCGGCGCTCCTCGGCGAGGTTCACCAAGTAGCCGCCCATCTCCATCTTCGCCTGTTCACCGGCCTTGTCCGTCTCGGTGGTGTCCGCACCCGGCCTGACGTCGGCGGCGGCGACGAGGGCGTCGGACCAGGCCCTGAAGAGGGGCTCGTCCTCGCGTGGCACGCCGAGCAGGCGGCAGATGACCGTGACGGGCAGCGGGTAGGCGAAGTCGTCGACGAGATCGATCTGCTCGCCCGCACGGAAGGAGGCCAGCAGTTCCTGGGTGATCCGGTCGATCTCGCCGCGCATGCCGTCGACGCGGTGCGGGCTGTGCGGCGGGCCGAAGGGCCGCATGGCCAGGGTGCGCAGTCTGTGGTGCTCGGGGTCGTCGAGCCGCAGGAACGGCAGTTGCTGCGCCTCCCCGCCGCGGGTACGGGGATCGACGCTCACCCGCGGATCGTGGAGCAGGGCGGCGACCTCGTGGTAGGTGCCGACCAGGTAGCTGCCGTCAGTCTGCTGAACCACGGGACCGGCCGCGCGGAGTTCCGCGTACAGCGGGTACGGGTCAGGGCGGTTGGAGTAGTCGGTGATGCGTGCCAGCAGGGTCTCGGAGGCCATGGCGGCTCCTCGTGGTCGGGCGGGACGTGGGCTACACCACGGTCAGTCGGCGGTCGGGCAGGTGACCGGTGAGCGCGACGGTCGGGCCGTGGGACAGCACCGACGGATCGGGCACGTCGGAAGGGATCGTGACGTCGGCCGCGATCGCGCGGTCCGGCGCACCGGGCGGGGGCGGGAAGGGAGCGGCCGTCTCGATCAGATGCCGGTAGTAGTCGAGCGACTTGGCCATGTCGACGGTGACGGCCGCGGTGACCCGGCCCTTGTACCCGTAGACCATGGCAAGACGGCGGGCCTCCAACGAGCCCTGGGCGATGACGACGTGGTCCGAGTAGGTGGGCACGCCCACGGACTTGATGTTGAGTCCGAACTGGGTCGACCAGAAGACCGGGACGGCCAGGTGCGGGCGTTGCAGCGGGCCCGGGTTGACCATGTTGTGGGCCGCCACCTGGGCCTGCTCGACCGCGTTGCCCCAGTGCTCCAGGGACAGCATCTGGTAGCCGAAGAGCGGGTGGGGGAAGCGGGAGACGTCGCCGGCCACGAAGACGTCGTCGGTGACGATCCCGTACATGTTGAAGGCGCGGCAGCCCGCGTCGCACGCGATTCCGCGCGGGCCCACCGCCAGCCCCGACTCCGCCAGCCATTCGACATTGCGGATGGCCCCCAGCGCCGCCACGCACACGTCCGCGTCGATCCGGCTGCCGTCGGACAGCTCCGCACCCGTGAAGGCTCCGTTGCCGTTCAGGGCGGTGACCGTCACGCCGGTGCGCAGGTCCACGCCGTGGTTGCGCTGCATGACGGCCGCGAGCTTCGACAGGGTGCCGCCGAGTGCGCCGACCAGCGGAGCGGGGCCGCGCTCGGTGACCGTGACCTGCACTCCCAGCTCCCGGCACGCCGAGGCGATCTCGGAGCCCGTGAAGCCGCCGCCGATGACCAGGACGCGCTCCGGCCTCGCGGCGAGCCGCTCGGCCAGCCCCGCGCCGTCCTCCCGGGAACGCAGGGTGAACACCCCCTCCAGCGCGGCCTCCTCCCTGTTGGGCCAGGGCCGCGCGCGGGTTCCAGTGGCGATCAGCACCCGGTCGTACGGCAGTGACTCCCCCTCCTCCAGCAGCACCCGCTTCTCCAGCAGGTCCAGGCCCGTGGCGCGGACGCCCAGCCGCCACTCGGCGTCCGGATCCCGGCGCATCGGCAGCTCGGTGGTCTCCGCCGTCGCCTGCCCGAGCAGCACCTGCTTGGACAGCGGCGGACGGTCGTAGGGTGCGTGGGGTTCGTCCCCGACCACGGTCAGTGAGCCGGTGAAGCCTTCCTCGCGCAGCGCTTCCGCGGCCCGTAGTCCGGCCAGCGACGCACCGACGATGACGATGCGGCCGTCCTTGAGGTCACCGGGCACCGCTGCTCACCTCTTCGCCCAGGAGTATGGCCTGCACCGGGCAGGCCGCCGCGGCCTGGCGTACGCGTTCCTCCTGGTCGTCGGGTACGGCCGTGGCGTAGAGGAGGCCTTCCTCGCCGTGCAGCTCGAACACGTCCGGCGCGAGGAACACACACTGTGCGTATCCCTGGCAGCGCGTGAGATCGACAACGGTCCGCATCTTCACTACCTCCTCCGCCGTCACACCCCCCTCACCTCCAGAATGGGCGGAGACCCGTTCGCTCGCACGGTGACCGCCTGCGGGACGCGGCCGGTGAGGCGTCAGTCGCGGGCGCGGTCGAGACCGAGGGCGGCGCCGATGAGGGCGGGGTGCGTGAACGCCGGTGGTGCGTCGCCCAGTTGCTCGCCTCGTGGCTCATCGCCTCGGCGTACGGGCGGACATGGTTGGCGTAGGTGGACATCTCCTAGATGGCCGGGCGGGCTTGGAAGGAGCGAATGGAGAAGGGTCCCCGTCGCCTTCCAGGCCGTCGGGCCGGGTTGGCCTGGGGGCCGTAACGTCGGACCCGAAGCCGGAGACCAGTTCGTTGCCGAGGGCATCGACGCTGGAGAGCCACACTGGGTCGTAGGGATTTCGCGCCGCGATCGATCACGCCGTCGCCCGGTGGCCGTCGTGTCCCCGCCCCGAGAGGAACCGGCCGGCAACCTGAACGGGCCTGACCACGGCATCGCTGCCCCGCCCCCCGGACGCAGCACAGTGCGTGGTCCGATCGGGTGCCGACCGGGGCAGTCAGGCCCCACGGCACCGTCCGTTCCGGGGTCGGTGGCCCGAACGGCCCTGTCGGGAACCCGGCACGTCGATGGAAGGTGGTCGTACAGAGGCCGAGACGCACGAAGCCCCCGAACGCCGTCCCGACACGAAAGGGATCCGGATGTCCGTCGACACGCGCACGGCGCCCGCCGCACTCTCGGACGAGGAGCTCGCCTCCCTGGACGCCCACTGGCGCGCCGCGAACTACCTCTCCGTCGGCCAGATCTATCTCATGGCGAACCCCCTGCTGAGCGAGCCGCTCCAGCCCGAGCACGTCAAACCGCGGCTGCTCGGCCACTGGGGCACCTCACCCGGCCTGAACCTGGTGCACACCCACCTCAACCGCGTGATCAAGGCCCGCGGCCTGGACGCGCTGTGCGTCTGGGGGCCCGGACACGGCGGCCCGGCCGTGCTCGCCAACTCCTGGCTGGAGGGGTCGTACACCGAGACCTACCCGGACGTCACCCGGGACGCGGCCGGCATGGCCCGGCTGTTCAAGCAGTTCTCCTTCCCGGGCGGGGTGCCCAGCCATGTCGCCCCCGAGACCCCCGGCTCCATTCACGAGGGCGGTGAACTCGGCTACTCCCTGTCACACGCCTACGGCGCGGCCTTCGACAATCCGGACCTGCTGGTCGCCTGCGTGATCGGCGACGGGGAGGCGGAGACCGGGCCGCTGGCCACCTCCTGGCACTCCAACAAGTTCCTCGACCCGGTCCGCGACGGCGCCGTGCTGCCGATCCTGCACCTGAACGGCTACAAGATCGCCAACCCGACGGTGCTGGCCCGGCTCCCGGAAACCGAACTCGACGAACTTCTGCGTGGCTACGGCCACGACCCCATCCACGTCACCGGTGACGACCCGACGGCCGTCCACCGCGCGATGGCAGCGGCGATGGACGAGGCGGTCGACCGCATCGCCGGCTTCCAGCGTGCCGCCCGCGAGGACCAGGCCACGGACCGGCCCCGCTGGCCCGTGATCGTGCTGCGCACACCCAAGGGCTGGACCGGTCCCGTGGAGGTGGACGGACTGCCGGTCGAGGGCACCTGGCGCGCGCACCAGGTGCCGCTGGCCGCCGTACGGGACAACCCCGAACACCTGCGGCAGCTGGAAGAGTGGCTGCGCTCCTACCGTCCCGAGGAACTGTTCGACGAGCACGGCGCCCCCCGCGCGCACGTCGTGGCATGCGTCCCGGAGGGTGCCCGGCGGCTCGGTGCCACCCCGCACGCCAACGGCGGCCTCCTCGTGCGCGAACTGCCTCTGCCGCCCCTGGAGAAGTACGCCGTCGAGGTGGACAAGCACGGCGCCACCCTGCACGAACCCACGCGTGTCCTCGGTGACCTGCTCGAAGACGTCATGCGGGCGACCACGGACCGCCGCGACTTCCGGCTCGTCGGCCCCGACGAGACCGCCTCCAACCGGCTCCAGGCCGTCTACGCGGCCAGCGGCAAGGCCTGGCAGGCCGCCACCCTCGACGTGGACGAACACCTCGACCGGCACGGCCGGGTCATGGAGATCCTCTCCGAGCACACCTGCCAGGGCTGGCTGGAGGGCTACCTCCTCACCGGCCGGCACGGGTTGTTCTCCTGCTACGAGGCCTTCGTGCACATCGTGGACTCCATGGTCAACCAGCACATCAAGTGGCTGCGCACCACCCGCCGCCTGCACTGGCGCGCTCCTGTGGCCTCCCTGAACTACCTCCTCACGTCCCATGTGTGGCGGCAGGACCACAACGGGTTCTCCCACCAGGACCCCGGCTTCGTGGACCACATCCTGAACAAGAGTCCCGAGGCCGTACGGGTCTACTTCCCGCCGGACGCGAACACACTGCTGTCCGTGGCGGACCACGCCCTGCGCAGCCGGGACTACGTCAACGTGATCGTGGCGGGCAAGCAGCCCTGCTTCGACTGGCTCTCGATGGAGGAGGCGAAGGTCCACTGCGCCCGGGGCGCCGGCATCTGGGAGTGGGCCGGCAGCGAGGACGGCACGCGTGAACCGGACGCGGTGCTCGCGTGCGCGGGTGACGTGCCGACGCAGGAGGTTCTCGCCGCGGCCCAGCTACTGCGCCGCCACCTGCCCGACCTGGCCGTGCGCGTGGTCAACGTGGTAGACATCGCCCGACTGCTGCCGAGCGAGGAGCACCCGCACGGCATGAGCGACTTCGAGTACGACGGGCTCTTCACGGCCGACAAGCCGGTGATCTTCGCCTACCACGGCTACCCCTGGCTCATCCACCGCCTGGCCTACCGCCGTACCGGGCACCGTCACCTGCACGTGCGTGGCTACAAGGAGATCGGTACGACGACCACCCCCTTCGACATGGTGGTCCGCAACGACCTGGACCGCTACCGCCTGGTCATGGACGTCATCGACCGCGTCCCCGGCCTCGCAGTCCGCGCGGCCGCCGTACGCCAGCACATGGAGGACGCCCGCCAGCGCCACCACGTCCACATCCGGGAAAACGGCACGGACCTGACGGAGGTCGCCGACTGGACATGGGACGGCTGAACCGCCTCGCGCCCCGCTCTGTCCCCGCGCGCTCGCGCATCCGGCCACGGGGCGGGGCCGACGCAGGTGAGAGACCATGATGTTCTGGTAGGGCCATGTCTTCGTGAGGATCTTCGTGAGTTGCCGATGACCTCCGGCCGGGACCGTGTACGCCCTCGCGGGGTACGGCGCGACAGGCGGCCCGAGGAAAGGCGGTGGGGACGATGACACTCCCTCTGGTCGTGGGAGTCGACGGATCGGAGCCGAGCCTCGTCGCGGTCGACTGGGCCGTGGAGGAAGCCGTCCGCCACGGTCTCCCGCTCAGGCTGATCCACGCCTCCCTCTGGGAGCGCTACGAGTCCGGCCTGTCCCCGGCGGGTCCGGGACGGCCCTCCGAGCAGGTGCTGGCCGAGCAGATCGTGGCCTCGGCGGCCGACCGGGCGGAACGCCGCAACAGGGACGTGAAGATCACCACCGACATCGTGCCCGAGGAGGCGGCGGCGGCTCTCGTGCGCGAAGGCTGCGCAGCCTTCGCGCTGGTGACCGGTTCACGCGGCCGCGGCGAGCTCAGGGGACTGCTGCTCGGGTCGGTCGGTCTGGCCGTGGCGGCCCGGGCCCCCTGCCCGGCGGTCGTCGTCCGGGGCGACCGGGTGGGCCTGGCGGGTGGGCACGGGCGCATCCTGCTCGGCCTCGGTGAAGCCGGTACCAGCGCGGAAGCCGTGCGCTTCGCCTTCCAGGAGGCCGGGGTGCGCGGCTGCGTCCTCGATGTCGTGCGTGCCTGGCGCAGGACCGCCCACGACAGGAGTGGCAACCTGCCACAGGCCGGAGGACCGGTCGACACATCCGGGGAGAGCGCCTCCGCCCTCGTCGACGCCCGGCTCACGGCCGCGATCGACGAGTATCCGCACGTCCGGACGCGTCCGGCGGCCGTAGAGGGATCGGCCGGCAAGGTCCTCGTGGACCGGTCGGCAGCGGCGGACCTCGTGATCGTCGGGGCAGCACGCGGGAAGGGACACTTCGGACTCCGGCTCGGCCGTGTGGGCCATGCCCTCCTCCACCATGCCCAGTGCCCGGTCGCGGTTGTGCCCGAACGGCAGTGAGGGCGGCGCGGCATGCCGCGGGTGCACGGACGGGAGCGGTCCCGCGGACTCATCCGAACAGGCTGCGCACCCTGATGGTCTCGACGCGCCGCCACGTGCCACCGGGCAGCAGCATCCGCTCGCCGTCGGCGCTGCGAGCGCTCAACCGACCGGAACCGGCCGGCCGGGGCCCCGCTCGCCGCCGGGTCTTCCTCGCCGAGGGCAGCGCCGGACCGCGGCAGGTCCGCTCGGCCCGCGCATCAGGTTGAGTGCGTCGGCTCATCGGCCCTCCAGTTCGCGAGTACAGGATGCTCCGGGGAACGCCGGGCCCTTCCTGGCGGTCGGGCTCGCCCCGATGGCCGGACGGCGGCCGGTCACACACCCAGCATCTCTCCTCTTGTACCCGGTGGCGGGGCCGAATCGCACAAAGGCGGGAGCAAGTGGAACCGGCTGGGTGGCGGTGTGGCGACGGGTCCCGCAGCGTGGGGAACAGGGGCGGACCGGCCCGGTGGGCGCACACCGGAGAACCGGGTCACACCGGACGAGAGGTGGGACGCATGGACAGGGATGCCTCCGAGCGCCGGGTGGTGGTCGGTGTCGACGGGTCGCAGTCCTCGTACGACGCCCTGCGCTGGGCCGTGCGGTACGCCGGCCTGGTCGGCGGCACCGTGGACGCGGTCGCGGTGTGGGAGCTGCCGGGTCTGTACGGCTGGTCGGGGCCCGCCGTCGACATGGACGTCGACGAGGAGGAGACGCGCCAGAAGATGGGCCAGGAGCTGACCGACGTGCTCGGTGCGGACGCGGCCGGCTCCGTGCGGACCCATGTGGTGCACGGCAACCCCGCCGACATCCTGCTGCGGGCCGCCGAAGGGGCGGAGATCCTGGTCGTCGGCAGCCGGGGCAGGGGCGGGTTCGCGCGTGCCCTGCTGGGCTCCGTCAGCCAGCACGTCTCGCAGCACGCGAGCTGCCCGGTGGTGATCGTGCGCTCCGCGCAGCGGTGACGGTGTGGTGTACGTACAGTGCGCGCTGACCGGCCCACCCCGCCACCCGGACCTCGACCCGGACCTGCCGGATCCGCAGCGGTCGGCTTCCGTCTGACCGGGTGGCGCGCGAGGCGGCCCGGAGCGATGACACGGCCCACGGCGGCTCGGTGGCCCTCGTCAGTCCAGGATCGTGGCGATGCCGCGGCGGCGGAGGTCGGCCAGCCCCTTCAGCATGGCCTCGATCTGCTCGGGGGAGTGCCCGACCCAGCCCTTGAGCTCCGACACGATGCGCACGGGCTCGCGTGTGCGATAGGAGCGGGTGGGGTTGCCCGGGAACTTCTTGTCGGTGACATTGGGGTCGTCCTCCAGGTCGCCGGTCGGCTCCACCACGTAGATCCGCCCCGGCCCGTCGCCGGCTGCGAGCTCGGCGCCCCAGACGGCGGCATCAAGGGTCTCGGAAACGTACACGTGGCGGGACGTACGCCCTTCCTCGAAGTTGGAGGCGTACCCGGGGATCAGCAGGTCCCCTGGAGCAAGCGCCGCCTTCGTACCGTGCAGGTAGGTTCCCGCCTCGTACACCTGGAAGGGGACAGGTGCGTTGGTCATGGGCTTGCTCCTCGGGGCCTGGGCTAGGGGTTACAGGGAACCACAGCTCCTTGCGCTCGCCTGCCCGGAGTATGCCCCCGTGCCCGCCCGGCCGGGCTCGACACCGGCCGCACACCGCGGTTCAGGACGTGGACAGGTATGCGGGGGCCGCCCATGCGACGTCGTCGACCGCTAGCCACGGTGCGACCCCGACGGCCGTGGGCGTCACACCGGCGAAGGTCATGACGTCCCGGTGGAGATGGGACTGGTCGACGTAGCCGATCTCCGCAGCCACCCGAGCGGCACTGTGCCCCGCGGCCAGACGGTGGGCCGCCCGGTCGAAGCGGACGAGTTGAGCGGCGCGTTTGGGGCTGAGACCGATCTGGGCCCGGAACCGGGACCACAGACGCTTACGGCTCCAGCCGACCTCGGCTGCCAGCCGCTCGACCCGGACCCTTCCCTGGTGCGTCACCGTCTGCCCCCACACGAAGGCGACTTCGGGATCGACCGCTCGGCGTGCCTGAAGTCGTCGGACGAGCGCGGTCTCCGCTGTCGCGAACCGGTCGTCCCATGACTTGGCGGCACACAACTGCTCCTGGAGGCGCGCGGCGTCACGGCCCCAGAGGTCGTCGAGGGAGACCACCACGGCACCGAGCTCCGCACAGTCGCCCAGCACCGCGTGCGCGACCAGGGGCGACAGCCGCATCTGGAGACACGCGATGTCCCGGCCGCGCCCGCGGACGCCGACGGACGCGAGCCCCACGACGACGCTGCCGCCGTGTCGCCTGCCGTCGAGGTCATCGACGGCCAAGTCCCCTGCGCCGAGGTCGACGGCCACCGTGACAGCGGGGAACGGGACCACGTCCAGGTCGACGGGGTCGGTCGTACGGGCGCGGAATCCGGCCATGCTGACCCCCGGCAGCCGACCGCGCCGCGACGGGGTGGCGATGTCCCACACCGACGCGGCGTCATGGACCGGTCCGGCGGATCGCATGGCGTTCAAGCTACGCGACATTCATCCAAGACGCGATGTCCGGGAGGCGGTGACACTGACGGCTCCCGCAAGCCCTGCACCGGAAGGGTCCGGCCATGACGCGTTCACCGATCGATCCGTTCACTCCCGCCGTCGAACTGGCCGCGGCGATCCGCCGGAAGGAGGTGAGCCCGGTCGAGGTGGTCGACTGCTGCCTTGAGCGGATGGACCAGCTGGACCCCCGGCTGAACGCCTTCTGCCACCGCGCCGACGACGAGGTCCGCAAGGCCGCGTCCACCGCGGCCGACGCGGTGGTCCGGGCGGCCTCGGTCGACGACCTCCCGCCGTTCCACGGCGTTCCGCTGCCGGTCAAGGACCTGGTCGACGTTGCCGGATGGCCCACCACCCATGGGTCCGCCGGCGCCGGGCACGCCCCGGCCGAGGCATCGGACCCGGTCGTGCGACGTTTCGTGGACGCGGGCTTCATCCTGCTCGGCAAGACCACCACCTCCGAGTTCGGCAGCCTGCCCTTCACCGAGAGCGACGCCCTGGGCATCTCACGCAACCCGTGGAACCCGGACCGTACGCCCGGCGGTTCGTCGAGCGGGGCGGGCGTCGCCGTCGCCGCCGGGATGGCGCCCATCGCCCACGCGGAGGACGGCGGCGGTTCGATACGGATTCCCGCGTCCTGCAACGGCCTCGTCGGCCTCAAACCCACCCGTGGCCTGGTGACCAACGCCACCGTGGAGGTGGAGGGTCTCGGCACCAGCGGAGTGCTCACCCGCTCGGTGGCGGACACCGCGGAGGCCCTCGACGTGATGGCGCGTCACGACCCGGGCGCGTGGTGGTCGCCCCCGACCCCCCGCATGTCGTTCGCCGCCGCGATGAGGACGGCCGTGCCGACCGGGCTACGGGTCGGCGCGCTCACCGACTCCCCGATCGACGGGATACGTGTGCACCCCGCCTGTGTCGCAGCCGTCGACGTCGTTCTTCGGGTGCTCGAATCGGCCGGCCATCACCTTGTCGACACCCCCCTCCCGCTGCCGTCGGCCGATGACCTGGTCTCGGCGTTCACGACCCTGTGGAACGTCGGCGGTGCCGGGATCGCCCTCGCGGAGCCGGACCGTGTCGAGCCGCACAATCGCGCGCTGCGTGCGGCGGCACGAGCGGTCGACTCGTGGACGTACGCGGAAGGGGTGCGGAGGACCCAGCAGTTGTCGCGGCGCATCGTCGAAGGCTTCCTCGCCGGCTTCGACCTCCTCGTCACACCGACGATGGCCTGCCTGCCGCCGTTCGTCGGTGCCTGGCGGGCAGGCACCGACGACGATCCCCTGAGGGCGCTGCGGAACAGCTATCCGATGGGGGTCTTCACGTCGGTGTTCAACGTGACCGGCCAGCCGGCGATCTCCCTTCCCGTCCATCACGACGAAGCCACCGGCCTGCCCGTCGGTGTCCAGATCGTCGCCGCACCATGGCGGGAGGACCTCCTGCTCCAGGTGTCCCGCACCCTCGAACTCGCCCGTCCCTGGACCGGTCGCCGTCCGCCGGTCGCCGCCCGCCCGTCGGGGGCCCGGTCACCTGAGATGAGGGCCGGAGTCCATCGCGGCGTGCGCCTCCTGCGCGAACGTCCGGGACGCGGCGACGCGACGCGGGGAACCCACCCGACGGCGGACGGCGGCTGATCAGCGAGAGCGGGCGCGGCTGATCCGGTCCGGGGCGCCGTGTCAGGTGCGCAGGAGCCGCAGGTCGACCGCGTCGGCCATCGCCTTCATCCCCTCGTCGTTGGGGTGGATGTGGTCGCCCGAGTCGTAGGCCGGGTTGAGGGCCGCCGGGTTGGCGGGGTCACGCATGGTCCGGTCGAAGTCGATGACGCCGTCGAAGGCGCCGCTGGTGCGGATCCACTGGTTGACGCTCTGGCGGATCCTCTCCGCGTCGGGCGTGTAGTACCCGTTGCCCTCGTCCGGCATCAGCGTCGCGCCGATGATGTTGACGTGGGCGGCGTGTGCCTCGTCGATCAGGGTGCGGTAGCCCTCGATCAGGTCCTGCGCGGTCAGTGCCCGGCCGTCGGGGCCCGCGTTGTTGCCGATGTCGTTGATGCCTTCGAAGAGGATGACGTCCTTGACGCCCGGCTGGCCGAGGGCGTCGTGGGAGAAGCGCTTGAGAGCGCTGACCCCCTGCCACAGGTTCGGGACGTCGGTGAGAACCCGGTTGCCGCCGATACCGGCGTCGACGACACTCAGTTTCTGCGGGCCCGGTCCGGAGCCCAGCCGGCGTCCGAGGAAGTCGGGCCACCGGGTGTAGGTGCCGGTCGAGGAGTGGTAGCCGTCCGTGATGGAGTCGCCGAAGGCGACGACGGTGCCCCTCGCGGTCGGGGACACGACGTCCATCCCCGCCAGGTAGTACCAGGAGGTCGTGGTGGTGCCGAACGCGGCGGCGCCGTCGTCCCCGGCGTGGTCGCCGGAGGCTGTGTAGGTGGTGTCGAACGCGTCGGAGTGCCAGGTCGACGTTCCCGTGGCGCCGGGGACGTAGAGGCTGACGAGCAGGTTCTCGCCGGCGCTGACCGAGATCGGGACGACGTCGCTGACCGCCTCTTCGCCGACGGGTATCGTGACGTGCCGCGAGCCACCGAAGGCGACGTTCCGAGTGGTGCCGCGCGTCGCCTCGCCGCCGCTCGCCTGTACGGCCAGGTCCACCGTGCCCAGATCGAGGGGCGCGGTGCCGTACCGGTTCGACAGGGTGATGCGTACGCCCGAACCCGCGACGCTGCTGTGCACCACCATCCGTATGGTCTGGTTGTCGAAGGACGGGCCGCCGGTCGTCATGCTGGGCGACCAGGCACTGACCCTGGTGCCCTTGCCCTGCGACGGTGATGTGGCGGCGGCGTTCGCCTCGTGCGCGGTGCTCAGCGGGACGATCGTGAGGATCATCCCGGTCACAGCGCCGAACACGGACAGCAGGGATCCGCGACGCGGTCGGCGATCCGCCGCCGTGCCTTCCTTCTCCGGGAACATCGTCGTTCTCTCCACTCTCCGCGTCGTCCGCGGCGGGCCGGCTCCGCGGGGAGTCCGGCCCGGTCCCGCCCCGGCCGGAGACGGAAGGACTCCGGACGGCGGGACGGTCCGCTGACGACGGGTCATCGGGGTTGGCTCGGGGGGTGCGTGGGTGCCGTGCCGGCCTCGGACGAGGCCGCTGAGCGTGCCGTCAGCCGAGGTTGTTCAGCGTGACGGACCCACCCGGCTCGATGCTGATCCTGCGCGAAGTGCCGCCCGCGAACACGGTCGTGTCACGGCCGCCGACGCTCTTCAAGGTCACCTGGGTGACCTTGCCGTTCTTCCACCTGAGGTCGGCGACGAAGCCGCCCCGCACGCCGACTCCGGACACCGAGCCGGACGCCGCCCACGCTGCGGGCAGTGCGGGCAGCAGCTCGACGTGGCCCGGCCGCGAGTAGACCAGCATCTCGATCATCGCGGAGGGAGTGCCGAAGTTCGCGTCGATCTGGAAGATGCCGCGCCCCTGCCCCATGTCCATGATGTCGAAGAGGTTCGGCGCGGTGCCGTTGCTGCCGCCCGTCGACGGCTTCAGGTTGTTGACGACGAGTTGGTAGGCCTTCTCGGCGTTCTTCAGCCGGGCCCAGCACAGGCTGCGCCAGGCGTTGGCCCAGCCGTAGCTGTTCATGCCGCGCGCGGTCAGGAGGGCGGTCGCGCCGGCGAGGATGTCCTTCGGCGTGGACTCGTCGGGCCGGATCCGGTCGCCCGGGAAGAGACCGACGAGCGGGGACAGGTGCCGGTGGGTGGTCTCGCCCAGGTCGTCGGGCGACATCCACTCCTCCAGCCAGCCGGTCTTGGGGCTGACCACGGGCAGGTACAGGCGTCGGCGCAGTCCGTCGACGGTCTCACCGTAGGAGGCGTCCCTGCCGAGCACTCCCGTCGCGGTGCGGTAGTTGCCGAAGAGGTTCCATACCAGTTCCTGGGCGTAGGTGATGCCCTTGGCGTCCAGCGGTCCCTGCTCGGGGGACCAGTCGCTGTCGGCGATGAGGACCTCGCGTGCGGAGCCGGAGGCGTCGGTGACGGTGGTGGTGATGAGGCGGGCCTCCCAGAACTCCACGGCGCCCTTGAGGAGGGGGTAGATCTTCTCCAGGTAGGCGCGGTCCTGGGTGTACTCGTAGTGTTCGAACAGGTTCTGGCAGAGCCAGGCGTTGCCCGCCGGGTGCCACCACCAGCCGCCTCCGCCGTAGGGGTTGGTGGAGATGGCCACGGTCCAGCCGGCGATCTTCCCGCTGGAGTTGCGGTACCTGTTGGTCGGGCTGTTGAAGAGCCGCCGCGTGACGTCCGTCCATGTGGGCAGTTGAGCGAGGCAGTAGTCCGTGAAGGCGTCGAAGCAGTCCGACAGGCCGGCGCGATCGGCCAGCCAGTAGTTCATCTGGACGTTGATGTCGGTGTGGTAGTCGCCCATCCAGTCCGGGTCGTTGCCGTCCAGCCACGGTCCCTGCAGCCCCATCGGCAGTACGCCCCGCGATCCGGAGATCATCAGGTAGCGCCCGAACTGGAGGTAGGCCGCCTCCAGTTCCGGGTCCGGGACGTTGTCCCGGTAGCGCGCCTGTACACGCTGCCAGGTGTCCAGCTTGCGCTGTGCGGTGGACGAGGTGCCGAGGTCGACGGCCAGTTGCTCGAAGGCCGGGCGGAAGTCCGCGACGTGGGTGTGCAGCAGGGTGCTCGCGGAGTGGCCGGCCGCGTCCTGGACCTTGGTGCGCGCCAGACGCTCCGGGTCCAGGGCCGGGTCGCGGAACCCGCTGGCCGCGTCGGGCGCGTAGTTCGTGCCGCCGCTGACCACGACGGTGAGGTCCTTGCAGCCGCTGAACTTGATCGACGTACCGCTGACGGTCACCGTGCCGGTGCCGCTGGTCGCCGTGACGGCGGCGCCGTACTTCAGGCCGTTGGCGAGGGAAGCCCCGAACGAGGCGTAGCGGCCCGCGCCGGCCGCGGTGGTGTGCTCGCCGTGGGTGCCGGCCAGCGTGACGGTGCCGGTGTAGGTGCCGCCGCCGAGCTGGGAGAAGTGGACGACGATGACGTCGTCGGGGCGGCTGGCGAAGATCTGCCGCTGGTAGGTGACGCCGGACAGGTCGTAGGACGCGCTGACGACGCCCTGGGCCAGGTCCAGGGTGCGACGGTAGTTGTCGACGGAGCCCAGGTCGTGACCGGGGACGTCGACGGTGAGCTCGGCCAGCAGGGTCAGGGACCCGAAGTCGTCCCGCCCGTAGGGGAACTGGCCGTCGCTCTGCAGGGTGTCGTTGACGCCACCGGTCCACAGGGTGGCGTCGGTGATCGTCAGCAGTTCGCTGGAGGGGTCGTTGCTCACGAGCGCCCCGAGGCGCCCGTTCCCGACCGGCAGGCCCTGCCGGATCATCGAGGTGGGGGAGCCGGGGGCCCGCCACCACAGTTGGTTCTTCGTGGCGGCGGCGCCGGACAGCATGGGCGAGGAAGCGGGGCGGGAAGGGGCCGCCGACGCGGTGAAGCTCGGCAGACCGCCGAGCGCGGCGGCCGCGCCGGCGGTGGCGGCGAGGGAGAGGAAGCCTCTGCGGCTGGGACGGTTTTCGCGCGATTCGGTGTGCTGGGTGTCCACGTGGTGCACTCCATGTCCGGGGAACGGCGCATGCGGGAACGACGGATGCGGGACCGTCGGGTGTGGTGCGAGGCGGGTGGGCCCGGAGCCGTACCGGGCCCACGCGCGGGTCAGGCGGCCTTGGGGACGTCGATCCTGTCGATGTCGGGGGAGTAGTCCCAGCCGCTGTCGAACGTGATGCTGTTGGAGCCCGCCTTCAGGGCCAACTGGACGCTGACGGTGCGGACCGTGCTCCAGTCGCCCGTGGAGGGGAACTTCAACCGGGTGCCGTTGCCGCTGTTGGAGTAGACGGTCACCGACCGGGGATCGCCGCTGACGTAGGCGACGTCGACCGTGTAGATGCCGTCCTTCTTCACCTTGATGTCGTTGAACTGCAGCCGGCTGTCGAGGTAGAGGTTGCCGATCTTCTTGCCGCCGGAGCAGGCGTCGCACGAGGCGACGGAGGCGTTCCCGGTCAGGGTGTTGTTCCCGGACTCGGCCTCGTAGCGGGTGGTCGCCAGCGCGGGGCCGCCCGGCTTGACGGTGAACAGCCGTGAGCCGTGCGCGGGCAGCGTCGCGGTGATCCTGTTCTTGTACGTCCCGAGGTTCTGGTGCCTCCACAGGTCGCGCACGGAGGCCGCGCCGGTGAAGCCGAACGATGCCCAGTCGGCGGTGACGGAGGCCGAAGAGTCACCGAGGTTGAACAGGGCGACGGTGTAACTGCCGTCAGGGTTCCTGGTCCCCCAGACCTGCTGGTCGCCCATCGGGGTGACGGGGCGTGCGACCGGCGAGTCGTTCTGGTCGACGGCGATGACCTCCTGGTTGGTCAGCAGGGAGAGGCCGTAGTCGTCCAGTCTGGTGAGGTCGTCACCGGTGAACAGGGGCGACTTGTTGATGGCCCACAGGGTCATGTAGCTCTGCCGCTCGGCAGGAGTGAGGCCGTCCATCTCCCCGTTGCCGACATCGATCGCGTCGAGGTCGTTCCAGCCCCCGGGGCCTGCCTTGCCGCTCCACGCGGGGGCGTCGTCCCAACGGTCGTTGACCGAGTTCTCCCAGGTGACCAGGGTCTTGCAGTAGCACTCCACATCGGTGTCGATGCGCCAGCCGTTGGAGTACTTCTTCCAGTCGGCGGCGTGGCCGATGTCGAGCGACCAGGACAGTTCCAGGTGCATCGGGCGTCCGGTGTCGCCGATGGCCTTGTGCCAGGCGGCGACGTCCGGGACGTTGTCGTAGTTGTCTCCGGACCTGAACGAGCCGGGACCCACCCCGTCGAGCTTCAGGAAGTCGTAGCCCCAGTCCGCGAGCATCTGTGCCTGCGAGTCGATGTACTTCTGCGCGCAGGGGTTGTCGAAGTCCAGCTTGTAGGCGCTGTCCCAGCCGTTGGTGGTGCGCAGGTCGGGGTAGACCACGTCCGCGGTGGTGCAGCCGGGGGCGTTCCGGATCGGCACCTTCCCTTCGCCGTACGCCCCCTTCTCCAGTCCGACGGGCAGGTAGATGCCGGCCTTGAGGCCCTTGGCGTGGATGTGGTCGGCCACGGACTTCATGCCGTTCGGGAACCGGACCGGGTCGGGCGTCTGCCGGCCGTACTGGTCGAACTCGGACGTCCAGTTCTGGTCCATCCACCAGCCGGCGTCGATGTTGACGTACTCGTAGCCGTACTTCTTCAGCGTGCTGGCCAAGGCGTCCGCCTGCTTCAGCACGTTGGCCTCGGTGAGGTAGCTGTAGTTGCCGTTCGGGTTCAGCCCCGGGTACTGGGAGGACTGCATGCTCCAGCTGGACCAGCCCATGTAGGGCTTGGCCGCGAGGCCGGGGGTGGCGTCGGCCGTCGTCGAAGCGGAACCGACGGCCGCGGTGGTGGACTTGGCGGTGGCGGCCATGGCCCGGTCGACCACCGGGACCGCTGTGACGAGTCCGGCCGTGACGGCCAGGACCAGCGTCGCTCTGAGGGCACGGCGCGGGAGGCCGGGGTGGGTTCCGCGCAGGGCTGTGTACGGGGATGACCGCATGGGTCGCCTCCTGGGGGTGGGGTGAGCGGAATCGTGCGGTGGTACCCGGTGGGGGTCGGGTGCGGTGCCGGGCAGGACGCCGGGGAGGCGGTCGAGCGGCCGGCCGCCGGGGCGTCGGAATCGGTGGCCCGGTCCGTGCCCGAGCCGAGGGGGAGCCCGCAGGTGCGCTGTCGCCGTGGCGTGCGGCGCACCGGGAGCAGGGGGTCGCGGTCGTGGGCGCACCCGCCGCGACGAATGTGGGGAGGGGGAACCGTCTTGGCGCCGGCCCGGTGCCGCCGACGGCGAGAGCGGGCAGGGCCGGGCTCACGGCGGCCCCGGCGTCCGGTGGCCGTCCGTCGGCCGGAGGCGCGCGGTCTACGGGCTGCGGCTCTGCAGCGTCATGGGCTGCTCCTCGTACGTGTCCGATCCCATGAAGGACTGGATCGCGGTGGCCGCGGCCCCGCGCGCCCACTCCTCGAAGGGGAGCGGACGTGTCACCACGTCACACCGCGCGGCGGTACCGAAGGCGGACGCGGCGAACGCGTCCCGGATGCCCTCGGCGAAGAGGTCGTAGGCGGCCAGGCCCTCCCCGGAGATGATCACCCGTTCGGGACCGAGGAGGTTCACCAGGGAGCCGATCGCCTTGCCGATGGCCTCGCCGGCCCGTGCGTAGACCGCCCGGGCACCGGGGTCCTCGCGGCGGGCCAGATCCAGCGCCTCAGCGGTGTCGGCCACCCGCTCGCCGGTGGCCGCGCGCACCGCGCGCACGATCGCGGGGTCCGCCGCGATCGCCTCCACGCACCCCCTGTTTCCGCAGTGGCACCGCGGGCCGAGCGGGTCGAGGGACAGATGCCCGATCTCACCGGCCACGCCGTGCGCGCCCGACACCACCCGTCCGTGTACCACCAGGCCGCAGCCGATGCCGGCGCCCACGGTGACCAGGGCGAAGTGCGAGAGTCCGACTCCGGCCCCGAACCAGTGCTCGGCGACCGTGAGCGCCCGCACGTCGTTGTCGACCGTGACCGGCAACCCGGTCGCGGCCGCGGCGAGTTCGGCGAGCGGCACGTCCCGCCACTCCAGGAAGGGCGAGTAACGGACGACCCCCTCGGCCCGGTCCACGTCCCCCGAGATCGCGATGCCCAACCCCCGCACCCGCACGCCGAATCCGGCCGCTTCGGTGAGCAACTCCTGTACCAGCGCGATGATGGCGGGGAGCACCACCTCCGGCTCGCGGCCCGTGAGGTGTACGTGCCGGGACAGCCGGATGCGGCAACACAGATCGGCCAGTACGGCGATGATCTCGTCGCCCGTCACCTTGAGCCCGATGAACAGCGCCCTTCCGCCGTCCACCCACACCAGGTTGGCCGGGCGTCCCACGGCGGGCGGCGCCTCTTCGTCCACCCCCTCGACCAGATAGCCGAGTTCCATCAGCGGACGAACCGCCTTGGTGACGGCGGCGGCGGACAGGCTGGTCCGCCGCGCGACCTCGGCCCGGGTGAGCGGACCGTGGGAGAGCAGCGTGGTGAAGACCAGGGAAGCGGCCGGAGTCATCGTGGGGACCGACTCACGGGGGGAGGTCGGGCGCATGGCCGGAAACCTAGGCGTCACTCTTTTCCGCTGTCAATGAAAAAACCATACTTCTTCAGAAGTGCTTACTGGATGGGTGCTCAGCCTCAGAAATGGCGAGCTACGCAGGGATGTTGACGGTGGATCCAAGGGCTCGACCCTGCGGCACCGGGCAGCATCTCGGCCGTTCCCGGCAGGCCCTGGGCTCATCGCTGACTTCACGATTCCTATAGGGTTTTGCTCCGGTCCGAACCGGCGAGGACCGACCGGTGGACCCGTCGTAACCGGATTCCTCCTTCTCTCTGACCAGGTCGACGTCGATTGTGTGGTTCGAGGGGTTGACGGGCGGAGCTGGGTGGCCAAGCATCGCCGTACCAATTTCCTATGTGATTCTGGGGTGTGGTGGAGATGCGTCCCCCGACCCGTTCCGTCCTCTCAGGTGTCGTCGCCGCCGTGCTCATGGCGACCCCGGCGGCCTGCACCATCAAGAACTCCGGTGCCGGGACCGGCACCCGGGCCCCCGCGCCCGGCAAGTCCGGCACCGGCACGGCCCGGTTGGCCGACGGGTCGGGCGTCAAGGTGGCCCTCGTGCCCGGCGGCGCCCACCCGTACTTCCAGCCCTGGAAGGCGGCGGGCGCCGCCGCGAAGAAGGAGTACGGCCTCGGCGACGTGACCTTCGACGAGACCTCCGAGTGGGACCAGCAGAAGCAGGACAACCTGCTCTCCACGCTCGCGGCCCGCGGTTACAACGCGTTCGGGGTCTTCGGGGTGTCGCCCACCGACATCAACACCACCTTCCAGGACCTCAGGTCACAGGGTTTCGCCGTGGCCTCGCTCGCGTCCTGTCCCGCCGGCCCCACCGACAAGGCCGACTTCTGCCTGTCCACGGACGTGGAGGTCGCCGCCTACAAGGCGGCCAGGGCCGCGATCGACGCCATGGGGGGCAAGGGCACGCTCGTCCACCTCACCGGCAACAACGTGGACGCCAACACGCAGTTGCGCATCAAGGGCGTGGCCAAGGCGGTGAAGGAGTCCGGCGGCCAGGTCAGGCTGCTGCAGACCGTCACCGACGTCGACAAGGACCTGCAGACCGCGCAGAAGGCGGTCTCCGACCTGCTCGCGGCCAAGGGCGACCGGATCCAGGGCATCGTCACCACCGCCTACAACCCCGCCGTCGCCGCCGCGGACGCGGTGAAGAGTTCCGGGTCCGCCGCCAAGGTCGTCGCCATCGACGACGACGCCAAGATCCTCGGCGCGATCAAGGACGGCTCGGTCGCCGCGACCGTCGTGCAGAACCCCGTCGGACAGGCCGAGGTGGGGATCTGGGCGCTGGCGCTGTTGCAGACGAAGCAGTGCGCCATGCGCCACCCGGGCCAGACCGTCGACTCCGGTTCGTTCGTGGTCACCAAAGCGAACGCGGGCACCTACGACGCGGCCAGGAAGGCGAAGACCGAGCAGCTCAAGAAGGAGTTCGCGGACACGCTCCTCGTCTGCGAGTGACCATTGACGGCCCTACGGAAAGCGGACCCCGCCCGATGACCACCATCACGACCGCGACCGCGCTGCTCGCCGACATCGCGGTGGAGAAGGACCGCACGGACGCCGTGCAGGCCTTCGTCAAGCAGGAGACGATCCTCGTCGAGATCACCACCGGGGACGGCCTCCGGGGAACCGGCTACGCCTACACGATCGGCACCGGCGGATCATCCGTCCTCGCCCTGCTCCGGGACCACCTGCTGCCCCTCCTCGCCGGAGCGGACGCCCGTAACGTCGAGGCGCTGTGGCAGCGGCTGTTCGCCACGACCCGGGCCACCACCACCGGAGCCATCACCTCCCTGGCCCTGGCCGCCGTGGACACCGCCCTGTGGGACCTGCGGTGCAAGCGCGCCGGTGAACCACTGTGGCGGCTGGCCGGCGGCCACCGCCAGGAGGTCCCCCTCTACGACACCGAAGGCGGCTGGCTCCACCTGAGCACCGACGACCTGGTCCGTTCGGCACGCGAGGCCCAGCGGGCCGGATGGGCGGGAGTCAAGATCAAGGTCGGGAAACCGCACGTGGCCGAGGACGCCGAGCGGCTGCGCGCCGTCCGCGAGGCGGTCGGCCCGTCCCTGCACATCATGACCGACGCCAACCAGTCACAGACCCTCTCGTCGGCTGTCCACCTCGCGGCCGCCCTTGAGCCCTACGGGCCGTACTGGTTCGAGGAGCCCCTTCCGGCCGACGACGTCAGCGGACACGCCCGCCTGGCGGCCGCGACGAGGATCCCCGTCGCCGTCGGTGAATCCCTGTACTCCGCCATGCAGTTCCGCGCGTATCTGGAGTCGGGCGCCGCCTCTGTCGTACAGGTCGACGCCGCGCGCGTCGGCGGTATCACGCCGTGGCTGAAGGTCGCGCACACGGCGGAGAGCCACAACGTCATGGTCTGCCCGCACTTCCTGATGGAACTGCACGTCAGTCTGGCCGCCGCGGTGCCCAACGGGATGTTCGTCGAGTACATCCCGCAGTTGACGGCGGTGACCCGCACCGGCCTGACGGTCCGTGACGGACGGGCGGTCGCACCGGATGTGCCGGGCATCGGGATCGACTGGGACAGGGACGCCATCGACAACAGGAGGGTGGCATGAGGACACCCGTCACGGCACCGGAGCACGAGGCCGGCGAGGAGGCCGGCGCACGGCGCCCCCCGCGGCGGCTGCCGTCCTGGGTGGACCAGCGGCTCGGTCTCCTGGTGCTCACCGTCGCCCTCGCCGCGCTGTTCGGCGCTCTGCGGCCGGCGTTCCTCGACCAGCGGCTCGTGCTGTTCCCCCTGCTGCGGGAGATCTCGACGCTGACCGTGGTGGCGCTCGCCCAGCTGGCCGTCCTCTCCGTGGGACACATGAACCTCGCCGTCGGCCGGATGGCGGCCTTCGGTGCCCTCTTCGCCGGCCTCGGCTACGACCGGCTCCACCTTCCGCTCCAACTCGGCCTCGCCGTCTGCCTGATCGCCGGAGCCGCCATCGGCGCCCTGACGGGCTGGATCATCGCCCGGACCGGTGTGAGTTCCTTCGTGGTCACCCTGGCCATGGACTTCGTGCTGATGGGACTGGTCTCCCTGCTCTACTCGGCGCTGACCGGGAACGCGGCCTTCACCACGCGGCCGAGCGGACTCCTGGACCTGCGCTCCACCTCACTCGCCGACATCTGCGTCGGGCGCGTCTGCGGAACCCCGGCCGTGCCGCAGATGGCGCAGTTCACGGTCCTGGCGCTGGCCGGCCTCGGTTTCCTGTACACCCGCACCCGGATGGGCCGCGAGCTGCTGCTGACGGGGGCGAACCCGAAGGCGGCGGAGTTGTCGGGCATCCCCACGGGCCGCCGCGTGATCCTCGCGCACAGCCTGTCCGGACTGCTCGCCGCGCTCGCCGGGTTCATGGCCGCGGTCAGCACCGGCACGTTCCGCGCCTCGATCGGCGACGACTTCATGCTTCCCTCCTTCCTCGGCGCCGTCCTCGGCGGCACCCTTCTCACCGGCGGGGTCGTCTCCGTGCTCGGAGCGCTGCTGGGCACCTCCCTCGTCGCGGTCATCCGCAAGGGTCTGGACCTGCTCGGCGTCGGCCTGGAGAGCCTGAACATCTACCTCGGCTGCGTCCTCCTGCTGGCCCTGTCGGCCGACCGGGTGCGTGCCGTCGTCTCCTACCGCAAGGTGGTGCGCTCCACGTGATCACGATCCATGAGTGCGGAGCCCGGACCACCGCGGCCCTGCGCCGCTTCTCCCGCTCCACGACCATGACACTGCTGTGCGTCACGCTGGGCGGCTGCCTGGCCCTGGGGATCGCCTCGTCGGGCGAGTTCTTCCAAGGACCGTCGGTACGGACCTTCCTCCAGTACCTGGCCACGCCGATCCTCATCGGACTGGCCCAGATGGTCGCCCTGTGCGTCGGACAGCTCAACCTCGCCGTCGGCGCCCTGGGGGGCTGCACGGCCTGTCTGACGGGTGTCCTGATGGCCGACGGCGGCGTCCCGGCACCCGTCGCGCTGGCGGCCGGCGTCCTCATGGCCATGCTGGTCGGTCTGGCGACCGGTGTCTTCATCGTGGTCACCCGGATCAACGGCTTCATCGTCACGCTCGGCGTGATGACCATCCTGCTGGGAGCGCAGTACCGGCTGGCCGGCACGCGTACCGTCGACGGCTACTCGCCGGCCCTGAAGGACCTCGGCCGGGCGGCCCCGCTGAACGTCCCGCTGGTGTTCCTCACCGCACTCGCCGCGGCGGCCCTGCTGGCCGTGTTCCTGCACCGCGCGACCGCCGGTCGCCGGCTCCTCGCGGCAGGGGGCAACCCGCTGGCGGCGAGGCTGTCCGGCATCTCCACCGACCGGCAGATCGTGCTCGCGCACACCCTGTCCGGCCTCCTGGTCGGCGTCGCCGCCGTGACCGCGACGGCGTCCCTGCCCGGCGTCAACCGCAGCGTGGGCGGCGACTGGCTGCTGCCGAGCTTCGCCGCCCCGATCATCGGAGGCGTCGGGCTCGGCGGCGGCTCCGTCGCGGTCTTCGGTACGGTGCTGGCGGCGTTCGTGATGCGGCTCGTCGACGCCGCGCGCGCCCAGTTCTCGCTCGACCCGAGCTGGGTGAACTTCCTCATCGGGCTGGTCGTGCTCGGCACGGTGGTCGGCGGCCGCGTCCACCAGACACACCTGGAGAAGAAGGGGAAGGCGCACGGGCGAACCCCGCCGGCGCCGGCCGGCCGAACGCGGGCGACCGACGCCGCCGTGGCGGACGCGGGAGGTGCGCAGTGAGCGACGTCCTTCTCGAAGGCCGGGGGATCGTCAAGGTCTTCCCCGGAGTACGGGCCCTGGACGGCGTGGGACTGCGCCTGACGGCCGGATCCGTGCACGCGCTGCTGGGCGAGAACGGAGCGGGGAAGTCCACGCTGATCAAGGTCCTGACGGGCGTCCACGCGCCCGACGGCGGCCGGCTCACCTGGCGCGGCGAAGAGGTCCGCCTGCGCTCGCCGCTGGAGGCCACCCGGACCGGCATCGGCGTCGTCCACCAGGAACGCAACCTCATACCCGACTTCTCGGTGGCGGAGAACATCACGCTGACCAGCCCTCCCGCGCGTCTTGGGTTCGTCGACCGCGGCGCCATGAGCGCGCCCGCCCTGCGCTGCCTGGCCGAGCTGGACCTGGACCTGGACCCGCTCCGGCCGGTACGCGAACTGTCGGTCGCCCAGCAGCAGTTGGTGGAGATCGCGAAGGCGCTCCACACCGAGAGCCGGGTGCTGCTGCTCGACGAGCCGACCGCCTCGTTGTCCCCGCGGGAGGCCGAACGCCTCTTCGCCGTCGTCCGGCGCCTCACGGCCCGTGGCGCGTGCGTCGTCTTCGTCAGCCACAAACTGGAAGAGGTCTTCGCGCTCTGCGACACCGTCACCGTGCTGCGCGACGGCAGGTCGGTACTGGAGTCCTCTCCGCTCGCCGGCCACTCCCACGACGACATCGTGAACCTGATGGTGGGCCGCGCGCACACGGCGACCGAGATGCGGCCGCGCACCCCGGACCGTACGGCCGCCCCGGTCCTCGCGCTCGACGGCATCTCCACCGCCCACGGCCACCAGGACGTCTCCCTAACGGTGCGGCCCGGCGAGATCGTCGGTCTCTACGGCCTCGTCGGCGCCGGGCGCAGCGAACTGGTCAGAGCCGTACTGGGCCTCGACCGGATCACCGCCGGTGAGATCAGGATGCATGGCGACCCGGTCCGGATCGCCTCGCCCCGCCAGGCGCTGCACGAGTTCGGCATCGGCTACCTGACCGAGAACCGCAAGGAAGAGGGCGTCTTCCTCGCACAGCCCATCCACCGGAACATCACGGTCACCGTGTGGAAGAAGCTGGCCAGGGCTCTCGGGTTCGTTCCCGCCGCCGAGGAGCGGAAGGCGGCACAGGACCTGGTCGACCGGCTCGGGATCCGCATCTCGGGCCTTGAGCAGAACGTGGGTGAACTGTCCGGCGGCAACCAGCAGAAGGTGAGTCTGGCGAAGTGGCTCGCGGCCGACACCCGTCTGCTGATCGTCGACGAACCGACCGTGGGCGTCGACGTGCGCACCAAGCACGCCTTCCACCGGCTCCTGTGGGAGCTGGCCAGCGAGGGTCTGCCGATCCTGCTGATCAGCAGCGACCTCACCGAGATGATCACGCTGGCGGACCGTGTCCTCGTCATGGCCGACCACCGCATCCGTGGCGAGGTCGACAACGACGGCGACTACGAACGGATGAGCGGCCGGATCATCCGCGTCATCCACGACCGTGCGCTCTCGGCGGCGACCACGGAAACGGGGGTGGAGTGAGGCGCGCGGCACAGGTGGTCCGGGTCCGCCCGGACCAGCGGGAGAGGTACCGCGCGCCGCACCGCGACATGCCCCGGCCGGTGCCGGACCACAGGGCCCGCACGGCCGCCGGTGAGGCGACGCGGGCCTGGTGGCGGCCCACGGAACAGGTGTCCGTCATGCCCTGAGCCCCGGCCGGCCCCGAGCCGGGCACCGTGCCCACCTCGGTAAACTGCGTCGTCCCGACAGCCTGGAGCGGCAGGAGCAGGAGAACGGATGCCACAGCATGACAGTTCCTCTGCCAGGGCCCCGGAGTCCGGAGGCGGCCGGTCCGCCGGCGCCGGTCGCCAGGTTCTCTCGGACAGCGTCTACGAGCAGATCAAGGCCATGGTCATGGACCATGAGATCGCTCCGGGCGCACGCGTGGGGATCGAAGCGCTGTCGCGCGCTCTCGGAGTCTCGCCCACGCCCGTCCGCGAGGCGTTGGCCAGGCTGGAGTCCGACGGACTCGTGGTCAAGAGGTCGCTGTCCGGGTACCGGGCGACAGAGCTGCTGACGCGCGAGGGCCTTGAGCAGCTCTTCGAGATGCGGCTCCTGCTGGAACCGCGAGCGGCGGCTCTCGCCGCCGCCAACGCCACCGAGGAGCAACTCGACGCCCTCGAACGGCTCGTGGAGGAGATGCAGACCCACCCGGGGCCGACGGGGCGCTACGCGGACTACCGCGGCTTCGCCGCTCTGGACCAGCGCTTCCACGACACCATCGCGGTGGCCTCGCAACGCCCGCTGCTCGCCGATGCGGTGGAGCGGCTCCACTCCCATCTGCATGTCTTCCGCATCAGAAGCGTGGCGAACGCCGGCGACCCCACGCCGGCGGAACACGAACGCGTCGTACGCGCCATACTGCGCCGCAAGCCCGACCGTGCCGCGGAAGCCATGGCGGACCACCTCACCGGGAGCCTCCGGCGCCAGCTCAGCCAGGCCGGGAAACCCTGACCGGCCGGGCCGCGCGTGCTCTCCGGGAACGGGTACCCGTGTGGTGCCCGAGGATGGATATGACCCGACCGGCCGGGAGAGAGGCGCGGAGTGACGGACAGCAGCGCGGCGTCGCTGTTGCGGCTGATGCAGGCCAGTCATACGGCTACGCTCGAACAGCTTCCCAGGATGATCGCCGACCACGCCGCCGTGGCAGGCATCCACGACGTGGCCCTCTTCGTGGTGGACATCCGGGAGACCGTGCTGCGCCGGCTCACTGGTCAGGGGCTGAGCGCCGGGGAGGGCGGGCAGGAGTTCACCGTCGCGGGCAGTCTGCCCGGCCAGGCCTACCGGCGCGTGGAACTGGTGCCCGAACCCGAACGGGATGGCGAGCGTGACCGACCTGGCGGGCGGCGGTGGTGGGTGGCCATCACCGACGGTGTGGAACGCCTGGGCGTGCTGCGGGCCGACACCGACACCGACGACGAACCCGTCCGCCAGGCCCTGCGCGACCTGGCGTCGATGACGGCCCTGCTGTTGCTGAGCAAGCGGTCCTTCAGCGACTCCTACGCGCGTCTGGTGCGCACCGAGCCGATGAACGTGGCCGCGGAGATGCAGTGGAACCTCACCCCGCCACCCGCCTACGCGGGTCACGACGCCACCGTCGGCGCGGTGATGGAGCCCGCCTACCAGGTGGGCGGCGACGCCTTCGACTACGCGGTGGCCGGCAGCGCCCTCCACCTGGGCGTCTTCGACGCCATGGGCCACGACACCACCGCCGGCATCACCGCGAACGTCGCCGTGTCCGCCTGCCGCAACGCCCGACGCCAGGGTGCCTCGCTGACCGAGACCAGCCGGATGGTGGAGGAGACGTTGATCGAGCAGTTCGGCACCAGCCGCTACGTCACCGCCGTCCTCGCCGACCTGGACATGGAGAGCGGCCGGCTGACCTGGATCAACCGCGGTCACCACCTGCCCATCCTGATCCGCGGCAACCGCTGGACCACCGAACTGGTCTGCCCCCCGGCCGGTCCCATGGGCGCCGGCCTCGGCCTGTCGGTCACCACGGCCATCGAGCAGCTGGAACCCGGCGATCGCCTGCTGCTGTACACCGACGGCGTCGTCGAAGCCCGCGACAGGCATGGCACAGAATTCGGCCAGGACCGTTTCGTCGACTTCATCCGCCGCCACCACTCCGGCCGGCACACCCTGCACGAGACCCTGCGCCGGCTGATGGCCGCCGTCATGGAACACCACGACGGCAAGCTCGACGACGACGCCACCGTACTGCTCACCGAGTGGCGCGGCGGCCACCAGCAGGAGCTGACCCCGTGAACCCCGGCCCGCGCGGAAGGAAGCGGCGATGAACTCCGACCGGCCCGCCTTCCGTGATCACCAGCACACCCTCCAGGTGCACGTCCGCCGTCTGAGCACCGACCGCCACCTCGTCACGGTCGTGGGCGACCTCGACCTGCACACCGCCTCGCACCTCGCGGACGCCCTGCAACCCCTGGTCCTCACCGGTGGGCACAGCGTGCTCCTGGACCTGTCCGACGTCGCCTTCCTGGACTCCACCGGGCTCACCTGCCTGATCGCGGTCTACCGCACGGCCCGGAGCACCGGCGCCCGCCTGGCGCTGATCGCACCCAGCGAACGCGTACGGCGCATGCTGGCGCTGACCGGTACGGACCGGGTACTGCACAGCTACGCCACCCTGGACGCCGTCCCCGACTGACCGACCGCGGCCGGCGGCGGGTCAGCCGGGGTCGTCGAACATGGCCAGCAGTGCCTGCTCGTCCGTCTCGGGCACCGGCTGCTCCGGCTGCGGGATCTGCTCGGCCCACACCGTCTTGCCCTGCGGCATGTAGCGGGCACCCCAGCTCTTGGTGTACTGCGCCACGAGGAACAGGCCGCGCCCGCCCTCCTCGGTCGTGGCCGCGCGTCTGATCCGAGGAGAGGTGTTGCTGCCGTCGGAGACCTCGCAGATCAGTGAGTCGTCGCGCAGCAACCGCAGGCCCACCGGCCCCGGGCCGCCGTACCGCACGGCGTTGGTGACCAGCTCGCTGACCACGAGCCCCGTGTTGAAGTCCAGCTCCGACATGCCCCAGGCGGCGAGCTGGGCGCGGGTGAGCGCCCTGGCCCGGCCCACGGCCGTGGGGTCGGACGGGAACTCCCAGCACGCCATCCGGTCCTCGGGCAGCGCGTGCACACGGGCCAGCAGCAGGGCCACGTCGTCGGACGGACCGCTGGGCAGGAGCGCGTCCGTGACCAGGTCACAGGTGTCCTCCAGCTCCGGACCGGCGAGGCGCAGCAAGGCCAGCAGTTGCTCGGTGCGCGCTCCGGTGTCCTCGTAGCCGCGGCTCTCCTTCAGCAGTCCGTCGGTGTACATCGTCAGCAGGCTGCCCTCGGGCAGGTCGACGGTGGCGGACTCGTACGGCTGGATCCCGCCGAGCCCGAGCGGCGGACCGGTCGGGAGGCCGATCAGCTGTGCCCGCCCGTCCGGAGTCAGCAGAGCGGGCGGCGGATGACCGGCCGTCGCGGCGGTGCACCGGCAGGACACCGGGTCGTAGATCGCGTACAGGCAGGTCGTCCCCGTCGCCGGGTCCTGGTCGTCGGCGTCCTCCTCCGGGGTACGGCTGACCAGGTCGTCCAGATGGGCCAGCACCTCCTCGGGCAGCAGGTCCAGACCGGCCAGCGTCCGTACCGCCGTACGCAGCCGGCCCATGGTCGCCGCGGCCTGCAACCCGTTTCCGGGCACGTCGCCGACGACCAGTGCCACGCGCATGCCGGACAGCGGGATCGCGTCGAACCAGTCCCCGCCCACGCCTGTCCTCGCGTCCGCGGGCAGGTAGCGGGAGGCGAGGCCGACGGTGCTCAGCCGGGGCAGGACGTGCGGCAACAGGCTGCGTTGCAGGGTGAGGGAGGCGTGGTGCTCCCGGCCGTAGCGGCGGGCGTTGTCCATGCTGATCGCGGCGCGGGCCGCCAGCTCGCCCGCCAGCGTCAGGTCGTCCTGCTCGTACGGCCTCGTCCTGCCGAGGCGGTAGAAGCCCGCCAGGCCGAGGACGGAGCCCCGCGCGGACAGCGGAGCGCCCAGGTAGGAGTGCACGCCCTCGCCCAGGAACTCGACGGGGTGCGCCCGGCCGGAAGGGTACCCGGCCAGGGCGGCGGTCACCACCGAGTCCGTGACCGGCCGCCCGGTCTCCAGGCACCGGGCCTGGGGTGTTCCGGCGGGGTAGGCGGTCGGCTCGTTCACCCCGCCGGTCGGGAGGTCGCGGGAGTCCTCGCCGGCCCAGGCGGCCACCCGGCGCAGCGGTGCGCCGGGGCGCAGCGGTCCGGGCGGTGGCTCCTCACCCGCCAGGACGCTTTCGGCCAGGTCGACGACGACCAGGTCGGCGAAGCGCGGCACGGTGATCTCCGCCAGCTGCTCGGCGGTACGCCACAGGTCCAGCGTGGTGCCGAGCCGGACACCTGCCTCGTTCAGCAGGGACAGCCGCCCGCGCGCCTCGGCGGCGAGCCGGCCGACGCCCGGCTCGCCCACGAGCAGCAGCCACGCGTCGGTCGTTCCGCCGGCGTGCGGTTCCGCCACCTCGGCGGGGCGGCCCGGGAGCGGCACACGACCGTCTGTGGCGGTCGCGGTGGCCGGACGTGCCGTGCCCGTACCGCCGGTGTCCTGGAAACTGACCTCGACCGCCGCACCCTCCGCGTCACCGTGGTGCAGCTCCCGCCGGCGCAGGACGGCCACGCGACTGCCCGCGAGCGGCACCTCGGCGAACGCCTCACCGTTCGAGGAGATCAGCTCGACGGCACGCTCCAGCAGCGTCAGCCGTTCCTGCGAGGCCAGTCGGGGCGGCGGTCCGCCGCGCCGGGACAGCTCTCCCGACTCAAGGTCAAGCTCGGCGTGCCCGCCGCGCTCCATGGCCCGGCGGAACGAGCGCGTGAGTTCGAGCTCGCGTGCCGTGCTCAGCTCCAGCAGGCGTTCCCCGATGCGTTCGGTGGCGTCCTGAAGGACCAGCGCCATGCCGGGGTCGGCCAGTTCCCGGGGGACGGAGAGGTTGACCGCGCCCCGCACGGTGCCGCCCACCGGGTCGCGCACCGGCGCGGCCATGCAGGTGAGCTCCTTCAAGTCGTGCAAGAAGTGTTCGTGGCCCACGACCACGAACGGCTCCCTGGTGCTCAGCACCATGCTGACGCTGCTGGTTCCCATGAACCGTTCGTCGACGTTGGCGCCCGGCACCAGGGAGGCGGCGTCCATCAGTTCCAGCCCCGCCGGGTCGCCCCAGCGGTCCACGATGTGCGCCCGTGAGTCGGCCAGTGCCACGGTCACCGGTATGCCCGAGAACCGTTCGTACAGGCGGTCCAGCACCGGCGTGGCAGCCCTGATCAGCCGGGAGTCCGGGTCCAGGTCACTCTCGATCGGCAGGGCCGCCCGCTCGCGGTCGATGCCGAGGGACTGCGAGCGCTGCCAGGAAGCGAGGATCTCCGGGCGCACTCCGGCGTCCAGCGGCAGGCGGCCGCCCTGATCGCTGCCCGAAGGAGTTGGGTACGACTCCACCGCTCCAGGATAATCGGGCAAATGGGGCACTCGCTTCGGTGTGGCCCGTCACCCTCCGCAGCCATCGCCGTACGTCTCACAGGTCACCGCGACCGGGCGTTACCGGCGGCCTCGGCCGCGGTGTAGGACGAGGCGAAGGTGAACGCGCGCGGGGACGGCCCGTGGGCCCGCAGGTCCGCCAGTCGCTCCAGGGCCTCGCCGACGGTCGGGAGGTGACCGGCGGGGATCCACCAGAGCACCAGGTGCGCCTCGACGTGCCGGTGGAACCATTCACGCCGCCGCCGCAGCGCTTCCAGGTGCCCGCTGCGGTACGTGAAGTCCCACAGGGCCTCCTGGGTCTCCCATACGGACAGGTTGACGATGACGTCCTCGCCCGCCGGGCGCAGGCCGGTGGCGTCCGCCCCTCCCTCCTCCGCGAGCCGCCACACGAAACCGGGCGCTCCGTCGGCGGCCGTGTTGACCGGGTCGAGCATCTCGACGAACGGCGTCATGCGCGGGTCGTCGAGGGGGTGACGGAGCGTGGCGACGTTGAGTTCGGCGAGGTGGGCGGCGTGCGCGGCTGCGGTCATGGCCACATCCCAGCACGCGCTCCATTTCTATGTCAATCGCCATTGTTTTTAGAACTCTCGACCACCACGCAGCACTCGCCCGGCCGGGCGTCCATGCGGGCGCGGACGGAACCGTCCGTGCCGAGCAGCCCCTCCAACAGCGCGAGATTCATGCCGCAGACGAGTGGCGGGAAGCGTTCGGCGACGGCGTGGAAGGGGCAGTTGCGCATACGAACGACGCGTGCGGACGTCCCGGTCGTCTCCTCGGCGGATTCGGGGGCCCGTACCCCCTCGGTGCTCCCGACGCCTTCGGCGGCCGGTACGCGCTCGGTGCTCCCGGCGCCTTCCAGGTACGGTTCGTAGCCGCGGGCGGCCAGTGTCTCCATGGCTTCTTCGAGCCCGCCGCAGGGTGCCGCAGAGCCGCGCAGGGCCTCACCCCGGCGGCGCGCGGCCGCGCAGAGCCCGGCGTCCAGTCCGGCCTCCTCGGCGGCCTCGGCGAGCAGCTCGGCGGCGGTGCGGTAGTCGCGGGCGGGCAGCGACACCGACCGTTCGACCGGGGCCCGGGTGTACACCTTGGCGGGACGGCCGGCCCCCGGCCCCGAGCGGCCCGTCAGCCGTCGGCTGCCGCATTCCAGCAATCCGGCCTCGGTCAGCTTGTCC
This sequence comes from Streptomyces sp. NPDC017676, assembly GCF_044329325.1. Lineage (NCBI taxonomy): Bacteria > Bacillati > Actinomycetota > Actinomycetes > Kitasatosporales > Streptomycetaceae > Streptomyces > Streptomyces sp. NPDC017676. The sequence continues at coordinate 73,783 of NZ_JBIRJA010000006.1, read as the reverse complement.
AGATGGTGCGCGGCGAGCGTGCGGGCCACCCCGGCCGCCTCGGCGGCCTCGTTCCGGCCGACCTCGCGGCCCTGTGCCACCACGTACTCGTACAGGCGGCGCCGCACCGGATCCTGCAACACCGCGATCGAGTCGATGTCCTTCACCTGGCCATTCTAGGAACAATCCACGTTGGAGATAGAAAGACGGTCCGCTCCGGCCGATGCCATCCGCACAGCGCCCGGCAGGCGGCCCGTGCCGGACCCGGTGACCGGCCGACCACGGCCGCGGCCGCTGTGCATGAAGTGCTCCGGGCAGGGGATCCGTGAGTCCCGGCCACGCCACAGGAGGTTCCATGTTCGACGGGTTCACGCTGACGCGTCGCGAGGGCGACGGGGTCCGGCTGCGGGTGCGTCACGGCGGCAGTGGACCCGCGGCGCTGCTCCTGCATGGGCACCCGCGAACGCACTCCACCTGGCACCGCGTGGCCCCGTTGCCGGCGGCGGCGGGTCACACGGTGGTCTGCCCCGACCTGCGCGGTTACGGGGAGTCCGAGAAGCCCCCGACCGACCCGAGCCACAGCCCGTACTCCGAACGCGCCATGACCGGCGACTGCCTGGCGGTCATGCGCGGCCTCGGGCACGAACGGTTCACCGTCGTCGGGCACGACCGGGGCGCGTACGTGGCCACGCGCCTCGCCCTGGACCACCCGGAAGCCGTGTCCGCCGTCAGCGTGCTGGACGCCGTTCCCGTCGGGGAAGCGCTATGGCGCTGTGACGCGACGTTCGCCGCGAGTTGGTGGCACATCTCGTTCCGGTCGACGGTCCACGCCGAGCGTCTCCGTTTCGCGGCACAACCCAGGACAGCCGTCCGCTTCCCCGGCACCGGGGAGCGGGAGTCGACGAGCCACAGCGACCGAACCCGCCTCCCCGACAGGGTCGCGCCCGGCGAGGAGTACCGCGACGTCACCGTCTCCTACCGCCTCGCCACCCGGCTCACCGGGCCGGAAGACGCCGTGCCGGAAGACGAAGGGAGCGGCTCGCGCTCCGTCGGCCTGCCCTGAGGGCCCAGCGCCTCGGCTGACCCCAGAAGCGTGACTGCCGGCCCGTGGAGTGCGCGCGCACCCTCCTGAGCAGGCTGTCGGACGGTCCTCCACGACGCCGGGCGACCTCGTCCGCGTCGACCGGGCCGCCGCACGGGGGTACTGACAGGGACCCCCAGGGCCCGCGCCGTCTCCCTAGGCCGGCCGCATGGACAACCGGGCCGAAGTGAGCGCGTTCCTCAGGTCCCGCCGTGACAGGATCACGCCCGAGCTGGCGGGACTGCGGGTGTACGGGCACCGTCGGGTGCCCGGGCTGCGCCGGGGCGAGGTCGCGATGCTCGCCGGGATGAGCGTCGAGTACTACACGCGCCTGGAACGCGGCGACCTCGGCGGAGCCTCCGACAGCGTCCTGGACGCACTCGCCCAGGCCCTGCGGCTCGACGACACCGAACGGGACCACCTCTACGCCCTGGCCCGTGCCGCGAGCGCGACCCCGGCCCGGGTCCGAAGTCGCCCGAAGAAGGCCACCGTAGGGCCCAGCGTGCTGCGCATCATCGAGGGCCTGCGCGACCAGCCGGCGTACGTGCGCAACAACCGCATGGACATCCTGGCCGCGAATCCGCTCGCCCGCGCCCTGCACTACGAGGCGTTCGAGCAGAAGCCGGCCAACACCTGCCGGTTCGTCTTCCTCGACCCCCGCGCCACCCGGCTCCACCCCGACTGGGAGCGTGTGGCCCGCGACGGAGTCGGCGTGCTGCGGGTCGAGGTCGCCAAGAACCCGTACGACCGTGAGCTGTCGCACCTGATCGGTGAGCTGTCCACCCGCAGCGACGCCTTCCGCACGATGTGGGGAGCGCACCACGTGCACGTCTTCACCGAGGGAACCAAGCGGTTCCACCACCCCGCGGTGGGCGCGATGGAGCCGGCCCACGAAACTCTGGACCTGCCCGGTGACCAGGGGCTGTCCATCACCGTGTACAGCGCCGATCCCGGCACCCGGGCCGCGGACGCTCTGAAGCTCCTGGCGAGTTGGGCGGCCACACAGGACGAGGCCGCGACGCGGGCCCACACCGAGAGCTGACGCCGGACACGCACTGTCCGCCCGGGCCCCTGCCCGCGGGCGGGCAGCACACGCCGCGCGGTTCCCGCACGAGGGGGTCCCTGCTGTCACCCCTCACGAGCGTGACTGCCTGCCGGGCCGGGCGGCTGGTTCCGTGGAGTGCGGCGGGCCTGCAGGGATCGGCCCGCACTCCACTCGGCGCGCATGCCGCTCAGCCCGAACGCCTTCGGACGACCGGGCCCGCGCCACCTTGCTCGAAAGGACCGTCAGTGAGTTCCCCCTCGTCCACGAAGCCGGACACCTCGTCCGCGGCGCCGCCCACGGGTGACGGCGGCACGGCAGTGCCTGCCGGGAAGGTCAAGCTGCCGCCGGTGGTGTGGCTGCTGGGCGCCGTCGCGTTCATCATGGGCACCAGCGAGTTCATCGTCTCCGGCCTGCTGCCGCAGATCTCCGGCGCCCTCGCCGTCAGCGTCTCCAGCGCCGGGACGCTGATCACCGCCTTCGCCGTCGGCATGATGATCGGCGCTCCGGTGATGGCCCTGGCGACCCAGCGCCTGCCGCGCCGCTCGGCCCTGGTCGCCGCACTGCTGGTCTTCGCCGTGGGGCACATCGTCGGCGCGCTCAGCCCGAACCTGACCCTCGCCCTCGTCGGCCGCTTCGCCTCCGCGCTCGGCAACGGCACCTTCTGGGCCGTGGGCGCGGTGGTGGCGACCGCCGCCGCGGGACCGGCCGCCAGCACCCGCGCCATGGGCGTGATGGTCGGCGGCACCACGCTCGCCAACATCGTCGGCGTCCCGCTCGGTACGGCGGCCGGCCAGCTGACCGGCTGGCAGGCCCCCTTCTGGATGCTCGCCGCTCTCGCCGTGATCGCCGCCGCCGTGATCGCTCGCCGGATCCCGGCCGACACCACACGCGCCGACACCTCCCTGCGCGCCGAGGCGACCGCGCTCAGGCATCCGCGCCTGTGGCTGGTCTACCTGGCCATCGCGCTCATCCAGGCCGGCATCATGGCCGCCTACAGCTACGTCGTCCCCCTGCTGACCGACCGCGCCCACCTCGCGACCGCCGTGGTGCCGCTGGCCCTGCTCGGCTACGGCGTCGGCGCCCTGGCCGGTACCACGGTCGGCGGACGCCTCGGTGACCGGCGCCCCTACGGCACGCTCATCCCGGCCACCGCCCTCACCTCCGCGCTTCTCGGCGCCCTCACCCTGTGGGCGACCGACAGCGTCGTGGCCGTGGCCCTGGTGGTGCTGCTCGGCGGAGCCGGCTTCGCCAACAACCCCATCGTGGTGGGCGAGGTCGTCCGGGTCTCCGGAGCCGGCCGGTCCCTGCCCATGGCCCTGGCCACGTCCGCCTTCCAGGTCGGTATCGCCTCGGGCTCCTGGCTCGGCGGCATCGCCCTGACCTCCGGCCTCGGTCTCAAGGGCCCGTCGCTGACCGGCTTCGCCTTCGCCCTGGCGGCCCTGCTGCCGCTCGGCCTGCTGGCCGCCTCCCACGGCAAGGCGGAATCAGCCGACTGACCTGGCCGGCAGCGGATGCGCAGGGCCGGCGGAATCAGATCGGGGAAGTGCGCGGGGTTGCGTACGGCCGTGGCGCGCAGCGTGCCGTCGCCGAACAGCGGGGCCGCACGGTGTACGACGGTGCGTTCCGAGATGCCCAGGACGCGGCTGACCGTGCGCCAGGACGCAGGCGTGGCGGCCGGCAGCGCGGCGGCGATCCGGCTGTCCGTTTCGTTCAGCTGGTGGCGCACTCTCTCCATGGATGAAGATCCGATGTCCTTCTTCCTCAACCGGAATGGTCAATTCTGGCTCAGATCCTCGTTCCGGCCTAGAAACGTCTCAGGGGGACCGAGACGAGAGAAAGCAGGTGGGGCACGATGACCGCTGGTAGCGGGCGCACGATCGTGGACACCGACCGGGGCAGGGTCAGGGGAATCGCGGAGGGTGAGGCACTCTGCTTCCGCGGGATCCCCTACGCGGCGTCGCCGGTCGGCGAGCGTTCGCGCCACCGCGGGCGCACCCGGGCTGGACGGACGTGCGGGAGGCGGCACAGGCCGGCCCGTCCGTGCCGCAGGCGGCCTCCCGGCTGGAGCGGGTGCAGGGGCGGCGCACACCGGACTGGAACGAGGACGGCAGCCTGACCGTCAACGTCTTCACCCCACGCCGGGCGCCGGCGGACGGCACGGCCCGACCGGTCCTGCTCCGGTGGCACGGCGGCGGCTTCACCAGCGGTTCCGGCGGCTGGGACTGGTACGACGGCGGTCGCCTCGCCGCTCTGGGCGACATCGTGGTCGTCACGGCCAACTACCGGGTGGGACCGCTGGGTTACCTCTACCTGCCGGAGATCGGCGCCGCCAACCCCGGCTCCCAGGACCAGGCCGCCGTCCTGCGCTGGGTGCGGCACAACATCGCCTCCTTCGGCGGCGACCCCCGCACGGTCACCGTCGGCGGGCAGTCCGCCGGAGCGTACTCGGCCCTGTCGCTCGCGCTCGATCCCGGGACGAACGGATCCATCGCCCGGGTGCTGCTGCAGAGCGGCCCCTTCGGCCTGGACCCGCAGCACCCCCACCAGGCCGCCGAGAACGCCGACGCCTACCTGCGCCTGCTGGGCGTCCCGGCCGGCGCCGACCCCGCCGAGCCCCTGCGCGCGCTGCCGGCCGAGCAGTTGCTGGACGCCTACGGTCGGCTCTCCGCGCAGCTCGCGGCTCCGGGCGGCGCCGCCCCGCCGATGTATCCGGTCCTCGGGGCACCCGGTATGCCTCGTACCTGGCAACGGGCCCTCGCCGACGGTGCCCTGGCGGGCAAGGCGCTGCTGATCGGTACCACCCGCGACGAGGCGACGGCGTTCTTCGCCTTCGATCCCCGCATCCAGAACCTCACCGCCGCCACCGCGCTGGACCTGCTCACCGCCCAGGTCGGCCGGGAGGCCGCCCAGGACGCCTACCAGCGGCACGCCGCCCGGCTTCCGCAGGCGACTGCGGCGCAGATCTTCACCGCCGTGCAGACCGACGGACTCTTCCGCGACGGCTCACTGCGGATCGCCGACCATCATGCGGCCGGCGGCAACACCACCTGCGTCTACCGGTTCGACTACGCCCCCGCCGACGACGCGTACGGCCTGGGTGCCACCCACTGCGCCGACCTGCCCTTCCTCTTCAACACCTTCGACGCCTACCCGGACAGCCCCGTCCTCGCCGGTGCCGGAGAAGCCCAGCGCGCGTTGGGCCGCGAATTCGCGACCGCTCTCGCCCGGTTCGTCGCCGCCGGAACGGCCGGTGACTGGCTGCCCTACGCTCCCGCGACCGCCGCCCGCATCCGCCACTTCGGCTGAGGGAGGAGAGCGGACAGCGGCCGTGGACGGCTCAAGAGGGCGGCGACCGCGGCAGGTCGGCCGCCCCGCCGGTGCCCGCATGCGGCCCGGCCCCTCGGGGCGCCGGGGGCCGGGCCGTTGCCGTGGATCAGGCCGGAGTGATCTCGACCGGCAGCTTCTTGATGCCGTTGACGAAGTTGGAGCGGACCCGCGGGACGTCCCCGGCCAGTCTGATGTCCGCCAGACGGGGAATCAGCTCCTCGAACATGATGCGGATCTCCGTGCGCGCCAGCAGGTTGCCCAGGCACAGGTGGGGGCTGCCCTTGCCGAACGTGATGTGGTCGTTGTTCTGCCGGGTGACGTCGAAGTCGTAGGGATTGCCGAAGACCTCCTCGTCGCGGTTGCCGGAGGCGAACCACATGACGACCTTGTCGCCCTCCTTGATGTGCTTGCCGCCCAGCTCGACATCGCGCGTGGCGGTGCGGCGGAAGTGGTAGACGGGAGAGGCCCAGCGCAGGAACTCCTCCACCGCCGTCGGGATGAGGGAGGGGTCCTCCTGGAGGCGGGCGAGCTGTTCGGGGTGCTGGATGAGGGCCAGCATGGAGTGGGTGATGGTGTGGCGGGTGGTCTCGTTGCCGGCGACGACCAGGAGCAGGAAGTAGTTGTCGAAGTCCTGCGGGGACAGGGGAACGCCGTCGACAAGGCGGAGGCGTCCTGCTACCACCACCAGCACGTGGACCGGCCGGGGGAGGGGCTGACGGTCACCGCACGCGCCGCCGACGGGACCGTCGAGGCCGTCGAACTCACCGACGGGGGACCGGTGTTGGCCGTGCAGTGGCATCCCGAGGACACCGCGCACGAGGACCCGGTGCAGCAGAGTCTCTTCGACGCGCTGGTGCGCGCCGCACGCGCGACGCCCTGACGACGGCCGCGGGGGCGCGGGGCCGTGCGCCCGGCGCGGCGCCGGGCCGGGACACCACCGCGCCGGGTCAGCCCTTGGCGCGTCGTCCGCTGCGGCGCGGCGTCGGGGACTCACCGTTCAGCAGCGACCTGCGGCGGTCCTCGCCCTCCTCCTCGATCTGCAGGACGACACGCCGCAGCCCGTCGGCGAGGCCGCGGCACTCCGCGTCGGTCAGCCGGGCGGTGACGAAGGCCTCCTCCTCGTTGAACGCGGGGAACACCCGGCGCATGAAGTCCTCGCCCTCCTCGGTGAGGGACAGCAGGACGAGCCGCCCGTCGGTGGGGTGACCCGCGCGCCGCAGCAGCCCACGCGACTCCAGCGTGCGGGAGACACCGGTCAGCGTGCCCTTGGAGATGCCCGCCTCCTCGGCCACGTGCCGGGTCTCGGACTCGCCCCACACCCACACCACCCACAGCACCACGAAGGCGGTCCAGGTCAGGTCCGAGCCGCGCAGTACGGAGTTCTCCAGGTGCTGGCGCACGGCGGACGCGGCCCGGTAGATGTTGGCCACCGCGGCCATCTGCTCGCGGCGCAGGGGGATGTCGCCGAGCTTCTCCGCGGCGAGCTTCTCCGCCTCGCTGATGGACCGCTGGCTGGGCACCGTGGCTCCCTCACGTCGTCCCTGGATCGCGGGCCGGCGATCGTTCGGTACCAAATTGTACGGGGAGAGATCCACACGCGGGGGCCGGCGGTCACCGTACGACGCGCCACCGGTTGTCGGCCGTGCCGTCGTCGGGCGCCTGGACCACGAAGGCGCCGACAGCACCCGACCCGTTCTCCACGGCGAGCAGCTTCCCGCTGTGCGCGTTGCGGATCAGGACGGTGCCGTCACCCTGGTCGAGCAGCGTCCACCGGTGGTCGGCGGTGCCGTTGTCCGACCACTGCAGGACGGTGGCGCCGTCGGCCGTGGACATGTTCAGCACGCCGAGCACCTTGCCGCTGTGGACGTTGCGGAAGCGGTAGGCGTCGCCGTCGGGGACCATCTCCCAGTCGTGGTCGGCCGTTCCGTTGTCGCTCCAGAGCAGGGCGCGACCGCCGTCGGCGGTGGACATGTCCTGGATGCCCAGCACCAGACCGCCGGCCGCGTTGGCGAGGCGGACGGAGCGCGGGCCGCCGGTGTTCCAGTAGACGGTGTAGTTGTGACCGTGCGCGTCGTGGAAGGGCCCGAGGCCGACGGTGCCGCCGTTCGCCGTGGCGGTGAAGGCGAGCGCGGTGGAGCTGGTCCGCCTGATCGATGAGGTGTCGAGGGCGGGCAGGGAACCGAGGGCCGTGTCGCCGTAGTCGCCGGCCAGGACGACCGGGCCGTAGGTGACCGCGGAGACGTTCGGGTCGTCGTTGGCCGGCCGCAGCGCGGTGCGCATGGGCAGCCGCACGGTGACGGTGTCGCCGGAGGCCCAGGTCCGGTTGAGGGTCGCGTAACTCCCGGCGGCCGCCGTGATGTTCTGCGCGACGCCGTTGACGCTGACGCCGGCCCCGGTCGTCCAGCCGGGGATGCGGATGCGCATCGCCCAGGTGCCGCCCACCTCACCGGTGACGCGCAGCGTCGTGGTGTCGCTCGCCGGGTACGAGGTGGTCTGTGTGACGGTGATGCCACGCTCGGTCCACGTGAGCACCGACGGCACGAACAGGTTGACGGTGAGCGTGGTGCCGGAGCGGAAGTAGACGGAGTCCATGAGCCGGGTGTGGATCTCCACGCCCGTGCCCTGGCAGCACCAGAAGGTGGTGTAGTCGGTGCTCCAGGTGCCACCGCCCCACGCCGGGCCGACACCGCGCCGGCCTCCGGGCCTCAGCGGGGTGAAGTAGGTGATGTGCCCGTGGGGGTCGGCCGGGTTCTGGTTGCCGATGATGTGGTTCAGCCAGGCTTGCTCGTAGTAGTCGAACAGCGCGGCCCGGTCCGGCGTCAGCGTGAACAGTTCCCTGGTGAGGGTGAGCATGTTGACCGTGTTGCAGCTCTCGCAGGTGTCGTCGGCCAGGTAGCCGGCGATGGCGTTCGGGGCGCGGAAGTGCTCGGCCTGGCTGTTGCCGCCGATGGCGTAGGTGTGGGAGCCGACGCAGTGGTTCCAGGCGTTGGTGGCGATGTCGCGGTACCGGGTGACGCCGGTCGCCTTGTACTCGCGGACCGCCCCGATCCACTTCGGCACCTGGGTGTTGGCGTGCAGCCCGGCCAGCGCGTCCTGGTTCGCCGCCAGCGGGTCGAACACCGCGGCGTGGTCGAAGCGCTGGGCCACGGTGAGCCACCGGGCGTCACCGGTCTGCCGGCAGAGGTCGGCCAGGACCGCGTTCATGCCCCCGAACTCGGTGCCCAGCACCGCCTGCATCTGCGCGGTGGTCAGCCGGCCGGTGCGCGCGTCGACCCAGCCGGCGAGGGCCAGCAGCACGTCGCGGGCCTGTGCGCTGCCGAGGTGCCGCCACACGTCCAGCAGACCTGACATGGTCTTGTGGACGGTGTAGTACGGCACGTTGCCGTTCCGCAGGGTACCGGCCTCCAGCGCCGTGAAGTCGGACTCGGGGTAGCCGGAGAGGTAGCCCGCGCCGAAGCCCGCGGCACCGTTGTTGGCCTGGCACTTGGCCAGCTCCGCCACCATGTACAGGGCCTTGTCCCGGGCCGCCGTGTCACCCGTCACCGCGTACAACTGCGCCCAGGCGGTGAGGAAGTGGCCCTGGACGTGGCTGCGGAACGGGAAGGTGGGAGCGTCCCAGCCGCCCGTCGCGGCCGCGCCGCCCGTGGACAGGCGGTGGTTGGCGCGGAAGGTGTACAGCAGCCGGTCGACGTCGACGAACCGGAGATAGGCGGCGGTGCGGTTCTGGTTGTCCAGCCACCGGCTCGCGGTCAGCCTGACCTCGCCGAGGTCGAAGGGCAGCGCCTTGGTCCCGATGTCGGCGCGGACCGGTGGGAGGGCCGCCGCCCTCGCCGCGGTGCTGCCGAGCAGGGGGCCGGCGGTGGAGCCGGCGACCGCGGTCCCGGCGAGCTGGATGAGCCGTCTCCTGCTGACGAACTGGGGCATTCTCGGCCTCTCGTAGGGGGCGGACGAGGAGGAAGGACCGGTCGCCGGTGCGAGGCAGGCCCGTCGCGTACGGGCCGCTGTCAGAGGGATGCTGGGGACGCGGCCGTCGTGCCCGTGAGCCGCATGAACGGCGTGCGGCCAGATCTGTTCGTGATTTCGAACGGTGTTCGCTGGGTCGTCGAGACCATAGTGGGGTGAATGACGGGCCGTCAACGGTGCCGACAGCATCAACGAGCCATACGATGCCGCCCGTTGCGCACGAGACGCCTCGTCCTGCGCCGGGTCCGACAGCACGGCGTTCGGCCCCCATGACTCGGCCGCACGACCCGGCGTGGGGTCGTACGGCCGAGAGGACGAGGCGCCCCGCGGGTCAGGACGCCGTGCACGCCCCGATCACGGGTGCGGCCGAGTTGCCGTTCTTCATCACCGTGAAGCCGAAGCTCGTCGACGCGCCCGCGGCGAGGCTGCCGTTGCCATCGGGTCGCATGGTCATGACGTTGCCGGTGCTGTCCCAGGTGGCCGGGGGGTGGGACGGCCTGCCGGGGACGGGGGTCGTGCCGTGGGGTGACGCGCACGGTGAGGGTGGCGGCCGGCCGGGGCGGCGTCTCCGGTGACCGTGCCGCTCTCGGGGGCCCGTGCGCCTCCCTGCTATCCGGGAGGACCACCGATCGCGTCACGGAACGTGGAGCAGGGCTACTCCGGCCTCCCATGGGTACGCGTGTGCGGCGCCCCCTCGCAGGCGCACCTGTGGGCAGCACCTGGAGAAGCAGTGGGAGAAGACATGAGGCTCCGCCAGTCGGCTCTGGCGCCGTTCCGGTGTTCCACACAAGTGCTGGGCGGGCGCTACCGCCTGGACGGGGTCATCGGCTCCGGAGGCGCCGGCGACGTCCACCGTGGCTTCGACCTGCGTCTCGAACGACCCGTGGCCGTCAAGGTCTTCCGCGACGGCACCGGTGACGACAGGGAGGGCGGGTTCCACAACGAGGCGGTGATCCTCGCCCGGTTGCGGCACCCCGGTCTGGTCACCGTCTACGATGCCGGCCGGCATGACGGACGCGCCTACCTGGTGATGGAGCTGATCGACGGTCCCACCTTGAAGGCGCGCATCGCGGCGGGGCCCCTGGCGCCGGGGGAGACCGCCGCCCTCGGAGCCGACCTCGCGCGTGCTCTGGCTCATGCGCACGGCGCGGGGATCGTCCACCGTGACGTGAAACCCTCGAACATCATCCTGGACGCGTCCGACCGCCCCCACCTGACCGACTTCGGTATCTCCCGGCTGCTTGACGCCACCACCCGTACCACCGCCGGCACACTCGTCGGCACGGCCGCCTATCTGTCCCCCGAGCAGGTGCTCGGCCGGTCCGTCGGCCCGTCCGCCGATGTCTACGCCCTCGGACTGGTGCTCCTCGAATGCGTCACGAGCCGACTCGAATACGACGGTGCTCCCCTGGAAGCCGCGATCGCGCGACTCCACCGGCAGCCCGAACTGCCCGACTCCCTCCCGCAGGAGTTCGCGGCCCTGCTGGGGGACATGACCGCCCTGGACGCGCAGGCCCGCCCATCAGCCGACGACTGCGTCCGGACGCTGGCCGCCCTGGCAGCCCAGGCCGAGTCGAACGGTCCCCGGCCCGTCCCGCCCCCGGCTGACGTGACGAGCCTGGTTCCCGAGCAGATACCGGCGTGGGAAGCCGACCCCACGCACCCCCATGCGTCGCACACCGCCGGCACGGCCGCACCGAAGGCCGTGCCCGCGCGCGGACGCCGCCTGGTCGCCGGTACGGCCGCGGCGCTGGCGGCTGCCGTGGCGGCCACTGTCGGCATGTCCGACGGACCCGCGCACCACGCAGCGCCCCGGGCGGTGAGCAGTCCGTCCGCGAAATCCGACGCACCGGGCACGTCCGCTCCCGGCCATGAGGCGGGGTCCGTTCCCGCCACGCCCTCCGCCCGGGAGGTCCCCGCAGGGCAGCTTCACGACCCGACCCCCCGTCAGGCCGCCGTCTCCGCCCCGGCTGTCCCCAGCCGGGAGCCGGCCGCCGGCACGGATGCCCACGGCACCACGGCCCCACCCTCACACCACACCGCACAGGGAACTCCAGGCAGTGGGGCCGCGCGGCCGTCGGACACGGCATCGCATGACAAGAGGGGAGCGGACCCGTCCAGCGAGCGGTCCCACAAGTCCCGGCGAGCTGAGGAGGTTCGCCAGAAGAAGGACCGGAAGAAGAAGGCGGACTGAGAGTTCGCCCTCGGCGACGCGCGTTCGGTCAGTCGCTGTCCCGGTAGGTCATGAACCAGTGGGTGTCGAAATTGCGGGCCATCGTGAACCGGTGGTGCGGGTCGACGAGGATGCGGCAGACGAACTCCGCGGCCTGGCAGTCGAAGGGGACGTCCTCGTCGACGAAGGACCGGACCACGACGGGCCAACGGTCGGGGTCGTCGCCGTCGGCCCTCCAGCAGTACAGGTCTTCATGCTCCGTGCCCGCCCAGACCAGCAGCCCGTCCTCCCTGAGATTCGTCCAGGGCTCCTGGTTCAGGTCCAGGTATCCGTCGAAGGCGCCTTCGCCGAACGTCTCGACCATGCGCTTGTAGTCGCTCGGCAGCGCGGTGCCCAGACGCGACTCCACCTCCGTCCAGTCCACGTCCGGCCGCTGGGCGGGCTGCGTCCAGCCCGTGATCCGTATGAGCCGCTCCAACCAGTCGACGTCCTCGTCCGCGTCGAAGGCGGCCGGCAGAGGTTCCGGCACCTCCCTGTGCGCGACCACCAGCACCGGCCGCTCGATCCCTTCGGCGTCCCGGGCCGTGCCCGTGCCGACCCACTGGTCCCCGTACGCCCATGCCCACATCTTCACGGCCCGGTTCTCGAAGGGGACGAGGAGCGCCGCGCCCCTGGAGTCGTCGACCGTCGGATCGGTGAAACCGTCGAGCACGAGGGTGCGCGGGGCGCCGTACCTGTCGGCGAGCAGGTCGGTCAGAACCTGCGGGACCAGATCGCTGGGCAGGTACATGTAGGCGTTCCCCGGGCCGAGCTGGGCCAGCAGGTCGTCGACGGCCGCTTGCGTGAGTTCCATGACGGACAGTGAAACGCACCGCACTGACAACGGAGGTGCGCACGGTGGCACACGGGGGTCACCGCGATGGCCGTGACGGCAGAGCTCCTTCTGTCCGCTCAGCCGTCCTGTGCCGCCAGCACCGCGACCGCGGGGATCGCCGCGAAAGCCTTGCGCGTGTGCTGGATGAGCGCCGTACGGTCCTGCTGTACGGCGTCCGACGAGGTCCATGTCTCCAGTGCGCGGTGCCAGGCAGCCAGCATGAGATCGAGCAGGAGGCGCAGTTCGATGTCGTTGGGGGACTGCCCGGCCAACCGTTCCGCCATGATCCGCACGACGTCCGCGGAGACCTCCGAGCAGTGGCGCAGGCTGTGCGCGGTCAGCGCCGGGGTGCGGTCGGCCAGGCTGCGGCTGGCCAGGAAGCGCCGTTCCCATCCGTCCGCCATCTGCTCCAGTGCCGTGAACAGCGCGTCCTTGTAGGCGCCGAGCAGGTGCTCGCCGGTCAGGGGCCGACTCTCGATGTCCGTGAGGTAGGCGGCCCACAGTTCCTTCTCCGGGGCCAGCGCCACGTCTTCCTTCGAACTGAACGTGCGGAAGAAGGTGCGCTTGGAGACTTCCACCGCATCGACGATCTCGTCCAGCGTGACCGTGGTGAAGTCCTGCGCGGTGAACAGCTCCAGGGCGGTGTCGACCAGAGCCTGACGGGTCCGCAGCTTCTTGCGCTCACGCAGTGGCAGCTCTCTCATGTCCTTCTGCACGAGCAAAGCCTAGCAGCCGCGTTTGCCTCTTGTGGGCTTATGCCACTCAGTGGCACTATCTCGCATCGTGAAGGCACTGACGATTGATCACTCAGCCCCGGGACACCTCGCGCTCACAGAGGTCGCCGATCCCGAACCCGCCGCTCACCAGGCCCTGGTCCAGGTCCACTCGTTCTCCCTCAACGCCGGCGAGGTCCACCACGTGGTCCCCGAGGGCGAAGCCGGCACGGTGCCCGGCTGGGACGCCGCGGGCGTCGTGGTCCGCGCAGCCGCCGACGGCTCCGGTCCCGCGGCAGGTACCCCCGTCGTCACCCTGGCGGCGGACGGCGCCTGGGCCGAACTGCGTGCCGTGGACACCAACCTGATGGGCACCGTGCCCGAGGGAACCGACCTCGGCCCGATCAGCGCACTGCCGGTCGCGGCGGGCACGGCCCTGCGCGCCCTGCACCGCATCGGCCCGATCCTGGGACGGCGCGTCCTCGTGACCGGCGCCGGAGGCGGCGTGGGCCGCTTCACCCTGCAACTCGCGGCCCGGGGCGGCGCCCACGTCACCGCGGTGACCAGCGATCCGGCGAAGGCGGACGCACTGCGCGCACTCGGCGCACATGAGGTCGTCACCGACCTGGCCGCCCTCCAGCACCTGGAACCGGTGCACGGCGTGGTCGAACTGGTCGGCGGCGCCCACATGGTCGCCGCTCACGGTGCCCTGGCCGAGAACGGCGTGCTGGTGGCCGCAGGCCACATATCCGGTGACGGCGAGCAGTTCCCCTACGGAGCCCTCTTCGGCAACGGCCGCCGCCACAACCGCCAGATCGCCACCTACTACCTGCTGGACGACGCCGTAGGACTGGGCGCCGACCTCACCTGGCTCGCCGCACTCACCGCCCGCGGCGAACTGGACCCGCAAGTCGCCCTCCGCGCCGACTGGGCGCAGGCGGCGCGGGCAGCAGCCGAACTCGCGGGCCGCCGCGTGCCGGGCAAGGCCGTCCTCGACGTCCACTGAACGGACAAGACGCCCCCGTGGTGGCGTGACCGGGGCGAGGAGCCCCTTGCTCACCGGCGTTCCGGAAGCAATGGGGGTCGCCGTGTCGCCGATGGTGCACGGGGGCGTCGCTTCGTGGGCACACAGGCCGACACCTCCGAGGAGAGACCCGCCAGGACGTGGTCGCCACGCGCCTCGCCGACTCCGGCCTCCTCGCCTGGCCCACCCCACCCTGACGGCGCACCGGAACCGGTCGGCCCGGCCGGGGAGGCGGGCCGTCGGCCGGGGCCGGAGTGGGCTAACGGTTCGCGATCTGCGGGCGGTCGCGGCGGGCGTCGTGGAGGACCGAGCCCCACCAGAGGAGCTGATCGAGCATGGCTTTGGCGGCGTCCTCGGGGCCCTGCGGGTCACGGAGCGTGCCATCGGGGGAGAAGAGGAGGTAGTAGCTGGGGAAGGCGACGTAGTCGCGCACGGTGTGGGCGTGCAACTCACCGAAGACCTGCCGAAGTTGCTCGATCGCCAGGAGACCGCCGCTGAGGCCGCTGTACCCGACGAAGCCGATCGGCTTGGCCTTCCACTGGGTGTAGTGCCAGTCGATGGCGGCCTTCAGGGACGCCGGGAAGCTGCGGTTGTAGTCGGGCGTCACGATGACGACCGCGTCGGCGGCGTCGAGCCGCCGGGTCAGTTCGGCCATGCCCTCGGGGCGCGGGAGGTCGGGCTGCAGGGCCGGCGGGGTGGGCGGCAGCGCGAGGGGCAGCTCGACGTCCGCCAGATCGATCAGGTCGATCGTGAACTCGTCGTGGCGCTTGGCCTGTTCGACGAACCAGTCGGCCACCACCGGGCCGAAGCGGCCCTCCCGGACACTGCCGACGATCACTGCGAGATTCAGTCGCGCGCTGGACATGGGTGTGCTTCTCCTACGGGGATCGATGCCGCCCCAGCCGGGGCCTGCGCTCCACGGTGGCGGACGGTCGGCGGACGAGGGAGGCCGGGCGGAGGGTGGTAGTGGCAGGGCCACGATCCGCCGGGGCGACCGGTGTTACGTTCGCGGGATGAGCGACAACGAGCTCGGCCTCTTCCTGCGGCTGCGCCGGGAAGCCGTGACACCGGCCGAGGTGGGACTGCCCGCCGGGCCGCGCCGCCGTACGCCGGGACTGCGCCGAGCGGAACTGGCGACGCTTGCCGGGGTGAGTGTCGAGTACGTCACCAGGCTGGAGCAGGGGCGGGACCGCAGGCCCTCGGTGCAGGTGCTGGCGGCCCTGGCGGACGCGCTGCTGCTCACCCCCGGTGAACGGGTCCATCTGCACCGGCTCGCCAAGGGTGCCGACCCTGGCTTCAGCTGCCGGGGCGACGCGGGACCGAACAGGGCGGTCAGGCCCACGGTGCGGGCGCTGCTGGAACGGCTCGAACCGGCGCCCGCCGTGCTGGTGAACCGGCTGAGCGAGATCCTGGCCTGCACGGACGGGTACCGGCGGCTGGCCGAACCGCTCGGCCTGCTGGACGGCGTCCGGCCCAGCCTCGCCCGCTTCGTCTTCACCGACCCGCGGGCACGCTCGGTCTACCCGGACTGGGACACGGTCGCCGACCAGCAGGTCGCGGCGCTGAAACAGGGGCCGGGGCAGACCGACGTCCATGTCGGCGCGCTGATGGACGAGTTGACGGTGTCCTCCGGAGAGCCGTTCGCCGGCCGGCTGCGGACACTGCCCGGGCTGCCGCGGGCGAACGGGGTGGTGCGCATGGTCCACCCGCAGGCGGGGGAAGTGCGGCTGGCGTACGAAACGCTCGGTCTGCCCGCCGACGACGACCAGCACATCGTCGTCCACCTGCCGGCCGACGACGCGAGCGCCGCCGCGCTCGACCGCCTCACCGGCCGCCGCCCCGGAGCCCTGCGGGCGGTCTGAGCGGTAGCGCCGGACAGAAGAGTCGACGAGCCGTTTCCTGCCGCCTGCCGCCTGCCGCCTGCCGCCTGCCGCCTGCCGTCCGCCGCTCGGCGGCCGGTCCAGGAACAGGAGGGCGGCGGGTTCCTGTGGGCGAGCGGGCGCGTCGCGAGCCCGGGCCCGCCCGCCCGTCGCCGAAAGGCCCCCGGCGTGGCCGTCGGCCACTGCATCACGCCCCCGGTCGCCCATGCGCCCCGGCGTAGCTGTCGGCCGCCGCGCCACGCCCCGGTCGCCCATGCGCCCCGGCGTGGCGTCGGCCACCGCACCACGCTCCGGACAGCCATGCCCCCGGCTCACGTACCGCCCCCGGGACCGCGGCGGTGGCGCGCGGGTGCGGTGGCGCGCGTATGGCGGCGCGTGTACGGCGGCGCGCGTACGTCGCAGCCGGTCCAGGCCGACGGCTTCCGGCTGGGTCACCTCTCCGACACCGCTGACCCGAACCGCCGGGTCCCCGCGGTACATCGGACTTCGGCGGCCCTTCCCCCGTCGGACCTCACGGCACCGTCACGCCCGCCGCGGTCGGCGGAATGGGCACTCGCGCGACGCTCGTCTGACGTTCCCCTGTCCTTGCCGCCCGTTCCTGCGCAACCCGTGCACAAGATGACGCAGTCCTGAACAGGCTTGCCTTGATCGGCTGTTGGCGGCCGAAGAGTCTTGAAGTCGGGAAACGGGACACCGCTCCTCTCCCGCCGCCGGCCCCTCCACACCGGACCGGCCCCCGCACGACCGGCCCCGCACGTCCGCCGCCCGGCATGCCCGTACCGAAGGAGTGTCACGTATGCACAGCACCCTGATCGTCGCCCGTATGTCGCCCGGGGCCAGTTCCGAGGTGGCGCAACTGTTCACCGCGTTCGACGCGACCGAGATGCCGCACCGGATGGGCACCCGGCGCCGCCAGCTGTTCACGTACCGGGGACTGTACTTCCACCTCCAGGACTTCGACGCGGCCGACGGAGGGGAACGGATCGAAGAGGCCCGGAACGATCCCCGGTTCATCAGCATCAGCAATGACCTGAAGCCCTTCATCGAGGCCTACGACCCCGCCACCTGGCGCTCCCCGGCCGACGCCATGGCCTCCCGTTTCTACTCCTGGGAGGCCTCCATATGACGGCGCGCCGCGTGGTCGTCACCGGCGTGGAGGTCCTCGCGCCCGGCGGGATCGGCACCAAGGACTTCTGGAACCTGCTCAGCGAGGGCCGGACCGCGACCCGGGGCATCACCTTCTTCGACCCCACGCCGTTCCGCTCCCGAGTGGCGGCCGAGATCGACTTCGACCCCTACGCCCACGGACTGACCCCCCAGGAGGTCCGGCGGATGGACCGGGCGGCCCAGTTCGCCGTCGTCGCGGCACGCGGCGCGGTCGACGACAGCGGCATCGACCTGACGGCGCTGGACCCGCACCGGGTCGGTGTCACGATCGGCAGCGCCGTCGGCGCGACGACCGGACTCGACGCCGAGTACCGGGTCGTGAGTGACGGCGGCCGGCTCGACCTGGTCGACCACACCTACGCCGTGCCCCACCTGTACGACCACTTCGTCCCCAGTTCCTTCGCCGCGGAGGTGGCCTGGGCCGTCGGCGCGGAGGGACCGGGCACCGTGGTGTCCACCGGATGCACCTCGGGCATCGACTCCGTGGGCCACGCCGCCGAACTGATCCGGGAGGGCTCGGCCGACGTGATGGTGGCGGGCTCGTCGGAGGCGCCGATCTCCCCGATCACCATGGCCTGCTTCGACGCCATCAAGGCCACCACCCCCCGCTGCGACGACCCGGCCACCGCCTCGCGCCCCTTCGACAGGACCCGCAACGGGTTCGTGCTGGGGGAGGGCGCCGCCGTCTTCGTCCTGGAGGAACTGGAGAGCGCGCGCCGCCGTGGCGCCCACGTCTACGCGGAGATCGCCGGCTACGCGACCCGCAGCAACGCGTACCACATGACGGGACTGCGCCCTGACGGTGCCGAGATGGCCGAGGCGATCCGCGTCGCCCTGGACGAGGCCAGGCTCAACCCGGACGACATCGACTACGTCAACGCCCACGGTTCCGGCACCCGGCAGAACGACCGGCACGAGACCGCCGCCTTCAAACGCAGCCTCGGCGACCACGCCCGTCGGACCCCGGTCAGCTCCATCAAGTCCATGATCGGGCACTCGCTGGGCGCGATCGGCTCCCTGGAGATCGCCGCCTCGGTCCTGGCCATGGAGTACGACGTGGTGCCGCCCACCGCCAACCTGCACACCCCCGACCCGGAGTGCGACCTCGACTACGTCCCCCTGCACGCCCGGGACCAGCTCACCGACGTGGTGCTCACGGTGGGCAGCGGATTCGGCGGCTTCCAGAGCGCGATGGTGCTCGCCGAGCCGGGACGGAGGCGGACATGACCGGCACCGCGGTGGTCACGGGGCTGGGCGTCGCCTCGCCCAACGGACTGGGCACGCCCGCGTACTGGGCGGCGACCCTGGCCGGCCGCAGCGGCATCGGCCGGATCACCCGCTTCGACCCCGGCCGGTATCCGGCCCGGCTGGCCGGGGAGATCAGCGGCTTCGTGGCCGAGGACCATCTGCCGAGCAGGCTGATCCCACAGACCGACCGGATGACCCGGATCGCCCTCGCCGCCGCCGACTGGGCCCTCGCGGACGCGGGCGTGCGCCCCGGCGAGCTGCCCGAGTTCGACATGGGCGTGGTCACGGCGAGCGCCTCCGGAGGCTTCGAGTTCGGCCAGAACGAACTGCGCAAACTGTGGAGCCAGGGCAGTCAGTACGTGTCCGCGTACCAGTCCTTCGCCTGGTTCTACGCCGTCAACAGCGGCCAGATCTCCATCCGCAACGGCATGAAGGGGCCCAGCGGCGTGGTCGTCGGCGACCAGGCCGGGGGCATCGACGCCCTCGCCCAGGCCCGCCGGCAGATCCGCCGGGGCACCCGGCTGGTCGTCTCCGGCGCGGTGGACGCCTCCCTGTGCCCGTGGGGATGGGTCGCCCAGCTGGCGGGCGGCAGACTGAGCACCGGTGAGGACCCCGACCGGGCCTACCTGCCCTTCGACCGGGCGGCGCGCGGGCACGTGCCCGGCGAGGGCGGTGCCCTTCTCGTCCTGGAGGAGGCGGAGGCGGCCCGCGCCCGGGACGCGCACGTCTACGGCGAGATCGCCGGGTACGGTGCCACCCTCGACCCGAAGCCGGGCTCGGGACGTCCTCCCGCACTGCGCAAGGCCGTCGAGATCGCCCTCGCCGACGCGGGGGCGGACGCCGCCGACGTGGACGTCGTCTTCGCGGACGCGGCAGGCGATCCCGGCCTCGACCGGACCGAGGCGGAAGCCCTCACCGCCGTCTTCGGCCCCCGGGGCGTCCCCGTGACCGCTCCGAAGACCATGACCGGACGCCTGTACTCCGGCGGGGCCCCGCTCGACGTCGCCGCCGCCCTGCTCGCCATCCGGGACGGCGTCGTGCCGCCCACCGTGCACAGCGATCCGGCACCGGAGTACGACCTCGACCTCGTCCTGGACCGGCCGCGCACCCTGCCCGTGCGCACCGCCCTGGTGCTGGCCCGCGGCCACGGAGGCTTCAACTCCGCCCTGGTGGTCCGCCGCGCCGCCCGGTAGCCGCGCCGGTCCACCGTCCCCTTCCCGCGCCTCATCCTGCGTGCCGCTTCCCTCCCTGAACTCCGATTCCCTCCCCGAACTCCGCTCACCACCCCGAGTTCCGCTTCCCACCCCGCGAAAGGACCCTCCGTGGCCACCGACGTTTTCACCCCCGACGCGCTCCGGCGCATCCTGCTGGAGGCCGCCGGCGCCGACGAGACCGTCGACCTGGACGGTGACATCCTCGACACCGACTTCACGGCCCTGGGCTACGAGTCCCTGGCACTGCTGGAGACGGTCGGCCGGATCGAGCGGGAGTACGGCGTCTCGCTCGACGACGACGTGCTCTCCGAAGCCCCCACCCCCCGGACCCTCGTCGACCTCGTCAACGAGCGGCTCTCGGCCGCTCGGGCCGCCTGAGAGGGGATCACCATGACGAGCGAGACCACCGAGACCACCGAGACGACCGGAACGCCCGAGGAACCCCGCACACCCGGGCCGAGCGCACCGGTCGCGCTCGTGACCGGCGGTACCAGCGGCATCGGGCTGGCGGTGGTGCGGCTGCTCGCCGCCGGCGGACACCGCGTGTTCCTCGCGGCCCGCGACGCGGACCGGGTCGCCGCGACCGTGAAGGAACTGACCGCCGAGGGACTGGAGGTGGACGGCACCGCCTGTGACGTCCGGGACCGGGCCGCCGTGGAGCACCTGGTCCGGGCCGCCGTGGACCGCTTCGGCACCATCGACGTCCTCGTCAACAACGCGGGCCGGTCCGGCGGCGGTGTCACCGCCGACATCGAGGACGCGCTGTGGGAGGACGTCCTCGACACCAACCTCACCAGTGTCTTCCGGGTGACCAGGGAGGTGCTCAACGCCGGCGGCCTGCGGCACAAGTCCCGCGGCCGGATCGTCAACATCGCCTCCACCGCCGGGAAGCAGGGCGTGGTCCTGGGCGCCCCCTACTCCGCCTCCAAGCACGGCGTGGTCGGCTTCACCAAGGCACTGGGCAACGAACTGGCGCCCACCGGCATCACCGTGAACGCGGTGTGCCCCGGATACGTCGAGACGCCGATGGCCCAGCGGGTCCGCCAGGGGTACGCCGCCGCCTACGAGACCACCGAGGAGCAGATCCTGGAGAAGTTCCGGGCGAAGATCCCGCTCGGCCGGTACTCCACCCCCGAGGAGGTCGCGGGACTGGTGGGCTACCTGGTCTCCGACACCGCCGCCTCCATCACCGCGCAGGCGCTCAACGTCTGCGGCGGACTCGGCAACTTCTGACCCCCTCCCGGGACATCGCCGTACCCGCTGCCGGTCGTACTCGCCGTCCGCCGTGCCCGCCGCACCCACCGCATCCGTCGAGGAGACACCGCCATGACGACCCGCGAGGTCGAGCACGAGATCACCGTCGGCGCCCCCGCGCCCGCCGTCTACCGGCTGCTGGCCGACGTCGCCCAGTGGCCCCGCATCTTCCCGCCCACCCTCCACGTCGACCAGGTGGAGCGGGGCGAGGCCGAGGAACGCATCCGCATCTGGGCGACCGCCGGAGACGGGGCGAAGAGCTGGACGTCCCGCCGCACCCTCGACGCCGACGCGCTGCGCATCACCTTCCGTCAGGAGATCACCGCACCGCCGGTGGCCGCGATGGGCGGCACCTGGATCGTCGAGCCGGTCTCGGACGACACCGCCCGGGTACGGCTGCTGCACGACTACCGCGCCGTCGACGACGACCGCGACTCCCTCGACTGGATCGACCGGGCCGTGGACCACAACAGCCGCACCGAACTGGCCGCGCTCAAGGACAACCTCGAACGCGCCCTCAACTCGGAGGAGTTGACCTTCTCCTTCACCGACAGCGTGACCGTCGCCGGCGCCGCCAAGGACGTGTACGACTTCGTCAACGACGCGGGGCTGTGGCCCGAGCGGCTGCCGCACGTCGCCTCCGCCCGCCTGACCGAGGACACCCCCGGACTGCAGACCCTGGAGATGGACACCCGCGCCAAGGACGGCTCGACGCACACCACCAAGTCGTACCGGGTGACCTTCCCGCACCACCGCATCGCCTACAAACAGGTCACGCTGCCGGCCCTGCTGACCCTGCACACCGGGCTCTGGACCTTCGAGGAGACTCCGGAGGGTACCGTCGCCTCCTCCCAGCACACCGTGACCCTGAACCCGGACAACCTGGCCGTGCTCGGCCCGGACGCCACCGTCGCCGACGCCCGCGCCTACGTCCGCGGCGCGCTGAGCGCCAACAGCCTCGCCACCCTCGGCCACGCGCGCGCCTACGCCGAAGGGAAGGCCTGACCGTGGCCGAGGCCCGGCTGGACACCCAGGCCGTGGTGGTGGGCGCGGGGCCCGTGGGCCTGCTGCTCGCAGGCGAACTGCGACTCGGCGGTGCCGAGGTCGTCGTACTCGAACGCCGGCGGGAACCCACCACCGAGTCGCGGGCCTCCACGCTGCACGCCCGCACCATGGAGATCCTCGACAGCCGTGGTCTGCTCCCGGGCCTCGGCGAGCCGCCGCGGCAGCACCGCGGACACTACGCCGGGATCCCCCTCGACCTGACCCTGCCCGGCCCGTACGCCGGGCAGTGGAAGGTCCCGCAGTACGACACCGAACGGCTGCTGGAGCAGTGGGCGCGCGACCTCGGCGCCGACGTCCGGCGCGGCCACGACGTGCACGCCGTCACCGCGGATTCCGCCCCCTACGTGGAGACGGTGGCCGAGGGCCCGGGCGGCGCCCTGCGGGTGCGCAGCCCGTACCTCGTCGCGTGCGACGGCGAGGACAGCACCGTACGCCGGCTGCTGGGCGCCGCCTTCCCCGGGCACGAGGCCCGGCGGGAGCTGGTCCGCGCGGACGTCGCCGGCGTCGAGGTGCCGGACCGGCGTTTCGAGCGGCTGCCCGACGGCTTCGCGGTGGCGGCCCGCCGCGCGGACGGGGTGACCCGCGTCATGGCCCACGAGTTCGGCGTACCGCCCCGACGACGCGCCGGCGCAGCGGAGTTCGCGGAGATCGCCGAGGTGTGGAAGCGGGTGACCGGTGAGGACATCAGCGGCGGCACCCCGCTGTGGGTGAACGCCTTCGACGACACCAACCGTCAGCTCGACCACTACCGGTACGGCCGTGTCCTGTTCGCCGGGGACGCCGCCCACCGTCAGCTGCCCATCGGCGGCCAGGCGCTCAACCTCGGCCTGGCGGACGCCTTCAACCTCGGCTGGAAACTCGCCGCGCACGTCACCGGCCGCGCCCACCCGGACCTGCTCGACACCTACCACCGCGAACGGCACCCGGTGGGCCGGCGCGTCCTGGCCGGCATCCGCGCCCAGGCGCTGCTGCTGCTCGGCGGCCCCGAGGTGCAGCCACTGCGTGAGCTGATGACCGAACTGATCGCCCTGGAGCCGGTGCGCGCCCACCTCGCCGGACTCATCAGCGGTCTCGACGTCCGGTACGACGTCGGCGGCCCCGCCCACCCCCTGCTGGGGGCACGCCTGCCGCACCTGGACCTCGACACCCCCGGCGGGCGCACCAGCACCACGGAACTGCTGCGGGCCGGCCGCGGACTGCGGCTCGGCGGCCCGCACGGCGGGCCGGGCCCCGGCGCCGACGGCCCCGTGCTGGTACGCCCCGACGGCCATGTCGTACGGGCGGGACCGCAGCGGGCCGACGACGAGGCGGCGGCACGCGCCCGCTGGTTCCCGGCCGGCGCCACCCTCCCCACCACGGAAGGAACACCATGCCCCTGATCTCGCCCGACGACGGCCACCTCACCGTCTTCAACCTGTTCGAGACCGACACCCGCGCCCTCCAGGACGACGTCCTCGACGCGATGCGCGACATCATCGACCACGCGGACTACCCCGGCTGGATCTCCTCCACCCTGCACGCGGGCATCGACAGCCCCGGCACCGCCAACTACATCCAGTGGCGCAGCCTCGCCGACCTCGAAGCCCGCTACCAGGGTCAGAAGTTCCAGCAGAAGACCGTGCCGCAGTTCCACGAACTCGCCCGCACCGTACGGCTGTTGAAGGCGGAGCTGGAGTTCACCCAGCATCACCCGGGGCTGGGCGACGGCATCGAGATCTCCCCCGACCGGGACGACTACACCGTCCTGATCGTCCTCGACACCACCCCCGACCGGCAGAAGGAACTCCTCCACACCCTCGCCAAGCCCGACGAGTGGATCACCACCGTGCCCGGCTACCGCTCCCACACCTACTTCCGCGGCCTGGACGGCACCTTCGTCGTCAACTACGCGCAGTGGGACAGCAAGGAGCTCTACGACGCCTTCCACCACCTCCCCGAGGAACAGCGCCCGGCGGACGTCCGCGCCGGACGGGTCCGCGCCCGGGAACTGGTCACCGGGCGCCAGGCCAACACCTACCGGGTGACGCACTCGCGCTCCGCGAAGGGCTGAGGGAGGGGCGGCCATGGACACGGATGTCACGGATGGCACTGAGGACAGGGGTGTCACGGACGGCACCCACGGCACGAATGGCACCCACGACACGGACGTCATCGTCGTCGGCGCCGGGCCGACCGGTCTGATGCTCGCCGGTGAACTGCGCCTGGGCGGGGTCCGGGTGACCGTCGTCGAACGGCTCGCCGCACCGACCGGGCAGTCCCGCGGCCTCGGTTTCACCGCCCGCGCCATGGAGGTCTTCGACCAGCGGGGCCTGCTGCCCCGCTTCGGCCGCGGCCCGGTTCCCCCGATCAGCCCGGTGGGCCACTTCGGCGGCGTCCGGTTCGACTACACGGTTCTGGAGGGAGCCCACTTCGGGGCCCGCGACATCCCGCAGTCCGAGACGGAGGCGGTGCTGGAGGGGTGGGCCACGGAACGGGGAGCGGACGTGCGACGGGGCCGGGAACTGACCGGTCTGACCGCGGACGACACCGGCGTGGAGGCCGTCCTGCGCACCCCGGCCGGCACCGAACGGCTGCGCGCCGCCTACCTGGTGGGCTGCGACGGCGGCCGCAGCACCGTCCGGGACCTGGCCGGCTTCGGCTTCCCGGGCACCCCGGCCACCCGCGTGATGTACCTCGCCGACGTGGCCGGCCGCGCCCTGCGTCCCCGGCCGCTCGGCGAACGGCTGCCCAACGGCATGGTGATGGCCGCGCCGCTGGGCGAGGGCGTGGACCGGATCATCGTCTGTCCGCACGCCTCCCCGCCGGACGCCCGCAGCGGGCCGGCCGGCTTCCCGGAGGTCGCCGCCGCCTGGCAGCACATCACCGGCGAGGACATCAGCGACGGCCACGCCACCTGGGTCAGCTCCTTCACCGACGCCACCCGGCAGGCCGACCGCTACCGGCGCGGCCGCGTCCTGCTCGCCGGGGACGCCGCCCACATCCACCTGCCCGCCGGCGGCCAGGGCCTGAGCACCGGGGTGCAGGACGCCGTCAACCTGGGCTGGAAGCTGGCCGCCGTGGCGCGTGGCACCGCACCGGAGTCCCTGCTCGACACCTACGACGACGAACGGCGCCCGGTCGGCGCCCGGCTGCTGATGAACACCCGCGCCCAGGGCCTGATCTTCCTCGGTGGGGCCGAGGCGGACCCGCTGCGCGAACTGTTCACCGAACTGCTGGAGTACGACGACGTCAAACGTCATCTGGCCGGTGTCGTCAGCGGACTCGACGTCCGTCACCCGGTCGGCCCCGGCCACCACCCGCTGCTCGGCCGCCGCGTCGGACACCGCGAACTCGTCGGAGGGGCGGGCGGCACCAGCACCACCGAACTGCTCCACCCGGCGCACGGCGTCCTGCTCGATCTGACCGACGAACCGGCGGTCCGGGCCGCCGCCGACGGCTTCTCCGGCCGGGTCAGGGTGGTCACCGCCGTGCCCAAACCCGTGGACGGCGCCGATCCGTTCGCCGGCACCACCGCGCTGCTGGTCCGGCCGGACGGCCACGTCGCCTGGGCGGCGCCGGGCACCGGCGACCCGGCGGCCGGCCTCGGCGACGCGCTGCGGACGTGGTTCGGCCCGCCCCGCCCTTCCGCCGATTCCTCCCCGACCTTCTCGACCTCCTCGACCAAGGACGCATGATGGCCTCACGCCTGTTCACCTCGGAGTCCGTGACCGAGGGGCATCCCGACAAGATCGCCGATCAGATCAGCGACACCGTCCTCGACGCGCTCCTGCGGGAGGACCCGTCCTCCCGGGTCGCCGTGGAGACGCTGATCACCACCGGCCAGGTGCACGTGGCCGGCGAGGTGACGACGAAGGCGTACGCGGACATCGCGACGCTGGTGCGCGAGAAGATCCTGGAGATCGGCTACGACTCCTCGACGAAGGGGTTCGACGGCGCCTCCTGCGGTGTCTCGGTGTCCATCGGCGCGCAGTCCCCGGACATCGCGCGGGGTGTCGACGCGGCGTACGAGGCCCGGGTCGAGCGTGCCTCCCGCGGGAACGACGACGAGCTGGACCGGCAGGGCGCGGGCGACCAGGGCCTGATGTTCGGCTACGCGACGGACGAGACCCCGGAGCTGATGCCGCTGCCCATCCGGCTCGCCCACCGGCTCGCCCATCGCCTCACCGCCGTACGCCGCGACGGTACCGTCCCCTACCTGCGGCCGGACGGCAAGACCCAGGTCACCGTCGAGTACGACGGCGACCGTGCCGTACGGCTGGACACGGTCGTGGTCTCCGCGCAGCACGCGAGCGACATCGACCTGGAGAGCCAACTCGCCCCCGACATACGGCGGTCCGTCGTCGAGACGGAGCTGGAGGCGCTCGCGGAGGACGGCATCAAGCTGGACACCGAGGGCTACCGGCTGCTGGTCAACCCGACCGGCCGCTTCGAGATCGGTGGTCCGATGGGTGACGCGGGCCTGACCGGCCGGAAGATCATCATCGACACCTACGGCGGCATGGCCCGGCACGGCGGCGGCGCCTTCTCCGGCAAGGACCCGTCCAAGGTGGACCGCTCGGCGGCGTACGCGATGCGCTGGGTGGCGAAGAACGTGGTGGCGGCGGGCCTGGCCTCGCGCTGCGAGGTCCAGGTCGCCTACGCCATCGGCAAGGCCGAGCCCGTCGGCCTGTTCGTGGAGACCTTCGGCACCGGGACCGTACCGGTGCCGCGCATCCAGTCCGCCCTCACCGAGGTCTTCGACCTGCGTCCGGCCGCCCTCATCCGCGACCTCGACCTGCTCCGCCCGATCTACGCCCGAACGGCGGCCTACGGCCACTTCGGCCGCGAGCTGCCCGAGTTCACCTGGGAGCGCACCGACCGGGTGGACGCCCTGCGCGCGGCGGCCGGACGGTGAGCGGGTCGCGGCGCGTCCTGGTCACCGGTTCCGTCGCCACCGACCACCTCATGGCGTACCAGGGACGCTTCGCCGAACAGATCGTCCCCGACCGGCTGGACCGCGTCTCGCTGTCCTTCCTCGCGGACACGCTGGAGGTCCGCCCCGGGGGAGTGGCCGCCAACATCGCGCTCGGACTCGCCCGGCTGGGGCTCTCGCCGGTGCTCGCCGCGGCCGCCGGGCGGGACTTCGGACCGTACGGGAACCGGCTGCGGGACGAGGGGGTGGAGACGGGGGCCGTACGCATCAGCGACACCCTGCACACCGCACGCTTCGTGTGCACCACGGACACCGAGCAGAACCAGATCGCCACGTTCTACGCCGGGGCGATGGCCGAGGCGCGGCACATCCGGATCGCCGACGTCACCGCCCGCCACGGTCCCTTCGGCATGGCCCTGATCGGACCGGACGACCCCCGCGCCATGGTGCTGCACACCGAGGCGTGCCGACGTCAGGGCATCCCGTTCGCCGCGGACCCCTCTCAGCAACTGGCCAGACTGGACCGGGCACAGACCCGGAACCTGGTCACCGGATCGCGGTTCCTGTTCACCAACGAGTACGAGGCGGCCCTGCTCCAGGAGCGCACGGGCTGGACGCACGAGCAGGTCCTGGACCGCACCGGCACCTGGATCGTGACGCGCGGCGCCGACGGCGTCGACCTCACCGGCGCCGGGCGCCCGCCGCTGCACGTCGCCGCGGTTCCCCCGCAGACCGCGGGGGAGCCCACCGGCGTGGGCGACGGCTTCCGGGCCGGATTCCTCGCCGCCACCGCGTGGGGACGGCCACCGCGCGCCGCGGCCCGGCTCGGCTGCGCGCTCGCCACGGTGGTGCTGGAGGCCGTCGGCCCCCAGCAGTACGTGCTCGACCACGAGGACCTCGACCGGCGCCTACG
This sequence comes from Streptomyces sp. NPDC017676, assembly GCF_044329325.1. Classification (NCBI taxonomy): domain Bacteria; kingdom Bacillati; phylum Actinomycetota; class Actinomycetes; order Kitasatosporales; family Streptomycetaceae; genus Streptomyces; species Streptomyces sp. NPDC017676. The sequence goes on along the minus strand of NZ_JBIRJA010000006.1, from coordinate 45,951 downwards.
GCATGCCTACGGCCCGGCCGCGGCACGGGAGCTCACCCCCTGGCTCGCCCGCCTCGGCGGGGACACGGGTTCCCTGCGGGGCGGGGGCAGGCGTGTCGGCGGTGACACTGGTACCGACCCGGGCGGCGACCGGCGGACCGATGGAGATATGCGTTCCAGCCGGGGCGGGGGCCGGCGCACCAGCGAGGGCGCGGGCTCCGGTCGGCGTGCCGATGAAGCGACGCGTGTCGTTCGGGGTGTTGACGGGGGCGGGCGTTCCGTTGGGGACAGGGGCCGGCGCGCCGACGCGGGCCCGAGCTCTGGCAAGCGTGCCGATGAAGGGACGCGTGCGGTCCGGCGCGCGAGCGAGGGCACGCGTTCCCTCCGGAGCGACGAACAGCTCGCCGGAAGCGGCACGCGCCCCGTTCCGGGCGGGGGGACCGGGCCGGAACGGCCGGGCGGCGCGGGTCACGCGGCGTCGGCCGGCGGGCCCGGCCGTGGCCCCCTGCTCCCGGCCATGCCCGGTGGGCTGGTGCCCTGGGCCGGGAACATCGGAGCAGGCGGCGGCGACGGTGTCGGACGGCTCGGCGCGGCCGCACCGGGTGACGGCGGCGGCGCCGGACGGCTCGCCGCCGGAGGCGACCGGATCGGCACGACCGGCCCGCGCCCGGCCGGTGCATCCGCCCGGCCGAGGTCCGGGAGGCCGGCGGGCGGCGTACCGGCCCCGGGGGCGGCCGCCGCCGGGGGAGCGGCGTGAACCGGGCGACCGTCGCCGTCGGCCGGGCGGGCGCGAGGGCACCGGCGCCCGTCTCCAAGGGCGTGCGCCGCATCGAACTGGACGCGGCCGGCACCGTCCTGTCCGCCCTGCTGAGCGAACCCGCGCGCGGTGCGCCGCGGGCGACCGTCGTCGCGGTCCACGGTGGCGGGCTGCGCGCCGGGTACTTCGACGGGCAGGCCCATCCGGACGTGTCCCTGCTGACCCTCGGCGCCCGGCTCGGCTGCTCCGTGCTCGCCGTCGACCGCCCCGGTTACGGCCGGTCGGCGGCACAGCTGCCGGCCGGACTGCCGCTGTCCACGCAGTCCGTACTGCTGCGCGCGGCCCTCGACGACTTCACGGCCCGGCACCCGGCCGGCGCGGGCCTGTTCCTGCTCGGCCACTCCTTCGGCGGGAAACTCGTCCTGCGGGCCGCCGCCGACGGACTTGCGGTACTCGGCCTGGACGTCTCCGGATGCGGTCACCGCCCCGCCGTACCGCTCACCGCTCCGCGGGCGCGCCAGGGAGCCCCGGCATGGACCCGGTACTGGGGGCCGCTCGGCCTCTACCCACCGGGCACGTTCCGGGCGTGCGAGGCCCTGACGGCGCCGGTGCCCTCCCAGGAGGCTGCCGAACTCCCGCACTGGCCACGCCACTTCGACCGGATCGCGCCGCTGGTCAGGGCCCCGGTCCGGCTGACCTTCGCCGAGCACGAGCGCTGGTGGCGGCACGGCGCGGAGGACCTGGCCGACCTCGCGGCCAGGTTCACCGGGGCCCCACGCGTCCTGGTGGAACGGCAGTCGGCCGCGGGCCACAACATCAGCCTGGGCTGGGCGGCCCGCTCCTACCACCTGCGCGCCCTGGCCTTCCTGGAGGACTGCGTGACCCGTTCCGCACCGCGCTGACCCCGGTACCGCACACCGTCGTACCACCCCGCAGACACCCGACCCCGCCCCTCCGGAAGGGAACGCCATGTCCACCACCTCAGCCCCCGCCTCCACGTCGTTGTCCGAGGAACTGGAGGCGCTGCGCGGCCAGGTGCGGCTGCTCGCCGACCGCGCCGAGCTGACCGCCCTGGCCGACCGCTACCTCGCCCACCTCGACCGCGACCGGCACCGCGACGACTGGTTCGACTCGGTGTTCACCGAGGACGCCCACCTGGTCTTCCCGATGGGCGAGTACCGGGGGACCGCCGGACTCGCCGAGTTCCAGCAGCTTGCCCGCACGACCTTCGAGCGCACGCACCACCAGGGAACCAACTACGCCGTCGACGTGGACGGCGACCGCGCCCTGATCCGGGCCCACCTCACGGCCGTCCACGTCCGACGGGCCGCGGAACCCGGTGCGCACTTCGACATCGGCGGCCACTACGAGGCGGAGGCCGTACGCACCCCGGACGGCTGGCGGCTGCGCCGCTTCGTCTTCGACCTCGTCTGGCACGCGGGCAGTGGACCACTGACCGAGCGCGGCCACTGACCACTCTGCCCGGCCGGCCGTCACCGCTGCCCGTGCCCGGCCGGTCTGCCAAGACCTGACGCGAGTTCACCAAAACCTGACACAGGACCGCCTTGAACGGGCCACCCACAGCGAAGAGGCTTCAGGTGGGCCCATCGGTGCGTCCCGGTCCGCTCATCCGGTACTCAGGAGGAAGTTCGTCATGCCGTCAGACACCTCCCGGCTCCCCGCACCCGCCCGCATCCTGAACCTGCTCGCCGGCGGCTGGCTCGCCCAGGCCGTGAGCGCGGTCGCCGAGCTGGGCGTCGCCGACGCGCTGGCCGAGGGCCCGCGCTCCGTCCACGACCTGGCCGCCGCCACCGGCACACACGCGCCCACTCTCCACCGGCTGCTGCGGACCGCCGCCGACGCCGGTCTCCTGGAAGAACTCGACGACCGCGCCTTCGCCCTGACCGAGCTGGGGCAGGCGCTGCGCGAGGACAGCCCCGGCTCGCTGCGCAACTTCGCGATCTGGACCGGGCTGCCCGCCGAACGCCACGCCTGGACGGGGCTGGCCGACGCCGTGCGCACCGGCCGTACCGCCTTCCACGACGTGCACGGCACATCCGTCTGGGACTACCTCGGCGAGCACCCCGACGTCCTGACCGTGTTCGACAAGGCCATGACCGAGGCGTCCCGGGGGATCATCGCCCCCGTCGTGGCGGCCTACGACTTCGGCGCCTTCCGTACCGTGGTCGACGTCGGCGGCGGCCGCGGCGCGCTCCTGGCCGCCGTGCTCGACGCCAACCCGGGAGTGAGCGGAACCCTCTACGACCGGCCCGAGGTGGTGTCCCAGGCGGAGGACACCCTGCGGGCCGCCGGAGTGCGCGACCGGGTACGGCTGGTGGGCGGCGACTTCTTCGACACGGTGCCCACCGGCGGCGACGCCTATGTCCTGTCCAACATCATCCACGACTGGGACGACGAACTCTCCCGGCGCATCCTGCGCAACTGCCGTACCGCGCTCGGCGACGACGGCCGGGTGCTGCTCGTCGAGGCCGTGCTGCCGGAACGGCCCCGGCCGACCCCCACGGTCTCCCTGATGGACCTCGACATGCTCCTCGTGGCCGGGGGGAAACAGCGCACCGCGGAAGAGTTCGAGGTCCTGCTGGAGAAGTCCGGCCTGCGGCTGACACGGATCGTCCCCGGCGGTCATTGCAGCGTGGTGGAGGCCGGACCGGCGTAGAACAACCCGCACCGGCGGCCGGCGCACGCTCCCGGCCCGTCCCCGGTGGACGTCCTGACCCATCCAGCGAAAGAGGTACGCACCAGCCATGCCAGAACGGCTCGCACGCAAACCGTGGTTCGGATACGGACCGGGGTCGACCCTCGCCGAGGCAGACGAGATCCTGCGCGGGGTGGAACACGCCGACCGCGCCGGACTCGACTTCTTCACCGTGTCCGACCACCCCTACTACGGCAGCCGGCTGGAAGCGTACGCCACCCTGGGACTGCTCCTGGGCCGTACCCGCGCCATCACCGGTGTCGTCACCGTCACCAACCTGCCCACCCGGCCGGTGCCCCTGCTGGCGCGCACGCTCAGCACTCTCTCCGCGCTCGCGCAGGGCCGTGTCGTCCTCGGCATCGGGGCCGGCGGTTACTGGGACGACATCGTGAGGTTCGGTGTGCCCCGGCTGGAGCCGGCCGCCGCCGTGCGCGCGCTGGAGGAGGCCATCGGCCTGGTCAGGTCGCTGTCCGGCGGCGGTGGGCCCGTCACCTTCGAGGGCGAGTTCACCCGGGTGGAGGCGCTCGACCCGGCCCCGGTACCGGCTCCGCCGGTGTGGACCGGCTCGGTCGGGCCCAAGTCGCTGGCCGTCACCGGCCGCCGGGCCGACGGCTGGATACCCGGCAACGCGGCCGACTGGCGGAGCCCCCGCTACCTGGCCTCGCGGCGGATCGTCGAGGAGGCCGCCGTCGCCGCCGGCCGGGACCCGTCGGACATCGCCACCATCTTCAACCTGCCGGCCCGCATCACCGACCGGCCCGTCGACGCGCCCCGGGACGAGACCGGGCGGTGGACCGGCGGCTCCGTCCAGCAGTGGATCGACGAACTGACCGAGGCGGTGCTGGAACACGGCGCCTCCGGCTTCGTGTTCTTCGCGGCGGGCGATCCGTCCCGCGCGAAGGGGCTGGAGCGCTGGACGCAGGAGATCGTCCCCGCCGTACGCGAGGCCGTGGCCAAGGAACTGGGCTGACGCACCGGTACCGGACGCGCCCACCCGCCGGCACTCCCCGCCTCCCGGCCCGCGCCCTCCTCCAGAGGTGACCGCGCGAGCCCGCCACCTACGAGTCCCCGCACGTGAGCCCCCTCCGCGTGCCCCCGCGCGAGTCCACGCGGGTCCCCCCACATACGAGTCCCTGCACCCGCGCGCGCCGCGGCGCCGCTCGACCCGGGCGGCGCCGGCGGCGTGCACCGCACGTCAGTACGTCCCAGAAAGGGCCTTGGATGTCCAGAAGCCGAACCGGTCCGGACCACTTCGACCGGCTGTCCCTCCGCCCGGCACTCGCGCTGCTCGCGCTGGCGTTCACCGCCACCGCCTGTTCCGGAGACGGCTCCGGCAGCTCGGCCGGCGCCGCGGCCGGCGCGCCGCGCGACGGCGGCACACTGGTGGCCGGTGCGGAGGCCGACCCCGCCTGCCTCGACCCGCAGCAGACCGGGCAACTGGCCGCCGTGGACATCACCCGCTCCATGGTCGACACCCTCACCGACCAGGACCCCAAGACCGGCAAGATCGTGCCGTGGCTCGCCAAGTCCTGGAAACAGAGCGCCGACGGCCGCGACTTCACCTTCGTCCTGCGCGACGGCGTCACCTTCAGCGACGGCAAGCCCGTCGACGCGAAGGCCGTGAAACTGACCTTCGACAACCTGATCAAGCAGCCCGCCAACGGCGCCCCCGCCTACATACGCGGCTACCGGGGCACCACCGTCAAGGACGCGCACACCTTCACCGTCCGGTTCGACGCACCCAACGCACAGTTCCTCCAGGCCACCTCGGGCGTCGGTCTGGGCATCCTGTCACCGGCCGGCTTCGCGAAGTCCAACGCGCAGCGCTGCCGCGGCCAGTTCCACGGCTCCGGACCGTACGTACTGGACCACTACACGGCCAACCAGGAAGTCGTCCTCGAACGGCGCAAGGACTACGCCTGGCCGTCCTCGCTGGACGACAACCGGGGCGCGGGCCACCTCGACCAGGTGAAGTTCACCTTCGTCTCCGAGGCGGGCGCCCGTACCAGCGCCCTCAGCTCCGGCCAGGTCCAGGTCGCCAAGAGCGTGCAGCCCACCGACCAGGCGCAGTTCAAGGGCAACGGCTTCCACCTGCTGTCCAAGCCCGCACCCGGACTGGTGCCCCCGCTCTCCCTGAACCACGTCGGTGCCCTCGCCGACGAGAAGGTGCGCAAGGCGCTGCTGATGGGCATCGACCGCGAGCAGCTCGTCGACACCGTCTTCAACTCCTCGTACAAGCCGGCCACCAGTGTCCTCGCCTCCACCACCCCCTACTACACCGACGACAGCGACAAGCTGCGCTACGACCCGGACGGCGCCGCTCGGTTGCTGGACGAGGCGGGATGGAAGAAGGGCGAGGACGGCATCCGGGCCACGAACGGCAAGCAGCTCACACTGACCTGGCTCATCCCCGCGCCGATGCCGCCGGTGGACGAGTACGTCCAGCAGCAGCTGCGCAAGCTGGGCGTGGACGTCAAGCTCAAGGCCGTCCAGCCCGCCGCCTACGTCGAGCAGCAGCAGAAGGGGCAGTTCGACATCACCGCGGTCGCCGTTACCCGCGCCGACCCGGACGTGCTGCGCAACATCTTCTACTCCAAGGGCTCCAACCTCTGGCACCTGCCGGCGAGCGAGCTCGACACCTACCTGGAGCAGGAGGCGTCCGCGACCGACGACAAGGCCCGCCGCGAGGCGGTCTCCAAGGCCACCGACTGGATCCTCGACCACGCGGACACCGTCCCGCTGTACGAGGGCTCCCTGGTGCACGGCGTGTCCGACCAGGTGCACGGCCTGACGCTGGACGCGTCGACCCGGCTGAACCTCCACGACGCGTGGCTCGGGTGATGCCGGTGCGAGCCTTCCGCAAGGCCGGGCCCACGCCGGGCGGTGCGCCATGACCCCCGCGCGGTACCTCGCGGGACGTGCGCTGCGCGCGGTGTTCGTCGTGTGGGCGGCGTTCACCCTCGCCTTCGCCGCCCTGCGACTGCTGCCCGGCGACCCCGTCGCGCTCATGCTGAGCGGGCGCGGCGGGTTCGACACCCTCAGCCCGGAGGACATCGCCCGGGCCAAGGCCGAGCTGGGCCTGGACCGGCCGCTGCCGGTGCAGTACGGCCACGCGCTCGTGGACGCCCTCCACGGTGACCTCGGCGCGTCGCTCCAGACGGGGCAGCCCGTCACCCGCATGATCGCCGACGCGTTGCCGTCGACGCTGGCACTGGGCGGCACCGCCCTGGCGCTCGCGCTCACCGCCGGGTCCGCGCTGGCGGTCTCCGCCCACCTCGCGGGCTCCCCGGCGGTACGGCAACTGCTGCGCTCCATCCCCTCGTTCGCCGTCTCGCTGCCGTCGTTCGCGGTCGGACTGCTGCTGATCCAGTTGCTGTCGGTCCGGTGGCACCTCTTCCCGTCCCTGGGCGGCACCGGGGCGGCCGGACTGGTCCTGCCCGCGTGCACCCTGGCCATCCCGGGCGCGGCGCTGGTGGCCCAGGTGCTCGGCAAGAGCCTGCACACCGTCCTGCGGGAACCGTACGCCGACACGATCCGCGCCACCGGCGCGGGCCGCGCCCGGCTGCTCCTCGCGCACGGGCTGCGCAACGCGGCCATCCCGGCGGTGACGGTGGTCGGCCTCCTGGTCGGCTATCTCATCGGCGGCGCGGTCGTGGTGGAGACCGTCTTCTCCCGAGCCGGCATGGGCCGGATCACCCAGGCCGCCGTCTCCACCCAGGACCTGCCCGTCGTCCAGGGGGTCGTCGTCCTGGCGTCGTTCGTCTTCGCCGTGGTGAACCTCGGCGTCGACCTGCTGTACCCGGTACTGGACCCGCGGATCCGGGCGACCGGCCGGCTGGTGACGTCATGAGCGGGCACGGCACGGCCCCCGGCGCCGTGACCGACGGGACCTTGGCCGATGACGCCGGGCCGGTGCCGCCCGGGTTCGCGGCCCTGGCCGGCCGCCGTCTCCGTGCCGCGCGCGACGCGACGGTACGGCACGTGCCGCGCTCGCCCGGCGCCGTCCTGTCCGTCCTGGTGCTTCTGCTGGTGCTGGGGTGGGCGGTCGCGCCCGAGTGGTTCACCCACCAGAGCCCCACGACCGGGACACCGGCCGAGCGGTTCCGGCCGCCGAGCGGCGCGCACCCCTTCGGCACCGACCAGCTCGGCCGGGACGTGTACGCCCGGGTGGTGCACGGGGCGTCCCTGTCGCTGCGGGCGACGGTCGTCGCCATCGCCGTGGCCCTCGTCGTCGGCATCCTGCTGGGCCTGGCCGCCGGGACCTTCGGCAGGTGGGCGGACGCGGTGATCATGCGGCTGGTCGAGGTGATGCTCTCGGTACCGCCGGTCCTGCTCTCACTGACCATCGTCGCCGCCATCGGTTTCGGCACCGTCCAGGTGGCCGTCGCCGTCGGTGTCACGAGCGTCGCCGCGTTCGCCCGGGTGATGCGGGCCGAGGTGCTGCGGGTGCGCACGGCCGGCTACGTCGAGGCCACGATCCTGCTGGGCTCCCGCTGGTGGCGCGTCCTGTTCCGCTACGTCCTGCCCGCCGCCGTCGGTCCCGTACTGGCCCTCGCCGCGCTGGACTTCGGGCTGGTCGTGCTGGCCATCGCCAGTCTCAGCTTCCTCGGCTACGGGGAACCGCCGCCCGCCCCGGAGTGGGGCGCCCTGGTCGCCGACGGCCGCAACTACCTCGCCACGGCGTGGTGGCTGACGACCCTGCCCAGCCTGATCGTGACCGCCGTGGTCCTCGCCGCGAACCGGCTGTCGAGGATCCTGGAGACCCGAGGAGAACGACCATGACCTCCGCACCGGCCGGGACGACCCGTCCCGAGGCCGTGTCGCAGGACACCCCGGTGCTGCGGATCACGGACCTGCGGGTCGGCTACCGTACGGCCGCCGGGACCCGTACCGCCGTCGACGGACTCGACCTGACGGCCGCGCCGGGCCGGATCACGGCCGTCGTCGGCGAGTCCGGCTCCGGGAAGAGCACCACCGCGCACGCCGTGATCGGCCTGCTGCCCCCGGGAGGCCGGGTGGAGCACGGTTCCGTCCGTCTGGAGGGCGAGGAACTGACCGGACTGAGCGAGCGGGCGTGGCGGGACGTACGGGGCCGGCGCATCGGCTTCGTGCCCCAGGACCCCGGTGTGTCGCTGGACCCGGTGAAGCCGGTCGGCCGGCAGGTCGCCGAGGTGCTGCGCGTCCACCACCTGGCCACCGGGCGGGGCGCTGCGGAACGGGCCGTCGACCTCCTCGCCGGGGCGGGACTGCCCGACCCCGCCCGGCGGTCCCGCCAGTACCCGCACGAACTGTCCGGCGGCATGCGCCAGCGCGTGCTCATCGCGATGGCGACCGCGGCCCGGCCCCGCCTGCTCGTCGCGGACGAACCCACCTCGGCCCTGGACGTGACGGTGCAGCGGCAGATCCTCGACCACCTGGAATCGCTCGCCGCCGACACCGGTACCGCCGTGCTGCTGATCACCCACGACCTGGGTGTGGTGGCCGACCGGGCACAGTACGTCGTGGTGATGTCCCGGGCGCGGGTCGTGGAGGCCGGACCGACCCGCGAGGTGCTCGCCGACCCACGGCACCCGTACACGCGCCGCCTGCTCGCCGACGTCCCCCGTCCCGCCCCCCGCACCCCCCGCGCCCGCCCGGCCGCCCCGACGGCGCCACCGGCCCCGGCGCCACCGGCCACGGCGACTCCCGCGCCCCGCCAGACTCCCGCCCCCGGAACGGCTCCCGCGCCCCGAACGGCCCCCGCCCCCGGAACGGCCCCCGTCCCCGGAACGGCCCCCGCGCCCCGACCGATTCCCGCACCCCGCCCGGCCCCCACACCCCGCCCGGCGCCGGCGACCGGCCCGCCCGGCGACGCACCGGACCCCGGCGTACTGCTGCGGGTGCGTGGTCTCACCCTCTCCTTCCCGTTGCGCGGCCCCGGCCCCCGACGCCGGCACCTCGCCGTCGACGGGATCGGCTTCGACATCCCGCGCGGCCGCACCCTCGGCCTGGTCGGCGAGTCCGGCTCCGGGAAGTCCACCACCGCCCGCCTGGTGCTCGGCCTGGAACGGCCCGAGGCAGGCACCGTCGAACTGGACGGCGTCGACGTCACCGCGGTACGCGGCGCGGCCCGGCGCCGCCTGCACCGCCGTGTCCAGCTCGTGCACCAGAACCCGTACGCCTCCCTCAACCCCCGTTTCACCGTCGAGGAACTGCTCACCGAGCCCCTGCGCAACCACCGCGTCGGCGACCGCGCGCAGCGCGCCGCGACCGTGCGCCGGCTGCTGGACGACGTCGCGCTGCCGGCGGACGCGCTGCGGCGCAGGGCCGCCGAGCTCTCCGGCGGACAGCGCCAGCGGGTGGCCGTCGCCCGCGCCCTCGCCCTCGGCCCGGAACTGCTGGTCTGCGACGAACCGGTCTCCGCGCTCGACGTCACCGTGCAGGCCAGGATCCTGGAACTCCTGCTCGGACTCCAGGAGCGCCACGGGATGGCCTATCTGTTCATCTCGCACGACCTGGCCGTCGTCGGACAGGTCAGCGACCGCATCGCGGTCCTGCGCGAGGGACACGTCGTGGAGGAAGGCGCCACCGACCGCGTCCTGCGCGCGCCCCGGCACCCCTACACCCGCGAACTGCTGGCCGCCGTACCCGGACGGGACACGCCGTACCCCTCGATCACCGCGGACACCCCGGACGCCCCGGGGGAAGCCGCCGCCCGCACCACGCACCACCACGACCGTCCCACGGAGGACACCTCATGGAGCTAGGCCTCATCACGTTCGGCAGCCTGCTGCCCGACCCGGTCACCGGGACCATCCTCACCCAGCGGGAACGGCTGCGGGACGTCGTCCGGGCGGCGGCCGAGGCGGAACGGCTCGGCTTCTCCTGGTACACCCTCGGGGAGCACCACTTCGGGGAGCGGGACGTCATCCCCTCTCCGGCACTGGTCCTGGCCGCGATCGCCGAACACACCTCCACCATCCGGCTGGCCACCGGCACCACCCTGGTCGCCAACCGGGACCCGGTACTCGTCGCGGAGGACTACGCACTGCTGGACCTGCTGTCCGACGGGCGCCTCGACATGGTCATCGGCGGTTCCTTCTTCCCCGAGCCGTACGCCGTCTTCGACCAGGCACCCGAGTCCAAGGCGGCCCGCAAACGCGAGAACACCGAACTGCTGCTGCGGCTGTGGACCGAGGAACGGGTCACCTGGCGGGGGCGGTTCCGCCCGCCCCTGGACAACGTGCTGGTACAGCCGCGCCCCCTGCAGCCCCGGCCGCCGTTCTGGATCAGCGGGGGAGTGGGCTCGGAGTCGGTCGGGCTGGCCGTCGACCACGGGCTGCCCCTGGTGGTCGGCACGACGGCGCGCCGACCCGACGTCTTCGTCCCGGTGTTCGACTCCTACCGTGCGCTCTGGAAGGAGCGGCGGACGGAGCCCACGGGCCGGCTGGGCGCCGCCAGCCATGTGTTCGTCGCCGAGACCTCGCAGGAGGCACGCGCCCGCTGGGCCCCCTACATCGAGACCTATCTGACGGTGAAGAAGCCCGGCACCGTCGGGCCCCCGGCCCCGCCGGACTTCGACACCTACATCGGCCCCGACGGCCCCGCGATCTGCGGCAGCCCCGCCGAAGTGGTCGACCGGCTCGGGCAGTTGCAGGAGCTGTGGGGCCACGACCTGCATCTGCTCGCCATCGACGTCGGCGGTCTCCCGTACGCCGACGTCCAGGCGGCCACGGAACTGGTCGCCTCCGAGGTACTGCCGCAGGTGCGCACCCTGGGGCGGGACGACAGGGTGACGGCCGGTGCTTGACGACGACGTCCGCGAACTCGCCCTCGCCCGGACCCTCGGGGTCTTCACCACGCTGATGCCGGACGGCGGACCGCAGACGAGCCTCGTGTGGCCGCACGCCGACCAGGAGCACATACTCGTCGGCACCAACACCTCGCGGCAGAAGTACCGGAACGTGATCGCCGACCCACGCGTCAACATCCTGCTGCTCGACTCGGACAACAGCCGCCGGTACATCGAGATCCGGGCCCGGGTGGTGGACATCGAGCCGGGTGAGGCCGCGCTGCGACTGGCCCGCACCACCTTCGGCAAGTGGACGGGCAGCGAGCAGGTGCGGCAGGCCGAGGGCGAACGGGTGCTGCTCCGGCTGGAACCCGACCGCATCCACCGCAAGGAGTGACCGCCGGCCGCTCCGGACGCGGACGACGGCCCCCCGCCGCTGCCCTGATCCGAGAGGAGAACCCCACATGACCGTTTCCCCCGCACCGCCACCCGAACCGCCGGCTCCCGTCGTCGACGCCGGATGGGTGCGTGAGCACCGCGAGCGGATCGTCCTGGCCGACGTCCGCTGGTACCTGGACGGCCGCAGCGGACGCGAGGCCCACCTCACCGGACATCTGCCCGGTGCCGTGTGGGTCGACATGGACACCGTGCTGTCCGCACCGCCCAGCGAGTCCGGCGGACGCCATCCGCTGCCCGACGAGCGGGAGTTCGCCCGGGCGCTGGGCACACTGGGCATCGGTGACGACACGACGGTGGTCGCCTACGACGACAGCGGTGGCGCCTGCGCGGCCCGGCTGGTCTGGCTGCTGCGCCGCACCGGCGGCCGGGCCGCCCTGCTGGACGGCGGTCTCCAGGCCTGGGACGGCCCCCTGGAGACCGGGCCGGTCGTCCCCGTGCCGGTGGCCCGTACCCCGGTGAGCTGGCCCAAGGAGCTCCTGCGGACGGCCGACGAGGTCGAGGCGTCGCTCGCGGCGGGCACCGCCGTCGTCCTGGACGCCCGTGCCCCCGACCGGTACTCGGGCGCCACCGTGCTGCCCAGCGATGTGCGCTCCGGGCACGTCCCAGGAGCCCGCAGCGCCCCCTGGGCCGCCAACCTCACCGACGAGGGCCGCTTCGCCCCGGCGGCCCGGCTGGCCGCGCACTACGCGGCCCTCGGAGTCACCCCCGGCACCGACGTCGTCGTGTACTGCGGCAGCGGGGTCACCGCCTGCCACGACCTGTTGGCGCTGGAACTGGCGGGCGTGCCCACCGCGGCCCTCTACCCCGGCTCGTGGTCCGCCTGGTCGGCGGACCCCTCGCGCGCCGTGGCGACGGGTGAGGAGCCGGGGTAGCGGAGCCGGGCAGGGGCGGTGGCACACGGCCGGCGGGTCACCAGCCGGTCCCGAGCCGGGCCATCGGCTCGATCAACTCCCGTTCCTCGTAGGCCAGATGGGACAGCAGCGCGTCGGTGAGGAGGTCCACCGCCGCGCGCAGCCCCGCCGGGCGGGCCGCGGCACCCGCCCCGCCCTCGATCCGGGCGACCAGCTCACGATCGATGCGCTCGATCACCCCGTGGATGGCGTGGTGCTCCTCGGTCAGCCGGTCCAGCACCGGCGCGAGCCGCGGGTCCCCTCGCCGCAGGTGCGGGAAGAGATCCTGGTCCTCCCGGGTGTGGTGCACGGTGGTGATCCGGCAGTACGACGCGCAGTACGCGCCCAGCGTCCAGGAGTTCTGCCGCAGACTCAGTTCCTGGAGCCCGGACCGGGCGTCACCGGGGTCCAGGGTCTCGGCCAGCACCTCGTCGACGATCGCGCGCAGCCGCGCCAGGTCCGCGCGCAGCTGGTCGTGGGCGGCGACCAGGTTCTCGGCCGGGGCCTGCCGCGCACGCGAGTAGCGACGATTCGGATCCGGGGCGGGGCCGGTGGGCCGGTTCTCCTCGTCCCACAGCCGCTCGTCGCTCAGCCACTCGGCGGGCGCGGGGGTGGGCTCGACGACGAGGGAGCGTCCGGCCGCGCCACCGTCCGCCGCGGCCGGACGCTGCGGGGGGAGCGGCGTCGCGGCCGGCCGGGAGGCACCGGACGCGACGGACCGCGCGGCGGCCCCGGCGGGCCGCTCGCGTGCCGCGGCGACCAGTGCGCGGGTGGCCGGGGCGACCTCCTCGCCGAAGATCCGCAGCAGGTCCGGGTGGTGCGCGGGCAGCAGATAGGCACTGGTGCCCACGTCGACGGTGAGCGCGGCCAGTTGCTCCGGCCAGTCGCGCGGGCCGCCCCGGGGGAAGCCGCCCTCCGCTCCGGGCGAGAGGTTGTACAGCCGTCGTACGGCCGACGGCTCTCGCCCCGCGGCCGCGGCCCCCTCGTCGACGAGCCGCTGGCCCGCCGCGAGGCGGCCCGGCGGCACATGCGGCACGCTGGGCAGCCATCCGTCCGCCACCTCGCCGGTCAGTCGCAGCATCCGGGGGCCCACCGCGCCGATCCACACGGAGATGCCATGGGCGGGCGCGGGCCCGGCGGCGGCCCCGTCCAGTGCGTAGTGCTTTCCTTCGCTGCGCACCCGTCCACGGCCGGACCACAGGGCGCGCAGGACCGCGACCGCCTCGCGGGTGGCGTCCAGGGCCTCGCCCGGGGTGCGCCGGGGACCGCCCTCGGCGGCGATGTCGTCCCAGTACGCCCCGGCGCCCAGCCCGAGTTCGACCCGGCCGCCGCTGAGCAGGTCCAGGCTCGCCGCGGCGCGGGCCAGGGCGGCGGGCGGCCGCAGGGGGAGGTTGGCGACATTGGGGAAGACCCGGATCCGGGAGGTGACGGCGGCCATGCTCGCCAGCACCGTCCACGCGTCCAGGAACTCCGGCCGGTAGGGGTGGTCCGGCACGCTCACCAGGTCCAGTCCGGCCCGTTCCGCCGACCTTGCCGACGCCACCGCGTCGTGCGGCTGTCCGGAGGAGGGCACCAGTACGGCACCGAAGAGCAGGTCGTGCCCGTAGTCGGTCATGTGCGTGTCCCGTTCTCAGCTCGCGGCGGGGCCGCTGGTCTCGGGCCGGGGTCCCGCCGCGGCCGCCTTCGCCGGGGTGCGCCACAGTCCGCCGGGTCCGGAGAGCGCGGCCAGCGTGGCCACGCCCAGGGCGATCGCGGACATCACGAAGGCGGTGGTGTAGCCGGACTCCGCCGGCAGACCGCTGCCGGCGAGGGTGTGGGAGGCCACCAGCGAGGCGGACACCTGCGCGCCCAGCGATCCTCCGATGGTGCGCATGATCGTGTTGATGCCGGTCGCCTCACCGGTCTGCCGGGGGTCGACGGCGGCGACGACGAGGTTGGCGAGCGCCGCGAAGGCGAAGCCGACACCGATGCCCAGGATGCCCGAACCGACGTACAGCGCCCACTCGGTGTCATGGGCCCCGGCGTACACGGCGAAGCCGACCACGCCGATCAGGCAGGCGAGGACGAGGGGCAGCTTGAAGCCGACGGCGGCACCGATCCGGCCCGCGAGCGGACTGGCGACCAGCATGGTGGCCGCCATGGGCACCATGAACAGTCCGGCCCCGGTGACCGAGGCGCCGAACCCGTAGCCGGCCTGCGGAGGGGTCTGGGCCAGCAGCGGCACCAGGGTGAACGCGCCGTACATCCCGAAACCGATGATGAGCGCGGTGACATGGGAGGCCGCGACCGCCGGACGGCGCAGCAGCTCGATGTCGATGAGCGGTGCGGACAGCCGCCGCTCCACCAGGACGAACACCGCGAGGAGCACCACCGCCGCCACGAACAGAGCGATCACACCGGCGGACGCCCAGCCCCAGGACTTGCCCTCGCTGATGGCGAGCAGCAGGGCGACGACGCCCGCGCTGAGCAGGACGGCACCGGTCCAGTCGATCCGGCCGGGGGAGCGGACGGGCGACTCCTCGACAAAGGCGACGACGGCGAGGACGCCCAGGACGATCACGACGAGGCCGAGCCAGAAGATCCAGTGCCAGTCCAGGGCGTCGACGATCGGGCCGGGAATGACGAGCCCGACGCCGAAGCCGATCCCGAAGGTCGAGCTGATGAGCCCGATGGCGACGGGAACGCGTTCGTGCGGGAACTGGTCGCGGACGATGCCGAACGCGAGCGGGAACGCGGCCGAGCCGACCCCCTGGACGGCGCGGGCGGCGATGAGCAGTCCGATGGAGTCCGACAGGGCCGCCAGCAGCGTCCCGGCGGCGAACACGGTGAGGCTCGCGACGAGGACGCGCCGCTTGCCGAACATGTCGCCGACCCGGCCGAGCAGTGCGGTGGCCACCGAGGCCGTGAGGAGGAAGGCGCTGAGCACCCAGGAGACCACGGTGGTGCTCACGTCGAACTCCCGTCGCAGGTCCGGGAGTGCGGGCACGACCATCGTCTGCATCAGGGAGAAGGAGAGCACCGCGATCAGCAGGGCGGTGAACGGGGCCGCGACGCCCCGCCGCCCCTCCGTGACCGGCGGGTGGGCCGGGGTGGTCGTCGGATCGGTCATGAGGAGGTCCTCCGCTCTGATCGGGAGGTGCGGGGGCGCGGGCGGCACCACACGCCGAGCACCGACACCGGCGAAATCATGTCGTGTCGTAATGATTACATCGCGACATTCTTACGTCCAGTGGCTTTCCGTGGTTATGCTGCGCTCCATGAACGACGCCTCGGACTGCGGACCGCAGACCCCCCGGCCGGACACGGAGATCCGCCCGCCGAGCCTGCTCGCGCTGCCCTCGTACCTGGTCAGCCATGTCGCCCGGCTCGGCCACGACGTACTGATCGCCGCGGTCGCGGACCACGGCCTGAGGCTCCCCCACTTCGCCGCGCTCACGGCGCTCGCCGACTTCGGCCCGCTCCCGCAGCACGTGCTCGCCGACCGGCTCGCCCTCAACCGCAGCCACCTGGTCGGCTACCTCGACACCCTGGAGCAGCGGGGACTGGTCCGGCGCACCCGCGACCCCGCCGACCGCCGGCGTCAGGTCGTCGAGCTCACCCCCGAGGGCGAGGACCTGCAACGCCGGCTGCTGGCCGTGGCCGAGCGCTCCCAGGATGCCTTCCTGCACGACCTGTCACCGGCCGAGCGCGCCACCCTGATCGCCCTGCTGCGCAAGGTCCTGGTCGCCGAGGACCACAGCGCGCGGACAGGAGGCTGAACCCGGCCCCCGGGCCGCCACCCGCCCCTGCGGGAAGCGGACCGCCGCCCGCCCCCGCCGGAACCGGGTCGATCGCGACACGTTCCCGCAGCACGGCCTTCACGCACGCCCGCCAGAATCGGGGGCGATTCCCCGTCCTGAACGAGAGGTCGTTGACCGATGGGCAATGGAACGCACTCCCTCGCCGGCAAAGTGGCCGTGGTCACCGGCGGGGCGGGAGGGATCGGTCTGGCCACCGTGGAGGCGCTGGCCACCGCCGGTGCGGACGTCGTACTCGCCGATGTCGCCGACGCGCCGACCCGGGCCGCCGCCGCGAAGCTGGCCGCCAAGGGCCTGTCGGTGGTCGGGCACACCGTCGACATCGCCTCGGAGGACAGCGTCGAGCGCCTGGTGGACTTCGCCGTGGACACCTTCGGGGGCATCGACGTACTCGACAACAACGCGGCGCTGACCTCGGCGATCCGGCAGGACCGGGACGTGGTGTCGATGTCCGTGGAGCTGTGGGACCAGGTCCTCGCGGTCAACCTGCGCGGCCCCATGCTGCTGTGCAAGCACACCGTGCCGGTGATGATCGAGCGCGGCGGCGGCTCGATCATCAACATCACCAGCGGTCAGGGCCTGTCCGGCGACCGTGTGATGGTCGCCTACGGCAGCTCCAAGGGGGGACTGGTCGCGCTGACCCGCTTCGTGGCCGCCGCATACGGCACGGACGGCATACGCTGCAACGCCGTCGCGCCCGGACTGGTCCGCACCCCGGCCCTGGAGGCGGACATGCCCGTGCCGGTGCAGCAGATGTTCCAGAGCGCGAACCTCATCCCACGGCTGGGCACCCCGGACGACGTGGCCCACCTGGTCACCTTCCTCGCCTCCCCGGCCGCCTCCTTCATCACCGGGCAGGTGTTGTCCGTGGACGGCGGCTTCCTCTCCCACCTGCCCACGCTCTCGCCGCTGCCGCAGCGCTGAGAACGCGGCGGGCCGGGGCGAGCGGCCCGGCGAGGGGCCGCTCGACGAGAGGCGTCAGCGGACGGGCCCGGTCACCCCACCCACGGTCCGATGCCGGCCTCGATGGCCGGTCCGTCCGCCGCCCCGGCCCAGGCGTAGTAGCCGTCGGGCCGCACCAGGACCGCCTCCGGGGCGGCGGTGTCGCCGCCGTCCGCGCGGTGGGCGAGGACCAGCCGCCCCCGCCGGGTGGCGGCATCGAGCGCGGTGGGGGCACCGGACTTCCCGGCAGGCGGCAGCACCAGGACGAACCGCCCCTCGCGCAGCACCTCGTAGAGCCGCCCACGCTCCAGCTCCAGGTCCGGCGCCCGTCTGCCCACCAGCGGGTGCGCCCCGCGCGCGGCGGGGTAGGAGTGGCCGATTCCGGTGATCTCACCCACCGCCTGCCGCGTCACCGGCCGCACATGGGTGACCACCAGCTTCCGTACCGTGCGCAGCGCGATCTCCAGCGGATTGTGCGCCATGGCCAGACGCAGGTTGAGACCGCTGCTGCGCAGCACCGCCCGGCCGATCGGATGGCGCTCGCTGTGGTACGTGTCCAGCAGCGCGTCGGAGGCCCAGCCGTGGAGCACCGCCGCCAGCTTCCAGCCGAGGTTGACGGCGTCCTGGAGGCCGGTGTTCATCCCCTGCCCGCCGGCCGGCGAGTGCTGGTGGGCGGAGTCACCGGCCAGCAGCACGCGGCCCACACGGTACCGGGGGACCTGGCGCTCGTCGCTGTGGAAGCGGGAGAGCCAGCGCGGGTCGTGCATGCCGAAGTCGGAGCCGAAGGCCCGCTCGATGAGCGAGCGCAGTTCCTCGAAGGCGACCGGGGAGTCGTCGGGTTGGCCCCGGTGGGCCCGGTCCCAGCCGCCGACCCGCCAGTACCCGTCGCCGAACGGGGCGATGAAGCCGAAGGCGTCGCCCGTGCCGTGCACCTGCACCACCAGGCTGGGCCGCTCGGTGAACTTCACATCGGCGAGCGCCACCGACCTGATCACCACCTTTCCGGGGAAGGGCAGTCCCAGGGCCTCGCGCACCGCACTGCGCGTTCCGTCAGCGCCGACCAGATAGCGGGCCCGCAGGGTCGTGTCGCCCTCCGCGTCGCGCACCGAAACGGTGACACCCTCGGCGTCCTGGGTGAGGCCGAGCACCTCGGTCCCGTAGCGGATGACCGCACCGTTCTCCAGGGCCCGCCGCAGCAGCAGTTTCTCCACCTCGTACTGCGGAGTGACCAGCAGGAAGGGGAAGCGGGAGGGCAGCGCGCCGATGTCGAACGGAATCGCCCCGAACAGTCGCAGCTCGCGGATGACCTGACCGGTCGCGACCAGTTCGTCGGCGAGGCCGCGGGCGTCGAGGAGTTCGAGGGTGCGGGCGTGGACGCCGAAGGCACGGGTCAGGTTGCTGATGCCTTCCGGGCGCTTCTCGACCACCACCACGTCCACGCCCGCCGCCGCGAGGTCTCCGGCGAGCAGTAGTCCGGTGGGGCCGGCCCCGGCCACGACGACCGAGTGAGGGCCGGGGAGCGTACCGCGGCCGTCGACGGCAGGGGACTGAGAGGTGTGCGACATCCGCAACTCGCTTCCGTAGGTGGGGAATCGGGCTCCGACCGGGTCAGGTGCGGGAAGCCGGGAAGCCGGGAAGCCGGGGCCGGCCGTGTCCATCCTGCACCGCGGGTGTGAAGCGGGTGCTGCGGCAGCATGTCGGACGGGTCGCCCGCGCCGCTCCCGCGTTCCCCCCGGCGGATCGCTGCGGATCTCCACGACCGGCGGGCCATAAACCCACGGGTATGTCAGGAATTCCTGCACAACGACACGTTGATGACTCCGTAATGCACCTTCATGAACCCGCAACGATGTATTTACGACAGGAGTCTTTGAATGGACTACAAGCGACCGATAAATTTTCGAGCGCAGGTTCGACGTCCATGCTGACCGGATGAGCCGGGGGAGGCCATGGGTCCATACTCATCAGCGGTGAAGTCGGAGAACCATCGATCGATCGAGCGCGTCGCACGCGGACCGCAGACGGTGCTGGAGGACATGCCGGGTCCGGCACGGACGGTGCCCGCTCCTGCGGCCGGCTGGCAGATCCTGTTGGTGGAGAGCGACTCCACCGACGCCGAGTCCCTGGCAGGGGGGCTGCGCAGGCACGGCCACGAGGTCACCCATGTGAGCCTCGGCGTTGCCGCCCTCGAAGCCCACGAGGACGCGGATCTGATCCTCCTCGACCTGGAGCTTCCGGACCTCGACGGACTGGAGGTGTGCAAGAGCATCCGTTCCGTCAGCTGTGTGCCGCTGCTCGTCGTCACCAGTCGCGGTTCCGAACTCGACTGTGTGCTCGGGCTCCAGGCCGGCGCGGACGACTATCTCGTGAAACCGTACGGATTCCGCGAACTGATGGCACGTATCGAGGCCGTCATGCGCCGCACCCGGTCCTCGCGCACCGTCGACCGGGAAATCACGCACGGCCCGCTGCACATCGACGTGAATGCGCGGCAGGTCAGCCTGGGTGGCCGTGGTGTCGGGCTGACCCGAAAGGAATTCGACCTCCTCTGCATTCTCGCCTCGCACCCCGACACCGTGATTCCCAGGAAACGACTGCTGCAACAGGTGTGGGGCGATTCCTGGTCCAGGCGTACCGTCGACACCCACGTCAGCAGCCTCCGCACCAAACTGGGTGACAGCGACTGGATCATCACGGTCCGGGGCGTGGGCTTCAAACTGGGCACCGGCTGCGCCGCATGACGTGGCGGGGCCCACCGGACGGCCCCGCCACCGCCGAAGGGCACCCGCAGGCGAGGAGGACGGCTCGGACCCGCGTGGGGGGCGAGCTGTGGCGCACCGCTCCAGCGGGTTCCGCGGCGCGCCGGCCGGGTGGACGCCGCACGACCTCCCCGTCACCGCGCCGACCGGGCTGGTCGCGACGCCGGGTTGCCGCGTGTGCCGTCAGGTCGCCTTCGGTGGGTGCCGGGTGGTGCCGTGGTCCGGGGCGTGGTCGCCGAGGAGGAGTCGGAGAGCCGTTCGCGCGACGTGTTCGAGCTCGGCGTGCGGGGCTCCGGAGGCCGCTTGGACGGCGATGCCGTCGGTGATCGTGTGCAGCAGCCGGGCCAGGGTCGGCGGATCGGACCCGGCGGGCAGGTCGTCCAACTGCTCCAGGCGTCGGCGCAGTGCGGTTTCGGCCGCCTTGCGCACGGCGTTGGCGTCCTCCCGGGCGCGCTCGGCACCCGGGCCGCAGGCGTGGACGCCTTTGACGGTGAGGCATCCTCGGGAAGTCCCGCCGCCCGCGGTGAGTTCGACGCTGCCGAGGACCAGGCGTTCGGCGAGTTCCCGGAACGTGGGAGCGGCCAGCGCGGCCTCCGCGAACGCGGCCGGTCCATGCAGGTAACGGCCGAGGACCTTGCCGAACAGATCCTCCTTGTTGCCGAAGGCGGCGTACATGCTGGGCTTGTTGATGCCCATGGCACGGGTCAGATCCGCCAGCGACGCGCCTTCGTAGCCTTGGCGCCAGAACACGTCCAACGCGGCGTCGAGCGCCGCGTCGGCATCGAAGGCGCGCGGTCGGCCACCGGCCACGGTTCCTCCCTCCAGTTTCTTACCTGTCGGTACATTACCTCTTGCGCCAGTCGCCTCGCTGCTCCTAAGTTTCATACCGCTCGGTACACAAACTTCGGAGGGCGCGTGATCGGAGTCGGGATCGTCGGGGCCGGCGGCTGGGCGTCCGTGGGCCACCTGCCCGCGCTGGCGCATCTGCCGGAGTTCACGGTGACAGGCGTGGCGACCACCAGCCGCGTGAGCGCGCAACGCGTGGCCGACGCGCACGGCGTCCCGCACGCGTTCGTCGGAGCCGCGGAGCTGGCGGCGCACCCGGAGGTCGATGTCGTCGTGGTCTCGGTGAAGGTGCCCGACCATGCCGAGGCCATCCGCGCGGCCTTGGCGGCGGGCAAGCACGTCGTTTCCGAATGGCCGCTGGGGGTCGACGCCGAGGAGGCCCGGTCGCTGGCCGACGCCGCGCGTGCCGTCGGTGTGCGGCACGCGGTGGTGCTGCAGGGCATGCACTCCCCGGACGCCCGCTTCGTCGCCGACCTGCTGGCGGAAGGCCGGCTCGGTCGTCTGGAATCGGCCGTCCTGGTCGCGGACGGTGACTCGTTCGGGGGGAGCGTCATCCCGGCGGACCTGGCCTGGACGCTCGATCCCGCGGCCGGGGTGTCCATCGTCAGCATCATGGCCGGGCACTTCCTGGCGACGCTGGAGCGCGTGACGGGCCCGCTGGTGTCGGTCTCCGCACGGCTTCCCCGCCTTCACGAACAGGTGGCCGTCGCAGGCACCGGGGAGTCGTTGCGCAATGGAACTCCGGGCCACGTCCTGCTCCACGCCGCACTGGCGGGCGGGGCGACCGTCTCCGTGACCATCCACGGCGGCAACCGGCCCCAAGAGGTCGGCTTCTTCCTGAAACTAGCCTGCGAGCGGGGGACGTTGGTCGCCACGCCCCGCCACACCGGCATGTACATGCACTGGACCGACTGGAACATCACCGTGAACGGCGAGCCCGTCGACGTACCGACGGCGTACCGCACCGTTCCCCAAGGGGTGCCGTCGGGGCCGGCGGTCAGGATCGCGGCGGTCTACCGCGACTTCGCCCGAGCCCTCACCGAAGACCGGCCGGCCCGCCCCGACTTCGACCAAGCCGCCGGTCACCACCGCCTCTTGGCCACCATCGAACACTCCGCCGTGCACGGGGCGAAGGAGTTGGCCGTCGAGAGACAGGGGTGACGCACCGCGCCTACGGTTCGGGCGGACGCGGAGCACACCCCTCGCAGCACGCCCGTGCGGCCTGCGCAGCGTGAGCCTCCGGGCTCTCGCGCGGATCGGGCTGTACCTGCGGCGATGTCCACGTCCACGGACCCCGGTCATGCCGATCCGGACGACCCCGGGCGCCGCGACGACCATCCTGTGACCCCAGCGCCACCCCACAGCCCGACGAGCACCGGACCGACGCCGTAGGGGCCGTCCGCCACGCCGCCCGGCAGCGCATGGGGGGAGAAAAGTCTCCCTGTCACCGGTGCCACCGGTGGTGCAAGACTTCCCGTGCGACCCGCTCTGGGGCTGTCGGAGCGTGAGGCCGCGCAGGTCCAGCGGTGACGACGATCCCGTCTGCTCGCTCGTGCCGCAGTGCACGGCGATCCGTCCGCGATGCGAAGGCGTATGCATGTCCACTGAACTCCCCGAGTCCGCCCTTCCACCCCCCACCGGAGCCGACGAGACCTCCCTGGCACCCACCCGGCGCACCTTCATCGCCACCACCGGCGCCGTCGGTGGTGCCGTCGTCGCCGGCGGCGTGATCGGCGGATCGCTCCTCGCCGACCCGCAGGAGGCGGCAGCCGCCGAGGCGCCGCCCACCGGCCGGGTGTCCCTGACGGTCAACGGCGTCCGGCGGACGGTGACGGTCGACAACCGCACCTCACTGCTGGACCTCCTGCGCGAACACTTCGCTCTCACCGGCTCCAAGAAGGGCTGCAACGCCGGGGCCTGCGGGGCGTGCACGGTGCTGGTCGACGGACACCGGGTGAACTCCTGTCTCACACTGGCGGTGCGGCTGGAGGGTGCCGAGGTCACCACGATCGAGGGCCTGGCCGACGGCGACCGACTGCACCCCCTCCAGCAGGCGTTCATCAACCAGGACGCCTTCCAGTGCGGCTACTGCACCCCGGGGCAGATCCTGTCCGGGGTCGGGTGCATCAAGGAAGGTCACACCGGCTCGCCGGAGGAGATCCGGGAGTGGATGAGCGGCAACATCTGCCGCTGCGGCTGCTACGTCAAGATCGTGCGCGCGGTCGAGCAGACCGCGGGACGGGAGTGAGCGCCGGTGTATCCCTTCTCCCTCACCAAGGCGTCCGACACACGTGAGGCACTCGACGCGGGCCGGCGCGGCGGTCGGTACATCGCCGGGGGCACCACACTCGTCGACCTGATGCGCGAGACCGTCGAGCGCCCCGGGACCCTGGTCGACATCACCGGCCTGCCCCTGCGCGAGGTCACGGTCACCGAGCGGGGCGGGCTCCGCATCGGGGCGCTCGTGCGCATGGCGGAGGCAGCCGCTCATCCCAAGGTGCGTGCCCTGTACCCGGTCGTCTCCGAGGCGCTGGAGCTGAGCGCGTCCGCCCAGTTGCGGAACATGGCGACCATCGGCGGCAACATCATGCAGCGCACCCGGTGCACGTACTTCCGCGATGTGACCGCCGACTGCAACAAGCGTGATGCCGGCTCGGGTTGTGCCGCGCTGCACGGCTTCAACCGCTCGCACGCCGTCCTCGGCACGTCCGACGCCTGCGTGGCCACGCACCCCTCCGACGTCGCCGTGGCCTTCGCGGCACTGGAGGCGACCGTCCATCTGCTGGGACCGGAGGGTGAGCGCCGTGTCCCCTTCGCCGACTTCCTCCGCAAGCCCGGTGACACACCCCACCTCGAACAGACCGTCCGGCAGGGCGAGTTGATCGCCAGCGTGGAGATCCCCGCCCATCCGCGCCCGCTGCGATCCGGCTATCTCAAGGTGCGTGACCGGCAGTCGTACGAGTTCGCCCTGACCTCGGCGGCCGTCGCGCTGCACGTCCGGGGCGGGGTGATCCGTGAGGCGAAGGTCGCCGCCGGGGGAGTGGGCACCGTGCCGTGGAGGCTCCCCGCGGTCGAACGGCACCTCGTCGGCGAACGTCCCTCGGACGCCCTCTGGTCCGCCGCCGCCGCGCTCGCGGCCGAGGGCGCACGCCCACTCGCGCACAACCACTTCAAGGTCGAGCTGCTGAAGCGGACCGTCGAACGCCAGCTGCGCATCGTAGGAGGTGCCGAGTGAGCCCCCAGCCGCAGGCAGCCGTGGGCGCGCCGCTGTCCCGGGTGGACGGGCGCCTGAAGGTCACCGGCAAGGCGCTGTACGCCGCCGAGCACGATGTCGAGGGCGCCGTGCACGCCGTCCTCGTGGACGCCTCCGTCGGCCGTGGCCGCATCACGTCCCTCGACACCCGTGCCGCCGAGGCCCAGCCGGGCGTGCTGCGGGTGATCAGCCACCGGAACGCGCCGGAGCTGCCGTACCGCGACAACCCCGGCTCGAACAACCCGCCCGGACGGAGGCTGCGGGTCTTCCAGGACGACCGGGTGCACTTCCACGGCCAGCCGGTCGCCGTCGTGGTGGCCACCACCCTGGAGGCCGCCCAACACGGCGCGAGCCTGGTGAAGGTCCGCTACGACGCCGAGCAGCCCTCCACCGACCTCACCGGGGCCCAGCCGGACGAGCCCACCCGCTACGCGCGCGGCGACGTCGACACCGCATGGCACTCGGCGGCCGTACGGCTGGACCTGACGTACCGCACGGCCCGCAACCACCAGAACCCGATGGAGCCGCACGCCACCATCGCCCGCTGGGACGGCGACCGCCTCACCGTGTGGGACAAGACCCAGTGGGTGGTGGGCACGCAGACCGAACTCGCCGCCGTCTTCGGCCTGCCCCTGGACGCCGTGCGGGTGATCTCGCCGTTCGTCGGCGGCGGCTTCGGCAGCGGACTGCGCTGCTGGCCGCACACCGTCGCCGCCGCGCTCGCCGCCCGTGAGACGAAGCGCCCGGTCAAGCTGGTGCTCAGCCGCAGGCAGATGTACTTCGGCACGGGCTTCCGGCCCTCGTACGCGTACCGGCTGCGGCTGAGCAGCGACCGGCGGGGACGGCTGAGTGCCGCGGTGCACGAGATGGACGCCGAGACGTCGTCGTACGAGACGTTCACCGAGGCCGTCATGCGGGCCGGGCAGATGCTCTACAGCATGCCGCACGTCCGGCAGGCGTACCGGACGGTGCCGCTGGACGTGAACACCCCGCTGTGGATGCGCGGCCCCGGCTTCGCGACGGCGTCGTTCGTCATCGAGTCGGCCATGGACGAACTCGCCCACGAGCTCGGCGTCGACCCGATCGAGCTGCGCCGGCGCAACGAGCCGAACGAGGACGAGTCCAGCGGGCTGCCCTTCTCCACGCGCAGGCTGCGCGAGTGCTACACCGTCGGCGCCCGTGAGTTCGGCTGGGCTCGGCGTCGGCACAAGCCCCGCTCGACGCGCGACGGCGACTGGCTGATCGGCATGGGCATGGCGGCGGGGGTGTACGACACCGCGCGCATGCCGGCGCGGGCACGGGCCCGGCTGAACGCCGACGGCACCGCGGTGATCGAGGCCGCAGCCAGCGACATGGGGCCGGGCACGTACACCTCCCAGACCCAGGTGGCGGCGGACGCGCTCGGGCTGATCATGCGCGCGGTCACCTTCCGGCTCGGCGACTCCCGCTACCCGCGGACTCCGCCGCACGGCGGCTCGATGACCATGGCCAGCGTCGGCTCCGCCACCCTCGACGCCTGCGACCGGGTCCGACGGCAGGCCATCGAACTGGCCGTCCGGGACGAGGAGTCACCGCTGTACGGCGCCCGGGCCGAGGACGTCGTCGTCCGGGGCGGCCGGCTGCACGTGCAGGGCGATCCGGCCCGGGGCGAGACGTACCAGCGGCTGCTCACCCGCAACGATCGCCCGCACCTGGAAGCGGACGGGTCCTTCGCGCCACCGTCGGGACCGGAGCGGCACTCCTTCTACGCCTACAACGCCACCTTCGCCGAGGTCGCCGTGGACGCCACGCTCGGCCTGGTACGGGTGCGGCGGATGCTCGGCGTCTACGACGCCGGCCGCATCATCAGCCCCAAGCTCGCCGAGAGCCAGGCCCTCGGCGGCATCGTGGGCGGCATCGGCACGGCCCTGCTGGAACACACGGTCACCGACCACCGCGACGGACGGATCGTCAACGCCGACCTCGCGGACTACCTTGTCCCCGTCAACGCCGACGTCCCCGACCTGAAGGCGATCTACCTGAACGGCGAGGACCGCGAGGCCGACCCGCTCGGCGTCAAGGGGCTCGGCGAGGTCGTCCACGTCGGTGTCGCTCCCGCGATCGCCAACGCGGTCTTCAACGCCACCGGCCGACGGGTGCGCGAACTGCCCATCACCGCCGAGGCGTTGCTCTGAGACCGAGCGCCCCGGACCGGACGGAAGCGGTGTGACAGCTCCCGCACCCGGGCGCTCCTCCCTCGTCCGGCAGCCTGTCCCCCCGTCCGGGCGCCGGACTCTCCAGGGCCGCCGCCGCGCCATGTCGCTCCCCGGCGGCGGGGCGGCGGCCCGCCCGAGCCACCCTTCACGAAAGACCCGCCCATGCTGAACATCGCGGACACACTGCACCACTGGTGCCGCACGGCGCGGCCCTTCGCCCTGGCCACCGTCGTCGACGTCACCGGCAGCGCACCCCTGCCGGTCGGTACCTCGGTCGCGGTCGACGTCGACGGCAACGCGGCCGGCAGCGTCTCCGGCGGCTGCGTGGAGGGCGCGGTCCACGACCTGTGCCGACAGGTGCTCGGTGACGGCGGAGCACCGCGACGCGCTCGGTTCGGATACTCCGACGACGACGCCTTCGCCGTGGGCCTGACCTGCGGCGGCGAACTGGAAGTCTTCGTCCAGCGCGTCGACGCCGACGCACAGCCGCGGCTCGCCGCGGCTCTCGCGTGGGTACGGGACGGCAGGCCCACCGCAGTCGCCCAGGTCATCGACGGTCCGGCCGACCTCCTCGGGCGGATCACGTACGTCGACGCGGAGGGTGGCACCCGTCAGGAAACCGGGCACGGCGGTCTCACCGGCGCGGTACGACGTGAGGTGACCGCGCGGGCGCGGGCACTGCTGCGGGCCGGAACCACGGCCCGTGCGGAGGTCGGGGGCGACGCCGTCACCTGCCCGGAGCGGCTGTCCGTCCTGGTCCACGTCCACGCGTCCCGCCCCCGCATGCTGGTCTTCGGCGCGGTCGACTTCGCGGCCGCCCTCAGCGCGGCCGGCCGCTTCCTCGGCTACCGGGTCACCGTCTGCGACGCACGCCCCGTGTTCGCCACCCGAGCCCGTTTCCCCCACGCCGACGACGTCGTCGTGGACTGGCCGCACCGGTACCTGGCGGACACCGAGGCCGACGACCGCACCGCTGTCTGCGTCCTCACCCACGACGCCAAGTTCGACATCCCCCTGCTGCGGGTGGCTCTGACGCTGCCCGTGGCCTACATAGGCGCCATGGGGTCACGGCGCACCCATGACGAACGCCTGCGCCTGCTGAGCGAGGCGGGCGTCCCCCCTGAACGGCTGGCCCGTCTGCACTCGCCGATCGGTCTGGATCTGGGCGCCCGCACGCCCGAGGAGACGGCCGTCTCCATCGCCGCGGAGATCATCGCCGCCGTCAACCGGGGAACCGGCCTGCCGTTGTCCCGGCTCTCCGGCCCGATCCACCGGGACCGGACATCCGTGGCGGAACGCATCCTCACCTGAGCGCCGAAGAGGCCGGGACCTCCTCGTCGGCCGCCCAGGAGGCGAGGATGCGCAGCCGTTCGTGGGTGGGGGAGCCGGGGACGGCCGTCCAGACGGTCAGGTGCTGGTCGGGGTCGGTGTTGGCGGTGAGCGTGTCCCAGTCCAGGACGAGTTCGCCGACGACCGGATGGTGGAGCGTCTTCGTGCCCACCGTGCGGGCGGCGACCCGGTGTTCACCCCACCACTGGGCGAACTGCTCGTCCCTCATCGACAGTTCACCGACCAGCTCGATCAGGCGGGGGTCCTCGGGGTACTTCGCCGCCTCCATCCGCAGCTGGGCCACGGAGATCCGCGCGGATGTCTCCCAGTCGGCGTACAAGGTGCGCATCGCCGGATCGGTGAACTGGATCCGGGGATAGTTGCGGTGCTTCTCCGGCAGGCGCGAGAAATCGGTGACCAGCGCGGCGGCCAGCGCGTTCCAGGCCAGGATGTCGCCACGGCGGCCCTGGACGAGGGCAGGGGTCGCCGTGAGGTCGTCCAGCACGCGCTGCAACTGCGGCTGGACCTTCTGCCGTCCCCGGCCCCGGGAGCGGGTGGTGGTCTTGCCCGCCAGCTGGAAGAGGTAGGCCCGCTCGTCGTCGTCCAGGTGGAGCACCCGGGCGAGGGTGTCCAGCACGGGGGCGGACGCCTGGATGCGCCCCTGTTCGAGGCGGGTGTAGTAGTCGGTGCTGATGCTGGCGAGCTGGGCGACCTCTTCCCGGCGCAGTCCGGCGACCCGCCGGGGCCGGCCGGTCTCCGGCAGCCCGACCGTGCGGGGACTGAGCTCCGAACGGCGCTTCTTGAGGAATTGCCCCAGCTCGTCGAGGGGCACGTTGCTCGTCATGCTTCCCAGAATGGCACTGGTTCCACCTGGCAAAGGGGGGAGAAATCCTTCCCAGGATGTCGCTCTCCACGGATGTGTCCCTCCTCTTCTCGCACCTCAGCGCCGCGTGTGAGTCTCGGCTGCAAGACCTCCCCGGCACCGAAGGGAGCCCCACCATGCGCGGCGCAGTGATCCACGCCCCGGCGGCGTCCGCTTCGAGGAGCGCGACGACCCGGAGACCGTCCACCCGACCGACGCGATCATCCGTACGGTCGCCACCTGCGTGTGCGGCTCGGACCTGTGGCCGTACCGCGGTCTGGAACCCATCGGCGATCCGCACCCCATGGGACACGAGTGCGTGGGCATCGAGGAGGAGGCGGGCGATGAGGTCACCTCGGTCAGGCCGGGCCAGTCCGCGGTCGGTTCCTTCGCCACGTCGGACTACGCGGCGGCCCCGCCCCCGTGCGCGCCTACCTGCCCACCGCCCGCCGCTTCGGAACCGCCGGCGGCTGTCCGGCATCCACCACGAGCGTGGCGCCTTCCGCCACTACGCCGAACCCCTCCCCGACTGACCCAGGACACCCTGTGACACCGGACCCCCGTACCACCCGCCGCCCTCGTGCGGTCACCCTCGCCTCCACCACCACCGCCGCCGCGCTGCTCGCCGCCACCACCGTCAGCGCCTGCACGCACGACTCGTCGGCCTCCGCTCCCGAGCCGGAGGTCACGACGGCGAGTTCCGCACCGACCACCGCCCCCGGCCGTACGGGCGCGTCGTCCATCCGGCTCACCCTCGACGGCACCACTGTGGACGCCACCCTGAACGACAGCGCGACCGCCCGCGACTTCGCCAGCCACCTCCCCCTCACGCTCCGCCTGACCGACTTCAACCAGGCCGAGAAGACCGGCGACCTGCCCAGCCGACTGTCCACGGCCGGCGCGTCGGAGGGCGCCGACCCCCGCGTCGGCGACATCGCCTACTACGCGCCCTGGGGCACCCTCGCCACCTACTACCACGACGCCCCCTACGCCGCGGGCCTCGTCATCATCGGCCACATGACGTACGACGGGGCCGAACGGCTCCGCACGGCGGACGAGATCACCATCCGCCCCGCCGCCTGACGGGAAGCTCTCTCTTCGCCCCTCGCGGCCCGTGGCAGCGGGATGACCTGACCGCCACGGCCCACCCCGCCGGCGTGCGGCAGCAGGGGGACGGTCCAGCACGTCAGCCGCCCGCCCCCGGCTGGACCAGTCCTTGAGGCCGCCCTCGGCAGGACGAGCCCTTGAGCCGGCCTCCCGCGGGACCAGCCGCAATCCGCCCCCGGCGGGACCGGCCCTCAAGCCGCCCCCGGCAGGATCAGCCCCTGAGCCCGCCCCCGCGGCGACCTGCCCACGCCGGCACTGGCGCTGCTCAGCGCGCCGGCCGCGCGGCTCCTCGTCCCGGACCGGATGCTCCTGGCCGCCTTCGCCCTCTTCACCGCCGGCCTCCTGACCCGCCGCCTCACGACCCGCAGGAAACCGAGTCATGCCTGACACGCCCTACGTCGTCGCCGCTGTCCTCGCCGCCGCCGCCGTCACCTGGGCGCTGCGCGCCCTGCCCTTCGCCGCGCTCATGGCCCTGCGCAACAGCGCGACCGTGCGGTACCTCAGCACCCGCATGCCCGCCGGCGTCATGCTGATCCTGGTGGTCTACTGCCTGCGCGACCTCCCCCTCACCGACACCCGCTCCTCGGCCCCGCCGGCCGCCCTGGCCGTCACCGTCGGCCTGCACCTGTGGCGCCGCAACGCGCTGCTGAGCATTCTCGGAGGCACGGCCGTCCACGTGGCTCTGGTCAGTACCGTCTTCGCCCGCTGAGCGGCCTGACCGGCAACCTGGTGGTGCCGTTCACTCGGCGCCGGTCCTCGCTGGTCTCGTCACGATCGCGTTCGCGACGACCTCGAAGAGGTGGTCCGCCTGGCGTGCGAGCGAGGGTTGGTCGCCGAGCCACGCGAGCGCCGCCACCAGTGCGAACAGATCGGCGCCATCGATGTCGGTGCGCGCCGCGCCCGCGGCCTGGGCGCGGGCGAGGAGCCGCGCTCCGGCCGCGCGCAGAGTGACGCATGACGTGTGGAGTGCGGATTCGGTGTCCTCGATGGCGGCTGCCATCAGCACGGTCACACCGCGGTACTCGGTCGTCCATGCGACGCAGTCGCGCAGCCACGCGACCAGAGCGTCTTCGGGCGAGTTCGATACCTCAAGCTCGCCCGCCTTCGCCGTCAGTTCCTCGAAGCTCGCGCGCAGCAGGGCATCGAGCAGCGCCTCGCGCGTCGGGAAGTGCCGCAGCAGCGTCGCGAGCCCGACATCGGCCCGGCGGGCGATGTCGCGCAGTGACACGTCGACGCCATGTTCGGCGATGGCGGTGCCCGCTGTTGCGAGCAGGTGGTCGCGGTTCTTCCTGGCGTCGGCCCGCATCTTCCCTCTTGACTATCCGGATCAGTGGTCCATATATTCGGATCAGTGGTCCGGTTATATGGACCGCTGATCCGAATAGCGTATCCCCGCAGCGCGGGCAGGAGAAAACGATGCCTACACACACGATGAGGGCCGTCCGGCTCCACGAGCACGGCGGCCCTGAGGTCCTGCGCTACGACGAGGTGCCGATCCCCGAACCGGGGCCGGGCGAGGTACTGGTCCGCGTCCACGCGGCCGGCGTCAATCCCCCCGACTGGTACCTGCGGGGCGGGCTGACCGAAATCCCCGGGGAGGCGGAGTCGAGGGTCAGTCTGCCGGTGATTCCGGGGACGGATGTGTCGGGTGTCGTCGAGGCCGTCGCCGCGGACGTGGACCGCTTCGCCGTAGGTGACGAAGTCTTCGGTCTCCTGCGCTTTCCCAGCTTCCGCGGCAGCGCCTACGCCGAGTACGTGGCCGCGCCCGCATCGGACCTCGCGCGCAAGCCGGCCGGCGTCGACCACGTGCACGCCGCCGGGGCGCCCATGGCCGGGCTGACGGCGTGGCAGTTCCTGATCGACCTGGGACACGATCGCCCCTCGCCCTTCCAGGACGCACAGCACCGCCCGATGGCACTCGACGCCGGCACGACGGTGCTCGTCAACGGCGCCGCGGGCGGTGTGGGGCACTTCGCGCTGCAGCTGGCGAAGTGGAAGGGCGCACGGGTCATCGCGGTGGCGTCGGGCGCACATGAGTCGTTCCTGGGAGAACTCGGCGCCGACCGGTTCATCGACTACACCAGGAGTCGTCCCGAGGAACTGGTGCACGACGTCGACCTCGTTCTCGACACCGTCGGCGGCCCCGACAGCAGGCGTTTCCTGCGCACACTCAAGCGCGGCGGCGCCCAGTTCCCCGTGCTCCCCGGGGACTTCGACGAGGAGGAGACCGCGAAACTGGGTGTCACGGTCTCCAGCGCACAGGTCCGCTCGAACGGCGCGCAGCTTGCCGAACTGGGGCGCCTGCTCGACGCGGGCACGGTCCGCGTCGCGATCGACAGCACCTTCGCTCTGGCGGATGCCCGAGCAGCGCACGAACGCGCCGCCCGAGGGCACATCCAGGGCAAGATCGTGCTCACGGTCGCTCAGTGATCGTCCGTCTCCTGGACGGTCCGCGCACCGGCCGCCGGCGGCTCACCCCCCTGAGCCGTGGGCCGGGGTGGCTCTCACGGCCGGTGACACCGACCGGTGCGTGTACGTGTCCGCCCACCGGGTGAGGCCCTGATGTGGCCGCCGTACCGAAGGCCGGACTCGGCTGTCACCCGATCGAGGGGATTAACGTACCGGCACCTCAACCATCATTTCGTGGACTGTACGGTCTGTGTGTCGCCCAACTGAAGAGGCGTCAACTCGCTTACTGCATCGGCTTGTTACCGCACTGGCGGTGCCACCTGGCCGGTGCGGCGCGGGATCACACAACCGACTTGCCTGGAGGGGCGTGAAGGTCAGGAACGTGCATCACTCGTACCGCCGGCGAACGGTACTGCGCGGGGTCGACTTCGACCTGCGCGCCGGTGCGCTGGTCGGGATCGTCGGGGAGAACGGGGCGGGCAAGTCCACACTGCTGAAGATCCTCTCGGGCGAGTTGCGCCCTTCCCGCGGCACCGTCCGCCACACCGGCCGCTTCGGGTACTGCCCGCAACACCCGGTCCTCAACGGTGCCTTCACCGTCCGGCAGCACCTGCACTTCTTCAGGACCGCGTTCGGCCTGGCCGACCTGCGCCACGCCGAGGAGGCGATGGAGATCCTGGGCTTCGCCGAGTACGCCGACGTACGCGCCGCGGTACTCAGTGGCGGGACGCGGCAGAAGCTGAACCTGACCCTGGCCCTGATGCACGACCCGCAGGTGCTGCTGCTGGACGAGCCCTACCAGGGCTTCGACTGGGACACCTACCAGCGCTTCTGGGACCTGGCGGCCCGGCTGCGGGACGCCGGCCGCTCGGTCCTGGTCGTCTCGCACCTCGCCTATGACGCCGAACGGCTGGACGAACTGTGGCAGCTGAACCACGGGACGCTCCGGCCGGCGGCGGGTGCCGCGTGAAACGGCACCTGGGACTGTTCGCCACCGCGACCCGGTACGCGCTGACCGAACACGTACGCAATCGGTTCGCGATGGTGCTGGTCGCCGTGTTCATCCCGCTGTGGACGATGCTGGCGTACCTGGTCATGCCCGATTCCCCGGCCCGGATGAGACTCCGGGCCACCGGGCAGGTGCTGGCTCCGCGTGGGAACGAGATCACCGAAATCAGCGGTGCGCTCAACGCCGTCACCCTGATCACCGGGTTCATGATGTTCGCGGCCACGTTCGCCGGCCACGACTTCGACCGCCGCCTGGCCATGGCCGGCTATCCCCGGAGCCATCTCGTCCTGGCGAAGGTCGCGGCGCTCGCCCTGGCCTCCGCCGCTGTGTCCGCCTACGCCACCGCCGTCACCTGTCTGATCTGGACACCGCGCCAGCCGGTCCTGCTCGCCGTGGCACTGTTCAGCGCCGCCATGACCTACGGCGTCCTCGGCGTCGGTTTCGGTGCCGTGATGCGCAGGGAGGTCGAGGGCATGTTCGCCATCCTGATGACGAGCATCATCGACCTCGGCCTGCAGAACCCCGTTTCCAGCTCCGGGAGCGACAGCCCCGTCACGCGCTTCCTGCCCTCCTACGGCGCGATGCAGGCCAGTACCGCCGCGGGCTTCTCGACCGCCGACGTGCCGGGGCACGTGGCCATCCAGCTGGTCTGGTTCGCGGCCGCCGCGCTGGCCGGTCTCCTCGCCTTCCACCGCCGGACGCGCAACGCCCTTCCCCCGGCAGCCCGCCCCTTCGTGCCGGGGCCCCGCGGAACCGCTCGGGACCAGGCGGTGAACGCGGACCCGACGGCGGCGGGCTGAACCTCCCGCAGCACCCGCGCCCAGCAACCTTCAGGCCCTTCCGCTGCCTCGTGGAGCCCTCATGGACATCGCCCAGGATCGTGCACGCTTCCGTCGGTTCCTCCGTGGGCGTCGGCCGCCGGCCGGCGCACCGCAGGACAGCCCGGTCGCCGAGCGGACCGTACCCCTCCCAGGCGGCCGCGTCGAGACCGACCTGCGGGCCGCTTATCGTCTGTGCCGTCGCATCACACGCAGTCAGGACCCCGGAGCGTACGCCGTTCTGCGCCTGCTGCCCCCCGTGCTGCACCCGGCATGCTGGGCCGTCTGGGCGGGACTGACAGTCGTCGACGATCTGATCGACGACCGGGATGCGACACCAGCCGAACGGGCCACCCGTGCCGACGCGTGGATGGCCGCGCTGGAGACCGACATGGCCGCCGGGACCAGCACCGACCCGATTCGCCGTGCTCTGGTGGACACGGCCGAACGCTGGCATGTCGATCTCTCCGACTTCCGCAACGCTGTATCCGTGTCGCGCAACGACATCGACCACCGGCGTTTCGATGACTGGGCCCAGTGGCGGGCCTGGAGCCGCGGCCACATTGTCCCCATGTTCGACACGGTTCGCCTTCTGCTCGGGCAGGCGGGTGTGCCGGTGGTCTTCCGCCTGGACCGGCTGGAGAGCTACCAGCAGCTCAACGACGGCATCCGGCTCGTCGACACCCTCACCGACCTGCACACCGACCAGGGCGAGGACAAGCTCCTTCTGCCGGACGAGATCCTGAACCAGTTCCCCGGAGCCGAGGACGACCTGCTGCACGGCCGATGGAGCCCAGCAGCCGCGGACCTGGTCACCGAGCTGACCTCCATCACCCGCCGCTGGGTGAACCAGCCCCACCTGACCCACGGCATGCACCCGGGCACCGCCACCGCGGGCAACGCGCTGATCAGTCTCCTGCTCGCCCTGCTCGACGCGGTCGAGGCGGCCGGCCCCGCCCTGCTCCGCTCCCAGCCGCGCCCCTCACACCTGACACGTGCGCGCATCTTCCTTCCCGCTCGCCTCCGGACGGCTCTGGTATGGAGCCTGACACCACTGACGCCTCCGGACACCCGGCAGAGGCGCGCAGCGACCGAACCCTGCCCGGCAGCCCGTCCGATTCCTGGCACGACCGCGTTCCAGCAGCCGCCGAGACACCCCAGTGGCTGCCGGCCTCCCCGGATCGAAGCCGAGGCGATGCCGGCCCACGTGGCCATCGTCATGGACGGCAACGGCCGCTGGTCCGAGCAACGCGCCCTGCCCCGGTCCGAGGGTCATCGCGCCGGCGCCGCCGCCCTGCGCGAGATGGTCTACGGCGCTCTGGAGATCGGCCTCCGCCACCTCACCGTGTACGCGTTCTCCACCGAGAACTGGAGGCGTGACACGGAGGAGGTCGAGCGCATCATGAGCACCCTGCGCGAGGAACTGGACGACGACCCCTTCCGCCACCTGGACGTACGCCTGCGCTGGTCCGGCAACCCCGAGAAGCTGCCGACGGACCTCGTCGAGTCCCTGCGGCAGAAGGAGGCCGCCACCCGCACCCGCACCGGCCTGACCTGCACCCTCTGCTTCAACTACGGCGGCCGGGACGAGATCACCCGCGCGGCCGCCTCCCTCGCCCGCGCGGCGCGGGCCGGCGACCTCGACCCCGACCTCGTCGGCGAGGACGACTTCGCACGTCACCTGGCTCTCACCGACCTGCCCGACGTCGACCTGCTGTGGCGCACCGGAGGCGAGCAGCGCACCTCCAACTTCCTGCCCTGGCAGTCCACGTACGCCGAGCTGTACTTCACGTCCGGCTACTGGCCGGACGCCGATCGCCGCGACCTGTGGCAGGCCATCACCGAGTACGGGAACCGCCAACGCCGCTACGGAAGCTAGCCGAGCTGCCGTGTGTGCGTCCGCTCCAGACAGGCGGTTCTCCCGGGCACGTCGGTACGCGGGAGCGGGGCGCGGCGGCGGATGCCTGGGAGGCGCAGAGCCAGGTGCGTGTTCCCGCCGCTGACGCCGCCACCGCTGAGCGACGCGCCGTCATTCCCAGGGAGCCTTGCGCCTACACACAGGACGACTTGATGTCCGCATCCGCCCCGCTCGGACTCCTCGGTGACCGGACTTCCGTCTGTTCGCCGCCACCGGCGATCCCGTGGTCAGGCGTCGGGCGCGCCGGGGCGCGAGGGGGGTTCGGTGTCGCTGACGCGGGCGGCGAGGTTGGCTTCGAGGGCTTCGAGGACGGCGAGGGCCTCGCCGCGTTCGGTGTCGGTGAGGTCGCCGGTGGCGTAGTCCTCAAGGCGGGCCCAGAGGTCTTCGACCTGTTGGCGCAGGGCCTGACTGGCGGCGGTCGGTTCGACAAGGACGGAGCGCCGGTCGCTGGTGGAGCGCACGCGGCGCACGAAGCCGGCCTTCTCCAGACGCTGGATGGTGCGGGTCATGGTGGCGGCGTCGGCACCGACGTGCCGGGCCAGGTCGGTCTGGCGCATCCGGCCGCGGTCCCACAGCTGCATCATGACCAGCTCCTGGGCCGGGTGCAGGCCGACCTCGCGCAGCAGTTGGCCGGCGAGCATGCGGTGCAGGCGGGCCACCCGGAAGATCGCATGGCTGATGGGTCCGCGGTGTGCGGCCTCGGGGAGTTCCCCGGTCTCGGTGACCTGGTCCATTGCCTCGGAGTCCATGGTGCTGCCTTCTGCCTTCTCCCGTGCGGCCGTCCTTGCCCGTGCCGACCGCGGCAGCCGGTGCCGGCGCCGGTTGCCGCGTACAGGCTCTCGGGTCCGCGTTTCTGTGCAGCAGGGTATGTGCTGCTCAGGCGCGGCACGCCCGACGGGCTCGAATCCGTGGCCGAGCGGTCAGCCGCGGGCTTCCTCCAGCGTGGGGTAGTCGGTGAAGCCCTTCTCGCCGCCGCCGTAGAAGGTGGTGGGGTCGGGGGTGTTGAACGGGCCGCCCTGGGCCAGGCGGGCGGGCAGGTCGGGGTTGGCGAGGAAGAGGGCGCCGTAGGCGAGCAGGTCGGTGGTGCCGTTCTCGACGAGTTCCAGCTCGGCCGGTCCGGTGGGCTCCCGGCCGGTGAAGGGGTTGAGGATGAAGGTCGTGGGCCATGCCTTGCGCAGCCGGAGCGTCAGTTCGCGTACGCCGGGGGCCTCCAGCTGGTGCAGGTAGGCGAGGTTCAGCGGGGCGAGGGCCTCGACCAGGGCCGTGTAGGTGGCCTCGGTGACGGCGGTGTCGGACTCGTCGATGTCGTTGTAGGGGTTGCCCGGGGAGAGGCGGAAGCCGACCCTGTCCGCGCCGATGGCCTCTGCGACGGCCTTGGTGGTCTCCACGGCGAAGCGGATGCGCTTCTCGGGGCTGCCGCCCCAGGCGTCGGTGCGCTGGTTGCTGTTCGGGGCGAGGAACTGGTGGATCAAGTACCCGTTGGCGCCGTGCAACTCGACGCCGTCGAAGCGGGCTTCGACGGCGTTGCGGGCGGCGGCGGCGTAGTCCGCGATGGTGGCGCGGATCTCGGTATCGGTCAGTTCGCGCGGGGTGACGAAGTCCTGGGGGCCTTCGTGGGTGTACACCTGCCCGGCGGCCGCGACGGCGGAGGGGCCGACGGGCCGCAGGCCCGTGAGTGCCGGGTGGCCGACCCGTCCGGTGTGCATGATCGGGAGGTAGATCACGCCACCCTGGGCGTGCACCGCGTCGGTCACCTGGCGCCAGGCAGCGACCTGCCCTGCGGTGTGGATGCCGGGGGTGTCGGGGTAGCCCTGGCCGACCCGGGAGGGCTGGACGCCCTCGGTGACGATCAGCCCGGCGGAGGCGCGCTGCGCGTAGTAGTCGGCCGTCAACGGCACGGGGCTCTGGCCGGGGCCGTAGGCGCGGCTCCGGGTCATCGGCGCCATCACCAGGCGGTTGGTCAGGCGCTTGCCACCCAGCTCGTAGGGCTCGAATGCCTTCGACATCGTCATCTCCTCTGTAGGGGAAGGGCGTCTTCGTACGGCCACGCTGGTCTGTGCGGAGCCATTACTTGTCCGAACAGGAAAGTAGCCATCAGCGTTCCTTGGGTAGATGTGAGCTGCGTCACCAGCGGCGAGGCAGGCGGGCAAATGTCGGCCCATAGGCGCACGGAGCGTCTTAGTCCGCCACCGCAGTCGCCTCGAAGGCGGAGCCCTGGCATTACTTGCTCGAACAGGTAATGGTTGGGCCTTGGGGGCAGTGGGAGAGCGGTGGTCCGTGCCTGGGAGACTGGCGGGTATGGATATCGCCCGCAGGAACAACGTCGCCGTCACCGGCAACCCGCAGGGGTTCACCGTGGTGTTGGCCCACGGGTTCGGCTGTGATCAGAACATGTGGCGACTGACGCTGCCTGCCCTGGTCGAGGACTACCGGGTGGTGCTCTTCGACTACGTCGGCTCGGGCCGCTCTGACCTGGCCGCGTTCTCGGAGAACCGTTACGGCTCTCTGCACGGCTACGCCCGGGACGTGGTGGAGGTGTGTGAGGCGCTCGACCTGCGAGACGCGGTGTTCGTGGGGCATTCCGTCAGCGCCATGATCGGGGTGCTGGCCGCGGACGCGGCTCCGGAGCGCATCGGGGCGCTGGTGATGGTCGCTCCGTCTCCGCGGTACATCGACGACGACGGCTACCGCGGCGGGTTCAGCGCGCAGGACATCGACGAACTGCTGGCGTCACTGGAGTCGAACTACCTGGGCTGGTCGACGGTGATGGCGCCGGTGATCATGGGGAACCCGGAACGCCCCGAACTCGGCGAAGAACTCAAGAACAGCTTCTGCGCCACCGACCCGGACATGGCGCGCGTCTTCGCCCGCACCACGTTCCTGTCGGATTCGAGGGACGACCTCAAGAGCGTGAAGGTGCCGACCCTGGTGCTCGAATGCAGCGAGGACGTCATCGCCCCCCGGGAGGTAGGTGCCTTCGTCCACCGGGCGATCCCCGGATCGACGCTGGTGACCCTGGAGGCGACCGGGCACTGCCCGCACCTGTCGGCGCCCGAAGCCACCAACGAGGCGATCCGGAGCTTCCTGGCCGGCCTACGGTGATGTGCCGCGCCGGGCATCAGCCCGACCCCCACGACGCGCACGGCCCGTACGACCCCGACGACGAGAAGGCGGCGGACGCGGCGTTCGCCGCACTGCTGGAGGACAGCGCCGAGGAGTTGTACGAGAAGGCGCCGTGCGGATACCTGTCCACGCTGATGGACGGCACCATCGCCAAGATCAACGCCACCCTGCTGGGCTGGCTGGGTCTGGAGCGGGAGGCGGTGGTGGGGCGGATGCGCTTCGCCGACCTGCTGAGCGTGGGCGGCAAGCTGTACCACGAGACGCATTTCGCGCCGCTGCTGCGGATGCAGGGCGAGATCAGCGGGATCGCCCTGGAGATCAAGCGGACCGACGGTGACCGGATACCGGTGCTGGTCTCCTCGGTGGTCAAACGCGGCGGCAACGGCGAGCCGCTGCTGATCCGCACCACCGTCTTCGACGCCAGGGACCGCCGGGCCTACGAGGAGGAACTGCTGCGCGGCCGGAAGGCGGCCGAAGCGGCACGCAGACAGGCGGAGGCCGATCGCGCCCGGCTGCAGGACGCCCTCGCCGTACTCCAGCAGTCACTGCTGCCCGACACCCTGCCCTGCATACCCGGGGTGGAGACGGCCACCCACTACCACACGGCCTCTCCCGACCGGCTCGGAGGCGACTTCTACGACGTCTTCCCCCTCGACGGCAAACGCTTCGCCTTCTTCCTCGGTGACGTGTGCGGCAAGGGACCCCAGGCCGCCGCGCTCACCTCGCTCACCCGCTACACCCTGCGCGCCGCCGCCCTCCACGACTCCGACCCCGTCTCCGCCCTGACCACCCTCAACAAGGTGCTCCACGAGCGCTACTCCGGCAGCGGCGACCCGCGCTACTGCACCGCCGTCTTCGGCACCCTCGACCCCGACCCGGCGACCGGGCGGCTCACCGTCCACCTCGCCTCGGGCGGCCACCCACCGGTCATAACGCTGCGGGCCGACGGCACGGCAGACTTCCTGCCGACCCCCGGCGGCCTGCTCGTCGGCGTACTGCCCACGGCGCGTTTCACGACCGCCACGACGGTCCTCGCCCCGGGCGACACCCTGCTGCTCTACACCGACGGCCTCACCGAAGCCCGTACCGGCGCGGACCGCACCAGCCTGTACGGCGACGAGGCACTGCTCGCCTTCACCGCCGGCCACGGCGGCAAGCCACCCCACGCCGTGATCGAGGCCCTGACCGGCCTGCTGGACAGCTTCGGCGACGGCCTCGACGACGACACCGCCCTGCTCGCCCTCGGCGCACCGGCCCCCGACCACCCCGCGAGAAACAGAACATGAGCCCGCTGAAGATCACCACCCGAGACGCCCCGACCGGTCCTGTTCTGGAGATCTTCGGCGAGCTCGACTACACCAACGCGAGCGAGCTGCGTGAACGGGTCGCCGCTGCCACCCTCCAGCCCGGCCAGCGCCTGGTCCTGGATCTGGGCGGCATGCGGTTCTGCGACTCCAGCGGCATCACCGCCCTGATCGCCGCGCGCAGCCACGCCCAGGCCGCCGGGGCCGACATCGCGCTGGCGGCCGTACCCGCCAACACCCTGCGGGTCCTGCGGATCGTCGGCCTCGACCAGATCTTCGCTCTCCACCCGGACAGCGACACCGCCATCCGTTCCTGAGGCTCCCGGCGGACGGCGCTGCGACCTGATCACCGACGGTGGACTCGTCCCCATCTGGTGACCGCCGGCTCGCGGCGACCGTCCGTCATCCCCCGTCGCCTGGGAGAACGCGGGCGTGTTCAGATGTGAGCGGGCGGAGCCGCCCGCGGATGTCCGGCTCGACCCGTACCGCCGTGCCGCTGCCCGCCTCATGGACGGTGACGAACAGGTCGGCGTACTCATGACCACGGTCACCACGTGGTGGTGGCGGGAAGACCCGGTCCGGCGCAGGCGGTGGGTGAACCCGCGGGAGCTTCCTCGGTGGGCCGTGTTCCGGGTGGGTGCGGCACAGCGGGTGCCCGAGTTCGAGGACGGGATCGTCGGTGCCGACGAACTCGATGAGGAGCTCCGGGACTGGGCCTCGCGATGCTTCCGGCTGCGGGACCGGCGGTTCACGCTGGAATGGCTCGGCGAGGACGCGACCGATGCCGTGCACGGGGAGCACGGCTGGACGAGCGGCTGACCGGTCGAGGAGGTCAGCGCAGTTCGACGTCGAGCCGTGAGCGCAGCTCGTCGACGGTGATGCCGTAGGTCTCCCGCACGCGGACGCCCTGGGGCCCCAGGTCGAAGGTGGCGACCTCGGTGTAGACGCGGCTGACGCAACCGGTGCCGGTGAGCGGATAGGTGCACCGCCGGACCAGTTTGGGCGCGCCGGACTTCGTGAAGAGCGTCATCATCACGTAGACGTCCTTGGCGCCGATGGCGAGGTCCATCGCGCCGCCGACGGCGGGAATGTCGCCGGGCTCGCCGGTGTGCCAGTTGGCCAGGTCACCGTGTTCGGAGACCTGGTAGGCGCCCAGTACGCAGACGTCGAGGTGGCCGCCGCGCATCATGGCGAAGGAGTCGGCGTGGTGGAAGTACGCCGCTCCCGGAAGCTCGGTGACCGGGACCTTGCCGGCGTTGGTGAGGTCGGGGTCGATCTGGGCGCCCTCCGCCTTCGGGCCCATGCCGAGCATGCCGTTCTCGGTGTGCAGGACGACGCCGAGCTCCTCGGGCAGATGGTCGGCGATCCTCGTGGGCCGGCCGATGCCGAGGTTGACGAACGCGCCGGCCGGGATGTCCCGCGCGATCACGGCGGCCACCTCGTCCATGCTGAGCGGACGGTCGGCGGCGATCGGCGCCCCGCCCGGGGACGCCGAGCGTGCCGCGGCGGTGGTGTCGGTGGTCATCGTGCCCCCTGGACGGTGTAGTGGCGGGTCTCGACCGGGACGACGCGGTCGACGTATATGGACGGCGTGACGACCGCCTCCGGGTCGAGCGCGCCGAGCGGGACGACCTCGTCGACCTGGACGACCGTGGCGGTGGCGGCGGTCGCCATGACCGGGCCGAAGTTGCGGGCCGTCTTGCGGTAGACGAGATTGCCCATCGGGTCGGACCGGTGCGCGGAGATGAGGGCGTAGTCGCCCTTGATCGGATACTCCAGCAGGTAGTCGCGTCCGTCGATGGTGCGCACCTCCTTGCCCTCGGCGAGCGGGGTGCCGACCGCGGTCGGACAGTAGAACGCGCCGATGCCGGCGCCCGCGGCCCGCATCCGCTCGGCGAGGTTGCCCTGGGGAACCACCTCCAGCTCGATCTTCCCCTCGCGGTAGAGCGCGTCGAAGACATAGGAGTCGACCTGCCGTGGGAACGAGCACACCACCTTGCGGACCCGGCCGGCCGCGAGCAGCGCCGCCAGTCCGACATCGCCGTTCCCGGCGTTGTTGGAGACGATCGTGAGGTCCTTCGCGCCCTGCCGGATGAGGGCGTCGATGAGGTCGAACGGCATCCCGGCCAGGCCGAAGCCGCCGACCAGGACGGTGGAACCGTCCTCGATCCCGGCCACGGCCTCGTCGGTCGACTCCAGCACGGCGGCGCGGCTCACTTCGACACCTCCAGGTTCTCCAGGACGACGGCCAGCCCCTGGCCGACGCCGATGCAGATCGCGGCCACGCCGTACCGCTCGCGGCGTTCCTTCAGGACCGCGGCCAGGGTCCCGAGGATCCGGCCGCCGGAGGCGCCCAGCGGGTGCCCGATCGCGATGGCCCCACCGCGCTGGTTGACGATCCCGGGGT
Source organism: Streptomyces sp. NPDC017676 (assembly GCF_044329325.1). Taxonomy (NCBI): domain Bacteria; kingdom Bacillati; phylum Actinomycetota; class Actinomycetes; order Kitasatosporales; family Streptomycetaceae; genus Streptomyces; species Streptomyces sp. NPDC017676. The sequence continues at coordinate 3,301 of NZ_JBIRJA010000006.1, read as the reverse complement.
CGCGCAGGCCGTCCTTGAGCCAGGCGTCGACGCAGGCCAGTGACTGGACCGCGAACGCCTCGTTGAGTTCGACCGCACCGACCTGGTCCCAGGTGATCCCGGCGCGAGCGAGTGCCCGGTTGGCGGCCTCGACCGGGGCGTAGCCGAATTCCCGCGGGTCCAGCGCCATCGCGCCCCTGCCGAGGATCCGGCCGAGCGGATCGCGGCCGATGGTAGCCGCCGCCGCCTCGCTGCCGAGGAGCACCGCGGAGCCGCCGTCGGAGAGCGGGGAGGCGTTGCCCGCGGTGATGGTGCCGTCCGGCCGGAACGACGGCTTCAGCGCGGCGAGCTTCTCGGTGTCCGAGTCCGGGCGGATGCCCTCGTCGCGGACCAGGTCGCCGACCGGGGTGACCAGCGCGTCGTAGAAGCCGTCCTCCCACGCCCGGTGCGCGAGGCGGTGGGAGCGGACGGCGAACTCGTCCTGGCGCTCGCGGGAGATGCCGAAGCGCTCCTGGAGCTGCTCGTTGCACTCTCCCAGCGGGATGGTCCACTCCTTCGGCATCCGCGGGTTGACCAGCCGCCAGCCCAGAGTCGTGGACACCGCGGTGACGTCGCCCGCCGGGAAGGCCCGCGACGGCTTGGGCAGCACCCACGGTGCCCGCGTCATCGACTCGACACCGCCCACGAGAACGACCTCGGCGTCGCCCGTCTCGATCGTGCGGGAGCCGGTCATCGCCGCGTCCAGGCTCGACCCGCACAGCCGGTTGACCGTGGTGCCGGGCACGCTGGTCGGCAGACCGGCCAGCAGCGCGGCCATCCGGCCGACGTTGCGGTTCTCCTCGCCCGCGCCGTTGGCGTTGCCCCACACGACCTCGTCGATCGCGGCGGGATCCAGCGCCGGCACCTGTCCGAGCACGCCGCCGATCGCCGTGGCAGCCAGGTCGTCGGGCCGGATGCCGGCCAGCGCGCCGTTGAACTTGCCGAACGGTGTCCGCGTGGCCGCGTAGAGGAATGCGCTCTTCATGGCTCGAAGGCTAGACCGCACCGCCGATATCGTGAAGTATCGATATCGCTTTCGATTGATACCCTGGGGATATGGATCTGCGCCAGCTCCGCTACTTCCTCGCCGTCGCGGAAGAACGCCATTTCGGGCGTGCGGCCGAACGGCTCCACATGGCACAGCCGCCGCTCTCCCAGGCGATCCGGCAGCTGGAGGGCGAGCTCGGTGTCGCCCTGTTCCACCGCACCACACGCCGGGTAGACCTCACCGAGGCCGGCCGCGCCTACCTCGACCGGGTTCGAGCGATCCTCACCGAGGTCGACCAGGCCGCCGACCACGCCCGCCGGGTCGCCGCCGGTTCGGTCGGTCACCTCACCCTGGGCTGCGTCGGCTCGGCGACGTACAGCCTGCTGCCGACACTCTCGCGTCACCTCGCCACCGAACTGCCGGGCATCGACTTCTCCTTCCGCGGGGAGATGCTCGCCCCCGATCAGGTGGAGGCGCTGCGCGGCGGCGCCATCGACGTGGCCCTGCTGCGCCCGCCCGCGGCCGACCCGTCCCTCGCCGTCCACACCCTGCGCCGGGACCGCCTCGTGGTGGCACTCCCGGCCGAGCATCCGCTCGCGGCCAAGACCCGGGTGCGCGCCGCCGACCTCGCCGGCCTCGACATGATCATGCACTCGGCGGACCGCCGCTCGGTGATGCACGACGTCGTGCTCGGTGTCCTCCGGGAAGCCGGCATCGAGCCGCGGATCCGGCACGAGGTCGGGGAGACCTCCACGCTCATCACCCTCGTCGCCGGCGGCCTCGGAGTCGCGGTCGCGCCCGAGCCGGTGACCGCACTGGCGCTCGACGGTGTCGTCTACCGGCCCCTGGTGCGCCCGGCGGCGTCGATCGAACTGGCCGTGGCCCACCGCGCCGACCGCAAGGAACCCCACCTGGCGCGCGCGGTCGAGGTCATTCGCCGGCTCTTCTGAGCGGTGCGCGGACGCCGTTCCCGGCCGGCACTCCCGTCACGCTCACCCGGGCCGACCGGCCGTCGCCCGGCGGACCGACCGGTCCGGCACCGAAGGCCGCACGACGAGACAGACCCCGTCCCGCCCGCCGAGCACGAAGGTCCCGCAGCAGTGCCACGCGACGGCGCACACGCGCATACGGTCTCCGGCCCCGGCAGCGCCACCCACCCTGAGCCTGGCGACAGCGCACAGGTGATGGGCTCCGCCGCGCGGCACGGCTGGTCACGGCTGGGACTCCGTGGCGTTCGTGCCGGTCCGGTCGGGCGGCACCGGGACCGGTGCCTTCGGGGCGGCGGCCCCGGGTGCCGCGGCAGGCCGGCCGTGGCCGAAGGCGGCCTCGACGAAGCACTGGTCATGGGCCGACTGCGCGCCCTGCCGCAGGGCGCGCTCCAGAGAGGGGCGGGACGGCGGATCGCGGCGGGACCAGCCGTCGTGGAGCAGGGACACCGCGAAACCGGCGAGGAACGCGTCACCGCAGCCCATGGTGTCGGCCATGGTCCGGGCGTCCGCCGGGCGTGCCGGAGCCGTCGCCAGGGTCCGGCCGTCGTACACGGTGGCCCCCGCCAGCCCGCGGGTGGCCAGGACCATGCGCGCTCCCCGGGCCACCACGGCTTCCAGCAACCGCCGCGTGGCCGCTTCGTCCAGGTCCGAGCAGGACAGCAGGGCCAGGTCGAGGTGGGGGCAGACCTTGTCGAGGTAGGCGGGGGAGCGGAACTCGTCGTCGTCGGAGAGGTCGAAGCTGACCAGGGGGCCGGCCGCGGCGAGCTTGGGCAGTTCGGTCTCGGTGCGCGAGTAGACGCTGGAGTGCACGAGCGAGAACGATGAGGCGTACTCAAGCAGCGCGTCGTCCAGGACGAGCGGTTCTCGCACGGTGACACCACCGCCGTTGTAGCCGAGGAACACCCGGTCGCCGTCCCGCACATGGAGAGTGGAGACGCCGGACTCACCGTGGCGCACCACACTGCGCTCCACCGTGACGCCCTGGGCCGCCACGGCCGTACGGAGGAAGGAAGCGAGGTCGTCGTCGCCGAACACCCCCAGATAGGCGCTGTCGAGACCGAGGCGGCGGGCGTACACGGCGACGTTGACGCAGTTGCCGCCCGGGTAGTCGATGCCGCGGTCCACGAAACGGTCCACGACGTTGTCGCCGAAACCGAGGATGTTCATCAAAGACTCCAGGGGCGCGGGGGCCCCGGGGGGGGGGGGGGCCCCCCCGGGGGGGGGCGGGGGGCCGGGCCCCGCCCCCCCGGGGGGGGGGGGGGGGGGGGGGGGGGGGCCCCGGGGCGGAGTGCCAGACGCGGGTGGT
>NZ_JBIRJA010000005.1:280249-500951 GCF_044329325.1 Streptomyces sp. NPDC017676 | reverse complement strand
AGCGTGAGGGAAACGCCCGGTTACATTCCGAACCCGGAAGCTAAGCCTCACAGCGCCGATGGTACTGCAGGGGGGACCCTGTGGGAGAGTAGGACGCCGCCGAACAATCTTTGGAGGACCCCTGGTCACCAGCGTTCAGCTGGGACCGGGGGTCCTTTTGTTTTTACAATGCTTGTGGTACCGAAGACAGGAGTCACCATGTCCACCAACTCTCCCGACGACCGACCGGAGCGCGACCAGCGGCGACGGGACAGTGGTGACCGGGGTGACCGTGGCGGCTTCCGTCGCGACAACGACCGGCGCGACACCGACCGCCGCGACAGCGACCGGCGTGGTGGCGACCGTGGTGGCTACGGCCGCCGTGACGATCGCCGTGATGACCGCCGGGACGACCGTCGTGACGACCGCCGTGGTGGCGGTTTCCGCCGCGAGGGCGAGCGGGGCACGCGTCCAGGGTTCCAGCGGGATGACCGCGACCGGGGTGAGCGTGGCGGGTTCCGTCGCGACGACCGCCGTGACGACCGTGGGGACCGCCCGTCCTTCCGCCGTGACGACCGCGGTGACCGAGGCGACCGCCCGTCCTTCCGCCGGGACGACGACCGTGGCGGCTACGGCCGGCGCGATGACAACCGTGGCGGTGGCTACGGCCGCCGTGACGACCGGCGTGACGACCGCGACCGCGGTGAGCGCGGTGGCTTCCGGCGGGACGACCGGCGTGATGACCGACGCGATGACCGTCGGGACGACCGCAGGGATGACAGCCGTGGCGGCGGCTACCGCCGTGAGGGCGACCGGGGTTCGCGCCCGGCCTTCCGTCGGGACGATCGGCGTGACGACCGTCGCGATGACCGCCGTGACGACCGTGGGGACCGCGGTTTCCGCCGTGACGACCGCGGTGACCGAGGCGACCGCCCCTCCTTCCGCCGGGACGACGACCGTGGCGGTTTCCGTCGTGATGACCGCAACCGTGGCGACGACCGTGGCGGTTTCCGTCGTGACGACCGGCGCGACGAGAACCGAGGTGGCTTCCGTCGCGACGACGACCGTGGCGGCTTCCGTCGCGACGACGACCGTGGCGGCTTCCGCCGCGACGACCGCCGCGACGACCGCGACCGTGGTGACCGCGGTGGCTTCCGGCGGGACGACAGCCGTGGTGAGCGCGGCGGCTTCCGTGGCCGTGACGGCAGGGACGACCGTGGGGGCCGTGGGCCGCGCAGGGACGACCGTGGTGACCGCGGTGGTCGCCCCGGTGGCTTCCGGGGGCGTGACGGCCGGGACGACCGTCGGGACGACCGCCGTGGCGGTGGTCGGTTCCGTGATGAGCGGGACCGGGACCGGGAGCCGATCAAGCGGCTGCCGATCCCGGAGGACGTCACCGGCGACGAGATCGACAAGGACGTCCGGCAGGAGCTGCAGAGCCTGCCCAAGACGCTCGCGGAGGACGTCGCCAAGAACCTGGTGATGGTCGCCCGGCTCATCGACGAGGACCCCGAGGGTGCCTACGGCTACTCCAAGGTGGCCCTGCGCCTGGCGTCCCGCGTGGCCGCCGTGCGCGAGGCCGCGGGGTTCGCCGCGTACGCGAACCAGAAGTACGGCGAGGCGCTCGCCGAGTTCCGGGCCGCACGGCGGATGACCGGCACCGTGGACCTGTGGCCGGTGATGGCCGACTGCGAGCGCGGGCTCGGCCGGCCGGAGAAGGCGCTGGACATGGCCGGCGCCCCCGAGGTGCACAAGCTGGACAAGGCCGGTCAGGTCGAGATGCGGCTCGTCGCCGCGGGTGCCCGGCGTGACATGGGCCAGCTGGACGCGGCCATCGTGACCCTGCAGAGCCCCGAGCTGGCCTCCAACTCGGTGCAGCCGTGGACCGCTCGCCTGCGCTACGCGTACGCGGACGCCCTGCTGGCCGCCGGCCGGGAGCGCGAGGCGCGGGAGTGGTTCGCGAAGGCCGTCGAGGCCGACCGGGACGGCAGCACGGACGCCTCCGACCGGCTCGCCGAGCTGGACGGCGTGGAGTTCGTCGACGCCCTGTCCGAGGACGACGAGGACGGCGCGGACAGCGAGGACGCGGCCGACGGGTCCACCGACGCCTCCCCGGAGGACGGCGACAAGGACTGACGTCGGTCACCTGGAAGAGGGCAGGCTCCCGGCGGAGTCTGCCCTCTTCCGTGTGCCGGCGGCCCGTGCGTCGACGTCCGCTGCCGGCTCAGATCTCCAGTGCCCGCAGCACCAGCCCCGAGGCCGGTTTCGGGCCGAACGACGTCGACTTCCGGGGCATCGTCACGCCCTGCCGGGCCAGGTCGCGTACGACCTCCTCGCGGACCGGGTGCATCAGGACGGCCGTACCGCCGTCGCGCTCCGCCTTCTCGACCGTCGCGGCCGTGTCGTGGATGTAGGCGATGTGGGCCGGGGAGTCCTCGGGAATGTGCCAGACGTGGTCCAGCAGCGTGGCGTGCAGGACCGTGGCGTCCAGGGCGCGCCAGGCGGCCGGGCGGTCGGCGGGGACCGTGCGGGCCAGGAGGTCGGGATCCGGGCGGTCGAGCAGGTGGAAGGCGCCGTCGCCGGCGAGCAGGAAGGCGTTGCCGGCGCAGGCCGCGTCCGCCAGCGTCTCCAGTGCCTCGGGAAGGGGTTTGTCGAGGTGCCGTACCCGGAACAGGCCGTCCACGGCCGCCAGCGCGTCCGCGACCGGCAGGCCGTGGAGCAGCCGGTGGATCGCGCGGACGCGCAGCGGGTAGCGGGCGGTGTCGACCAAGAGGACCAGGCCGTAGTCCCAGGGGCTGGGGGAGGGGTGTTCCAGGCGCAGCCGGCGGTAGGTGGCCCAGCGGTGGTGGCCGTCGGCGATGAGGGCCTGGCGGCCGGCGAGGTCGGTCTGGACGCGGGCCAGTTCGTCGGGGTCGGTGATGGACCACAGGCGGTGCCGGAAGCCGTCCTCGGTGGTCGTGGCGAGCAGGGGCGGACGGTCCGCCGTACGCTCGACGACCTCGGCCGCCGCGCCGTCGCCCCGGTAGGTCAGCAGCAGCGGCTCCAGGTTCGCGCGCGTGGCCCGCATGAGGGCCGCGCGGTCGGCGACCACGGGCGGCATGACGTCCTCGTGCGGGAGCACCACGCCCTCGGCGGGCTCGGTGACCCGCAGGGTGCCGATGATGCCGCGTTGGAGCATGCCGTCGCCGTGCCGCTGCTCGTACACGTAGAGGCCCGGCTCGGGGTCGGCCGTGAGGATGCCCTCGTCCAGCCAGCGGCGCAGCGTGTCGGCTGCCTGCTCGGTGCGGGCGCTGGGGGTGCCGGCCTGGGGCAGGATCAGCCGGACGATGTTGTGGGGGTCGGCCGACTGGAGGTGGTGCAGGCCGTCGGGGCGTACGACGACGTCGTAGGGCGGGGAGGTGACGGAGGCGAGGCTGCCGACCCGGTCGGGGTCGTAACGAAGACCTCGGAACGGGGTGAGTTCCAGGCCTCGACGCGGTGTCGCCTCCCAGTGACCTGCTGTGTTCATCCCGGCATCGTACGTGTGTCAGTGGCGTGCGGGATGATCGGGGGAAAGGCGAGTGAACGAGGAGCGATGTGGACATGAGCCAGGGCGTCAGGACGAGGCCCGAGGGCAGTGGGCAGCCCCTGAACGAGGCGTACGACACGGCGCTGCTCGATCTGGACGGGGTGGTGTACGCGGGCGGGAGCGCGATCGCGCACGCGGTCGACTCGCTGGCGGTGGCCCGGTCGGGTGGAATGCGTCTCGCGTACGTCACCAACAACGCGCTGCGGACGCCGGACGCGGTGGCCGGGCATCTGACGGAGCTGGGCATACCGACGGGAGCGGACGATGTCATCACCTCCGCGCAGGCCGTCGCGCGGCTGATCAGCGAGCAGGTGCCGGCCGGGGCGCGGGTGCTGGTGATCGGTGGTGAGGGGTTGCGGGTGGCGCTGCGTGAGCGGGGTCTTACGCCGGTGGAGTCGGCGGACGACGACCCGGCGGCGGTCGTGCAGGGCTACGGCGGGCCGGATCTGCCCTGGGGGCGGTTCGCGGAGGCGTCGTACGCCGTACGGCGGGGTGTGCCGTGGTTCGCGTCGAACACGGACCTGACGATTCCGAGCGGGCGGGGCATCGCGCCGGGCAACGGGGCGGCCGTCGAGGTCGTGCGGATCGCGACGGGCGCGGAGCCGCAGGTCGCGGGCAAGCCGCTGCCCCCGATGCACCGGGAGACGATCATCCGGACCGGTGCCGAGCGGCCGCTGGTGGTCGGGGACCGGCTGGACACGGACATCGAGGGCGCGTTCAACGGCGGGGTGGACTCCCTGCTGGTGCTGACCGGGGTGACCGACGGGGCGCAGTTGCTCGCCGCGCCGCCGCAGCACCGGCCGACGTATGTGGACGCGGATCTGCGCGGGCTGCTCACCGGGCAGCCGGATATCACCCGGGAAGGTGACGGTTTCCGTTGCGGCGGGTGGACGGCGGCTGCCGGGGCGGACCGTCTGGAGCTGACGGGTGACGGCGAGCCGCTGGACGGGCTGCGGGCGCTGTGCGCGGCGGCCTGGACGGCGGCGGGGGAGGATTCCTGCGCGCTGGACGGGGAGAAGGCGCTGGCCCGGCTGGGGCTCTGACGGTCCCCCAGCGGAAAGCGGGCGGAGGTCGCGGGAACCGGGGATCGAGATCGGATGCGAGGGTAGGCTAACCTAACCTCGTGTTGGTCGACAGTCCTCCGGAACAGCGCGCGGAGACCGCCCCCGCGCCCCCAACCCGCCGGGCGGCGAGGGCCCTTGGGCTCCTGCTCTCGGTCGTGCTCCTGGTGCTCGTCGCTCTGGCGAGCATCGCGATCGGGGCGAAACCGCTGGCGCTGGACCAGGTCTGGCACGGACTGTTCCACGACACGGGGACGTACGGCGACGTGGTCGTCGACGAGCGGCTCTCGCGCACGGCCCTCGGTCTGCTGGCCGGTGCCGCGCTCGGCCTGTCCGGCGCGGTGCTCCAGGCACTGACCCGCAACCCGCTGGCCGAGCCCGGGCTGCTCGGCATGAACGCGGGCGCCTCCGCCGCCGTCGTGACGGCCATGACCTGCTTCGGCGTCACCAGCCTCAGCGGCTATGTGTGGTTCGCCTTCCTCGGCGCGGCGGCGGTCGGCGCGCTGGTGTGGTTCCTCGGCGGCAGCCGGGGCGCCACCCCGGTACGGCTCGCGCTCGCCGGCACGGCGATCAGCGCGGCCCTGTACGGCTACCTCCAGGCCGTGATGATCACGGACGGCGCGGCCCTGGGCAAGATGCGCTTCTGGACGGTCGGTTCGCTGGTCTCGGCCACGAACTCGACCATCGCGCAGGTCCTGCCGTTCTTCGCGGTCGGCACGGTCCTCGCGCTCGCCCTGGCCCGGCCGCTGAACGCCGTGGAGATGGGCGACGACACCGCGCGCGCCCTCGGCGCGAACCTCGACCGCACCCGGGCGCTGGCCATGCTGGCCGCCGTGGTGCTGTGCGGTGCCGCGACCGCCGCCTGCGGCCCCATCGTCTTCGTCGGCCTGATGGTCCCGCACGTCGTGCGCTCCTTCACCGGCCCCGACCTGCGCTGGATCCTGCCGTACGCCACGGTCCTGGCGCCCGTGCTGCTGCTGGGCGCCGATGTCATCGGCCGGGTCGTCGCCCGCCCCGCCGAGCTTCAGGTCGGCATCGTCACCGCGATCATCGGCGGCCCGGTCTTCATCTTTCTCGTACGACGGCGGAGGACGGCCCAGCTGTGAAGACACACTCCAGGAGCCGTGCCGTACGCACCCCCGGCGGGCTCTCGCTGCGCCTGGACCCGCGTGCGCTGGTCGTCGTCGTGCTGCTGCTCGCCGCGGCCTGCGCCGCCGGTGTGGCGTTGATCGGCACCGGCGAGGCGAGGATCCCGGCGGCCGACGTGCTGCGGACGCTCGCCGGGAACGGCACCGCCTACCAGGACTTCATCGTCAACGAGCTGCGGCTGCCGCGGGTCCTCGTCGGCCTGCTGGTCGGTGCCTCGCTCGGCCTCGGCGGGGCGCTGTTCCAGTCGGTCTCCCGCAACCCACTGGGCAGCCCGGACGTGCTCGGCCTGTCGCAGGGGTCGACGGCCGGCGCGCTCGTCGTGATCGTGCTGATGTCCGGCAGCGCCTCCCAGGTGACCGTGGGCGCGCTGGCCGGTGGCCTGGCGACCGGTCTCGCCATCTACGCGCTCGCCTGGAAGCAGGGCGTGCACGGATACCGGCTGGTGCTGGTCGGCATCGGCGTCAACGCGGTCATGACGGCGGTCAACGGCTATCTGCTCACCAAGGCCGACCTGGTCGACGCGACCCGCGCGGTGGTGTGGATGACCGGTTCCCTGAACGGCCGGGGCTGGGACCAGGTCTGGCCGCTGCTCGGGCTGTGCGCCGTCCTCGTCCCGCTGGTCCTCGCCAACGCGCGCGGCCTGCGGATGATGGAGATGGGCGACGACATCTCCAACGCGCTCGGCGTGCGGGTGCAGCGCGTCCGGCTCGTGCTGCTGGTCTGCGCCGTCCTGCTCGTCGCCGCCGCCACGGCCGCCGCGGGCCCCGTCAGCTTCGTCGCGCTGACCGCGCCGCAGCTCGCCCGCCGCCTCACCCGCTCGCCGGGGCCGAACCTGGTGCCCTCGCTGTGCATGGGGGCGACGCTGCTCGTCGCCGCCGACTGGGCCTCCCAGCGCGCCTTCGGCGCCGACCAGCTGCCCGTCGGCGTGGTCACCGGGGTCCTCGGCGGCGCCTACCTGCTGTGGCTGCTGGTGACCGAGCGCCGGGCGGGCCGGATATGAAGCGCGCGCAGGGCCCGGCCGGAAGCGGCGCGCACCCGAACACCCCTAGGAGCACTGTGAAGCGCCTGTCCGCGGAGAACGTCACACTCGCCTACGACCAGCGGGTCATCGCCGAACAGCTGTCGGTGGAGATCCCCGACAACTCCTTCACGGTGATCGTCGGCCCGAACGCGTGCGGCAAGTCGACGCTGCTGCGGGCGCTGTCGCGGATGCTCAGGCCCAGCCAGGGCCGGGTGCTGCTGGACGGGCAGGCCATCCAGTCGATGCCCGCCAAGAAGGTCGCGCGGACCCTCGGCCTGCTGCCGCAGTCATCCGTCGCGCCCGACGGCATCACCGTCGCCGACCTCGTCGGCCGCGGCCGCTACCCGCACCAGGGCCTGCTGCGCCAGTGGTCGGCGGAGGACGAGCGGGTCGTGCGGGAGTCGATGCGGCAGACCGGGGTGGCGGAGCTGGCCGAGCGGTACGTGGACGAGCTGTCCGGCGGGCAGCGGCAGCGGGTGTGGATCGCCATGGCGCTCGCCCAGCAGACCCCGCTGCTGCTCCTGGACGAGCCGACCACCTACCTGGACATCCAGCACCAGATCGACGTCCTCGACCTGTGCGCCGAGCTGCACGAGGAGCAGGGCCGGACGCTGGTGGCGGTGCTGCACGACCTCAATCACGCCGCCCGTTACGCCACCCACCTCATCGCCCTGCGCGGCGGCACGGTGATCGCGGAGGGCGCCCCGAACGACATCGTCACGGCCGAGCTGGTCGAGGAGGTCTTCGGGCTGCGCTGCCAGGTCATCGAAGACCCGGAGACGGGCACCCCGCTGGTGGTGCCGGCGGCCCGGAAGGCACGCGCGGAGAGGGCCACGGCGGCGTCCTGACGGCAGCCGTCGGAGAAGGTCACGGCGGCCTCTTTGTGATGCTCGGAGAAGGTCACGGCGGCCTCTTTGTGATGCTCGGAGAAGGCCACGACGGCCTCCTGGCGACGCGGGCGCCTACAGCAGCTTCCGGAGCCGGAACAGGTCCAGCAGGCTCGCCTCCAGCTTCACCCGGCCCGAGCCCCAGGCGGTCGCGAAGTTCAGCTCGCCGCCCACCAGGGCCACCAGGTCGTCCCCGGCCATGGCGAGCCTGATCTGCGCCTTCTCGCGCGGCGGGCCGGGATGCGTCTCGTCGACCTCGATCCGGCCGCCGGTCATCCGGCCCGCGAAGGTGACGTCGAGATCGGTGATGTGGCAGCTCACCGAGCGGTCGAGCGCGGCGGCCGCGCGCACGTCGCCCTCGGCCCCCTGCATGTTGTCCGAGAGCTTCCCCAGTGCGGCGCGGCATTCCTCGATCGTGGCCATCGCCCACGACGGTACCCCAGGGGTTCGGGGTAGCGTCTGGGCATGAGCGAGTCCGTGTCCGAGGCCGACATCGACACCGAGGCGGCGCCCGCGTACGACCCCGCGGCGCCCGCCCCCCTGAACGTCCCGCGCACCCCCACCGGCAACGCCGAGGTCGACGCCCAGCTCGACCGGCTCGCCGACGCCGACCACCTCGCCACCGACGGCCATGTCGAGGTGTACGAGGATGTACACCGGGGGCTGCGCGACGCGCTGACCGCGCTCGACGCCCGCCCGGGACCCGCGGCCCCCTCACCGTCGTACCACCAGAGCAGGAGCTGAACCGAACGTGGCAGGAGTCGCACGCCGCCGTCTCGACGCGGAGCTGGTCCGCCGGAAGCTCGCCCGCTCGCGCGAGCACGCCAGCCAGCTGATCGCCGCCGGCCGGGTCACCGTCGGCAAGACCGTGGCGACCAAGCCGGCCACGCAGGTGGAGACCGCGGCGGCGATCGTCGTCCAGGCCGACGACAGCGATCCCGACTACGTCTCCCGGGGCGGGCACAAGCTCGCCGGCGCGCTGGCGGCCTTCGTACCGCGGGGGCTCGTCGTCGAGGGCCGGCGCGCCCTGGACGCCGGCGCGTCCACCGGCGGCTTCACCGACGTCCTGCTGCGCGCGGGCGCCGCCCACGTCGTCGCGGTGGACGTCGGCTACGGACAACTCGCCTGGTCCCTGCAGAACGATGAACGCGTCACCGTCAAGGACCGTACGAACGTACGCGAGTTGACGCTTGAGGCGATCGATGGGGAACCTGTGGGTCTTGTCGTGGGCGATCTGTCCTTCATCCCGCTCGGGCTGGTGCTGCCCGCCCTGAAGCGGTGCGTGACGCCGGACGCCGACCTGGTGATGATGGTCAAGCCGCAGTTCGAGGTGGGGAAGGAGCGGCTCGGCAGCGGGGGAGTCGTACGGAGTCCGCAGCTGCGGGCGGAGGCCGTGCGAGGAGTGGCCGAGAAGGCGTGGGAGCTGGGGCTCGGGGTGCAGGGTGTCACCGCCAGCCCGCTGCCCGGCCCCTCGGGGAACGTCGAGTACTTTCTCTGGCTGCGGTCGGGGGCATCCCAGGTGGACCCGGCCGACGTCGACCGTGCAGTGGCGGAGGGGCCGCGTTGACACAGAACCTGGCGCGTACTGTTTTCCTGCTCGCCCACACCGGGCGGCCCGCGGCGATCCGCAGTGCGGAACTCGTCGTCAAGGGCCTGCTGCGGCATGGCATCGGGGTGCGGGTGCTGGAGGAGGAGGCGCGCGACCTGCCGCTCCCGGACGAGGTGGCCCTCGTCAAGGAGGCGACCCCGCAGTGCCTGGACGGGTGCGAGCTGCTGATCGTGCTGGGTGGTGACGGCACGCTGCTGCGCGGCGCCGAGTTCGCGCGGGCCTCCGGGGTGCCGATGCTCGGCGTCAACCTCGGGCGTGTCGGGTTCCTCGCGGAGGCCGAGCGGGACGACCTCGACCGGGTCGTGGACCGGGTGGTGGCGCGCTCGTACGAGGTCGAGGAGCGGATGACCGTCGACGTCGTGGTGCACCGCAACGGCGACATCGTGCACACCGACTGGGCCCTGAACGAGGCGGCCGTGCAGAAGGCCGGCGCCGAGAAGCTGCTGGAAGTCGTCCTGGAGATCGACGGGCGGCCGGTCACGGGCTTCGGGTGCGACGGCGTCGTGCTGTCCACCCCCACCGGGTCCACGGCGTACGCCTTCTCCGCCGGGGGACCGGTGGTGTGGCCGGAGGTGGAGGCCCTGCTGATGGTGCCGATCAGCGCGCACGCGCTGTTCGCCAAGCCGCTGGTCACCTCGCCGGACTCGGTGCTGGCGGTGGAGGTGCTGCCGCACATCCCGCCGGGGGTCCTGTGGTGCGACGGGCGGCGGACCGTGGAGCTGCCGCCGGGGGCGCGGGTCGAGGTGCGGCGGGGAGCAGTGCCGGTACGGCTGGCCCGGCTGCACCATTCGTCCTTCACCGACCGTCTTGTCGCGAAGTTCGCGCTGCCCACCACGGGATGGCGGGGCGCGCCCCACCACCCCTCGGAGTGACATAGGCGGGCCATGTGCGTTCCCGGCCCCGGACCTCGTATGGTCTGTTCCGTGTTGGAGGAGATGCGGATACGGTCGCTCGGGGTCATCGACGATGCCGTTGTCGAGCTGTCGCCGGGGTTCACCGCCGTCACCGGTGAGACGGGTGCGGGCAAGACCATGGTGGTCACCAGCCTGGGGCTGCTGCTCGGCGGCCGGGCGGACCCGGCTCTCGTGCGGATCGGGGCGGAGAAGGCGGTGGTGGAGGGGCGGGTCGCCGTACCCCCCGGCGCCGCCGCCGTCGTGCGTGCCGAGGAGGCCGGGGCCGAGCTGGACGACGGTGCCCTGCTGATCAGCCGTACCGTTTCCGCCGAGGGCCGCTCCCGGGCGCACCTGGGCGGGCGCAGCGTGCCCGTCGGGCTGCTCGCCGAGCTGGCCGACGACCTGGTGGCCGTGCACGGGCAGACCGACCAGCAGGGGCTGCTGAAGCTGTCCCGGCAGCGGCAGGCGCTCGACCGGTACGCGGGCGACGCCGTCGCCGTGCCGCTCGCCAAGTACGGCGAGGCGTACAAGCGGCTGCGGGCCGTCTCCGCCGAGCTGGAGGAGATCACCACGCGCGCGCGTGAGCGGGCGCAGGAAGCCGACATGCTGCGGTACGGGCTCGACGAGATCGCCGCCGTGGAGCCCCGGGCCGGCGAAGACGTGGAGCTGGCCGAGGAGGCCGACCGGCTGGGGCACGCCGAGGCGCTGTCGTCCGCCGCGACGGCCGCGCACGCCGCTCTCGCGGGCAATCCGGAGGACCCCGAGGGGATCGACGCCTCGACCCTCGTCGCGGGCGCACACCGGGCCCTGGAGGCCGTGCGGTCGCACGATCCGGCACTGTCCGCGCTCGCCGACCGGATCGGGGAGATCGGCATCCTGCTCGGTGACGTGGCGGGTGAGCTGGCGGGGTACGCCGACGACCTCGACGCCGACCCGCTGCGGCTGGCCGCGGTGGAGGAGCGCCGGGCCGCCCTGAACGCGCTGACCCGCAAGTACGGGGACGACGTCGCCGGCGTCCTGGCCTGGGCCGAGCGGAGCGCCGCGCGGCTCACCGAGCTGGACGGCGACGACGAGCGGATCGAGGAGCTGACGGCCGAGCGGGACGCGCTGCGCACCGAGCTGGGCGGGCTCGCGCAGGCGCTGACGGACGCGCGGACGGAGGCCGCCGAGCGGTTCGCCGCCGCCGTGACCGCCGAGCTGGCGTCGCTGGCGATGCCCCACGCGCGCGTGTCCTTCGACATCCGCCAGACCGAGGACCCGGAGGGCGTCGAGGTCGGCGGGCGGACGGTCGCCTACGGCCCCTCCGGCGTGGACGAGGTCGAGCTGCTGCTCGCCCCGCACCCTGGCGCCCCGCCGCGGCCCATCGCCAAGGGCGCGTCCGGCGGTGAGCTCTCCCGTGTGATGCTGGCCGTGGAGGTGGTGTTCGCGGGCACCGACCCGGTGCCGACGTACCTCTTCGACGAGGTCGACGCGGGTGTCGGCGGCAAGGCGGCGGTCGAGATCGGCCGGCGGCTGGCGAAGCTCGCCAAGACCGCGCAGGTCGTCGTGGTCACCCACCTGCCCCAGGTCGCCGCGTTCGCCGACCGCCAGCTGCTGGTGGAGAAGACCAACGACGGCTCCGTGACCCGCTCCGGGGTGAAGGTCCTGGAGGGCGAGGAGCGCGTGCGCGAGCTGTCCCGCATGCTGGCGGGCCAGGAGGACTCCGAAACGGCCCGCGCCCACGCGGAGGAACTCCTGGCGACGGCCAAGGCGGACCTGTAGCGCCGGGTGCGCCGGGGCGGGTGCCGGCCGGCCGTTGCCGGGACCTCCGGCTGGTGCGCCCTCAGGGTGATGCGGTGATCGTACGTGCGGACAGGAAGGGTGCCTTCGGGACGGCCGCGCTGCTGGCGCGTGCGGCCTGTGCCGGGCTCCGTGAGGCCGCTCCCGGTGGGCGGGAGCGCTGGCAGCGGACGAACCACGCCGGGCGGACCGTGGGGCTGTACGCCGGGCCCGCAGCGGTGCTCGGGGCGGCGGTCGCGGCGGGGCGGGTGCGTCCGGTGGCCGGGTTCGCGGTGCTGGCCGCCGGGGCCTGCGGGGCGTACGACGACCTCGCCGGGGATCACCGGCGGGGCTTCCGGGCGCATCTGAGGGCCCTGCGGGACGGCGAGGTCACCACCGGTGCCGTGAAGTTGTCCGGGATATCGGCGGCCGGGCTGGTGGCGGGGGCGCTGATGCGGGAGCGTCCGCTCGACAAGCTGCTCGGCGGGGTCGTGATCGCCGGGGCGGCCCATCTGGTCAACCTCCTCGACGTGCGGCCGGGGCGGGCCGCCGGCGCGGTGCTCGTGCTCGGGGCGCCGGGGCTGGTGCGGGAGTGACCGGGGGCCCGGCTGGCCGCCGGGGCGATGGGGGCCGCCGCGGCCCTGCTGCCCGACGACCTAGGCGAACGCGTCATGCTCGGGGACACGGGGGCGCACGCCCTCGGTGCCGCACTGGGGGCGGCCGTGGTGGCGGGAAACGGGCGCGCGGGATTGCTCGCGCACGCCGTCGCCCTGGTGGCCGCGGCCCGGTACGGGGACCGGGTCAGCGCCTGGGCACGCGCCCGGTGAGCGGCTGACCTCGCCGTATGCCCTCGCACACCGTTCGGCCGCGGCAGGCGTTCCCTCACCCGTGTGGGTGATGTGCTCCGGCGCATTGCCCCGGCCCGCCGCACGGTGCGCCCTCCTGGATGTCCCTGAACGGCCGTACGTCCTGGCATGCTTGACAGGGAACGCGGGGCGGGCGGCGGGTACGGACGGTCCGCCCGGGAGGCGCGCGGGGTGCGTCCTTCCGCCCCCCTGAGCCCGCTACCTTCTGTACGTTTCCTCGTGACCACCCCACGTGAACCTCGTGCCCGTCCCCGTGAACCAGGAGCCCCGGCCCCGTGAGCCCCCTGAGCAGGAACGCACCGCACGGCCAGTCGCCGCTGCGCACCGTGCAGGTGCTCGGCGGAGGCAACGCCGGCAGCAGCGCGCACGTGCGCTCCCTGGCCGAGGGACTGGTGGCGAGGGGCGTGCGGGTGACCGTATGCGCCCCCGTCGAGGCCGATCACGCCTACGACTTCATCGGGGCCGGCGCCGAACACGTGCACGTGCCGCGCAGCAGCGACCCCGTCTCCGTGGCCGCGCTCCGGACGGCCTGCGCGAACGCCGACCTGGTGCACGCGCACGGCCTGCACGCCTCCTTCCGGACCGTGCTCGCGCTCAGCGGTCGCACCACGCCGCTGGTGGTCACCTGGCACAACCGGGCCCACGCGGAGGGCCCGCGGGCGCATCTGCTGCGGCTGCTGGAACGGCGCGTGATGAGGACCGCGGCCGTGGTCCTCGGCACCAGCCCCGACCTGGTCGACCGGGCCCGGCGGACCGGCGCGCGCGACGCCCGGCTCGCGGCCGTCGCCCTGCCGGGCCGGCACCGCACCGGCGGCCTCCTCGACGCCGACGCCCCCGACCTCGGCACCCTGGACGCCTTCGACGGCCCCGACCGCGACGACCCCGACCGGCTGCGGCCCAAGACCCGGGCCGAACTCGGCGCCACCGGACGCCCGTTGCTCATCGCGGTCGGCTCCCTGGACCGGCACCGCGGCTACGACGTCCTGCTCGACGCGGCCCGTGCCTGGCGCGACCTCGACCCGGTGCCGCTGGTGGTCGTCGCGGGGGAGGGACCGCTGCGGCCGGTGCTGCAGCGGCGGATCGAGGACGAGGAGCTGCCAGTGCGGCTCATCGGGCACCGCGAGGACGTGCCCGAGCTGCTCGCCGCCGCCGACCTCGCGCTGCTGACCAGCAGTTGGGAGTCGCGGTCCGTCCTCGCACAGGAGGCGCTGCACGCGCGCGTGCCGCTCGTCGCCACCCGGGTCGGCGGCATCCCGGACCTCGTCGGCGACGCGGCCGAACTCGTCCCGTACGGCGATCCGCAGGCCCTCGCCGACACCGTGGTACGGCTCCTCGCGGACCCGGAGCGGTGCGCGGTGCTGCGCGAGCGCGGGACGCGGCAGGCCGCCACCTGGCCGACCGAGGACGAGACCGTCGCCCAAGTGCTCAGCGTCTACGACGAGTTGACGCAGCCGAGGCCACTGGCCTGACCGGGCTCAGGGCACGTGCCGGCGCGCCCTGAGGGCCAGGCTCAACGCCAGTACCGTCTGCGGGTCGTCCAGGTCGGTGCCCAGCAACTCCCCGATCCGGGCGAGCCGGTTGTACAGCGTCTGCCGGTTGAGATGCAGTTCGCGGGCCGTCTCCGCCTTGCGCCCGGCGTGCGCCAGATAGGTCTCCAGGGTCGGCAGCAGCGGCGGCCTGGAGCGGCGGTCGTGATCGCGCAGCGGGCCGATCGCCCGGTCCACGAAGGCCGCCAGGTCCGGGTGGTCACGCAGCCGCCACAGCAGCAGGTCGATGTCGAGGCGCCGGGCGTCGTACCAGGGCCGGTCGGTCAGGCCCTGGGCCGCCGTCGCGGTCTCCGCCGCGTGCCGCAGCCCCGCCGAGGCCGCCGCCCAGCCGCCCGCCACCCCGACGACCACCACCGGCGATGGCGAGCCCGGCCGGCGCATCCCGGCCCGCTCCACCCCGGCCCGCAGCGCCGCCGCCACCCGGTCCGCGACCGCCGACCGCTCCGACTCCGAGCGCAGCCCCAGCAGCACCAGCACCCGGCCCTCCACGGGCCGCACTCCCAGCAGCACCGGCACCCCCACCGCGGCCAGTTCCTCGGAGACCGCGCGGGCCAGCACCGCCCAGCCCCCGCCGGGGGAGAGGCTGTCCCCGATCCGCATCACCACGGGCAGCAGCGGGCTGTCGCCGGGCTTGAAGCCGAGCACCCGGGACTGCGCGGGGGCGTCCTCCGCCGCGATCCGGCCCTCGGCGAGATCGGTGAGGAAGTCACCGCGCCCGCGCGCCGCCAGCTCCTCCTCCTGCCGGGCCTGCATCAGCACCACCGCCAGGATGCCCGCGGCCCGCTCGGCGGCGATCCGGTGCACCGGGGCCAGCGGTGAGCGCACCGGCAGCAGCACCAGGCGGGCGCGCACGGCACCGGCGGTCCCGGGCCCGCCGCCGGGCACGTCCACCAGCACCGACCCGCCGGGCGGCGGGGCCTGCTTGTGCGGGCCGCGCAGCCCCTCCCACACCTGGAGCGGGTCAGCGCCCTCGGGCCCGGCTCCGGCGGCGTACAGCAGCCGGCCGTCGGCGGTCTCCAGGAACACCGGGTTGTCGCCGAAGCCGGCCAGGATGTCCAGCACCTGCGGCACCCCGCCGCCGCCCAGCAGGGCCTCGGTGCAGCGCCGGTGCACCTCCTCCGCGCGCTGGAGCAGTGCGTAGTGGCCGTTGACGATCTCGGTGTGGATCTCCTCGGTCACCGTCACGAACGGCACCTCGCGGTGCAGCTGGACCAGCGGCAGCCCGGCCGTCCGGGCCGTGTCCACCAGGGCGGCGGGCAGCCGGGCGAAGCGCGGACCCAGCTCCACCACCAGGGCGGCGATCCCGCGCTCGGCGAGGGTGCGCACGAACGCCCGCTGCTCGGCCGGCCGGGTGCCGAGGCCGTAGCCGGTGGTCAGCAGCAGCTCGCCGCCCTTGAGCAGCGAGGCGATGTTCGGGACCTCGCCCGCGTGCACCCAGCGCACGGTGCGGCCGAGCCGGTCGGCGCCCGCCAGCACCTCCGGCAGCCCGCTGCGCAGTCCGGGCAGCTCCAGCGCCCGCTGCACGGTGATCCCGGCGCCCTGGGTGTCGGATCGGTGGTCCGTACGGCTGTCCATGCGGCGACGCTACCTGCGACGACGCCCTCAGGACAGCCACCGGCGCACGGCCGCCGCCTACACCGGCCGGATGTTGTGGTTGAAGCGGAAGACGTTGTCGGGGTCGTAGCGCCGCTTCACCTTCGCCAGGCGCAGGGTGTTCCCGGCACCCAGGCCCGCGCGGACCCGCTCGGGGCCCTCGTCGCCGATGAAGTTGAGGTACACCGCCCCCGTGCTCCACCGCCGCAGGCCGGCGCGCACCTCCCGCACCCAGCCGATCGCCCGCTCGTCGTCGGCCGGGTCCGGCCAGATGGCGAGGGGGTGCGCCGCCCAGGGCGCGTCCCGGTACGGCACCGGGTACTCGTGCGGACCCGCCGCGACGGCCCCGCCCTGCGGGAACAGCAGGTGCAGGGTGGGACTCGGCACCGGCATGCCGTCCGCGCGGGCGCAAAAGGCGTCCACGGCCTCGTCCGGCAGCCCGGTCAGACACTCCGCCGACCAGTGGTTGCGCAGCCCCGCCGGCTGGTCGAGCAGGCACTGCGCATCGGCGTACGGCATGTCACCGGCCAGCTCGACCTCGTGCGGCAGCGCGAGCAGCGGCTCGGCGAGCCCCCGCAGCTGGTCCTCGCCGCCGGCGTACGTCAGCAGGGCCGCGCACAGTGGCGTGCCCACCAGCTCCGGCGGGGTGAACTCCGCGGGCGGCCCGGTGAGGTACAGCGCCGCGCCGCCCACCTCGTCCGGCCCGGTGCGGAAGATCTCGCGGAAGGTGCGGAGCACGTCCGGTCCGACGTCCGGCGGGAACAGCAGCAGGACGATCGAGAACTCCGGCAGCTCGTGCAGCCGCAGGGTGAGCGCGGTGGCGACGCCGAAGTTGCCGCCCCCGCCGTGCAGCGCCCAGAACAGCTCGGGGTTCTCGTCGGCGCTCGCGTGCACCCGCTCGGCGTCGGCGGTCACCAGCTCGACGGCGATGAGGTTGTCCACGGCGAGGCCGAAGGCGCGGTCCAGCCAGCCGGTGCCGCCACCGAGGACGAAGCCGCCGACGCCGGTGGTGGAGGCCCGCCCGCCGGTGGTCGCGAGACCGTACGGCTGGGTGGCGCGGTCCAGATGGCTCATCGTGGCGCCGCCCTCGATGCGGACCGCCTCGGCCGCCGGGTCGACGGTCACCCGGTGCATCCGGCGCAGGTCCACCACGAGCGCGCCGTCGCCCAGCGCCGTACCGGCCACGCCGTGGCCGCCGCCGCGCACCGCGATGTGCAGATCCAGGTCCCTGCCGAAGCGCACGGCCCGCACCACGTCGGTCGCGTCCGCGCACTGCGCGATCACCGCGGGCCGCCGGTCGACCATCGCGTTGAAGACCGCGCGGGCCTCCTCGTAGCCCGGGTCCCCGGGGGCGAGCACATCGCCGACCAGTTCCTCGCGCAACGCGGCGAGGGCCGCGCCCGCCTTCGAGAGGGGAGCCATGGCCGCCCCCTTCCGGCAAAGGGGCATCTGTCCGGTTCCAGCGTAGGCGGACGGCGCCGCCCGAAGGGGCGCGGGGAACTGCGCGACGAGCCCCGACGCGCCCGCAGCCGGCCGGAGACCCCCGCACGGCGCGCCTGGCGGAGCGTCTAGCCGCCGTACGCGCCCGACGCGGTCAGCCGCAGGGCCGTGTCGATCAGCGGGACGTGGCTGAACGCCTGCGGGAAGTTGCCCACCTGGCGCTTCAGGCGCGGGTCCCACTCCTCGGCGAGCAGACCGAGGTCGTTGCGCAGCGCGAGGAGCTTCTCGAACAGCTTGCGGGCCTCGTCGACGCGGCCGATCATCGCCAGGTCGTCCGCCATCCAGAACGAGCAGGCCAGGAACGCGCCCTCGTCACCCGGCAGGCCGTCGACGCCCGCGCGGTCGCCCTCCGTCGGGTAGCGCAGGATGAACCCGTCCGGGGTGGACAGCTCGCGCTGGATGGCCTCGATGGTGCCGATCACCCGCTTGTCGTCCGGCGGCAGGAAGCCCATCTGCGGAATGAGCAGCAGAGAGGCGTCCAGCTCCTGGGAGCCGTAGGACTGGGTGAAGGTGTTGCGCTCCTTGTCGTAGCCCTTCTCGCACACGTCCCGGTGGATGTCGTCGCGCAGTTCCTTCCAGCGCTCCAGCGGGCCGTCCGCGTCACCGGACTCGATCAGCTTGATCGTGCGGTCGACGGCGACCCAGGCCATCACCTTGGAGTGCACGAAGTGCCGGCGCGGGCCGCGCACCTCCCAGATGCCCTCGTCCGGCTCCTGCCAGTGGTCCTCCAGGTAGCGGATCAGCTTCAGCTGGAGCAGGGAGGCGTAGTCATTGCGGGCGAGCCCGGTCATGTGGCCCAGGTGCAGGGCCTCGGTGACCTCGCCGTACACGTCCAGCTGGAGCTGGTGCGCGGCGCCGTTGCCGACCCGGACCGGGGCCGAGCACTCGTAGCCGGGCAGCCAGTCCAGCTCGGCCTCGCCCAGCTCGCGCTCACCGGCGATGCCGTACATGATCTGCAGGTTCTCCGGGTCGCCGGCGACCGCGCGCAGCAGCCACTCGCGCCAGGCGCGGGCCTCCTCGCGGTAGCCCGTGCGCAGCAGCGAGGACAGGGTGATCGCCGCGTCCCGCAGCCAGGTGTAGCGGTAGTCCCAGTTGCGCACACCCCCGATGTCCTCGGGCAGGGAGGTCGTCGGCGCCGCGACGATGCCGCCCGTGGGGGCGTAGGTCAGCGCCTTCAGGGTGATCAGCGAGCGGATCACCGCCTCGCGGTACGGCCCGTGGTACGTACAGTGCTCGACCCACTCGCGCCAGAAGTCCTCCGTGGCCTCCAACGAGGCCTCCGGCTCCGGCAGCGGCGGCGGCTGCTTGTGCGACGGCTGCCAGGAGATGGTGAACGCGATCCGGTCACCCGGGGCGACCGTGAAGTCGGCGTAGGTGGTGAGCGCCTTGCCGTAGGTCTCGGCCTCGGTGTCGAACCACACCGAGTCCGGTCCGGCGACGGCCACCGTGCGTCCCTCGTGCTTGTGCACCCACGGCACCACCCGGCCGTAGGAGAACCGCATCCGCAGGGCCGAGCGCATCGGGACCCGGCCGGTGACGCCCTCCACGATCCGGATGAGCTGCGGGGCACCGTCACGCGGGGGCATGAAATCGGTCACACGGACCGTGCCGCGCGGGGTGTCCCACTCGGATTCCAGGATCAGCGAGTCGCCGCGGTAGCTGCGCCGGGCGGCCGTGGGCGGCTTGGCGTCCGCGGCGTGCGCCGGTCCGAGCCGCCAGAAGCCGTGCTCCTCGGTGCCCAGCAGGCCGGCGAAGATGGCATGCGAGTCGAAGCGGGGCAGGCACAGCCAGTCCACCGTGCCATCCCGGCAGACCAGCGCCGCGGTCTGCATGTCTCCGATGAGTGCGTAGTCTTCGATGCGCCCGGCCACGTGCAACTCCAGTCGAACGGCCACGTCACACCCCCGCGCAGGGGGCTGTCGCTAGTGCGGTCAAGGGATCGTTGTTAAGCGTCGTTGAGCGGTGAAGCAAAGCAGCCCGCCGAGCCCTGAGGCAAACACGACAGTCCTTGCTCAACGAACTGCCGCGCTCTCGTTGTTCCGGGTGATGTTGGCGGGGGTGTGCCGTCGTTCCGGCCGGGCTCGGCAGCCAATGTCCGAGCAGGATACGACGCACGCAGATGATCTGCGTGCCGCTCCGGGCAACCTGTGTGGGCCGAACGAGTGAGCACCGGGTGAGGACCGTGTGTCCGCGCGATGACCCGAGTGACCCCCGTGACCTCTGTGGCGGCCCGCTGTGCCCGGGCGAGTGCGAAGAGTGGCCGGGAGCCATCTCGCCCAGGCGCTGATACGCTGGTAGCCCGTGGACCGGTGGGAGAAAACCCCCGAACCGCAGCGACGGCACCTCCGGAAACACCCGGAAGGGTCGCCGTATCGCACCCCCCAGACCGCGACCACGGGAGCCCCCTCTTGGCCATGCCGCCCAACACCACGACGACCAAGCACATCTTCGTGACCGGGGGTGTCGCCTCCTCGCTCGGCAAGGGCCTGACCGCCTCCAGCCTGGGCATGCTGCTCAAGGCGCGGGGCCTGCGTGTCGTGATGCAGAAGCTCGACCCGTACCTGAACGTCGACCCGGGCACGATGAACCCCTTCCAGCACGGTGAGGTGTTCGTCACCAACGACGGCGCCGAGACCGACCTGGACATCGGCCACTACGAGCGGTTCCTCGACCGCGACCTGGACGGCAGCGCCAACGTCACCACAGGGCAGGTCTACTCCACCGTGATCGCCAAGGAGCGCCGCGGTGAGTACCTGGGCGACACGGTGCAGGTCATCCCGCACATCACCAACGAGATCAAGCACCGCATCCGGCGCATGGCCACCGACGAGGTCGACGTCGTGATCACCGAGGTCGGCGGCACGGTCGGTGACATCGAGTCGCTGCCGTTCCTGGAGACCGTCCGCCAGGTCCGCCACGAGGTCGGCCGGGACAACGTCTTCGTCGTGCACATCTCGCTGCTGCCCTACATCGGCCCGTCCGGTGAGCTGAAGACCAAGCCGACCCAGCACTCGGTGGCCGCGCTCAGGAACATCGGTATCCAGCCGGACGCGATCGTGCTGCGCTGCGACCGGGAGGTGCCGACCGCGATCAAGCGGAAGATCTCCCTGATGTGCGACGTCGACGAGGCCGCCGTCGTCGCCTGCCCCGACGCCCGCTCGATCTACGACATCCCCAAGGTCGTGCACGCCGAGGGCCTGGACGCCTACGTGGTCCGCAAGCTCGACCTGCCCTTCAGGGACGTGGACTGGACGACCTGGGACGACCTGCTCGACCGCGTCCACAACCCCGACCACGAGGTCACCCTGGCGCTGGTCGGCAAGTACATCGACCTGCCCGACGCCTACCTGTCGGTCACCGAGGCGCTGCGCGCGGGCGGCTTCGCCAACAAGGCCCGCGTGAAGATCAAGTGGGTCACCTCCGACGACTGCAAGACCCCGGCCGGCGCCAAGGCCCAGCTCGCGGACGTGGACGGCGTCTGCATCCCCGGCGGCTTCGGCGACCGGGGTGTGCTCGGCAAGGTCGGCGCGATCCGCTACGCCCGGGAGAACAAGATCCCGCTGCTCGGCCTGTGCCTGGGCCTGCAGTGCATCGTGATCGAGGCCGCCCGCAACCTGGCCGACATCCCGGACGCCAACTCCACCGAGTTCGACCCGGCCACCGCCCACCCGGTCATCTCCACCATGGCCGAGCAGCTCGACATCGTCGCCGGTGAGGGCGACATGGGCGGCACCATGCGGCTGGGCATGTACCCGGCCAAGCTGGCCGAGGACTCGATCGTGCGTGAGGTCTACGACGGCAAGGAGTACGTCGAGGAGCGCCACCGGCACCGCTACGAGGTCAACAACGCCTACCGCGCGGAACTGGAGAAGAAGGCCGGCATCGTCTTCTCCGGCACCTCCCCCGACGGCAAGCTCGTGGAGTACGTGGAGTACCCGCGTGACGTCCACCCGTACCTGGTCGCCACGCAGGCGCACCCGGAGCTGCGCTCGCGGCCGACCCGCGCGAACCCGCTCTTCGCCGGCCTGGTGAAGGCCGCGGTGGAGCGGAAGAACTCGAAGTAACACACCAGTTGTACGGTGGCCGGGGTGCGAACCTTCAAAGGTGAGCGCCCCGGCTTTCTTCGTCGGCCGGAGTTTTGGAACAGCACGTGGAAGGACAGGGCATGACGATCAAGGACACCCCCGAGGAGTGGGAGATCCGGGCCACGGACACCCCCTTCACGGGCAACAAGACCTCCGTCCGCACGGACGACGTGGTCATGCCCGACGGGTCGGTGGCCCGCCGTGACTACCAGGTCCACCCCGGCTCCGTGGCCGTCCTCGCCCTGGACGAGGAGGACCGGGTGCTGCTGATCAACCAGTACCGGCACCCGGTGCGGCACAAGCTGTGGGAGATCCCGGCCGGGCTGCTGGACGTGCCCGGCGAGAACCCGCTGCACGCGGCGCAGCGGGAGCTGTACGAGGAGGCGCACGTCAAGGCCGAGGACTGGCGGGTGCTGACCGACGTGTACACCACCCCGGGCGGCTGCGACGAGGCCGTACGGATCTTCCTGGCCCGTGGCCTGTCCGACGCCGAGGGCGAGCGCTTCGCGGCGGAGCACGAGGAGACCGACATGCAGCTCGCGCGCGTGCCGGTCGAGGAGCTGGTGCGCCGCGTCCTGGCCGGGGACCTGCACAACAACTGCCTCGTGGTGGGCGTGCTCTCCCTGGTCGCCGCCCGTGACGGGGACGGCCTGGACGCGCTGCGCCCCGCCGACGCGCCCTGGCCGGCACGCCCCTTCGAGAGCTGACCCGGCCCCGTCCGGACGCGGCCCGGCCCCGGCCCCGCCCCGTCCGGACGCGGCCCGGCCCGTCTGGGACTTCCTCGGCCTGTCTGGGGCCCGGCTCGACCCCGTCCGGACGCGGCCGGCCTGCCTCGAACGCGACCCGGCCTGTCTGGGGCCCGGCCCCGCCCGTCTGGGACCTGACCCGTCCGGGACCCGACCCGGCGCGTCCGGGACCCGACCCGCCCCCCGGGACCCGTCCGTACTCGTTCGGACCACCGGTGTGACGATCGCCTGATCCGATCGGGCGATCCCCCCGCCGCGCTCTTCCCGGAACGTCGCAGAGCGTGAACTAGGCTCTTCAACGCCCGCATCGGAAGACACCGGCGGGCTTGCGCGTGCGGTGGGACGGGAGTGTGGCCCGTGACGGATCAGGCGGTGGACCCAGACGGTGCGGAGCGGACCGCGCACCCGGCCAGGGAGGACCGATTCCTGGGCCGGACGCGGGAGTTGAAGGAGCTGCGCGCCGACATCCAGCGCGCCGGACTGGACACTCTCTCCGGCCGCAAGGCCCCCCGCGCGCGCGTGCTCCTCATCGCCGGCCGCCCCGGCTCCGGCCGGACCCGCCTCGCCGAGCAACTCGTCCGGCAGGTCGCCGGCCGCTACCCCGACGGAGTGCTGCGCGCCCGGCTGAGCGAGCCCGGCGGCACGCCGGTGCCCGTGGAGCAGGCAGCCCGCGACCTGCTCGCCGCACTGGAGCTGCCCGCCCCCGCCGGAGCCGCCGAGGACGACCTGGCCGCGGCCCTGCGCGCCGCCCTCGCCGGCCGGCGGATGCTGCTCCTGCTCGACGACGCGGCCGGCGCCGAGCAGGTCGACGCGCTGCTCCCGGACGCCCCGGACTGCCTGGTGGTGGCCGTCTCCGGGGGCCCGCTCACCGGCATCGCGGACGTCCGCCCCTGCACGCTCGGCGGCCTCGACACCAAGTCCGCGGTGGAACTGCTCACCGGCTACGCCGGCTCCGTCCGCGTCACCGTCGACCCGCGCTCGGCGGAGAGCCTGGTCGAGGCCTGCCAGGGCCACCCGGCCGCGCTGGTGCTGGCCGGCGGCTGGCTCGCCGCCCGCCCCCAGGCCGCCGTCTCCGACCTCACCAAGCGGCTGCACGCCGACGGCGGCGCGGACGGCACCCCGCTGTCCCGCGTCTTCCGGCTCGTGTACGACCAGCTGCCCGGCCCGGCCGCCCGCATACTGCGACTGCTCTGCCTCGCCCCGGCCGGACTGGCCGACCCGCACACCGCCTCCGCGCTCGCCGGCTGCTCGGTCGACGCCGCCCGCGCCACCCTGGACGACCTCGTCGCCCTCGGGCTGCTGCGCGCGCTGGACTCCCCGCTGCCCCAGTACGAGGTCCCCGGCTGTCTGCACCCGCTGCTGCGCGCCCTGGCGGAGGCCCAGGAGCGGCCCGCGGAGTTGCAGCTGGCCCGGGCCCGGATGCTGGAGCGGACGGTACGGCTGCTGCAGTCGTGCCGGGCGATCACCGAGACGGACAGCCCGCAGGCCCGGGAGAAGCTGAGCGGCCTGCCTCCCGCGCTGCGTTTCCCGACCCCGCGGGCCGCCGCCGACTGGCTGCGCATCCGGCGGCCCGCCCTGCTGGCGTCGGCGCGCCTCGCGGTGGCCGACGGCGAGCTGGACACCCTCGCCCGGCGGCTGATGTCCCAGCTCGTCAGGGCCCTGGCGGCGCATGTCGGCACGCAGGCCGCCGCAGCCGACCTGTACGGCCTGCACGGCCTCGTCCTGGACGTGGCCGAGCGGCGCGGGCTGCCCCGGGAGAAGGCCGCGGCCCTGCTGAACCTGGGTGATCTGGACGCGCAGACCGGCCGGACCCGGGAGGCACTGGTCCGCTACCGGGCCGCCCTGGACGCCGGACGCGAGGCGAACGACCCGTACGCGACCGGCCGCGCGATGGAATCCGTAGGCGGCGCCTACCAGGAGCTGGGGGATCACGACCGGGCCGCCGACTGGTTCGGCCGGGCGCTGGCCGAGCGGCTGGCCCGGGGGGAGCACCCGGAGGCGGCCCGGCTGTACGGCCGTATCGGCACCGCCCACACCTACGCGGGCCGTTACGGGGAGGCGCTGCGGAACTGGCGGGCCGCCCTCGCCGGCTACCGCAGGAGCGGCGATGTCGCCGCCAGCGCGCGGGCGTTGAGTGAGATCGCCCGGGTGCAGGAGTACGCGGGGCGGCCCGAGGAGTCGCTGCGCACCTGCCAGGAGGCCGTGGAGTGGGCGCGGCGCGCCGAGGACGCGCGGTTGCAGGCCGCACTGCAGCTACGCCTCGCCGACACCCTGGACCGGCTGGGCGACCCCGCGTCGGCCCGTCTGCACCGCGCCGCGGCGGAGCGCATGCTGGGTGAGGAGCCGCCGGAAGAGGACGCAAGGCTGGAACACGACGCTAACGCCTGCGAAATCCGTAGTGCGCCCAGTGAAGATTGATGCAATGAAAGGCTAGACAGCCGGAACGCCTTCATTAGACTGGCTCTGCCGCTCGTTCTCCTGCGGTGTCTCCCGGTATGCCCCCGCATGTCTGGGTACGTCTGTAAATGCACCCCCTACCCTCTGAGCCAAGGACCGTGATCGACGTGAAGGTCGGCATCCCCCGCGAGGTCAAGAACAACGAGTTCCGGGTGGCCATCACCCCCGCCGGTGTGCACGAGCTGGTGCGCAACGGCCACCAGGTCGTCGTCGAGCGGGGCGCCGGCCTCGGCTCCTCCATCACGGACGAGGAGTACGTCTCTGCCGGTGCCGCCATCCTCGACACGGCCGACGAGGTGTGGGCCGCCGCCGACCTGCTGCTGAAGGTCAAGGAGCCCATCGCCGAGGAGTACCACCGCCTGCGCAAGGACCAGATCCTCTTCACCTACCTGCACCTGGCCGCGTCCAAGGAGTGCACGGACGCGCTGATCGAGTCCGGCACCACGGCCATCGCCTACGAGACCGTCGAGCTGCCGAACCGCGCCCTGCCGCTGCTCGCCCCGATGTCCGAGGTCGCGGGCCGGCTGGCCCCGCAGGTCGGCGCCTACCACCTGATGCGCGCGGCCGGCGGACGCGGCGTGCTGCCGGGCGGCGTGCCGGGCGTGACCCCGGCCAAGGCCGTCGTCATCGGCGGCGGTGTCTCCGGCTGGAACGCCACCCAGGTCGCCATCGGCATGGGCTTCGAGGTGACCCTGCTCGACCGCGACATCAACAAGCTGCGCGAGGCCGACCGGATCTTCGGCACGAAGGTCAAGGCGATCATGTCCAACGCCTTCGAGCTGGAGAAGGCCGTCCTCGACGCCGACCTCGTCATCGGCGCGGTCCTCATCCCGGGCGCCAAGGCCCCGAAGCTGGTCACCAACGAGATGGTGTCCCGCATGAAGCCGGGAAGTGTCCTTGTCGACATCGCGATCGACCAGGGCGGCTGCTTCGAGGACTCCCGTCCCACCACGCACGCCGAGCCGACCTTCCGGGTGCACAACTCGGTCTTCTACTGCGTCGCCAACATGCCGGGCGCGGTGCCCAACACCTCCACCAACGCCCTCACCAACGCGACGCTGCCGTACATCGTCTCCGTGGCCAACAACGGCTGGGTGGAGGCGCTGCGCCGCGACGCCGCGCTCGCCAAGGGTCTCAACACCCATGACGGCAAGGTGGTTTACAAGGAGGTCGCCGAGGCCCACGGCCTGGACCACGTGGAGCTGGAGAGCCTTCTCGGCTGACCCAAAAGGCGATTCGTCAACACGGTTCGTCAACAGCGCGCACCCGGCCGGACCTTGCCCGACAAGGTCCGGCCGGGTGTGTGTATGGTCACTTTGCGGCTCTCGGTCAACTCGCCTCGAACGTAACCCTTCGACCGATTCGCACACCGGTGAAACCTGCCGTGCGACGGCCGTACGCCCTTGACAGCGGGATGTTTCATTGCCGACACATCGGGCCGGGTCCGGCGGATTGTGTTGCTGCGGACGCCCGACACGCCATAGAGTCGCCAACCGTCGGCATGGTGCCACGCTGACCTTGTCTAGAAGTTTCCTGGTCACCAAGGAGGTAAGACGACTTGTGAATGAGTCGACATTTTCTCCCGGGGGTGGTCAACCAGGAATGCCTGCACGGGGCCAGGGCCCCGCGGGATTCGAGGCTGTCGGCTCCGTAGCTGTGCGCACCTTCGCAGCCCACCAGAGTTCCGGTCCGCAGGCGGCCGGGACAGCACACCAGAGCATGGATGGCCATCACGTGAACGCCATGGCCGGCGACGGAAGTGGCGCGCCCCACAACCACTTCGCCGACTACGACGAACTGCCCGAGGGGCACTTCTACGACCCCGACGCCGAGTACGAGCCCGATCCCGAGTACGCGGCCACGCTCGCGCCCGACGCGGCCCGCCAGCGCCGTGAGCGCATCGGCCCGACCGGACGCCCGCTGCCGTACTTCCCGATCCCGGGCCCGCTGACCGACCACGGCCCCGCGACGATCATCGCGATGTGCAACCAGAAGGGCGGCGTCGGCAAGACGACGTCGACCATCAACCTGGGTGCCGCGCTCGCGGAGTACGGCCGGCGCGTGCTGCTCGTGGACTTCGACCCGCAGGGCGCGCTGTCGGTCGGTCTCGGCGTCAACCCGATGGAGCTGGACCTCACCGTCTACAACCTGCTCATGGAGCGGGGCATGTCCGCGGACGAGGTCCTGCTGAAGACGGCGGTCCCCAACATGGACCTGCTGCCGTCCAACATCGACCTGTCGGCCGCCGAGGTCCAGCTGGTCTCCGAGGTCGCGCGCGAGTCGACGCTCCAGCGCGCCCTGAAGCCGCTGCTGCCCGACTACGACTACATCGTCATCGACTGCCAGCCCTCGCTCGGCCTGCTCACCGTCAACGCGCTGACGGCCGCGCACAAGGTGATCGTGCCGCTGGAGTGCGAGTTCTTCGCCCTGCGCGGTGTGGCCCTGCTGACCGAGACCATCGAGAAGGTCCAGGAGCGGCTCAACCCCGAGCTGGAGCTCGACGGCATCCTCGCCACGATGTACGACTCGCGCACGGTGCACAGCCGCGAGGTGCTGGCCCGCGTGGTCGAGGCCTTCGACGACCACGTCTACCACACGGTCATCGGCCGCACGGTCCGCTTCCCGGAGACCACGGTCGCCGGTGAGCCGATCACCACGTACGCCTCCAACTCCGTCGGTGCCGCCGCCTACCGCCAGCTCGCCAGGGAGGTGCTCGCCCGGTGTCACGCCGAGTGAGTCTGCCCGGGGCCGACGAACTGTTCCGCACGACCGGGGGGATGGCACTCCAGCCGTCCACGCCCCGGCGCGCGGCCAACGGCGAGGCCCGGGTGCCGGCTCCCGCGGGGGAGAGCGACGAGGCGGCCGCAGCCGAGGACGCACCGCAGTCGGTGCCCGTCCAGAGCGGTGACGGAGAGGGCGCGGAGCATGTGGCGGTGGAGGCCGAGCCGGCCGAGGCCGGCGAGTCCCGCACCCGCCCGGCGCGCCGGCAGGCGGCGCAGGAGGGTCCTGCCGCCGCGCAGCCGCGCAAGCGCGGACGGTCGGCGGCCCGGCGGCCCAGCGGGCGCGAGCGGCACGACGAGAAGATCACCGTCTACGTCTCCGCCGAGGAGCTGATGGACCTGGAGCACGCGCGACTGGTGCTCCGCGGCGAGCACGGGCTCGCGGTGGACCGCGGGCGGATCGTCCGCGAGGCGGTGGCCGTGGTCCTGGCCGACCTGGAGTCCCGTGGTGACGCGAGCATCCTCGTGCGACGGCTGCGCGGGCGGTAGCGGTAGCCTGCGGGGGCCATGACCTCGAACGGAGCCCCTGCCCCCGGCGCATCCGCCGGTCGTCGGCGTGCGCTGGGGCGAGGACCGGGAGCCGCGCCGGACGAGCCGGCCGCCGTACCCGTGGAGTCTCCCGAGCCCGAGCTGCCCGAGCCCGAGCTGCCTGAGTACGAGCCGGATCTGCCCGAGCCGGATCTGCCCGAGCCTGAGCCCGCCGAGCCTGAGCCCGCTGAGTCCGAGCCCGTTGGCTCCGAGCCCGCTTCCGACGGCGTCTTCAAGGTCCGTCTCGCGAACTTCGAGGGCCCCTTCGACCTGCTCCTCCAGCTGATCTCCAAGCACAAGCTGGACGTCACCGAGGTCGCCCTGTCGAAGGTCACCGACGAGTTCATGGCGCACATCCGGGCCATGGGAGCCGACTGGGACCTGGACCAGACCACGGAGTTCCTGGTCGTCGCGGCCACGCTGCTCGACCTCAAGGCCGCCCGGCTGCTGCCCGCCGCCGAGGTGGAGGACGAGGCCGACCTGGCCCTGCTGGAGGCCCGGGACCTGCTGTTCGCCCGGCTGCTCCAGTACCGCGCCTACAAACAGGTCGCCGACATCTTCGACCAGCGGCTCGACGACGAGGCCCGGCGCCGTCCCCGTACCGTCGGCCTCGAACCGCAGCACGCCGAGCTGCTGCCCGAGGTCGTCATCAGCATCGGCCCCGAGGGCTTCGCCAGGCTCGCCGTCAAGGCCATGCAGCCCAAGCCCAGACCGCAGGTGTACGTCGACCACATCCACGCCCCGCTGGTCAGCGTGCAGGAGCAGGCCGGGATCGTGGTCGCCCGGCTGCGCGAGCTGGGCGAGGCCAGCTTCCGGGCGCTGATCGAGGACACCGACGACACGCTCACCGTCGTGGCGCGGTTCCTCGCCCTGCTGGAGCTGTACCGGGAGAAGGCCGTGGCCCTGGAGCAGGAGGCCGCGCTGGGGGAGCTGACCGTGCGCTGGACCGGCGGCGACGCGGACGCGGGGCTGATGGTCACGGACGAGTTCGACCGGCCGCCCGCGCCGCCCGAGGAGGAGAAGAAGCCATGAGCGATCAGACCGCCGGGGTACCGGCCGGGCCGCGGACCGTCGCCGAACTCGACCTCAAGCCCGCCCTGGAGGCGATGCTCATGGTCGTGGACGAGCCCGCGACCGAGGGGCACCTGGCGAAGATCCTGGAGCGGCCCGAACGGCAGGTCGCGGACGCCCTGCGCGAGCTGGCCGACGAGTACACCGTGCAGGGCCGCGGCTTCGAGCTGCGGTTCGTCGCGGGTGGCTGGCGCTTCTACACCCGCGCCGCCTACGCGCCCGCCGTCGAGCGGCTGGTCCTGGACGGCCAGACCGCCCGGCTCACCCAGGCCGCGCTGGAGACCCTGGCGGTCGTCGCCTACCGCCAGCCGGTCAGCCGCAGCCGGGTCTCCGCCGTGCGCGGGGTGAACTGCGACGGCGTGATGCGCACCCTCCTCCAGCGCGGTCTGGTCGAGGAGGCGGGCACGGAACCCGAAACAGGTGCGATCCTGTACAGGACGACGAACTACTTCCTGGAGCGGATGGGCCTGCGTGGCCTGGACGAGCTCCCGGAGCTCGCGCCCTTCCTCCCGGAGGCGGAGGCGATCGAGGCCGAGACCCAGGAGGGAGTCCCGTCGTTCGACCCGGACGCGCCCGACGCGCCCGGCGGTCAGGACGCAGACGACTAAGACGGAAACCTTGATGCGAAGCAGCGGCAGCGGCAAGAGCGGCGGGCGCGGTAACTACCGCGGTGCCGGCAACGACAGGGACCAGAAGCAGGGGCAGGGCCGGCCCCGCAAGCCCCGCCCCGAGGAGCGCCGCTACGACGTGGGCCCGGGGGCCACCAAGGACGGCCCCAAGGCCGGGCGCGGCGGTGCCGCGAGGGGAGGGGCCAAGGGCGGCCCGAAGCGGCCCCAGCAGGGCGGCCGTACGGCCCCGTCGCGCTCCCGCGAGTACGAGACGCGGGTCGAGGAGCGCAACCGGGAGCGGTACGCGGACAAGAAGGACATCAAGCTGCCCAAGACCTTCCCGGGCGCCGAGCAGGAGGGCGAGCGGCTGCAGAAGGTCCTCGCACGCGCGGGCTACGGCTCCCGGCGCGCCTGCGAGGAGCTGATCGACCAGGCCCGGGTCGAGGTGAACGGCGAGATCGTCACCGAGCAGGGCAAGCGGGTCGACCCCGAGAAGGACGAGGTCAAGGTCGACGGCCTGACGGTGGCGACCCAGTCGTACCAGTTCTTCTCGCTGAACAAGCCCGCGGGCGTGGTCTCCACCATGGAGGACCCGGAGGGCCGGCAGTGCCTCGGTGACTACGTGACCAACCGCGAGACCCGGCTCTTCCACGTCGGCCGGCTGGACACCGAGACCGAGGGCGTCATCCTGCTCACCAACCACGGTGAGCTGGCCCACCGCCTGACGCACCCCAAGTACGGCGTGAAGAAGACCTACCTCGCGCACATCGTCGGCCCGATCCCGCGCGACCTGGGCAAGCGGCTGAAGGACGGCATCCAGCTGGAGGACGGCTACGCGCGCGCGGACCACTTCCGCGTGGTGGAGCAGACCGGCAAGAACTACCTGGTCGAGGTGACCCTGCACGAGGGCCGCAAGCACATCGTGCGCCGCATGCTGGCCGAGGCGGGCTTCCCCGTCGACAAGCTGGTGCGCACCGCCTTCGGCCCGATCACCCTCGGCGACCAGAAGTCGGGCTGGCTGCGCCGCCTGTCCAACACCGAGGTCGGCATGCTGATGAAGGAAGTCGACCTCTAAAGCGCCTTGCCGTGATCACCGTCCCCCTTTATTGTCATGATGACGATAAAGGGGGATGACGCATATGCCCAAGCAGCCGGCGACCGGAGCACTCCTCGGCCTCGCCCTCGGGGACGCCCTCGGCTTCCCGACCGAGTTCAACGACGTGCCGTCGATCCTCGCCAAGTGCGGGCCCTGGCGGGAGATGGAGCTGCCGAAGCGGGCCTTCGTCTCCGACGACACTCAGATGACCCTCGCCCTCGGGCGAGCCCTGCGCACGGCCATGGAGCGCGGACCCCTCGCCCCCAAGCGGCTGGAGCGGCCCCTGCGCGAGGAGTTCGTGGACTGGTACGAGTCGCCCGAGAACAACCGCGCCCCCGGCACCACCTGTCTGCGGGCCTGCGAGCTGCTCAAGGCGGAGGGCCGGGCCTGGCAGGACGCCAGCCGGATCGACTCCAAGGGCTGCGGCGCCAACATGCGGGTCGCCCCGGTCGGGCTCGCCCCCGGACTGAGCGCCGAACAGCGCGCCGGCGCCGCCCAGTTGCAGGCCGCACTCACCCACGGCCACCCCACCGCGCTGGCCGCCTCCGACCTCACCGCGCACGCCGTCCACCTGCTCGCCCAGGGCACCGACCCGGCCGGACTGGTCGGGCACCTGCGCTCCCACGCCCTTCGGAACCGCACCCGCTACCACCGCACCTGGCTCGGCGACCTGTGGACCCGCTCGCAGGACCCCGGCCCCGAGCAGTTCATCGCGCGCGGCTGGGACGAGTGCCTGGAGATCCTCGGCCGGCTCCAGGAGGCCGCGCGGACCGTCTCCCCGGAGACCGACCCCTGCCTGGCCACCGGCGAGGGCTGGATCGCCGAGGAGGCCCTCGCGACCGGGCTGCTGTGCTTCCTGCTCTTCCCCGACGAACCCGTCACCGCCCTGCGCCGGGCCGCCTGCACCGCCGGCGACTCCGACTCCATCGCCTGCCTCACCGGCGCCTTCGCGGGCGCCTGGCTCGGCGCCGCCGCCTGGCCCGCCGACTGGACGGAGCGGATCGAGCACCGAGACGACCTGTTGACCCTGGGAGCGCTCTGGGACACCTAGGCCCACGATCGACGACGCCCACCGGGAACCGGCCGTCCCGGCCCCCGGTGTCGCCGCCGAGCAGGACCGGGAGCACGGCAAGGCCGGCGTCGGCCACGCGTGCGTGGAGGCCGACGTGGGGCGGCCGCGCGCCGTGCTGGACGAGGCGCGGGCCGGTTCAGCCCTGTCCGGGGCGGACGGTGCCCAGGACGCCCTGCACGACCTGGTGGTCCGGCTCCGCCTCAAGGGCTGAGGCCCGGCGCACCCGGTACAGGAACGCGGCCACGCGCGCGTGGTCCGGCTCCGGCGGCAGCGGGCTGCCCCGCAGGGCCTCCTCGGCCTCGGCCGCCAGCCGGGCCATCCACGCCTCCACCTCCGCCCACGGCACCTCGCCGTGCTTCACCGCCAGCAGGCGCTCGCGCCGCTCACCGACGTCGATCCGCAGCTCGCCGGTGCGCAGCAGGTCCCGGGCGCTCATCAGCAGGCGCAGCAGGTGCATCGCGTGCTTCCAGCGCGGGGCGCCCGTCGTGCGGACGTCGGCGTCGAGCTTCCTGCGCTGGCCGAGGGCGTACCGGGTGAAGGTGTCGTACGCCTGCCGGGACAGGAAGGCGCCGCGCAGGGACAGCAGCTCGCGACCGGTGTCGTCCACGTGCTCCACCAGCGGGGAGTGCAGGCACTCCAGGATGTTCGGGTTGCCGCGAAGCGCCAGTTCGCAGAACCGCTCCAACTCCCAGGAGAACCGCTCCTCGCCCGGCCCCTCCACATGCGTCGGCGGCTTGTCGAACCGCCAGAACAGCGGGGTCGGGGCGAGGAACACCCCGCGCCGGTCGGTGTCGCTGGCGTCCGTCACCAGACCGAAGGCGCGGGAGCCCATGACACAGGCGTAGATCGTGTGGTCGCGTACGAGATCCTGCGGCTGCATCCCCGGAGCGTACGCGGCACCCTCAGGTCAGGCGGATGGATTTCCCGTCCACCTTGATCGACCGCTTGGGCAGCGGCCTGGTCGCGGGACCGTGGGCCACCGAGCCGTCCTCGATGCGGAACCTGCTGCCGTGGCAGGGGCAGTCGATGGTGCCGTCCGCCACCGTGTTCACCGTGCAGCCCTGGTGCGTGCAGATCGCCGAGAAGGCCTTGAAGTCACCCTTCTTGGGCTGGGTGACCACCACCTTCTCCTCCTTGAACACCTTGCCGCCGCCCTCCGGGATGTCGCTCGTCCGCGCCAGCGCCTTCCCGTCCCCGGCCGCCTCCTGCGCGGCCGGGGACGACGACGCCGACGATGCCGGGGCCGACGACGCCGACGCGGCCTCGCCGCCCTTCTCGGCGCCGCACCCCACGCATCCCAGGGCGAGCGCACCGGCGCCCGTGGCGAGGACTGTCCGCCGTGTCGCTGGCTGGGTCATGTCAGACCTCCGTACAGATGTGCATATCGGTGGATACCGGAACTCTCGCATCGTCTCAGCGAGCGAGCGGCCCACGCCCGTCCCGCGCGGGCTGACTACGCTGGACGGACCAAGAACGGAACACGCACGTCAGCGAGGAGCAGCGCCGTGGCGGTACGAGCGGTCCGGGGGGCCGTCCAACTGGAGCGGGACGAGGCCGGTCACATGGAGGAGCGGGTCGGGGCCCTGCTCACCGCCGTCCTGGAGCGGAACGGGCTGACCGCCGACGACCTGATCAGCATCTGGTTCACGGCCACCCCCGACCTGCACAGCGACTTCCCGGCCGCCGCGGCCCGCAAGCTCGGCATCGTGGACGTCCCCCTGATCTGCGCGCAGGAACTGGACATCGAGGGCGCGATGCCCCGCGTCGTGCGGATCCTCGCGCACATCGAGTCGGACCGGCCCCGCGCCGACATCGCCCACGTCTACCTCGGCGCCGCCGCGGCCCTGCGCAAGGACATCGCCCAGTGAGAACCGCACTCGTCATCGGAACCGGCCTCATCGGCACCTCCGCCGCCCTGGCCCTCACCCAGCGCGGTGTCACCGTCCATCTCGCCGACCACGACTCCGAGCAGGCCCGCACGGCCGCGGCGCTGGGCGCCGGCACCGAGCAGGCCCCCGAGGGCCCGGTCGACCTGGCGATCGTGGCGGCCCCGCCCGCCCATGTGGCCCGGATCCTCGCCGACGCCATGCGCCGGGGCGTGGCCCGCGGCTACGTGGACGTCGCCAGCGTCAAGGGCGGCCCCCGCCGTGAGCTGGAGGCGCTCGGCCTGGACCTCACCGCGTACATCGGCACGCACCCCATGTCCGGCCGGGAGAAGTCCGGCCCGCTGGCCGCCACCGGTGACCTCTTCGAGGGCCGCCCCTGGGTGCTCACCCCGACCCGGGACACCGACACCGAGGTGCTCAACCTGGCCCTGGAGCTGGTCTCGCACTGCCGGGCCGTACCGGTCGTCATGGACGCCGACGCCCACGACCGTGCCGTCGCCCTCGTCTCCCACATGCCCCACCTGGTGTCCAGCATGGTCGCCGCGCGCCTGGAGCACGCCGAGGAGGCCGCCGTACGGCTGTGCGGGCAGGGCATCCGGGACGTGACCCGGATCGCCGCCTCCGACCCGCGCATGTGGATCGACATCCTGTCCGCGAACCCGGGACCGGTCGCCGACCTGCTCTCCGACGTCGCCGCCGACCTGGACGAGACGGTCCGGGCGCTGCGCGCCCTGCAGTCCTCCGACGAGGCCAAGCGCGGCGAGGGCACCGCCGGGATCGAGGACGTGCTGCGGCGCGGGAACGCGGGCCAGGTGCGGGTACCCGGCAAGCACGGCAGCGCCCCGCGGGCGTACGAGACCGTCGTCGTCCTCATCGACGACCAGCCCGGCCAGCTCGCCCGCATCTTCGCCGACGCGGGCCGGGCCGGGGTCAACATCGAGGACGTCCGGATCGAGCACGCGACCGGGCAGCAGGCCGGTCTGGTCCAGCTGAGCGTGGAACCGAAGGCGGTTCCCGTGCTGGAGGGGGCACTGCGCGAGCGGGGCTGGGCGCTGCGCCAGTAACACCCGGTGAGGGCGCCTCCCGCGAGCCAGTAACCTTGTCCGGGGCGCCCTCGCGCCCCGGACCCCGCTCCCACCCTTCACCAGGAAGGTGCCCTCCCGTGGAAAACGGCGCCGCCCCGACCGCCAAGCCCGTGATCGTCGCCATCGACGGTCCCTCCGGCACGGGCAAGTCGAGCACGTCGAAGGCCGTGGCCGCACAGCTCGGCCTCAGCTACCTGGACACCGGCGCCCAGTACCGGGCGATCACGTGGTGGATGGTGACCAACGGCATCGACCTGGACGACCCGACCGCGATCGCCGCCGTCGCCGGCAAGCCCGAGATCGTCTCCGGCACCGACCCGGCCGCCCCGACCATCACGGTCGACGGCGTCGACGTGGCCGGCCCGATCCGCACCCAGGAGGTCACCTCCAAGGTCAGCGCGGTCAGCGCGGTGCCCGAGGTGCGCGCCCGGATCACCGAGCTGCAGCGCTCCCTGGCCGCCGGCGCGGAGCACGGCATCGTGGTCGAGGGCCGGGACATCGGTACGACCGTCCTGCCGGACGCCGACCTGAAGATCTTCCTCACCGCCTCCCCGGAGGCCCGCGCGGCCCGCCGCAGCGGCGAGCTGAAGGGCGCCGACGTCCACGCCACCCGCGAGGCCCTGATCAAGCGGGACGCGGCCGACTCCAGCCGCAAGACCTCGCCGCTCGCCAAGGCCGACGACGCGGTCGAGGTGGACACCACCGAGCTCACCCTCGCCCAGGTCATCGAGTGCGTCGTCACCCTGGTCGAGGAGAAGCGGGCCGGGAAGTGAGCCGTCCGCCGGTCGCGTCGGAGCGGGGCGCCGAGATCGGGCGGCGCATCGGCGTCGGCCTGATGTACGGGCTGTGGCGGCCGCGCGTGCTCGGCGCCTGGAAGGTGCCGGCCACCGGCCCGGTGATCCTCGCGGTGAACCACTCCCACAACATCGACGGCCCGATGGTCATGGGCGTGGCACCCCGGCCGACGCACTTCCTGATCAAGAAGGAAGCCTTCACCGGCCCGCTGGACCCCTTCCTGACCGGCATCGGCCAGCTGAAGGTGGACCGCGCCGCCGCCGACCGGACCGCGATCGGCCAGGCCCTCGACGTGCTGGCGGCCGGGGGAGTGCTGGGCATCTTCCCGGAGGGCACCCGGGGCGAGGGCGACTTCGCCTCGCTGCGCGCCGGGCTGGCCTACTTCGCGGTCCGCAGCGGGGCGCCGATCGTCCCCGTGGCCGTCCTGGGAAGCGCGGAGCGGCCCGGCCGGTTGATAAAGGCGCTGCCGCCGCTGCGCTCCCGCGTCGACGTCGTCTTCGGCGACGCGTTCCCGGCGGGCGACGGCAGCGGGCGGCGTACGCGCAAGGCGCTGGACGAGGCGACCGAGCGCATCCAGAAGCAGCTCACCAGCCACCTGGAAAACGCCAGGCGCCTGACCGGGCGCCGGGCGACACTTGAGTAGTGGATCAGCCCCCGCGGGGGCTCCTTCCACCGATCACCACGAATGAACGACGAGGTACGGACTTCATGAACGACGACATCCAGCCCGACGGCTCGGCCGAGCACGAGTACGAGCACGGGGCTCTCGGCGACGCCGAGTACGCGGAGTTCATGGAGCTCGCCGCGGAAGAGGGCTTCGACATCGAGGACGTCGAGGGCGCCATCGAGGCGGCGGGCCACGGTCCGCTGCCCGTGCTCGCCGTCGTCGGCCGCCCCAATGTCGGCAAGTCGACACTGGTGAACCGGATGATCGGCCGCCGTGAGGCGGTCGTGGAGGACCGGCCCGGCGTCACCCGCGACCGCGTCACCTACGAGGCCGAATGGGCCGGCCGCCGCTTCAAGGTCGTCGACACCGGCGGCTGGGAGCAGGACGTCCTCGGCATCGACGCCTCCGTGGCCGCCCAGGCCGAGTACGCGATCGAGGCGGCCGACGCGGTGGTCTTCGTGGTCGACGCCAAGGTCGGCGCGACCGACACCGACGAGGCGGTCGTCCGGCTGCTGCGCAAGGCCGGCAAGCCGGTCGTGCTGTGCGCCAACAAGGTCGACGGCCCGAGCGGCGAGGCCGACGCGGCCTACCTGTGGAACCTGGGCCTCGGCGAGCCCCACCCGGTCTCGGCCCTGCACGGCCGCGGCACGGGCGACATGCTCGACGCCGTCCTGGAGGTCCTGCCGGACGCCCCCGAGCAGTCCTTCGGCACCGCGATCGGCGGCCCCCGCCGCGTGGCCCTGATCGGCCGCCCGAACGTCGGCAAGTCCTCGCTGCTGAACAAGGTGGCCGGCGAGGAGCGCGTCGTCGTCAACGAGCTGGCGGGCACCACCCGCGACCCGGTGGACGAGATCATCGAACTCGGCGGCAAGACCTGGAAGTTCGTCGATACGGCTGGTATCCGCAAGCGTGTCCACCTCCAGCAGGGCGCCGACTACTACGCCTCGCTGCGCACGGCCGCCGCCGTGGAGAAGGCCGAGGTCGCCGTCGTGCTGATCGACGCCTCCGAGTCCATCTCCGTGCAGGACCAGCGGATCATCAGCATGGCCGTCGAGGCGGGCCGCGCCATGGTCATCGCGTTCAACAAGTGGGACACGCTGGACGAGGAGCGCCGGTACTACCTGGAGCGGGAGATCGAGACCGAGCTGGGCCAGGTCGCCTGGGCGCCCCGGGTCAACGTCTCGGCGCGCACCGGCCGGCACATGGAGAAGCTGGTCCCGGCGATCGAGACGGCGCTGGCCGGCTGGGAGACGCGCGTCCCCACGGGCCGGCTGAACGCCTTCCTCGGCGAGCTGGTCTCGGCCCACCCGCACCCCGTCCGGGGCGGCAAGCAGCCGCGCATCCTGTTCGGCACCCAGGCCGGCACCAAGCCCCCGCGGTTCGTGCTCTTCGCCTCCGGCTTCATCGAGGCGGGCTACCGGCGCTTCATCGAGCGCCGCCTGCGCGAGGAGTTCGGCTTCGAGGGCACCCCGATCCACATCTCGGTGCGGGTGCGCGAGAAGCGCGGCGCGAAGAAGAAGTAACGGCGGTACGACGAGGAGGGCGGCCCTGGTGTTCCAGGGCCGCCCTCCTCGTCCGTGTGCCCGTCAGGCACTCCGGCGCGGCCCCGGCGGCAGGGCGGCCGCGGCCGGCACGTGGTGCATCCCCGTGTCGTGCTGCCGGCCCAGCGTGCCGACCCGCTGCCACTGCGACTGCTGCCGGGCGCTGTAGGCCCCCGCGCTGTAGGCGCTGTAGGAGCTGCTGAACGTGCCCGCCCGGTGCCCGCCGTACGTCCCCGAACCGTCGGGGAAGTCCCCGAAGGCGCTGAACCCCAGCTCCTCCTCGCCGCTGCGGTCCCCCGGCAGCGTGCGGAAGGTCCTGACCCACTCCGCGTAGAGCGAGTCGTAGATCGGCGTGGCCGAGGACCCGCCGGACGGCTCGTGCGCCGCCCGGGCGGACGGCACGGAGGAGAAGGACCGGCGGGGAGGAGTGTCATATGCGTGCACGTATGTCCAAACGACCGTAACCGGAAAGAGATGCGGCCGGACGGCTCACCGGGGCTCAGGTGCCCGCGAGGGGGAGCGCCGCGGCGACGAGCTTGCCGCCCGCGGCGGCCCTGTCCAGCGCCTCCCGCAGCAGGTCCTCCCGGGGCTGACGCCCGATCGACCCGACCGGCGCGGCGAACATCAGCACCTGCTGGTGCTTGTTCGCGGCGGCCCGCCAGCTGTCGGTCACCTGGAGCGGCTGGTGCGCCTGCCACCACGCCACCGGCTGCCCGCCGGCCGCCGACGGCTGGAGCACCGCGTGCAACTGGCCCACGGCCAGCAGGACGGACCAGCCGTGCAGCACCGGGGGGACGGACGCCAGCTCGGTCACCGGCATGAAGCCCTGCTCGATGAGCAGCGGCAGGAAGTCGTCGCCCGCCCCGGTGGTGCCCGGACGGACGATCGGCGAGGTCGGCTCGACGACGAGCGCGGGGTGGAGTTCCCCGTCGACCAGGACGAGTCCGCTGGTCACCCCGAGCACCGCCTGCTCGGGAACGGACGTGCGCGGCTCACCGCCGGCCGGGTCGCCGCCGACGGCGCCGATGGAGCGGACGGCGCCCTGGAGCTGTTCCTCCGTCACCTGGACGACCTGCGAGGGCAGACAGCTGGCGTGGGCGAAGGCGAGGACGGCGGTCTCGTCGCCGACGAACAGAACGGTGCTGGTGCGCTCCTGCTCGGAGTCGCCCGGGGTGCGACAGGACGTGCAGTCGTAACTGCCCGGGGCGTTCTCTCCGGCGAGCAGCCGGTCGGCTTCTTCGTCGCCGATCTCGGCGCGTACGGCGTCGCTGACGTCGAGCATGCGCGGCACGGGTGGCTCCCTCGGGATGCGGTGCTGGGTCGGCCGGGTGGCTCCCGGCCGATGAGCCCCGGGGTTCCGGGCTCATGAAGAAGACAACGGGCGTCCTGTGGTGGTGGTCACGCCCCGGGGGCGACCGGTTCGCACCTTCCACCGCGCACGGTCACCTGGGGTGCGGAATCGAACACTCACTGTCAACTCCGTTCGCGGTCAAGGAACTTGAATGGGTGAAGTGGGTCACAGATCGCGTCGGCCGGTGGTCGACAAATCAGGAAATCCGCGTATGTAGTGGGTGGCCGAAAATCGCCGATACCGGG
Organism: Streptomyces sp. NPDC017676; assembly: GCF_044329325.1. Classification (NCBI taxonomy): domain Bacteria; kingdom Bacillati; phylum Actinomycetota; class Actinomycetes; order Kitasatosporales; family Streptomycetaceae; genus Streptomyces; species Streptomyces sp. NPDC017676. The sequence goes on along the minus strand of NZ_JBIRJA010000005.1, from coordinate 461,507 downwards.
GGTAACGGGCAAGTGGCCTGGACCGACGGCGAGTTGGTTGATTCCCGCCGCTCACCCTCCCTACATTCCTCCGCCGTGTGCAACGAGCACCGCTCGGGTACGTCCGCCGGCCGGCACAGGCAGAGCTGCATCGCCGACTCCGGTCACGGCGGGCGGGGCGGGCGCGAGGAACCGCGGTCCTACGCGGTGAGGCGCGCTCCGCCTTGGGGGAGCCCGGGTTCGTGGAGAGGGAACTACATGTCCGAGTGTGCCGATACCACCCGCAACACCGCCCGTCCCGACGGCGCCCGTCCCGACGGCGCCCGCAAGGGCCGTACGACGGCCGCGCTCGCCGGAGCCGCCCTGCTGGCCCCGCTGGGACTGCTGGCAGCGACCGGCAACGCCGCCGCGGCGGACAACGGGGTGTGGGACCGCATCGCCCAGTGCGAGAGCGGCGGCAACTGGCACATCAACACCGGCAACGGCTACTACGGCGGACTCCAGTTCTCCGCCTCGACCTGGCGCGCGTACGGCGGCTCCGCCTACGCCCCGACGGCCGACCAGGCCTCCAGAAGCGCGCAGATCGCCGTCGCCACCAGGGTCCAGCAGGCACAGGGCTGGGGCGCCTGGCCGGTGTGCTCGGGCCGGGCCGGGGCCTCCGGCGCCGCCCCGGCGGCGGCCCGCACCGGCTCCTCCGGTACGGCGGCCCACGACAGCGGTGCGACGACGAGGTCCGCGCCCGTCCGGTCCACCCCGGCGAAGACGCCGGAACGACCCGCGACCACCACCGGCCGTGGTGCCCCGCACGGTGACTACACCGTCCGTCGGGGAGACACCCTGAGCACCATCGCGGCCCGGCACGGCACCACCTGGCAGCGGATCTACGCCGCCAACAAGGCCGTCATCGGCGACGACCCGAACCTGATCGTGCCCGGGCAGCGCCTCGCGCTCTGAGCCCGGCACGCCGGCGGACAGCCGCTGTCCCGATGAGGACAGCGGCTGTCCGCGTCCCCTGGCAGACTCGGGCCCATGTTGGAGACCTCGGCACGCCTGTTGCGCCTGCTCTCGCTGCTCCAGGCCCACCGCGAGTGGTCCGGCCCCGAGTTGGCCGAACGGCTCGACGTCACCCCGCGCACCGTCCGCCGGGACGTGGACCGGCTGCGCGAGCTGGGCTACCCGGTGCACGCCAGCCCCGGCACCGGTGGCGGCTACCGGCTGGGCGTCGGCGCCGAACTCCCGCCCCTGCTGCTGGACGACGACGAGGCCGTCGCGGTGGCCGTCGGCCTGCGCACCGCCGCCGGACAGGGCATCGAGAGCATCGGCGAGACCTCCGTACGGGCCCTCGCCAAGCTGGAGCAGGTGCTGCCGCACCGGCTGCGCCGCCGGGTGAGCGCCCTCAACGCCTTCACCGTGCCCATGCTGCGCGGCGGCCCGCCGACGGCCCCCGTCGACCCGGCCCTGCTCACCGAACTCGCCCACCTGTGCCGGGACGCCGAGCGGCTGCGGTTCGAGTACCGCACCCACGAGGGCGCGAGCAGCCGCCGTACCGTCGAACCGCACCGGCTGGTGTGCACCGAGCGGCGCTGGTACCTGGTCGCCTGGGACGTCGACCGGGCGGACTGGCGGACCTTCCGGGTGGACCGGATCACCCCCAGGCCGCCGCACGGGCCGCGCTTCACGCCGCGCGAGCCGCCCGCCGAGGATCTCGCCGCCTACGTGTCCCGGGGCGTCTCCACGGGCGCCTACCCCACGCACTCCACCGTCCGGCTGCTGGTGCCCCTGCACGAGGCCGCCGAGCACGTCTCACCGTCCTCCGGGACGCTGGAGCCCGACGGGGCGGACGCGTGCCTGCTGCGCTCCGGCGCGGCGAGCCTCGACGTGATGGTCGTTCACCTGTTGATGCTGGGCCTGCCGTTCGAGGTGATCGAGCCCGCCGAGCTCACCGACGCCGTCAGGAGGCTCCGGGACCGGCTTGATGGCGCTTTGGCTCGGGCTGCGGAGCCTGGGCCGCGTACTCGGGGTGGTGCAGGTCGAACGCCGGGGACTCCGAGCGGACCCGGGGCAGGGTGACGAAGTTGTGCCGGGGCGGCGGGCAGGACGTGGCCCACTCCAGGGAGCGGCCGTAGCCCCAGGGGTCGTCGGTGTCCACCTTGTCCCCGTACACGGCGGTCTTCCAGACGTTGTAGAGGAACGGCAGCGTCGACAGGCCCAGCAGGAAGGAGCCGATGGTCGACACCGTGTTGAGCGCGGTGAACCCGTCGGCCGCCAGGTAGTCGGCGTACCGGCGGGGCATCCCCTCGGCGCCCAGCCAGTGCTGCACCAGGAACGTGGCGTGGAAGCCCACGAACAAGGTCCAGAACTGGATCTTCCCCAGCCGCTCGTCCAGCATCTTGCCGGTGAACTTCGGCCACCAGAAGTAGAAGCCGCCGAAGACCGCGAAGACGACCGTGCCGAAGACCACGTAGTGGAAGTGGGCGACGACGAAGTACGAGTCCGTCACGTGGAAGTCCATCGGCGGGGACGCCAGGATCACCCCGGTCAGCCCGCCGAACAGGAACGTCGCCAGGAAGCCCATCGCCCACAGCATCGGCGTCTCGAAGGACAGCGAGCCCTTGATCATCGTGCCGGTCCAGTTGAAGAACTTCACCCCCGTCGGCACCGCGATCAGGAACGACATGAAGGAGAAGAACGGCAGCAGCACCGCGCCCGTGGCGAACATGTGGTGCGCCCACACCACCATGGACAGCCCGGTGATCGCCATCGTCGCGCCGACCAGCGTCAGATAGCCGAAGATCGGCTTGCGGCTGAACACCGGGATGATCTCCGTGATGATCCCGAAGAACGGCAGCGCGATGATGTACACCTCGGGGTGCCCGAAGAACCAGAACAGGTGCTGCCACAGCAGCGCCCCGCCGTTCGGCGCCTGGAACACCTGCGAGCCGAACCGCCGGTCCGACTCCAGGGCCAGCAGCGCCGCCGCCAGCACCGGGAACGCCATCAGGATCATGATCGACGTGAACAGCGTGTTCCAGGTGAAGATCGGCAGCCGGAACATCGTCATGCCCGGGGCCCGCATCCCGATGATCGTGGCGAGGAAGTTGACCGCGCCGAGGATCGTCCCGAAGCCGGCCAGCGCCAGACCCATGATCCACAGGTCCGGGCCGACGCCGGGGGAGTGCCGTGCGTCGTTGAGCGGCGCGTAGGCGAACCAGCCGAAGGCGGCCGGCCCGGTGGGCACCAGCAGCGAACCCAGCACGATCAGCCCGCCGAACGCGAAGAGCCAGTACGACAGCATGTTCAGCCGGGGGAAGGCCACGTCCGGCGAGCCGATCTGCAACGGCATCAGCTCGTTGGCGAAGCCCGCGAAGCTCGGGGTCGCGAACAGCAGCAGCATGATCGTGCCGTGCAGCGTGAACAGCTGGTTGTACTGGTTGTTGCCCATGAGCTGAAGCCCCGGCCGGGCGAGCTCCGCGCGCATCAGCAGCGCCATGACCCCGCCCGCCAGGAAGAACCCGAAGCCCGTGATCAGGTACAGGTGGCCGATCTTCTTGTGGTCGGTGGTGGTGAGCCAGTCCACCACCAGCCGGCCGGCCCTGGCCCGGCGCACCGGTCGCGCCGGCGCCCCTGCGGTCTCGGTCCCCATCGCTCGCTCGCCCCTTCGCATCGTCGCGCCCGGGCCCGCGGCGGCCCGCGGCACGCGCGCCACGAGCTGTCGTCCGGAGACTCGCCGGGCGTGCGCTCCGACAGGGGGCGTCCGGCGGTTGTGTGCTGAATCCGTGAATTTCCTATGTGGTGTCAGCCGCCGTCGCGCCACTGCGGATTGCGCCGGGAATCGCGGCCCCGGGCCCACCCCGATCCCCACTGCGGCACTTTCCGCCGGGTAATTCGGAGCGGCCCTCCGACACGCGTGAATTCTGTTCGATTACCCCGGTGAGCCGAACGGAAACCCCCGTTCGTGTGACACGCGTCGTGGCAGCCGATGATGTGACCGCGGCCGAAACGGGATCGCGGTGGCTGTGACAGAAGTGTGACGGGAGCCGGATACGGCTCTTACCCGTCTGTGCCCCGCTTCCGTCACCACCGGTCGCGGCCTAGCGTGGCCGCATGGCACCGATTCCCACTCCGTCAGCGGAGCCCCAGGACAGCCCGGACGGGTACGTCGGCCTCGACGCGGCGCACGCCGAACGGCTCGCGCGGCAGCGCGGCTGGTCGACGGTGCGGTCGCTGCCGCCGGGCGCGATCATCACCATGGAGTACCGGGCCGGACGGCTGAACTTCGAGGTGCGGGACGGCCGGGTGGCCCGCGCCTGGAAGGGCTGACCGCCCGTTCCCGTGGATACGCGCAAGGCCCCGCTCCAGGAACGGCAGCGGGTCCTTCGGCCTGGCGTGGGGCGGTGGTGCGTACCGAACCCCGTGCCGGTGCGGGCAGTCAGCCGCCGGTCAGCGGCCGGGCCGGCTGGGACGTGCCGCGCGGGAGGCGGTCGGCGTGCGGCGGACGGCGGCTGCCCGCCGGGGTGACCGGGGTGCGTTCCGAACGGGCCGTGTGCGGTCCGGGCGCGAGGTGCGCCAGACCCCGGGAGGAACGGGTGGAGGCCACCGGCTCGCGGGCCGGCGTCGGCTGCTCGGCCGGCAGGTTGCGCGGCTTGAGCAGCACCGGCGTGACCGGCACGGCCGGTTCGGGCGCGGGCAGGCCGCGGCGGGCGCGCAGGCGGTCGCGCAGGTCGAAGAGCCACAGCTCGGCCTTGGCGATCAGTGGCTCGAACCAGGGCAGGGCGAGCAGGATCAGCAGACCGGCGGCCCAGCCCAGCAGCACGTCGCTCAGCCAGTGCGTACCGAGGTAGACGGTGGTGAGGCCGACGCCGAGCGAGGTGACCGCGGAGAGGGCCGACAGCCAGCGGCGCGCCGTCGGGGTGGAGGCCAGATATGCCAGGATTCCCCAGGTCACCACCGCGTTGGCGGTGTGGCCGCTGGGGAATATATCGCCGCCCAGGCCCATCTCGTTCGAGCCGATCACGGTCGCGTAGTGCGGACCGAGCCGCCCCATGCCGAGCTTGGCGGCGCCGACCGTGATGTTCAGCAGGAGCAGCGAGGTGGCCAGGGTGAGCAGCGGGCGGAGGGTGTGCTGCCGCCAGGAGCGCCAGCCGAGCCAGGCCGCGACCATCACGGCGGTGGGGCCGCGCTGGCCCAGCACCACGTAGTAGTCGAGGAACGCGTGGATCTCGGGCCACTGCTGGTACGGCCGGAAGAACATGACCTGCCAGTCCAGCCGGACCAGCCAGGAGGTCGTCACCACGGCCCACACGATCGCCAGGTAGAAAGCCAGGGTCGCGGAGAACAGAACGACCCGGTGCCGGCTCATCCTCGGCACATCGATGTGGGCCGGTCGTTCCGGCTCACGGTCCAGTCTGGCGAACACCCGGTCCAGACGCCGGGTGAGGTTTCGTTCGGTACGCACCCAATCGACGTTACAGCGAGTGAGCGGTGTTCCCGGTCGAAACAGCGTCTTTGTGATGACGATGTGATGTGGGAAACCTCTCAAGGGCGGCCCGAATTCCCGGGATTCCGCAATCCTGTGAGTCCGATCGGGCCAATTCCATTGATCATGCCGGGTGTTGTTTATATGGCGCTTATGAATGTGTTAACCCGGTCCTGGCGCGGAATTCTCCGGGGCGTCATCGGGCGGCCCGGTGGATCATGGTGGACCGGAACCGTTCAGCCAGAACGCCCCGTAGACCGCCGCCGCGACCGCCAACCCCGCCGTGAGCAGGGCCGATCGGGGGCTGCGCGGCCGGGCCAGGGCACGGGCGAGCGGCAGCAGCAGCGGGAAGGCGGGCATCAGCAGCCGCGGCTTGGAGCCGAAGTAGCTCGACGCGCAGAGGGCGAGGGCCAGCACGACCCCCGTGTAGACCAGCAGTTCGACCGGCTGGCGCGCGCGGACCCCGGTGACGTACAGCCAGATCAGCAGGGCCACCCCGGCGATCAGGCCGAGGCCGGCGAGAGCGGACGGGAATGACGTGAACTTGTCGGCCACGAAGCGGGCGAAGGCGTAGCCGCCGTCGAACCCGTTGCGCCATCCGGCCTGTACGTCCAGATAGCCGAGCGGGCCCTTGCCGGTGCGGTGGCCGACCCAGAGGACGTAGCCGGCGGCCCCGAGCGGAGCGAGCAGCATGCCGAGCGCGCGCCACCGGCCGGGGGCGTACGGGGTGACGGGTGCGCCGGGGGTGAGCGCGGGCGCGTGTTCCTCATGACGCGCGCCCGGCGTGTGCTTCGCGCCGCGCTCTCGCCCGAACGAGACCGCGTCCGGCGTGTGCTTCGCGCCGCGCTCTCGCCCGAACGAGACCGCGCCCGCCACCCACACCGCCGCGACCACCGCCACCCCCACCGGCCGGGTCAGCCCGGCCAGGGCCGCCAGCGCGCCCGCGCTCACCCACCGCCCGGTCAGCGCCGCGTACAGCGACCAGGCCGCCAGCGCCGTGAACAGCGACTCGCTGTACGCCATCGACTGCACGATCCCGACCGGCAGCACCGCCCACAGCAGCACCGCGCACGTCCCGACGCGGGGGCCGTACACCCGGTCCGCGACCGCGAAGATCCCGGCCGCGGCGGCGAGCGAGGCCACCAGGCTCACCACGAATCCGGCCGCCGCGTACGACAGCGGGGTGACCGCGTGCAGCAACCGCTCCAGCCAGGGCAGCAACGGGAAGAACGCGAGGTTGGAGTGGACGTCCCCGTTCGGCAGCCGCACCTCGTAGCCGTACCCCAGTTCGGCGACCCGCGTGTACCACAGCGAGTCCCAGCGCGCGGTCAGCAAGGTGAACGCGCTCTTGCCGCGCGCGGCGCTCCACACCGCCAGCACCACCAGCCCCAGGGTGCGGACCGCCGCGTAGCCCAGGAGGGCCGGGGCGGCCCGGCGCGGAAGAGGGGCGTGGGGCGGGGCCGCACGCGTCGCAAGATCGGTCACGGGCTCGATTATCGACCGCGCGCTCCACCGGACCTCTCGCCGGGTCACGGTCAAGAGCGGGTGACGTGGTGTACGCCACACGGGTTCCCTCCGGCGGGTGAGATGTCCGCCACGTGACCGCGTGACGGACTCGCGTACGCTGACGAGTCACTCGCACGGGTTCGCGCGGGCCGGAGACACCGCTCCTCTCCGGCCGTACGGCAGGGGGTCCCCGCCCCGTCGGTCCGCCCCATACGAGGGATCATCTGGGAGGTACGTACATGTCCGGGACGACCACGGCTGCCGTACGGCCGCGCCGTCGGGCGCCCGGGGCAGGTGCCAACCGCTGGGTCGTCCTCGTCGTCCTCTGTGTCAGCCTGCTGCTCGTCGCGCTCGACGCGACCGTGCTGCACGTGGCGGTCCCCGCCGTCACCGAGGACCTCAAGCCCGGCGCCATCGAACTGCTCTGGATCGTCGACGTCTACCCGCTGGTCTGCGCTTCGCTGCTGATCCTCTTCGGCACCCTCGGCGACCGGGTCGGCCGCAGACGCGTCCTGCTGCTCGGCTACGCCCTCTTCGGGGTCGCCTCCGCCGTGGCCGCGTTCGCGCCGACCGCCGAGATGCTCATCGTCGCCCGCGCGCTGCTCGGCGTCGGCGGCGCCATGATCATGCCGGCCACCCTGTCGATCCTGCGCCAGGTCTTCCCCGACCGGCGCGAGCGTGCCCTCGCCATCGGCGTCTGGAGCGCCGTCGCGGCGGTCGGCGCGGCGGTCGGACCGCTGCTCGGCGGCTTCCTGCTGGAGCACTTCTGGTGGGGCGCGGTCTTCCTGGTCAACATCCCGCTGATGCTGGTGAGTCTGCCGGTGGGCCGGATGCTGCTGCCCGAGTCCCGGGGTGACCGCGAGGGCCCCTGGGACGTGACCGGCGCGCTGATGGCGGCGGCCGGACTGTTCGGCGTGGTCTTCGGCGTGAAGCGGCTCGGCGGCGGGGAGGCGGTCGCCAGACCCCTCACCGTGCTGCCGCTGCTGACCGGCGCCGCCCTCCTCTTCCTCTTCGTACGGCGCCAGCGGCGGCTCCGGCATCCGCTGGTGGACCTGCGCATGTTCCGCCGGCCCGCGTTCAGCACCTCGGTGGGCTGCATCGTGCTGGCCATGCTGGCGCTGGTCGGCCTGGAGCTGATCGCCGCCCAGTACCTGCAACTGGTGCTCGGCCTGTCCCCGCTGCAGACCGGCCTGAGACTGCTGCCCCTCACCCTCGCCGCGATGGCGGCCGGCCTCGCGGGCGCGCGCATGCTGCGCCGCTTCGGACCGCGCCGCATGGTGTGCTTCGGCTTCTGCCTGACGGCGGCGGCGGTGCTGACGCTGACGGGCATGGGCGGCACCGACGACCCGACGCTGCTGCTGGCCGGCTTCGTGCTGCTGGGCTTCGGCCTGGAGACCACGCTCTTCGGGGCCTACGAGTCGATGCTCAGCGAGGCCCCGGCCGACCAGGCCGGCGGCGCGGCGGCGATCGGGGAGACGTCGTACCAGCTCGGGGCCGGTATCGGCATCGCGCTGCTGGGCAGCGTGATGAACGCGGCCTACGCGCCGGGGCTGCGGTCGGTGCCGGGCGTGCCCCGGCCCGCCTCGACCGCGGCGGGCCACTCGCTCGGCGAGGCCTACGAGGTCGCCGGACGGCTCGGCGGCACGGCCGGGACCGCGCTGCGCCGTGCCGCGCGGGACTCCTTCGTGCACGGGCTGCATGTGACGTTGCTCGTGAGCGCGGGTCTGTTGCTGCTGGGCGCGGTGATGGCACTGCGGCTGCCGTGGCTGATGCAGTGCGGTGAGGAGCCGGCGGGCGGCGAAGCGGCGGACGGCGAGGCCGCGCTGCCGTCGCCGCGCGGGGCGGAGGCGGCGGCCGGGAAGCCGCGGGTCACCGCCTGACCTCCTCTGGACGTGGGGGACACTGCACCGTAACGTCGGCCGGAGAGCCGTAACTAGCGCTGCTAGTTTTGCCGACGTCCCGTGTGACGTCCCGTGTTCCGGAGGGTGTTCCATGTCCGCGTCCGCGAAGCTGCCCCCGTTCGACGCCGCCGACCCGCTCGGGATCGACGACCTGCTGGAGCCGGAGGACCTGGCCGTCCGGGACACCGTCCGCGCGTGGGCGGCCGACCGCGTGCTGCCGTACGTCGCCGACTGGTACGAGAAGGGCGAACTGCCCGGCGTCCGGGACCTCGCGCGCGAACTGGGTTCGATCGGCGCCCTCGGCATGTCCCTCACCGGCTACGGCTGCGCGGGCGCGAGTGCTGTCCAGTACGGCCTGGCCTGCCTCGAACTGGAGGCGGCCGACTCCGGCATCCGGTCGCTGGTCTCCGTGCAGGGCTCCCTCGCGATGTACGCCATCCACCGGTTCGGCAGCGAGGAGCAGAAGCTCCAGTGGCTGCCGCGGATGGCGGCCGGCGAGGTGATCGGCTGCTTCGGGCTGACCGAGCCCGACCACGGCTCCGACCCCGCCTCGATGCGCACCCACGCCAAGCGGGACGGCGACGACTGGGTGCTGAACGGCCGCAAGATGTGGATCACCAACGGCTCCGTCGCCGGGGTGGCCGTCGTCTGGGCGCAGACCGAGGAGGGCATCCGCGGCTTCGTCGTCCCCACCGACAGCCCCGGCTTCTCGGCACCGGAGATCAAGCACAAGTGGTCCCTGCGCGCCTCCGTCACCAGCGAACTCGTCCTGGACGACGTACGACTGCCCGCCACGGCGGTGCTGCCGGAGGTCACCGGGCTGCGCGGACCGCTCAGCTGTCTGTCGCACGCCCGCTACGGCATCGTCTGGGGCGCGATGGGCGCGGCGCGCAGCAGCTTCGAGGCGGCCCTCGACTACGCCAGGTCACGGGAGCAGTTCGGGCGGCCCATCGGCGGCTTCCAGCTCACCCAGGCCAAGCTCGCCGACATGGCGGTGGAGCTGCACAAGGGGATTCTGCTCGCCCACCATCTGGGGCGGCGGATGGACGCCGGCCGCCTGCGTCCCGAGCAGGTCAGCTTCGGCAAGCTCAACAACGTCCGCGAGGCCATCGAGATCTGCCGTACGGCGCGGACGATCCTCGGTGCCAACGGGATCTCCCTGGAGTACCCGGTGATGCGGCACGCGACCAACCTGGAGTCGGTGCTCACCTACGAGGGCACCGTCGAGATGCACCAGCTCGTGCTGGGCAAGGCGCTCACCGGGCTCGACGCCTTCCGGTGAGCCCCGGTGCTGAGGCGGGGCCGGTGCGGCGGCCCCGCCTCAGCTCTGGTTGAAGAAGCCGTCCGAGCGGTGGGCGGACGCCTCGCCGCTGATGATCTCGGTGTCGGCCGGGGTGAGCAGGAACACCCGGTTGGAGACGCGGTCGATCGAGCCGCGCAGTCCGAAGATGAGCCCCGCCGCGAAGTCCACGACCCGCTTGGCGTCGCCGGGCTCCATGTTGGTGAGGTTCATGATGACCGGGACGCCGTCCCGGAACAGCTCGCCGATGGCGCGGGCGTCCCGGAAGCTGTCCGGGGTCACCGTGCCGATCCGGCGGCCCTTGTCCTCGGCCGTGTCCGTGGCCACCTTCACCCGGGGGTCGGTGACCCAGGCGTCCCCGGACTCGGTGCCCTCGGAGTAGTCGTCGTCGTAGTAGCGCTCGTCATCGTTGTCGTCGACGAGGCCGAGCCACGCACTCGCCTTGCGTACCGATCCCATGGACGCCTCCTCTCACAGCGGTCTTTCTTGCTTTCCGCATCCCTATGGTCATCCATGATGCGGACGGCGCGCCAAGTGGATAGACGCCGCGCGGGGGGTTTGTGACGGTACTGGTGCACAGCGGATCCGTCGAGAGTCCTTGTGCCCCAAGGGGCGAGACTCATACGGCTGCTGACTGAGAGTGAAATATGATTGTCTGCGGCGGACGGGTGATGCACGGTGCGTACGGGTGAACGCCAACGTCGTATCACAGTACGGGGGATGTCGTGTTCGGAATCGTCAGGCCCTGCGCCCACCGGCTCGGTGAGCGGTTCAGGGCCGACTGGATGGCGCACTTGTGCGGGCTGTGCCTCGCCCTGCGTCGCGACCACGGTCAGTTCGCACGGATCGTGACAAATTACGACGGGCTTCTCATATCGGTACTGACAGAGGCGCAGACCGGCCCGCTGAGCGGCACCCGCCGGACGGCCGGGCCGTGCGCGCTGCGTGGCATGCGGACCGCGTCCGTCGCACAGGGTGAGGGCGCGCGGCTCGCCGCCGCCGTCTCCCTCGTGCTCGCCTCCGCGAAGGTGCGCGACCATGTCGCCGACCGGGACGGACTGCTGGCCCGCGCGCCGGTCGCCGCCGCCGCACGCCGGCTCGCCGCGAACTGGGGCCGGGCCGGCGAGCGCGGCGGGGCGGCGGTCGGGTTCGACACCGGTGTCCTTGTCGACGCCGTCGACCGGCAGCCCGGCGTGGAGGCCCTGGCCGGGCCCGGCACTCCGGTCCTGACGGTCACCGAGCCGACCGAGACCGCGACCGCCGCGGCCTTCGCGCACACCGCGCTGCTGGCCGGACGGCCGGACAACGCCGGGCCGCTGGCCGAGGCCGGACGCCTCTTCGGCCGGCTCGCGCACCTGCTGGACGCCGTGGAGGACCGGGGGGCTGACGCCGTGTCGGGTGCCTGGAACCCGCTCACCGCGACCGGCACGCCCCTCACCGAGGCGCGCCGGCTCGCCGACGACGCCCTGCACGGCATCCGGCTCGCCCTGCGGGACGCCGAGTTCCACGACGGCCGGCTCGTCCACCTCCTCCTCGTCCACGAACTGCGCCGCTCGGTGGACCGGGCCTTCGGGACGGCACCGGGGTGCGCGGCCGATCGGCACGGGGGGCACGGGGGACCGCGGGGTTCCTACGACGCGGGGACGCAGCCGGGGCCGTACGGAGCCGGAGGGCCGCAACAGCCGTACGGCGCCGGTGCCCCGCTTCCGGGCAATCCGTATGCCGACGGCGGTTCTGCCGACGGAGGCGGCGGTTTCGGCGGGGGCGGTGGCGGTTTCGGCGGCGGCTTCGGTCCGCCGCCCGAGCCGGTCAAGGGCCGACGCGGTTTCTGGGCGGGCTGCGGCATGTTCTTCGCGCTGTGCTGCACCTGCAGGATGTGCTGCGCCGAGGAGTACGAAGGCCCGTGGTCCCGCAAGAAGCGGGAGGGCTGCTGCCGAAACTGCGACTGCTCCTGCCCCGGCGGCTGCGACGGCTGCGACTGCTGCTGCCCGTGCGACGGTTGCTGAGGCCGTCGCCGGGGCTCTCCGCGGGCGGGCCGTAGAACGCGGAAAGCTCCACCGAGCCGACGGGCTGGTGGAGCTTTCCGCAACGGCTGATCCGGCGACCGCTACAGAGGGCCTTCGGCCGGCGGGCCCGACTGATCTCCGGAATCAAGGCTCCAGGATTTCTCAAAAGCCGCCTTCGCCACTCCGGCCGTGACCCGCAGCTCTCTCCACTCCGTTGACGTTCCGAGAGCGGCCTCGTCCCAAATGGAATCCGGTCCCGCGTTCACGGCGTCGACTCTTTCGTCGACTTCCAGAAGCAGGAGGAGATCCTCTTGCCTGAGTGAACCATCGGCTGCTCTGGCGCGCGCCGTATGCAGTACGTCATCGAATTGGAGCAGGAGCTCGTCCGTCCCGACGCCCGCCTCCCGCACGTACGCGGTTTGACGGTCCGGTGGAGCGCTGAGCAGCCCCAACACGGTCAGAGTCCACCGGCGGAAGTCCGCCAGCCTTCGGTCACCGGTCACCGGATGATGCCTCCCAGGTCCCCTTCCGGACCGACGACCCTCCAATAGGCGCCGGGGCCGTGATGTCCGCCACCGGGATTCCATCGGAGCATACGTCCAGTCGGATCTCCGCGGTCCGTGTACTCGCGGACCACCCAACCGCCACCAGCGTTGTGCCCCCTTCCCAGACCTTCTTCCACCCAGCCCTTCTTGCCTGCGAAGAACGGACGAACCTGATCCGGTGTGACGCCCCCGCTGAGGACCGAAGGCGTGTCGAAAATGTCATCCGCGGAACGGATTCCAGGAAGCCTGCCCGCCTCCCTGCTGAGCTGCTTGCGCAACCGCTCGGCATCGGCGGCACTCGTGGGGCAGCTGGAATTGTGCACCAGTACCGGTGTCCCACCCGCCAGCACATAGTACGTGTGGACGTTCTCGACCGTGAGGTTGTACGTGCGGGCGTGCGTCGTGAACGGGTGGTTGGTGGTGATGATGACCGTGTGGCCGTCGTCCGTGCGCAGGGTCATGCCCGGCTTGAGGTCGCCGGCCTGGACCCAGTCGTGTTGTGACGGGGACCAGAAGGGGTGTTCGCGGGTCGCCGTCAGTTTCTCGATGCCGTCCTCGGTGGCGATGGACAGCTCGTTGAAGTGCTTGTCGGTGTCGGTGACGATGCGGCGGGTCACCCGTTGCGAGGTGGTCCTGCCGGTCTCCGGGTCGGTGGTGAGGACCTTGTCACCGACCTTGACGTCCTCGATGTCCTTGGTCGTCCTGCCGTCGCCCATCAGGACGTCCGTGCCGGCGAGGAAGCAGTTGCACCCCTTGGTGAGCTTGGCGACCCACTCCTCGGCGGCCTTGGCGCCCTTCTTCAGCACGGAGTCGGGCACCAGCTTCAGCGCCTTGCCCAGGGGCAGGTCGGTGCCGGCGATGAGGCAGCTGGAGACCCCGGAGCCCGAGAGGCAGTCCTTCCACGCCTTGGGGTCGGGCAGGAAGGTCGAGGCGAGCGCCTTGATGACCGTCACCTGGGCGGTGATGTCCAGGGGCTTGTACACGATCTTCTTGCCGAGCGGGGGCAGGTCGCTGCCCGTCTTGACGATGCTGTGCAGCTCCCCCTGTCCGTTGTAGACGTAGTTGGAGTACTCGTAGTGGTAGGACCAGGTGCCGTCACCGTTCGGGGTCATCCAGTCCCGGTAGGACTGGTCACCGTGGTCGCAGCCGTACTCGCACGGCGTGATGGGCCGCAGTCCGTCGGGGTCGCTGTAGGTGACGGGGTTGTTGAGGGAGTACGAGTAGCCGTTGAGGTACTGCGGGTCGTACGGCGAGTTCAGCGGGTCCGGGCTGAGGAACCGGCCCAGTTTCGGGTCGTACACACGGGCGCCCAGGATGGACAGGCCCGTCGCGTCGTCCTCGGTCTTGCCGAGGAAGCCCCGGTCCGAGCCGGACGGCAGGGCGGTGCCGCCGTTCTGGGCGCCGAAGGGCAGGTAGCGCCGGCGCTGCGCGGTGCCCGTGCCCGCGTCGACGGTCAGCTGGGTCGACGCCTGGGTGTCGGACATGATCCAGCTCAGCTTGCTGCTGGTCTTGTCCACCGCGGTGCGCATCGCCACGGTCGTGGTGCCGTCGCCGTAGTAACGGGTGGCCTTCGGAGCGGCGCCGGGTGCCTTGTGGATCTCCTGGCCCGTGAGGTACAGGACGGTCTCGTCCGTGGACTTCCGCTCCAGGAGGTCACCGGACGCGGCGTAGACGTACCCCGTGGTGGCGGCGCCGGAGACGGACGTCATCTGGTGCAGTTCGTTCCAGACGAGGGTCGTCTGCTTCCCGCCGACGGTGCGGCTCTTCATCTGGCCGTCGTCGTCGTAGTCGTAAAGGTCGGTGCCCGCCGGGGTCTTCACCGAGGTCACGGCGTGCGGGTGGGCGGCGCCGGCGGTGTACGTCGACTGGTCGGCGGAGTAGCCGGGGTAGACGTAGTCGTTGACCTGGGAGCCCGTGGCGGTGGTGTTGGTGACCTTCTGCAGGTTGCCGATGCCGTCGTAGGTGTAGTCGAGCTGGTAGGGGTCCTTGCCGGTGGCCAGGTCGGGGGAGAAGGGACCGGCGCAGCCGGTGCTCGCCCCGGTGGTCCAGGCACGGCTGAGGCGGTTCAGCTCGTCGTACGTGGAGCACTGGTGCTGCCCGGTGATCCTGTCGGCCAGGTCGGTGGTCTGGCCGGCGTTGTCGTAGACGTAGTCGTCGTTCTGGACGGTGCCCTTCGTGCTGCTGGTGGTGGTGATGTTCTTCAGCCAGCCGGTGCCGTCGGCGTCGTCGTAGGTGTACGAGCGGCGGGCCGTGGTCGTGGTCGTGGCCGTGGTGCCGTAGGTGCGGTCGGTCAGCCGGCCCAGGCTGTCGAAGCCGGTGGAGTCCACGTAGACCGTGCTGTTCAGGTCGCTGGTGACCTTCTCGGGGTTGCCGAAGCCGTCGTACTGCGTGGTGACGGTCTCCTGCGGCAGGTCGCCGACGGCCGGGTAGGTGATGCTGGTCTGCCGGCCCAGCGCGTTGTAGGCGGACTTCGTCGTGTAGGTGTTCTCGAAGCCCGTGCCGTCCGCCGGGACGGTCGTCTGCGCCTCGGTGGCATTGCCGTCGGCGTCGTAGGCGTTGATCTTGTCGGTGTAGGCGTAACCACCCGCGTACGACGTCGAGGTGGCCGGCCTGCCGATGCCGCCCGCAGCCGTGTCGTAGGTGTTGCGGGTCAGCACCTTGGTGCCGTTCTGCACGGTCAGCGGACGGTTGAGGTGGTCGTAGGTGTAGGTCAGGACCGTGCCGCCCGCGTCCTTGACCGTCTCGACGTTGCCGTTGTCGTCGTAGGTGATGACGCCCGTGCCGTTGAGGTCCGCGTCGGGGTCCTTGCCGCCTGTGCGCTCGCCGAGCCAGTTGTAGGCGTAGGTGGTGACGTTCCCCTTGGAGTCGGTGATCTTGGAGAGCTGACCGCTGCGGTTGTACTCGTAATACGTCGTGTACGTGGACGGACCGAACTCGACGACCTTGCTCACCTGCCCGAACACGTCGGTGTAGGTGTTGGTGCGCTCACCGGCGGGAGGCACCGTGGTGGTGTAGTCACCGTGGTAGTTGGTGATCGTCCGGCCCTGGGCCTGCGGATCGCCGTTCACCGTGATCCGGGACTCGGTGGTGCGGCCGGCGTAGTCGATGACCGCGTCGGTGTAGGACGGCAGGCTGTCCACGGTGGGCAGGACCATGCCCGACCCGGCCGCGCCGGAGTTGTAGAACGCGGCACTGGTGCCCGTGACGTTGCCCGACGTGTCGTAGCGGGTCGAGATCACGGTCCGTCCGGTGCCGGTGGGCGCCGGGACCTGGGTCTCGCGGGCACGGCCGAGGCCGTCCAGGTAGTCGTAGCTGGTCAGGACCTTCCCGGCCGACTGCAGCGTGGTCGTGGTGACCTTGGGCGGGACGGTCGAGACCAGGTCCGGTACGCCCTCGCTGTTGTCCGAGGTGGTGATGTCGTACTGGTACCTGAGGGTGGGGGTGCCGTCGGGGTAGGCGGAGATCTGCGAGGGCTTGAACACCTTCGAGACGCGGCCCACGGAGTCCAGGACGATACGCGTGGTCTGGTTGTTCGGGTCCTGGATGCGGTAGGGCGCTCCCCACAGGCGGGAGTACCAGGTGGTGGTGGTCTGCGGTGTGGCCGGGCCGCTGCCGTCCGGGTCGGGCGTGGTCACCTTGACACCGTCGACCGGCCAGGAGGTGGCGGGCTGGTAGGTCGTCGTGGTGGTGTTCTGCTCGCCGTCCGTCGTGGAGATCTGCCGGCCGGCCTGGTCGAACTTCGCCCTGGTCTCGCGGTAGTGCGTGGCGTCCGTGTAGGCGCGCACCGCGGTGGGGTGCCCGTCGGTCGGCTTGTCGGTGTCGACCGAGGTCGCGTCGTCGTACAGGGTGACGGCGTAGGCGTCCTGGTTGGCCGAGGACCTGGCCGCGCAGTCGGCGGCGTAGTGCCGGGTCTCGTCGGGCAGCACCATCCAGCGCTGGACCTGCGAGCCGGGGAAGTAGTCGGTGTTGTAGGCACGGCCGAAGGTGGTGCACCGGTTGTCGTCGGTGTCCGACAGGCCCCAGTCGTTGGTGCGCATCGGCAGGCCGTACTTGGTGCTGGCCGGCTCCGTGTCGTCGAACTCGTTCTTGACGGTGTGCTCGCGCCAGCCGCTGGAGGTCAGCTCGTCCGTGGTGGTCTTGGAGTCGCGGACGAAGCGGGCGTCGGGCAGGCCCTCGTACTGCGCGGTGTCGTAGGTCCAGTACTCGTGCCAGACCCGCTTGTGCGACTGGCCGGAGCCGTCGCGGTTGCTCGATTCCAGCACCTTGCCGTTGAGCCAGGGGGAGTCGGTCACCGCGGGCCGGCCGCTGTCACCGTCGTCGACGGTCACGCTGCGGGTCTTGGACGGGTCGTCCTTGTCGGTGCGGTCGCCGTCCATGCCGCGGTACAGCCAGTAGTAGGTGGAGGCCGCGTTCGACTTGGTACCGGTGTGGACCTCGACCTGCTGGTAGCCGCGCCAGTCGGTCCAGGACTCGTCCTTGTCCTTGGTCAGCGGGTCGTTGGGGAACGCCCACGCGGGCTTGCCGACGTAGTCGTAGGTGGTGGTCATCACCGGGTCGCCGTCGTTGCCCGAGCCCGAGCCGGGGCCGGGGTCGACGCTGACCTTGGCGACGACGTACTTCTTGAACCAGCCCGTCTTCTCGTCCGTGGCCCCCTCGGGCACCCAGCGCTGCTTGAAGCAGGCCTGGGTGTTGTTCGACTCGCTGGGCGGGTTGTCGATGTCGCAGGCGTCCTGGGCGTCGTAGTTGCGGTAGGTGACGTTGACGAACGAACCGAGGTCCTGGTGGATCTGGGTGACCCGGCGGAAGTTGAGCACACCGCCGCCGAGCTGGTTGTCCCGCCACTCACCGTTGATGTTGATGGTGGGCAGGGTGATGTCGGTGCCGTCGCCGTAGCCCCTGCGCTGGACGTAGTCCAGCCACAGGGTGTTGTCGATGGTGCCTTCCGGGTCGGGCAGCCCGTACTTCATCTGGTACTGCATCGCCGGGTCCCAGGCGGAGCTGTCGTCGTCCCGGACGAAGGTCTTGACGTCCCACAGCATCTTCGTGGCGAAGAACGTCGGCGAGTACGTCTCACCCTTGATCGTCCGGCAGCCGTCGTCGGCACTCGTGCCGTCGCACATCAGGTCCGTGGGCACGTCCGGGTAGGAGTCCGGGTGGTCGGAGATGCCGGGGCAGTCCGCCGGCTCGCTCGCCAGCGGGTCCTTGTCCGCCATCCGCTCAACGCAGCGGCCCACGTAGCGAAGGTCCACCTTGGCGGGCAGTTGCGCGCCGGGTATCTGGGCGGCCCAGCCGTACTCGATGCGCACCGGATAGGCGGCGGAGTCGTAGACGCGCGCCTGGTCGGCGAGCAGCACGGAGCGGTAGTGGTTCTGCTCCTTGTCGTAGAAGTAGGCGGTCTCCACCTCGTCGGGGTCGACGACCCGGTCCAGGCCCCAGCGGTAGGCCTGGGTGCTGACGCCGACACCGCCGTTGTAGCCGGGCTCTCCCGGGTTGTTGCCGAAGACGGGGACGGTCAGTACCGAGTCCGTGGCGGCGTCGGTGCGCTCGGAGCGGCCCCAGCCGAAGTAGTAGCGCATGCCGTCCTGGGTGGAGACCACCCAGTACTCGTCGTCCGCGCCATGACCTCCGGTCAGGTGCTGCACCCGCCAGCCCGGGTCGTCCTGCACGTGGTAGGAGCCGGTGCCGTTGTCGTCCTGGACCAGGTTGGAGGTGACGCCGTTGAAGTTGATGACGTAGACGGCCCCGTCGGGCTCCTTGGTGGAGTTGGGCGAGTCCCAGCACAGGTCGCCGACCCAGCCGGTGCCCGTGCCGTCGTCCTGGCAGCCCCGGTAGCGGCGCTCGATGAAGCCGATGCCGCTCAAGTCCCAGCCGAGGCCGGTCCAGTTGGCCTGGGTGTTCTGGGCGGAGGTGAGGGCGTCCACCGACTGGGAGTTGTACGACAGTGCCAGCTGTGGCGCCTGGCCCGCGGGCGGCTTGGGCACGTCGAAGGGCAGGCTGTAGGAGAAGGCGCCGGAACCGGTCGAGACGTTCCAGGAACCGGACGGCTTCAGCGAGGACGCCCGGTAGTCACCGGCGTCGGAGGACGACGTGGACGCCAGCGTGTACACCGTCGCACCCGACGTCGTGGCGGCGCTCAGCGCCGAGGACGGGAACGTGGACTTCGCCGTCCGGTCCGGCTGGATGACGGAGATGGCCGGCTCGGGGTCGCCGTCGGCCTGCACGGTCGCGGTGATGGTGCCCTTGGCCACGTCGTTGTGGACCGGCACGGGCCGCGGGTCGGCCGTCGAGCAGCCCTTCGCCTGCGGTGTGGTCAGCGCGCAGGCGGGCAGGGCGACGATGTGCAGACGGGCGGCGAAGTTGCCGCCGTAGGCGTACTTGAACTTCGAGTAGTCGAAGGTGACGTTCACCGGGCCGGGCGTGCCGCGGCCGTCGCGCCGGGTGAGCTGGACGCCCATGCCGATGCCGTTCGTCCGCTTCAGCCCGGTCCGGTCCAGGACCTTGACGTCGACGTCCGTCGGGGCGGGGACCGCGATGGCGGACCGCTGCGTGGCCAGGGTCGTCGCGGGGGCGGGCCCGACGTGCACGGTGGCCGCGTCCGAGGTGTCGCCGGCCGGTGTCACGGGCAGGGTCCTGCCCGGCTTCAGACCGGACAGGGTGAGGCGGGCGTGCGCCGCCTTGGGCCACACCGGCCGGACCGGCTTGGTCTGTGTCGGCTCGGCGCCGTCGCGCGGCACGCCGCCGGCCGCCTGCGCGGGCACGTCGACCGGTTGCTTGCGCCCGGCCGCGGTCGCCTCGGCCGTTCCCGCGGCCTGGGCCGCGGGCGCAGCCAGCAACGATGCCGCCAGCGCCATGGCCAACGCCCAGGGGGCGCCTCTTCCTTGTCTGTGCGCGCGTCGCACGGACCATCCCCAACCCGAAGAAGGCCGGGACCCGGTCCCGGCGCGTGTGCAAGGCAAAGGCCACATGGCGTCGGGCTGTCGGTGGAGTGAGAGCCGCGTGAAGCCAGGCCAACGCTGCACGTTAAGCAGGACATGGCTCCAGCGAACAGCCCCTCAAATCGGACCGATGAGCCACAACCCGCTCTTCACGTTACGTTTACAGTTGTGTTCTGGATCACGTTTGCTCTCGTGGTCTCCACGAGGCCCCGGAGCTGGGCGGACGAGGCTGGCGCGGGCCCGGCCGGCATGGTTCAATCCTGCGTCGCACACATCGTGCACACATCAAGGCCCGGTCCCGGGCCGACGAAACGTCCCGGAGATCACATGAAGCGCGA
The DNA here is from genome assembly GCF_044329325.1 of Streptomyces sp. NPDC017676. Classification (NCBI taxonomy): domain Bacteria; kingdom Bacillati; phylum Actinomycetota; class Actinomycetes; order Kitasatosporales; family Streptomycetaceae; genus Streptomyces; species Streptomyces sp. NPDC017676. The sequence continues at coordinate 441,521 of NZ_JBIRJA010000005.1, read as the reverse complement.
GACGTCCGGAGGTCCGAGCCGGCGCCAGATACTGCTGCGTGTCGGCGGGTTGACGGCGGCGGCCGTCGTCGGGTCCGCCGTCCTCGACCAGGCCGGCACCGCGTCCGCGGCCGTCACCACGTCCAAGCGCTTCGATCTCACCGACGGGTCCGACGAATGGTTCCGGGAGATCCCGCTCAACGAGACCCGGATCCTCCAGTCGTTCGCTTTCGACAACACCAACAAGCACCTGTACACGGCCCAGTTGGTGCAGGGCGGCCGCATCCTGCCCGGGGAGACACAGGCCTACAGCGGCGCCGACCGGTCGAAGAACGGCGATCTGTGCATCACCCGTCTCGACTGGCAGGGGTACATCATCGGCCGGATGTACCTGAAGGGCTTCGGGCACGGGGTGTCGATCGGTGTCGAGCCCTCGGGGAACAGCGCGTACCTGTGGACCGAGTGCGACTCCGTGCCCGACAGCGAGAACAACGGCTACGGCACCCGGATCGCCCGGTTCAAGTTCGCCAACGGCACCGTCGTCCAGCCCAACTCCGCGCAGGTCACCCGGTTCACCCCGGTTCCGGGCTCGGACCACAACACCGTCGCCATCGACCCGGTCACCAACCGGATCGTCCACCGTCACCGCGTCAGCGGCACCTGGAAGTACGGCCTGTACGACCTGGCCACGTTCAAGGCCGGCACGTTCACCCCGCTGGCCACCATCACCCAGCCCGCTGTGCTCACCGGCCCCACCTTCCAGGGCTACACCAGCATGGGCCAGTACCTGTACACCATGGACGGCACCGCCTACACCTACGACGCCGACGGCAACCGGACCAGCACCAGCAACACCTATGTCACGTCCATCGACTGGAACACCGGGACCGTCTTCGAGCGCCGGCTCAGCAAGGCGGGCGAGAGCCTGTTCTACCGGGAGCCGGAGGGGCTGGCCATCCAGATCCCCGACATGAGCACCCCGGCCGTCGCCCGCCTGCACCTCGGCTTCGGTTCCGAGGAGTCCCTCACCCAGACCGACAAGAAGGCCAGCTTCTACTACAAGGACCTGCTCGTCTGACGCCTGGGAGCGGGAGGCTTCAGTTCTTCAGTTCCGGCGGGCTGATCCGCGACTTCTCGATGGCTGAACCCGTGGTGCCCCACTTCTTCAGGATCCTGTCGTAGGTGCCGTCGGCCAGCAGCCTGTTCACCGCCGCCTGGAACGCCGGCGCCAGTTTCGTGCCCTTCTTGAAGGCGAAACCGACGTCCAGGCGGTGGTACTCGTTGAGGAACTTCAGGCCCTGCTGGTGCGCCACGGCGTACCGCAGGCCGTTGATCGTGGACATCACGACGTCGCTGCGGCCCTGCTGGAGCGAGGACCAGATCGCGCTCTGCTCGGCGTACGTCTGCACCTGGTACGGCTTCTTGCCCGCGTCGGCGCACACGTGCTTGCCGGCCTCCAGCGTGGCCTCGAACGTCGTGCCGGCGCCGGTGGCGACGTTCAGACCGCACAGCTGCTTCAGGTCGGTGATCTTCGAGAGCTTGCTGTCCTCGCGGGTGGCGAAGCCCTGGCCGTCGTTGACGTAGGTGACGAAGTCGATGGTCCTGCGGCGCTCGTCCGTGACGCCGAAGTTGCTCGCGCCGAAGTCGTACTTGCCGCTGTCCAGGGCGGGCAGGATCGCCTCGAAGCTCGCCTGCTCGATCTTCAGCTTGATGCCGAGCACCCGGGCGGCCGCCTTGGTGAAGTCGACGTCCTGGCCGGTCAGGGTCCTGCCGTCGGCGAGGTAGGTGGTGCCGGGCGGGGTGCCGCCGACGCTGACCGCGACGGTGAGGCTCGTGGTGCCGGCGGGCAGCAGCTTCGCCGCGGCGTCGTCCTTGCGCAGGGCGGAGACGACGTCCGTGGTGGGCACCTCGCCGGCCTTGGCCGCCACCCCGGAGGCGTCCGAGCCGCCCGAGCCGTCGGAGCCGGAGCCGCAGGCGGTGAGGAGCAGCGCGGCCGAGGTGATGGCGACAAAGGGCATGAAATGGCGATAAGCGGGCGTGCGCATCGGGTAGCGGTCTCCTGAGGCGGAAGGTGTGCGGAAGCGCGAGGGAAAGGGTGTGCGGAAGCGCGAGGGGAGGGGTGCGCGTGTGAAGGCGGAGAGCAGGCCGGGAACCGGCGGGAGAACGCGAGCAGGCCCGCCCGGAGGGCAGGCGGGAGCAGGGGGTCAGCTCAACAGGACGAGGACCACACGCGACCGAAGTCGATGTGGGAGCGGGTGACCAGCCACTGCTGTGGATGCATGGGCCAAGTGGAACAGGCATCCGGTTCCGCGTCAACCGACTTGAGATGTACTGCTCACAGTATGGACAACCTTGACAGTGGACGGAAACGGCCCCGTACTCTCGGGGTACGGCCCTGCTGAGGGGCTCGGCCGTGTCCGCGCCGCGCGGCGCGCTCCCGTGTGAAGGCACCACCCGTTCTGACGACTCAGCGCGTCCACGGCGACGCGCGTCACGGAGCCTTCATGTCATCGGACACCCTCGCCAAGATCCCCACCGTCCCGGACACGCCCGAGCCCGCGGACGCCCCGCGGATCGTCCCGCAGCGCCGGTACGGCCAGTGGGCGGCGGCCGTCGTCGTCCTCGCGCTGCTCGGGTTCGCCGTCAACTCCGTCCTGCGCAACAAGGCGTTCCAGTGGGACGTGGTCGGCGACTACTTCACCTCGGACTCCGTCCTGCGCGGGCTGTGGCTGACGCTGTGGCTGACCGCGGTCGTGATGGTCCTCGGCTTCGCCCTCGGCACCCTGCTCGCCGCGTTCCGGCTCTCCGCCAACCCCGTGCTGCGGGCGGTCAGCTGGGGATACGTGTGGCTGTTCCGGTCCATCCCGATCCTGGTGCAGCTGCTGCTGTGGTTCAACATCGGGGCGCTGTACCCGAGGGTGTTCGGGGTGAGGACCGTCGACCTGCTCAGCCCGGTCGCCGTCGCCATCATCGGCCTCACCCTGCACGAGGCCGCCTACGCCGCCGAGGTCGTCCGCGGCGGCATCCTCTCCGTCGACCGCGGGCAGATCGAGGCCGCCCAGGCGCTCGGTCTGAGCCGGTGGCGGCGCTGGCGGCGGATCGTGCTGCCGCAGGCGATGCGTGCCATCGTGCCGCCCGCCGGCAACATGCTGATCGGCACCCTCAAGGGCACCTCGATCGTCAGCGTCATCGCCGTCAACGACCTGCTGTTCTCCGCCCAGTTGATCTACCACCGCACCTATCAGGTGATCCCGCTGCTGATGGTCGCCACCCTCTGGTACGCCGTCGTCACCACCCTGCTGGGCATCGCTCAGACGTTCGTCGAGAAGCACTACGCGCGCGGTACGGAGAACGCCCGATGAGGCAGCAACTGGTCGTCGTCGGAGCCGGGCCGCGGGGGACCGGCCTCCTCGAACGCCTCGCCGCCAACGCGTCCGAGCTGTACGCCGGTCCGGGCCTCGACATCCACCTGGTCGACCCCCACCCGCCCGGTGGCGGGCGCATATGGCGGCAGGCGCAGTCGCCGCTGCTGTGGATGAACTCGCAGGCCGAGGACGTCACCATGTTCACCGACGACACGGTGGCCATGGCCGGCCCGGTGCGCGAGGGCCCCACCCTGCACGAGTGGGCCCGGCTGGACGGCCGTACCTTCCCCGACCGGCAGCTCCAGGGCCGCTATCTGCGCTGGGTGTACGAACGGGCCGTCGCCGACCTGCCCCCGAACGTCACCGTCCACCACCACCCCCACCGCGCCCTCCGGGTCGACGGGCCCCGCGAGGGCCGCCAGCGGGTGTGGCTGGAGGGCCGTCCGCACCCGCTCCCGGCCGACCTGGTGATCCTGGCGATAGGTCATCTGGACAGCGAACTCGACGCCGAACAGGCCGAGTTGGCCGCCTACGCCCGCGAGCACGGCCTGGTGCACCTGCCGCCCGACTTCACCGCCGACAGCGACCTGTCCGCACTGGCGCCCGGCGAACCCGTCCTCGTCCGCGGCTTCGGGCTGGCCTTCGTCGACCTGATGGTGCTGCTCACCGAGGGGCGCGGCGGACGGTACGAGGGGGAGACGTACCGTCCCTCGGGGCGGGAGCCGGTGCTCTACGTCGGCTCGCGGCGCGGGGTGCCGTACCACTCGAAGATCGGCTACGACTGGACCGGCGACCGGCCCCCGCTGCCCCGTTTCCTCGGCCCGGCCGAGGTCGCGGAACTGCTGGCCCGGCCCGGCGGCCTCGACTTCCGGCGCGATGTGTGGCCCCTGGTCGAGAAAGAGCTGGGCTTCGCCCACTACCACCGGCTGTTCACCGCCCACCCCGGGCGTACGGCGATGGCCTGGGCCGACTTCGAGGAGAAGTACGCGGCGGCCGGCGACCCCGCCGAGACCCGGGCGCTGGTCGCCGCCGCCGTACCGGACCCGGCCGACCGGCTCGACCTCACCGCGCTCGACCATCCCCTGGAGGGCGTTCGGTACGCCTCGCACGACGACTTCCAGGACGGGCTCAGGGACTACATCGAGGACGACCTGCGGCGCCGCCACGATCCCGCCCACAGCCCGGACCTCGGGGTGTTCCTCGGGCTGCTCTCCGTCTACGGGCAGCTGGTGCGGCTCGGGGACATCGGGTCCTGGTGGCACGGGTTCTTCAGCTACCTGGCGTCCGGGCCGCCCGGGCCCCGGCTGCGGCAGATGCTCGCGCTGTCCCGGGCCGGACTGCTCCGGTTCGTCGGGGCCGACATGGCCGTCACCGCCGAGGGCGGGGTGTTCCGGGCCACCAGCCCCACGGTGCCGGGCTTCTCCGTCGAGGCCCGGGCGCTGGTGGAGGCGCGGCTGCCCGCGCCCACCGTCCGGCGCGCCCGCGACAGCCTGCTGCGCGGACTGCACGCCGACGGCGCCGCCGAGACCCCCGACGGGCTGCTCCGGGTCGACCCCGGCGACGGCCGCGTCCTCGACCGCGCAGGACGCCCGCACCCCCGGCGCTTCGCGCTCGGTCCGTACACCGACACCCGCGCCCCCGGCGCCTTCACCCGCCCCCGCACCGGCGGGCCCGCGTTCCGGCAGAACGACGCGACCGCCCGGGCGGTGCTGGCCTTCCTCAGCGGCTCACTCGTAAAGGAACTCGCGCGATGAGTGTCATGGTCGACATCAGGTCGGTGCACAAGAGCTTCGGCTCGCTCGACGTGCTCCGGGGCATCGACCTCCAGGTGCGCACCGGTGAGGTCACCGTCGTGCTCGGCCCCTCCGGCTCCGGCAAGTCCACGCTGCTGCGCACCATCAACCACCTGGAGAAGGTGGACCGGGGCGAGATCAGCGTGGACGGCGCGCTGCTGGGGTACCGGCGGGCCGGGGACAGGCTGTACGAGCTGCCCGAGCGCGAGGTGCTCCGCCAGAGGACCCGGATCGGGTTCGTCTTCCAGAACTTCAACCTCTTCCCGCACCTCACCGTCCTGGACAACGTCGTCGAGGCGCCGGTGTCCGCGCTGAAGCGGCCCCGGAAGGCGGCGGTGGAGAGCGCGCACCGGCTGCTGGAACGGGTCGGGCTCGGGGACAAGGCCGACGCCTATCCGCGGCAGCTGTCCGGCGGACAGCAGCAGCGGGTGGCCATCGCGCGGGCGCTCGCGCTGGAGCCGAAGCTGTTGCTGTTCGACGAGCCGACGTCGGCGCTCGATCCCGAGTTGGTGGGGGAGGTGCTCGACGTCATCCGGGACCTGGCGGCGCAGGGGACGACGATGATCGTCGTCACGCACGAGATCGCGTTCGCCCGGGAGGTCGCCGACACGGTGGTGTTCATGGCCGACGGGCGGATCGTGGAGCGGGGGGCGCCGGACGAGGTGCTGGGCGCTCCGCGGGAGGAGCGGACCCGGGCGTTCCTGGCGAAGGTGCTGTGAGGGTGGGGGCCGTGGCCGTGGGACGCGGTGGGTTCGGCACCGCCGGCGCGCTTCGTCGTGGTGGCGCGCCGTCGCGGCGGCAACACACCGTGCGGTTGCGCTCGGAGTCCTGGCGGCGACGAGGGGCGCGGCGGAGGCGAAGAGCGCGGTGGTGCCCGGGGGCGCGGAGGTGTCCGGTATGAGCAGTCTGCTGCATCTCGCCGCCGCTCTCGATCTGCCCGGGATTCCCGACGCCGGGGCCTACGTCGAGCTGGGCCGGCTCGCCGAGCGCGGGGGGCTGGACTTCGTGACGCTGGACGACTCCTTCGCGCGGCCGGGGCCCGACGCGCTCGGCGTCCTGTGCCGGGTGGCGCCCGCGACCCGGCGGATCGGGCTCGTGCCGACGGTCACCACCACGCACACCGAGCCCTTCCAGGTGCAGGCCGCCGTGGCCACCCTGGACTGGGTCAGCCGGGGACGGGCCGGCTGGCGGATCGACGTGTCCACCACCGAGGGCGAGGCCCGGCTGTTCGGCCGCCGGCACACCGCACCGGCCGAGGCGCTCTGGCAGGAGGCCGGTGAAGTCGCCGACGTGGCCGCCAGGTTGTGGGACAGCTGGGAGGACGGCGCCGAGATCCGGGACGTGGCCGGCGGCCGCTTCCTCGACCGGGACCGGCTGCACCGCGTCGACTTCACCGGCACCGCGTTCTCGGTCCGGGGCCCGTCGACCGTGCCCCGGCCGCCGCAGGGCCACCCCGTCCGCGTGGTCGACGCCACCGACGGCCCCGCCCGCGCGGTCGCCGCCCGGTACGCGGACGTGGCCCTGGTGCGCGTCGCCGCCCCCGCACAGGCCGCCGGAGTCCGGGACGAACTGCGGGAGCGGGCACGGGCGGCCGGGCGGAAGCCGGACGCGCTGCGGGTCCTGGTGAGCCTGCTGGTGGACCTCGGCGACGGCGAGCACGCGGCCGAGCCGGGACACGGGGGCGGCGGCCCGCGGCCCACCGGGCGGGGCCCGCTGTACCGGGGCGGCCCGGTCGACCTCGCGGAGCTGGTCGCCGCCTGGCACGCCGACGGGGTCACCGACGGCTTCCACCTCGTCCCCGTCGAGCCGCGCCGCGATCTGGAGCGGCTGGTCAACGGCACGGTGGCGCTGCTCCAGCACCGCGGACAGTTCCGCACCTTCTATCCGGGCAGCACCCTGCGCGAGCACCTGGGCCTGACCCGGCCCGCCAACCAGTACGCCGTGCCCGGGGCGACGGCCGCGACCGGGGGAGCGTCATGACCGTGCGCCGGCGGCTGCATCTGGCGGTCGCGCCCCCGGGAGCCGTGCACGCGGAGGTCCGGCATTCGGAGGCCGTGCACACGGAGGTCCGGCATCCGGAGGCCGTGCACCCGGGGGCCGACGACGCCGACGGGACCGGGCCGGTCGTAGGACCCGGTACCGAAGTATGGGCCGGCGCGCCCGTCGGATCGCGGCTCGCGTTCGCCTCCTTCGAGCGGCTCGCCCGCGCCGCCGAGCGCGGCCTGTTCGACTTCCTCCTGCTCGACGAGGAGCCGCCGCTGCCGGAGCACCGTGGACGGCTGCACGAACTGGACGCGGTGGGCGGCCCGGAACCGGTCGCCGTGCTGAACGCGCTCGCCGGGGTCACCGCGCGGCTCGGGCTCGCCGCCACCGTGAACGCCGTCTTCGGTGAGCCGTACGACCTTGCCCGCAGGCTGGCCACCCTGGACCACCTCAGCGCCGGCCGGGCGGGCTGGCGGGTGGCGGTCCCCGCGGACCCCCGCGCGGCGGCGGACGTCCGCTCCGGCGGCTCGCCCGATCCGTACGCCCGGGCCGCCGAACTCCTCCGCGCGGCGCGCCGGTTGTGGGACTCCTGGAGTCCCGAGGGGGTGCCCCGGCCGTTCGTCCACCGCGGCCGGCACTTCGACATCGCCGGCGAGTTCGGGCTGCCCCGCTCGCCCCAGGGGCGGCCGGTGGTGATCCAGGCGGGGGAGTCCGAGCGGGCCCGGGAGCTCGCCGCCGCCTCGGCCGACGTACTGCTCGTCCGGCACGGCCCGCTGGAGGCGGCCCGCTCCCGCTACGCCGGCCTCAAGGGACGCCTCGCGGGACACGGCCGTACCGCGGGTGACCTGAAGGTCATGTGCGGGATCACCGTCGTCCTCGGGGACACCGCGGCGGAGGCGCAGGAACGCGCCGCCGGGATCCGGCGGCAGCGCATCACCCCGCGGTACGCGCTGTACGCGCTGGAGCGGATCTGGGGGACGGACCTGTCCGGGTACGACCCCGACGGACCGTTCCCGGAGACCGCCCCCCGCATCCGGGACGGCCGCACGCGCGCGCTCGCCGAGAAGTGGCGGGCGCTGGCCGGGGAGAAGGGGCTGTCCCTGAGGGAGACGGTGATCGAGGCGAGCGGCCGGCAGTCCTTCGTCGGCACGCCCGAGGCGGTCGCCGACGACCTGCACCGGTACGTCCGGGAGGGGGCCGCCGACGGGTTCGTCCTGGTCCCGCAGGTCCCGGCCGACGGACTGGAGGAGTTCGTGGACCGGGTGGTGCCGCTGCTCCAGGAGCGCGGCGCGTTCCGCACGGAATACCGGGGCGGCACACTCCGCTCCCATCTCGGGCTGTCCTCGCCGGTACCTCCGGCAGGGGAACGCTGATCATCGACGAAAGGAACCGACGGCATGACGACGGACGCGTCCGACGCCTGGAAGCAGTGGCACGAGCGGCGCGTGGAGCAGGTCTCGGCGCCCTACGGGCCGCTCGCGCTGACCGCGACGCACTGGATCGAGGACTATCCGGATGGTCGAATTCCGGACATTCCCGGGAACTGGGTGGCGGACGAGGGCGGGGTGGTGCTCACCGCCGCCGGGACCGACGGCCTGACCGTGGACGGCCGGCCCTTCGCGGGTGAGGTCAGGCTGGCCGCCGACCGCGGTCCGGAGGCGCGGGCGCGGGTCGCGCTCGGCGGGAAGCGGCTGGTCGTGCTGGTGCGCGAGGGCGTCTGGGGAGTGCGGGTGTACGACCCCGGCTCCGCCGCCCGGCAGGCCTTCCGGGGCATCGAGGCCGGGCCCTACGACCCCCGCTGGTCGGTGCCGGGGCGGTTCACGCCGTACGAGGGCACGCGGACCGTCCGGCTCGGCAACGCGGACGGTCGCGAGCGCGGCTTCGACCTCGCCGGGGAGCTCACCTTCACCCTGGCCGGACAGGAGCGGACGCTGAAGGTCGCGCGGCAGGGGGACGGGCTGCTGTGGGCGGTGTTCGCCGACGCCACCAGCGGCGACACGAGCTTCCGGTTCCGCTTCCTCTTCTCGCCGGCCCCGGACGCCGAGGGGCGCACGACCGTCGACTTCAACCGCGCGCAGCTCCCGCCGTGCGCCTTCGCCGACCACTTCATCTGCCCCTTCCCGCCCCCCGGCAACACGCTGGACGTGGCGATCGGGGCGGGGGAGCGCCACCTGAGCGGGCCGCGGTCGGCGTAGCCGGCCTCGGCCGGACGTGTGGGACGGGTCCGACGGCCGAAAGGCACCCTTGTGCCGACCGGCCGTTCGGCCGAATACTCCCCCTCAGCGCTTGTCAGGGGCATGCATATTCGAATCCGGTCGACCCTGGCTGCGCCTCACGGGCCCCGACCCCACGCGGGCCCCCGACTTCCCTTGGAGGGAACGACAAGTGAGGATCAAGCGCACCACTCCCCGTGGCGGTACGGCGAGACGGGTCCGGCTGACCGCCGTGGCCACCGGCTTCCTGGCCGCGGCCGCGTTCGCCGCCCCCACCGCGAACGCCAGCGACGTCCACACGTTCAGCGCCACCCAGCTCACCAAGGCGAGCGACTCCGTCCGCCAGGCCGACGTCCCCGGCACCGCCTGGGCGGTGGACAGCAAGTCCGGCCGCGTCATGGTCACCGTCGACAGCACGGTGTCCCAGGCCGAGATCGCCAAGATCAAGAAGCAGGCCGGCGCCAACGCCGACGCCCTGGTCGTCAAGCACACGCCGGGCAAGTTCAACAAGCTGATCTCCGGCGGCGACGCCATCTACGCGAGCAGCTGGCGCTGCTCGCTGGGCTTCAACGTCCAGGACTCCAGCGGCAACTACTACTTCCTGACCGCCGGGCACTGCACCGACGGCGCGGGCACCTGGTGGTCGAACTCCTCCCACAGCACCACGCTCGGCACCACGGCCGGCTCCAGCTTCCCCGGCAACGACTACGGCATCGTGCGGTACACCAACAGCTCGGTGACCAAGTCCGGCGCCGTGGGCAGCCAGGACATCACCAGCGCGGCCACGCCCTCCGTGGGCACGACCGTCTACCGCCGCGGGTCCACGACCGGTACGCACAGCGGCCGGGTCACCGCGCTCAACGCCACGGTCAACTACGGCGGCGGCGACATCGTCTCCGGCCTGATCCAGACCACCGTCTGCGCCGAGCCCGGCGACTCCGGCGGCCCGCTGTACGGCGGCACCACGGCCTACGGTCTGACCTCGGGCGGCAGCGGTGACTGCACCTCCGGCGGCACGACGTTCTTCCAGCCGGTCACCGAGGCGCTGAGCGCCTACGGGGTGCACGTCTACTGACGGCTCACCTCCACTGACGGACGACACCGGGAAGCCCCCGCGCGCGCACGCGTACGGGGGCTTCCTGGTGCGTTTGCGCAGGTGAGGGCCGCTCGAACGGATGTCGTACACATGTTCGGGAATGGGGGTATGGTGGGGGTGGGGAAACTGGGAACTGATGTTCGAGAGCCGTTCGGGGCTCACGAGTGCGGGAGGTGTGCGTGCCGGGCTTCGCGCATCTGCGCACCGTCTCCGGGTTCTCCCTGCGGTACGGGGCGTCCCACCCGGAGCGGCTGGCCGAGCGTGCCTCCGAGCGGGGGATGGACGCCCTCGCCCTGACCGATCGCGACACCCTCGCCGGGGCGGTGCGCTTCGCCAAGGCCTGCGCCGGCGTGGGGGTCCGTCCGCTGTTCGGGGTGGACCTGGCGGTGGCGACGGCGGAGTCCGTACGGCGTGACCGGCGGCGTACGCCGGTGCGCGGAGGCGCCTTCGTGGACGAGTCGGCCCCCCGCGTGACCTTCCTCGCCCGGGACGGCGCCCGTGGGTGGGCCGGTCTGTGCCGGCTCGTCACCGCGGCGCACGCGGGTGAGGGCACTCCGCTGCTGCCCTGGGCCGGCCAGCCCGGCGACGGTCTGGTGGTGCTGCTCGGGCCGGGGTCGGACGTGGGGCGCGCGCTCGCCGCCGGGCGGCCCGACCGGGCGGCCGAGCTGCTCGTGCCGTGGCGCGAGATCCACGGCGACGCGCTGCGGCTGGAGGCCGTCTGGCACGGCCGGACCGGCACGGGGGACGGTTCCCTGCGGCTGGCGGCCCGCACCGTCGGGTTCGCCGCCGAGCAGGGGGTGCGGCCGGTGCTCAGCAACGCGGTCCGCTATGCCGATCCCGGGGCGGGGCCGGTCGCCGACGTGCTGGACGCCGCGCGCCGGCTGGTGCCGATCGACCCCCGGGGGGAGCTGGACTCCGGCGAGGCGTGGCTGAAGGACACGCAGACCATGCTGGGCGTCGCCGAGCGGGTCGTGGAGGCCGCCGGGTTCCGGCGGGACACCGCCCACCGGCTGCTGGAGCAGACCCTGGCGACGGCCGCCGAGTGCCGCGTCGACCCCGAGCGCGACCTCGGCATCGGCACCGTCCACTTCCCCGAGGCGCACCTCGTCGGTGCCGGCCGGCGCACCGCGCAGCGGGCGCTCGCCTCCCGGGCGGCGGAGGGGATGCTGCGGCTCGGGTACGGCGGCCGGCGCGCGTACTGGGAGCGGATGCACCGGGAGCTGGACATCATCGCCCACCACGGCTTCGCCTCCTACTTCCTGACGGTGGCCCAGGTGGTCGACGACGTCCGGGAGATGGGGATCCGGGTGGCCGCCCGCGGCTCCGGGGCCGGGTCGCTCGTCAACCATCTGCTCGGCATCGCGCACGCCGACCCGGTCGAGCACGGGCTGCTGATGGAACGCTTCCTGTCCAAGGAGCGGGTGGTGCTGCCGGACATCGACATCGACGTGGAGTCCGCGCGCCGGCTGGAGGTCTACCGGGCGATCATCGGCCGGTTCGGCACCGAGCGGGTCGCCACCGTCTCCATGCCGGAGACCTACCGGGTCCGGCACGCGATCCGGGACGTGGGCGCCGCGCTGTCCATGGACCCGGCCGAGATCGACCGGATCGCCAAGTCCTTCCCGCACATCCGGGCGCGCGACGCCCGCGCGGCGCTGGAGGAGCTGCCCGAGCTGAAGCGGCTGGCGGGGGAGCTTCAGCGGGGAGGGGAGAAGTACGGCAGGTTGTGGGAGCTGGTCGAGGCGCTCGACGCGCTGCCGCGCGGGATCGCCATGCACCCGTGCGGGGTGCTGCTGTCGGACGCCTCCCTGCTCGCCCGTACGCCCGTGGTGCCGACCAGCGGTGAGGGCCTGCCCATGTCGCAGTTCGACAAGGAGGACGTGGAGGACCTCGGGCTGCTCAAGCTGGACGTGCTGGGCGTGCGGATGCAGTCGGCGATGGCACACGCGGTCGCCGAGGTGGAGCGGGTGAGCGGGGAGCGGATCGACCTGGACGCGGTGCCCCCGGGGGACCCGGAGACCTACCGGCTGATCCGGTCCGCCGAGACCCTGGGGTGCTTCCAGATCGAGTCGCCCGGGCAGCGGGACCTGGTGGGGCGGCTCCAGCCCGCCGGCTTCCACGACCTGGTCGTCGACATCTCGCTGTTCCGGCCCGGGCCGGTCGCCGCCGACATGGTGCGGCCGTTCATCGAGGCGCGGCACGGGCGGGCGCCGGTGCGCTACCCGCACCCGGACCTGGAGGAGCCGCTGAAGGGGACGTACGGGGTCGTCGTCTTCCACGAGCAGATCATCGACATCGTCTCCATCATGACCGGCTGCGGGCGCGGCGAGGCCGACCGGGTGCGGCGCGGGCTGTCCGACCCGGAGTCGCAGGGGCGGATCAGGGTGTGGTTCGCCCAGCAGGCGGCGGCCAAGGGGTACGACGCGGAGACGATCCGGCGGACCTGGGAGATCGTGGAGGCCTTCGGGTCCTACGGCTTCTGCAAGGCGCACGCCGTCGCCTTCGCCGTACCCACCTACCAGTCGGCGTGGCTGAAGACCCATCACCCCGCCGCCTTCTACGCCGGGCTGCTCACGCACGACCCCGGGATGTACCCGAAGCGGCTGCTGCTGGCCGACGCGCGGCGGCGCGGGGTGCCGATCCTGCCGCTGGACGTGAACGTCTCCGGGGTCGCACACAGGATCGAACTGGTGTCTGAATCACCGGCGGTGTGGGGGCTGCGGCTCGCGCTCTGTGACGTCCACGGCATCAGCGAGGCCGAGGCGCGGCGGATCGCGGAGGGGCAGCCGTACTCCTCGCTGGTGGACTTCTGGGAGCGGGCCCGGCCCAGCCGGCCGCTCGCCGGGCGGCTCGCGCAGGTGGGCGCGCTGGACGCCTTCGGCGCCAACCGGCGTGATCTGCAACTGCACCTGACCGAGCTGCACCGTGGCGCCCGGGGCGGTGGCGGTGGCCAGCTCCCGCTGGCCGGCGGCCGGAAGACCGCGCCGGCCGGACTGCCCGACCTGACCTCGGCGGAGCGGCTCAGCGCCGAGCTGGGCGTGCTGTCCATGGACGCCTCGCGCAATCTGATGGACGACCACCGGGAGTTCCTGACGGAGCTGGGCGTGGTCTCCGCGCGCCGGCTGCGCGAGGCCCGGCACGGCGAGACCGTGCTGGTCGCGGGCGCCAAGGCGGCCACCCAGACCCCGCCGATCCGCTCCGGCAAGCGGGTCATCTTCTCCACCCTGGACGACGGGACGGGACTGGTGGACCTGGCCTTCTTCGACGACTCGCACGACGCCTGCGCCCACACCGTCTTCCACTCCTGGCTGCTGCTGGTGCGCGGAGTGGTGCAGCGGCGCGGCCCGCGCAGCCTGAGCGTGGTGGGCTCCGCCGCCTGGAACCTCGCCGAACTGGTGGAGGTGCGGCAGGAGGAGGGACTCGACGGGGTCGCGGCCCGGCTGGCCGGACCGTCCGGCGCGGACGGCTCCCCGGCCGGGGACGACGGCGGTCCGCTCCGGGCCCGGCTCGCCGGTTCCGAGGGGCTGCCCGCGCCGGCCGGCTCCGCGGCCCATGACCCGATGGAGGGCCGGACGATCCGCATGCCCACGGGGTACGAGATGCACCCCTGGGCCGACCTGCGGCCCGCAGGTCAGGACGCCGCTCAAGGACCGGCGTCGATACGGAAGTTGTGGCACCAGAGTCCGGGGAGTGCGGGATGACCATTCTCTGCGTACGTTTCCAGCTGCCGCCGGCGTACGAGGCGGCCCTGCCGGAACTGCTCGGGTTGCTGGAGGAGTTCACCCCGGTCGTGGAGGCGCTGCCGCCGGACGGGGCGCTGGCCGATCTGCGCGGCGCCGAGCGGTACTTCGGGCGCAGCGCGGTGGAGCTGGCCTCGGTGATCCGGGTGCGGGCCCTCGCGCGGTACGGCGTCGACTGCGCGATCGGCGCCGGTTCGGGCCCGATGCTGGCCCGCGTGGCGCTGCGTCACGCCCGGCCCGGTGCGACCTGCGCGGTGCCCGAGGACGCGGTCGCCGAGTTCCTCGCCGACAAGCCCGTCGCCACGTTGCCCGGCGTCGGCACGGCGACCGCCCGCACCCTGGACGAGTACGGCCTGGACACCCTGGGCCGGGTCGCCGCCGCGCCGCTGTCCACGCTCCAGCGGCTGATCGGCGCCAAGGCGGGGCGGGAGCTGCGGGAGAAGGCGAGCGGCATCGACCGAGGCCGGGTCGTCCCGAACGCCGTCTCGCGGTCGCTGGTGACGGAACGGGCCTTCGGTATCGACGAGCTGGACCCCGACCGGCATCGCCGGGCGCTGCTGTCGGCCGCCGAGGAGATCGGCTCCCGGCTGCGCGCGGTGGAGAAGGTCTGCCGCACCCTGACCCTGACCGTGCGCTACGCCGACCGCTCCTCGACCACCCGCAGCCGCACCCTGCGGGAGCCGACCGCGCACTCCGCGGACCTGACCAGGGCGGCCTACGGCATGTACGAGGCGCTCGGCCTGCAACGCGCCCGGGTCCGCGCGCTCGTCCTGCGCGCCGAGGGCCTGACCGCCGCCGACCAGGCCGCCCACCAGCTCACCTTCGACCCCGTGGACGAGAAGGTCCGCCGCGTGGAGGAGGTCGCGGACCGCGCGCGGGCGAAGTTCGGGCCACGGGCGGTGATGCCGGGGACACTGGCCCTGGCGTGCGCGCTCAGTTGGCCCAGGGCGGCGTGAGACGAGTGCCGTCGGCCAGGTGCGCCTCCAGGCCGATCGAGGTGGTGACCCAGGAGATCGGGGTGTGGCCGGTGGGATTCTCGACGGCCAGGGTGGCACCGGGGTTGACGATCACCGTGTCGCCCGCCGCGATCCGCTCGGTGTGACCGTCGAGCGTCATCAGCAGTTCCCCGACGAGCAGATGGAAGATCTCCTCCCGGTTGACGGTGTGCGCGGGCGCCTTCGTCCCGGGTGGGATCTCACCGCGCCAGGCGCACAGTTCCTTGCTTCCGGAGAGCGGGGTGGCGTACGAGACGAAGCGGGCGCCGTGGATCTCGTGGGTGACGGCTTCCGAGGAGCGGACGACGGGCATGGCGATGTTCTCCGTCCGGACGAGCTACGAGGCAAATGGTCAAGCTGCTTGACTATATGGTCAAGCAGCTTGAGCGTCTCGTCAAGGGTGTTCAATGCCTGGGTGCACAACTCCGACGCCCTGGCCCTGTCCGCCGCCCTGCTCGCCGTGGCGGGTGACCTCACGCAACGCATCAACGACGGGGTGGTGGCCCGTGGCTTCACGGACGTCCGGCCCGCCCACGGCTTCGCCTTCGCGCGGCTCGCCCCGGGCGGCGCCACCGTCACCGACCTGGCAGCGCACCTCGGAGTGACCAAGCAGGCGGCGAGTCAGCTGGTGGACGAGATCGTGCGCAAGGGGTACGCCGAGCGGAGGCCGCATCCCGGGGACGCGCGAGCCCGGCTGGTCGTGCTGACCGAGCGCGGGTGGGCCTGCACCCGGGCGGCGGAGCAGGCGGCGGCCGAGGTGGTCGGGGGATGGACCGAGCTGCTGGGTGAGAGTGAAGTGCGCGTACTGCGGGACCACTTGGCGCGGATCGCTCCCCGGGGCCCGATCCGTCCGGCCTGGTGACGGCTCGTCAGCCTCCCGGCACCTCCCCGGTTGTCACTGGAAGTTTTTACTGACGCGTAACTTCACACTTGCACTACTCGCTCGTAACTTGACGAGTGAACAGCATCCCGTGATCCGGATCACAGGGTCAGGCCGTGCACCTCCCGTGAGCCGCAAGGAGATCACACGATGCTGCCCTGGAAACGAGTGCTCAGACCCCTCGCCGCGCTGCTCCTCGCCACCGCCGTCGCCGTCGTGCCGGCCGCCACCGCCGGCGCCTCCGACGCCCCCAGCTCCGGCTGGAACGACTACACCTGCAAGCCCTCCGCCGCCCACCCCCGCCCCGTCGTCCTCGTCCACGGCACCCTGGGCAACTCGGTCGACAACTGGCTCGGCCTCGCCCCCTATCTGCAGACCCGCGGATACTGCGTCTACTCCCTCGACTACGGCCAACTGCCCGGCGTCCCCCTCTTCCACGGCCTCGGCCCCATCGACAAGTCGGCCGGACAACTGGCCGCCTTCGTCGACAAGGTGCTCGCCGCCACCGGAGCCGCCGAGGCCGACCTGGTCGGTCACTCCCAGGGCGGCATGATGCCCCGCTACTACCTGAAGTTCCTCGGCGGAGCCGCCAAGGTGAACGCCCTCGTCGGCATCGCCCCCGACAACCACGGCACCGACCTGGACGGCCTCACCCACCTGCTGCCGTACTTCCCCGGCGCCGAGGACCTGCTCAAGGCCACCACCCCCGGCCTCGCCGACCAGATCACCGGCTCCGCCTTCCTCACCAAGCTCAACGCGGGCGGCGACACCGTCCCCGGGGTGCGCTACACGGTCATCGCCACCCGGTACGACGAGGTGGTCACCCCCTGGCGCACCCAGTACCTGAGCGGTTCCGACGTCCACAACGTCCTGCTCCAGGACCTGTGCCCGCTCGACCTCTCCGAGCACCTCGCGATCGGTCTGTTCGACCGGATCGCCTTCCACGAGGTGGCCAACGCACTCGACCCGGCCCACGCCACCGCCACCACCTGCGCGTCCGCCTTGAGCTGACGTGCCGCCGGGGCCCGTCCGGCCTGAGCCGCCGGACGGGCCCCGGAACCCTCGCCGGCGGTGACCGCCGCCGTCGGCACGGGCCGGGGTGGTGCGGGCTCGGATCCCGTGGGGTGATCCGAAGCTAACCCGGGCAAGTCGCGGAACCGCCTGCTCGGAGCGGGCGGAGAGGATTCTTATGGTCCGCTTAAGGACGCGCTCAGACTGCGATCAGGTGGATAGCGTGCCGACATGATCGACAACGACACGGAACGGATCCGGCCCGCCGTCGCCGGCGACGTACCGGCCGTGAGAGCGGTGACGGACGCGGCCTACCACCCCTACATCGCGCGCATCGGTGTGGTGCCCCAGCCCATGGAGGCGGACCACATGGCGGACGTGGCCGCCGGCAAGGTGTTCGTCACCGGCGAACCCGTCGTCGGGCTGGTGGTGGTCGAGGCGTTCGCCGACCACCTCTTCCTGGACAGCATCGCCGTCCACCCCGACGCCCGCGGCACGGGCGTCGGACGGCGGCTGCTCCGCTTCGTCGACGCACACGCGCGTGCACAGGGACTCGAAGAGATCAGGCTCTACACGAACGCGATGATGTGGGAGAACCGGAAGATCTATCCCAGGTACGGCTACGAGGTCGTGGCGCGCAGGGTCGACGGCCCTTACGACCGGATCCACTACCGCAAGCGGCTGCGCTGAGACGCGCCGTGTCAGCCGTCGGGCCACCAGGTGCGGGCGATGTCCTTGCGCACCTCGGGGCGTCCCGCCGGGCGCTCCTCCGCCTCGTCGCGGATCCGGCGGCTGTCCGTCCTCTTCAGGGGCTTCTGCACGGTCGTACGGCGCATGACTGCCTCCTTCAGTGCCCACCGGGTTCCGTGTTGTCACGGAGGTAGACGCTTTCGGCGAGAGTTCCTCATCGGTGCCGGTCTGTCAGTGGCGGCTGTCACGTCCGCACTGTCAGTGGCGTGTGTCACTCTCCGGGAATGACGAGCGAGAACACGCACACAGTCGCGGCTGCCCCGGAAGCGGACTGGGATGCACAGGCCGCCTCCTTCGACGACGAGCCGGACCACGGCCTGCGCGACCCCGAAGTGCGCGCGGCCTGGGCGGACCGGCTCCGGACCTGGCTCCCCGGACACCCCGCGGACGTCCTCGATCTGGGCTGCGGCACCGGCAGCCTGTCACTCCTCGCCGTCGAGCAGGGGCACCGGGTGACGGGTGTCGACCGGTCCCCGGCGATGGCCGAACGGGCCCGGGCCAAGCTCGCCGGGCACCCCGCCACGATCCTGTGCGGGGACGCCGCGGCCCCGCCGGTGGGGGAGCGGCACTTCGACGTCGTTCTCGTACGGCATGTGCTGTGGGCGCTGCCTGACCCGGCCGGGGTGCTGCGGCACTGGCGGGAGCTGCTCCGCCCCGGAGGCCGGTTCGTGCTGGTCGAGGGCGTGTGGGGGACTCTCGGCCCGGTCGGCGTGCCGGCTGCCCGGCTCACCGCCCTGCTGGAGCCGCTGAGCCGGGACGTGCGCCTGGAGCGACTGTCCGACGACTCCCTGTTGTGGGGCAAGGACGTGGACGACGAGCGGTACGCGGTGGTGGCCACCGTGTGACCCCGGGGTGCCGGGGCGGCGGTCAGGCCAGCAACTGCGCGAACCCGTCGGGACGGACCGCCAGCGCCTCCAGCGCGTCGAGGGCCGCCACCGCGGCGGACGCGGCCTGCGGATCCATCTCCGTGAGGCCGCTCTCGGCGAACTCGTCCTCGTCCAGGCGCCGTACGTCCCGCCCGTCGGCGGAGCGCCACAGGTCCAGGTCGAGATCCTCCACGACCAGCTGCGTGCCGGAGCTGACCGCGGGACGCGTGACGTCGCAGTACCAGCCCTTGACCGAGCCGTCCGCCGCGCGGACCTCCTTCACCGAGTACCACCGGTCGCGCCAGTAGTACTCGGTGAACACGTCACCGGGCTCGAACCGCACGAACCCGAAGTCCCGGACCCCCGAGCCCGCCCAGGGCGCGCGTACGGCGATCCGGTTGCCGTCGTCCCCGAGCAGCTCCGCCGGGTAACGGATCTTCGTGCGGCCCGCCTTGACCAGGACGACCTCCAGCCGGGCCGGCTCAGCCGAGTTCGCGGACATAGCGCACCTCCGTCGCGCGGACCTGGTACCCGAGCCACTTGTTGATCGCGATCATGGGAGCGTTGCCGGTGTCGTTGCCCGTGAAGGCCTCGGTGACTCCGGCGGCGCGGGCCCGGTGCAGAGAGTGGATCTTGGCGAGCTTGGCCAGGCCACGGCCCCGGTGGGCGCGGGCGGTGCCGGTCATCGCCGTGGAGTAGCGGCCGTCGCCGTCGGTGTAGGCCACGGTGAAGGCGACCGGACGGCCCTCGGCACAGGCGGCCGTGGTCAGCTCCCGGTTCAGCAGCGGGTGGTTCCAGCTCTCCGCGAGCCAGGCGTCGTAGTCGGTGAACTCGTAGTCCACGTCGCTCGGTTCGTCGCGCACCGTCTCCGCGTCCAGCTCGAACAGCGGCCGGGGGTCGTCCGCGAAGTCGGCGGCCGTGCGCAGTTCGACGCCGGGCGGGAGCTCCGGGAGCGGTGGCAGCGTGCCGTCGGCCAGGTCCAGGCGGAGGAAGTGCGCGGTACGGCCCCGACGGTAGCCGCGCCGCTCGGCGAAGGCCTGGTTGGCCGGCTCGTCCAGGGCCCAGGCGAACAGCTTGGTCGCGCCCACCTCCGCGAGGTACTCCTCGGCGGCCCGCACCAGCAGCCGGCCGGCACCGCGGTGGGTCCGGTCCGGGCGGACGTAGACGTTGAGGGCGCCCTGGCCCGGGTCGGGGCTCTCGGGGATCAGGTGCACCTGTGCCGTGCCGATGATCTCGCCGTCCTCCTCCGCGACGAGCGGCAGGAAGCGGGCGTCCGGGTGCGTGTGGGCCACCGTGTGCCGGACCGAGTCCGGCGTGAACAGGATGTACGGCAGGGCGAGGCGGCGGACACGGGCGAATCCCTCGGCGTCCGAGGGGACGTCGGGGCGCAGGGGACGCACGAGGACTGTCATGAGGAGGCACCGTACGGGCCGGGAGGACCGGGTGCCTCTCATTTTCCGGCAGGTGCGGGACAATCGGCCGTGTGAGCCTGAAGATCCGCATCGATGACAGCGCGCCCCCGTACGAGCAGGTGCGGGCGCAGATCTCCGAGCAGGCGCGGTCCGGCGCGCTCCCGGTGGGGTACCGGCTGCCGACCGTGCGGGGACTGGCCGAGTCCCTGGGGCTCGCGGTGAACACGGTCGCGAAGGCGTACCGGGCGCTGGAGGGCGACGGGGTGATCGAGACGCGGGGGCGCAACGGCACGTTCGTGGCCGCCGCCGGCTCGGCCGCGGTGCGGGAGGCGTCCCTGGCCGCGCAGGCGTACGTCGAGCGGGTGCGGCGGCTCGGGCTCGCCGAGGACGAGGCGCTGGGCGCCGTGCGCGATGCTCTGCGGGCGGCCTACGGGGAGGGCTGAGGCGGGTCGGGCACCGCCGGGTTCCGCCGTCGCGGCCGGGCGCCGTCGCGGTGGGAACGACGAGCGGGACACGTGTCAGAGTTCCGCCGGTTCCGGTGTCCTCGTCACCGTCAGGCCCGCCCGCCGCGCCGCCCGGGCGAACGTCACCGCGTCCTGGACCGCCGCGCCCCCGGGGTCGTTGTTGAAGTACGCGTACACGTCCTCCGCGTCCGACCAGGTCGTCGCGACACGGTCCACCCAGGTGTCCAGGGAGCGGCGGCCGTAGCGCGGCCAGGGCTGGGCGCGGCCCTGGTGGAAGCGGACGTAGCCCCAGTCGGCGGTGCGCCACAGCGGGGTGACCGGGCGGGCCAGGACGTCCGCCCAGCACAGGGCCGCGCCACGGGACACCAGCACCTCGCGCACCTCGCCCGTCCACCAGGAGTCGTGGCGGGGTTCCACCGCGACCCTCGTACCGGCCGGGAAGCAGGCCAGGCAGGCGTCCAGCAGCGGCGGGTCGGCGCGCAGGGTGGGCGGGAGCTGGAGGAGGACCGGGCCCAGGCGGTCGCCGAGGCCCGCCGCGTGGGTCATCAGCCGGTGCACCGGCTCCTCCGGGTCCTTGAGCCGCTTGATGTGGGTGAGGTACCGGCTGGCCTTGACCGTGACCACGAAGTCCGGCGGGACGCGGCCGCGCCAGGCGGCGAAGGTGTCGTACGACGGCAGCCGGTAGAACGCGTTGTTGATCTCCACGGTCGCGAACAGCCGGGTGTACTCCTCCAGCCACAGCCGCGCCGGCACCCCGGCCGGGTAGACGTGATCCCGCCAGTCCTTGTACTGCCAGCCCGACGTGCCGACCAACAGGGTCATACCCTCATCAAAGCACTACAGGTACAGGCCCGCGTCCGCGCCCTCCCGGGCCCCCGGCACCGAGGTCGGCGCGGTGCCCCGGCGCAGCGCGTACAGCTCCGCGAGGGTCGCGCCGTCCCGGCCGACGCCCTCCTCGGTGCCGAGCCACCTCACCGCCTCCGGCCGGGTCAGCGGGCCGACCTCGATCCGGGCCAGGCAGCGGCCGGGGCGGACCACGGCCGGGTGCAGCCGCTCCAGGTCCTCGTTGGTGGTGACGCCGACCAGGACGTTGCGGCCCTGGCCGAGCAGGCCGTCGGTGAGGTTCAGCAGCCGGGACAGGGCCTGGCCCGCCGTGTGCCGGGCCTCGCCCCGGATCAGCTCGTCGCAGTCCTCCAGCAGCAGCAGGCGCCAGCGGCCCTTGCCCGCGCCGTCGTCCTCCCCGATGGCGATGTCCATCAGATAGCCGACGTCGGAGAAGAGGCGCTCCGGGTCCAGGACGCAGTCGACCTGGCACCAGTCGCGCCAGGACCGGGCGAGGGTGCGCAGGGCGGAGGTCTTGCCGGTGCCGGGCGGGCCGTGGAGCAGTAGCAGCCGGCCCGCGATGTCCTCCGGGGTCGTCTTCATCAGGCGGTCCATCGCGTCCGCCACCGGCGCCGTGTAGTTGGGCCGGACCTCGTCCCAGGTGCCCGCGGAGATCTGCCGGGTGGTGCGGTGCGGGCCGCGCCGGGGGGAGACGTACCAGAACCCCATCGTCACGTTCTCCGGCTGCGGTTCCGGCTCGTCGGCCGCGCCGTCCGTGGCCTGGCCGAGGATCCGCTCGGCCAGTTCGGCGCTGGTCGCGGTGACCGTGACGTCCGCGCCCCGGTTCCAGCGGGAGACCAGCAGGGTCCAGCCGTCCCCCTCGGCGAGGGTCGCGCTGCGGTCGTCGTCGCGGGCCATCCGCAACACCCGGGCGCCCTCCGGCAGCAGGGTCGCGCCCGAGCGCACCCGGTCGATGTTCGCGGCGTGCGAGTACGGCTGCTCGCCCGTCGCGAAGCGGCCGAGGAACAGCGCGTCGACGACGTCGGACGGCGAGTCGGAGTCGTCGACGTGGAGCCGGATCGGCAGAGCGTCGTGTGGGTTGGCAGACATGCCGCCATGATCCGCCACGGATGCACTCCTCGCACGGCATTTCCGTCGCTTCGCGCTGACGAGGCGTCAACCGACAGGGGCCGCACGGGCAATAGATGAGCGGTGAACGTCTTGGGTCGATCTTGTTGAGACGGCAAAAGTCTTGGCATGAACACTTCCTGTCAACACGCGTAGCTGGTACGACAGTTGAGGCAGAGATCCTGCTAAAGGGAGGTTCCATGAGACGTTCCCGACTTACCGGATTCGTGACCTCGCTCCTCCTCGCCGCCGGCCTCGGTCTCACCGGGGCCGCTTCGGCGCAGGCGTCCTCGACCGCCGTGACCGGCGGCTACGTCGCGCTCGGTGACTCCTACTCCTCCGGGGTGGGCGCGGGAAGTTACATCAGCTCAAGCGGCGACTGCGACCGCAGCACCAAGGCCTACCCCTACCTGTGGAACGCCGCCCACAGCCCCTCCTCGTTCGCCTTCAACGCCTGCTCCGGCGCGAAGACGGACGACGTGCTCGCGGGCCAGCTCGGCTCGCTGAACTCCTCGACCTCTTTGGTGTCCATCACCATCGGCGGCAACGACGCCGGTTTCGCCGACGTGATGACCACCTGTGTGACCAGCTCGGACAGCACGTGCCTGTCCCGCATCAACACCGCCAGGGCGTACGTCGCCAACACGCTCCCCGGCAAGCTGGACACCGTCTACAACGCGATCAGCGCCAAAGCCCCGTCCGCCCGGGTGGTCGTCATCGGCTATCCCCGCTTCTACCTGCTCGGCCAGACCTGCCTCGGCCTCTCCGAGACCAAGCGGTCCGCGATCAACGACGCCGCCGACTACATGGACAACACCATCAAGGCCCGCGCCACCGCCCACAACTTCGTCTTCGGCGACGTCCGCACCACGTTCTCCGGCCACGAGATCTGCTCCGGCGACTCCTGGCTGCACAGCGTCAACTGGCTCGACATCGGCGAGTCGTACCATCCGACCGCGTCCGGCCAGTCCGGCGGCTACCTGCCGGTGCTGAACAACGCGGCATGATCCGTTCAGGCTCACCCGGCAGGGTGACGTCCCCAGGGTGACGTGCTCAGGGTGACGTCCCCAGGGTGACGTGCTCAGGGTGATGTGCTCAGGGTGAGGCCGAAGGTGAGGCGGAGGTCCCGGACGACGGGGTCTCCGCCGCCGTCGTACACGTCACCGAGAACGGCACCGAGTTCGACGTCGCCCGCACCGGACGGCGCACCTCGACGCCCATCTCGTTCCCGGCCGTCCCGCCCCCGGCGTCCGCCGTCACCGTCACCCGCTGCTCCCGCGTACGCGCACCACCCACCGGGAACGACAGCGTCTTCCACCCGGGGTCCGACACCGATCCGTGCGCCGGTACCCACCGGTACTCCACCTGCGCGGGCAACCGGCCCACCGTGAACTCCGCCGTGAACGCGGGCGCCTGCGCGGCCGGCGGCGGACAGGTCCCGGAGTACTCCGTGTGCGCGCCGGTGAGGGTGACGCGCACCGACTGGGCCGGCCCGCTGCTCGCCGACGCGCTGCTCCGCGAGGGCGAGGGAGTCCCGGTGTCCGTGTCCGTGCCGCCGCTCGGCGTGGGGGAGTGCGCAGGGCCGCCCGTCCGGCCGGTGCTCGCGCTGTCGGTCCCGTGTCCGCCCCCGTCGTCGCGATCCAGCAGCGCGTACGTCAGCCCCGCCAGCGCCAGCACGACCGCGAGCACACCCGCCACCAGCACGACGCCGGCCCGCCGGTCCCGTTCCGGCCGCCGGTCCGGCCCGGCGGCGGCCGTGGTCGCCGGGTCCGGGTAGCCGGTGGGCAGCGGCAGCGGCAGCGGCAGCGGCAGCGGCGGGGTCCGGTACGGCTCCGGGGGCGGGGCGGACGCCACCGGCGCGTACGGCGGCACACCGGGTGCGGTGTCCGCCCGCACCGACCCGCCCGCCGCGACCAGCCGCAGCTCCCGCTCCGCCTGTTCGGCGGGCAGCCGCTCGGCCGGGTCCTTGCGCAGCAGCCCCTCGACGACGGGCGCGAGCGGTCCGGCCCACAGCGGTGGCGGCAACTCCTCGTCCACCACGGCCCGCAGCGTGCTGAGCGGGGTGTCCTGCCGGAACGGGGAGATCCCCTCGACGGCCGCGTACAGCAGGACCCCCAGCGACCACAGGTCGGACTCGGGTCCCGGAGTCCGCCCCAGGGCACGCTCCGGCGCCAGGTATTCGGGCGAACCGATCACCTCACCGGTCATGGTCAGCGCGGAACTGCCCTCCACCGTGGCGATCCCGAAGTCGGTCAGCACCACCCGGCCGTCGTTCGCCAGCAGCACGTTGGCCGGCTTCACGTCCCGGTGGAGCACCCCGGCGGCGTGCGCGGCGCGCAGCGCGGACAGCACCTCGGCGCCGATGTGCGCGGCCCGCCGTGGTGGCAGCGGACCCTCTGCCTCCAGCTGGTCGGCGAGGGACAGCCCGCGCACCAGCTCCATCACGATCCACGGCCGCCCGCCCTCCAGCGCCACGTCGTACACCGTGACCACGTTGCGGTTCGCGACCCGGGCCGCCGCCCACGCCTCGCGCTCCAGGCGCGCGTACAGCCGCTCGACCTCGTCGCCGGGCAGCCCGGCCGGTGCCCGCACCTCCTTCACGGCCACCTCGCGGTGCAGCACCTCGTCCCGGGCCCGCCACACGGTCCCCATGCCGCCCTCGCCCAGCGGGGACAGCAGACGGTAGCGGCCCGCGACCACACGTTCCGGACCCGGCTCCTCGGACACGGGCGCCCCCCAAGGCATCTCGCGCGAATCCTCCCCAGAAAAGTAGCTCAGCCCAGCGCGGATGCGGCCCCCCTGAGCACCAGTCCCGTGCCCAGCGCCAGTACGACCAGGGCCGACCCGAGCGGCAGGGCCCGGCGGGCCAGGACGGCCACCGGATGGGCGCTCCAGCGCGGGCGCCGCTCCAGCACCCGCACCGCCCCCGCACCCAGCCGTACGACGGCGAACCCGGCGGTGGTGAGGGTCAGCGCGAGACCGGCTCCGTACGCCACGACGAGCAGCAGCCCGAACCAGGCCTTGCCGAGCGCGGCGGCACCGACCAGGACGACCACGGCGGACGGGCTGGGCACCAGCCCACCGGCGAACCCGAGCAGGATCGTGCCGCGGAGTGTGGGCGCGGTGGGGTGGGTGTGGGTGTGGCCGCCGTGGGTGTGGGTGTGGCCACCATGGTTGTGCCCACCATGGCTGTGCTGGTCGTGGGTGTGGGTGTGGCCACCATGGTTGTGCCCACCATGGCTGTGCCCGTCGTGGGTGTGCGTGTGGTCACCGTTGCTGTGCGGGTGGGGGTGTGCGTGGCCCCCATGGGTGTGTTCCACACCGTCGTGGTGGTGATGGTGGTGGGCGGCGCTGTGTCCGCCGCCCACAGTCGCCAGTTCCCGCTGTTCCGCCGGTTCCTGGACCGCGACGGTCGCCCGCACACGGTCGCGCCAGGCACGGCGGACGAGGGTGACGCCCGCCGCCAGCACCAGGACGCCGCCGGCGAGGCCCAGCCAGGAGATCACCGCCGGTGTGGCCGCCGAACCGGCCGTGACCAGGAGGCCCAGGGCGACCACACCGAGGGTGTGGGTCACGGTGACCGAGGCGGCCATCGGCAGCACGTCCCGTGGCCGCGCCCGCCCCCCGCGCGCCGCCGCCGTCGCGGCCATCAGGGTCTTGCCGTGGCCCGGCGCGAGCGCGTGCAGCGCGCCCAGGGCGACGGCGATGAGCAGGGCCAGACCGGCGAAGCCGACGGTGAGGTCGTGCCGGGCCACGAGGTCGTCCAGGGCCCGGGTCCAGCGGTCGGCACCCCGGGGGAGCACGCCGGCGCCCGGGGCCGCCTGCCGCTCCCTGTCCGCCGAGAGCGCCGGGCCACCGGGCCGCACCCGCAGCGAGGCGGTCCCGGTGTCGGCGGGGGAGGACAGCAGGTCCTGGGGGTAGGAGGTCAGTTCCCGGGACACCGACTCCTTCGGCACGTCGGTGGCGGTGAGCGTCATGCGGTCGCCCCGCGCCGTGATCTCCCGCCAGCCGGGCCCGCCGGCGGCTCCCGCGCCCCGGAAGCCGAGGGTGACCGTGCTCGCGCGGGGCAGCGGGGCGGTCAGCCGGCACTCCACGCGCAGGGTGTCGAGGCCGGCCTGGCCGGGACGCGTGCGCGCGCTGCCGCGGACGGCCGTGAGGGCGGTCGGGCGCCCGTCGACCCGGAGGCCGCTGCCGGCGGCGGCCCGTGCGCACCGCTGCCGGGCCCAGGCGCCCAGCCCCAGCCGCTCGATGTCGGCCTTGGCCTGGGTCGCCGGGATCTCGGCGAGGTCCTCCACATGGTCGACGCGGAGCTGTCCGGGAGCGGCGACCAGGCCGTCGTAGCGATTGACGGTGAAGTTGCCGAGCGGGTGCGCGTTCGCGGTGCCGGCCGGGAGGAGGGCCAGGCCGCACAAGGCGATCAGCACGCACAGCAGACGGGGTGTCATCCGGCGCGGACGCGGTTCCGACGGGCGTGGACGCGGTGTCACTCGGCTCCCTCCAGCGCCTCGCGGGCCCGCGCCGCACCCAGCGGGGAGAAGCCGGGGTTCAGCTCCAGGGCCGAGGTGAGCCAGGCGCGGCCGGCCGCCCGGTGTCCGGTGGCCAGCTCGATCACGCCCCGGTGGTAGCGGAAGGCGGCGCTGCGGTAGCCGGTGGCGGTGGCCCGGCGGGCGTAGGGCAGGGCCTCGGCGTCACGGCCGCTCACGTGCAGCGCCCAGGCGAGGGCGTCGGCGGTGTGCACGGTGTGCCGACGGGCCCATTCGGCGCGGGCCGCGCGCAGGGCGGCCCGCTTGTCACCGTGGTCGGCGGCGGCCAGCGCGGTGTCCAGGTCGGCGTTGACGCCGTTGGCGCGGGCCAGGGCGGTCCAGGCGTCGACGAGGGCGTACTGCCGCCGGGCCCGCGCCCGGTCACCGGCCGCGCCGCGCGCCTCGTACAGCTCGCCCAGTTCGACCAGCGGGCCGGGCAGCGGGGAGCGGGCGACCACCGTCTCCATGTCCGTGATCGCCCCGGCACGGTCACCGCTCGCCGCCCGCGCGCGGGCCCGGCCCTCCAGCGCCGGCAGGTAGCCGTCGTCGGCGGCCAGGGCACGCGCGTAGTGAGTGAGCGCCGCCTTGTAGTCGCCCTGGTTCCAGGCGAGTTGGCCGAGCTGTGTGGCCACGTACGCGGTGTCGCCCGGCGAACCGGCGGCGGACAGCGCCTGCTCCAGGACCCGGCGTGCCGTGGTCACGTCCCCGCGCAACTCGTGCACGTACGCGTACCGGGTGAAGACGGGTACGCCCGGCTTGCGCGCGTCGGCGGTCCCCGCGGCCTCGGCGGCGTCGTCGTACCGGCCGAGCTCGACCAGGGCGTCGATCCGGGAGGACAGCGCGCGCTCGCTGTACGGGTTCCGGCGCAGGGCCGCGTCCGCGAACGCCAGGGCGTCCTTGAAGTCGTGCCGGGCGGCGGCGAGGGCGGCGCGGCCGGCCAGGGCCTGGTCGCCGTCCGGCGCCAGCGACTGGGACCGCCGCAGCGCCTGTTCCGCCCGTGGGTACCGGGACGGGTCGCCCTTGGTCCGCGCCTGCTCGACGTAGGCCAGACCGAGGGTGGCCCAGGCACCGGCGTCCTTCGGCTGGGACCGCAGATGCGTCTGGAGCGCGGTGACGCTCGCGTCCAGATCGCCCCCGCCGAGGACACCCGGGTCGACGGCGCCGACGGATACCGGCGCGGACGCCGGCACCCGGTCCGCACCGAGCGCGATCGCACCACCGGTCAGCGCCACCGCCAACAGGGCCGCGCTCAGCGTCAGTTGAGCCCGCCCCCGCCACAGCCGCCCGAGAGCGCCGACCCGCCGCACGGCGCCGACCCGCTCGTCGCCACCGCACGAGGAGGCCGCCCCGGAAGGTGTCGTGCTGGAGGGCGCGGTCGCCACATCGGAAGGTGTCGTCCTGAAGGGCGAAGGCGAAGGTGAGGGCGAGCGCGAGAGCCCCGATGCGGACGGTCCCGGCGACTCGTCCTCGGCCGTACCCACCCTTCGCCCGTCCTCCGGCTCCGCCACCCTCTGCCCGTCCTGCTCGTCGTCCTGCCCGCGCGGGCCCATGCCTTCTCCTCCGTCGGTCGTGTGGGAGGCGCGGCCCGCCGTGGGGGAGAGGAACACGGGCCGCGCCGGTCTGGGTGGGTGCGGGTCAGTACGGGCGCTGCATGCGCCGGCGCCACCAGGCGAAGGCGGTACCGATCAGCAGGATCCCGGCCGCACCCGAGGCCGCCGACGCGGCGATCAGCACGGTGTTGCCGGAGCCGCCGGAGGCCCCGGCCGGCTGGAGGGCGTCCCCGAGCCGGCTGCGCACGTCCGTCCCCGCCGTCGTGCCCTTGGCCAGCGAGCCGCGCGAACCGGACGTGGGCTGGGCGACGTACGGGAAGTAGTTCTCGAACTTCTTGTCGTTCTTGTCGACCGCGTCGCCCAAGTCGTTCTTGGAACCGACCAGTTCGCCCTCGACCACCTGGAGGGACGCGTCGATCACGTCGTCGGTGAGCCGACGGCCGTTCGGGAAGCCCGCGTTGTCGCCGTCCAGCACCCCCAGCCGCTTCGGGTGCATGCTCGGCTTGACGGAGGTGTTCAGCCGCAGCTCCTCCGAAGGCCGCACGTTGGGCGGCTGGTTGAGGCCCTTGACGCCCTTGAGGAAGACGTCGACCAGGTCGTTGCGCGGCTCGGCGGGTGCCTTGATCTTGTAGATCGACTCGATGAGCTTCGGCAGCTCCGGGTTGGTGACGTTCTTCAGGAACTGCGCGTCGTACGCGGGCTGGGACGCGTTGAACCTGTCCTTGTCCTTCTGCGGGTTGACGACCTCGTTGACCAGCGGGTTGCCGAGGCGCGAGACCTGGCTGTAGTAGCCCTGCGCGTTGCGCCGCTGGGTGGTCGACCAGACGCCGACGACCGGCTGGTGGGCGGACTCGCGGATCAGCTCGTTCGGCACCTGGAGGGCGATGGTGTTGACGTTGTAGCCCTTGAGGGTGTCCCGGCCGACCTCGGTGAGGTTCCCGCCGTACAGCAGGTCGAAGACGCGCAGGTCCAGGAAGAACGGGTCGTCCGCCTGCCCGGCGAAGGTCGCGGCGCCGCCCGCCGTCCTGTACACCGCCTGCGCGCGCAGCTTGCCGTAGTCCGGCATGGACGCCTTGCCGACGTTCGACGGCGCCACCGGCACGTCGTCGGCCAGCTTGGTCTTCGACATCTCGTGCCCGCCCCGGAGCCTGATGAGATCGATGTCGTAGGTCTGGGTGACGTTGAGGTCGGGGTCGTCCAGGCTGGTGACCGGGCCGGTGTTGTAGAGGAACGTGTTCCCGTTCTTCGTACGGGTCCTGAAGGTGTAGCGGAAGACCAGGTCGCCCTGCGCGTCACCGTTGTTGTCGATGTGGAGGTCGTACTGGGCGTCGTCGGCGAACGTGTAGAAGTTCGGTCCGCCGGCCGGCTCCTCGAAGGGGATCCAGTTCGCCACGATCGTCGTCGTGTCGGGCTTGTCCGGGCTCACGAACGCGTACAGGTCCGTGTTGTCGTACTGCGGGGTGCCCGAGATCAGCGGGGCCTCCCGGTGGGAGGAGGCGGCGGCCGTCCCGGGTTCCAGCGTGGCGACGCCGGCGGCCGTGAGCCCTCCGGCGGCCAGCGCCCCGCAGATGAGCGTGACCAGGCCCGTGCGTCCGGTGCCGCGCCCGGAGTGCGCCCTCCTGGCGAGGGCGCCCCTGGAGAAGAGAGGTGTCATGCCGTCCGTCCTCAGTGCCGACTTGCCTTTGACGGACGGGTATACGGAGCGGGGACGCCGATCGGATTGGTCGGACGGGAAAAACTTTTCGCCGCCCCCGGACCCGCGTTTTCGGCCCGCTGATCCGTACCCCCTCGGGGAGGTGTGTCACGGTGCGGATGCGCGGTGCGCGAGGAAGAGCCGGCTGCGGCCACGGAGAGGGGGCCCGCATGCAGGCGGACGAGCTGCTGGTGCTCGTGGCCGGCGGCGATCACAGGGCGTTCGAGGAGCTGTACGCACTGGTCTCCGGGCCGGTGTTCGGACTGGTGCGACGGGTGGTGCGGGACCCCGCCCAGTCCGAGGAGGTCGCCCAGGAGGTGCTGCTCGAACTGTGGCGCTCCGCGGCCCGGTTCGACCCCGGCCGGGGCAGCGCCCTGTCCTGGATCCTCACCCTCGCCCACCGCCGCGCCGTCGACCGGGTGCGCAGCGCCCGCGCGGCCGGCGAACGCGAGCAGCGCGAGGCCCTGCGCGCCGGGGAGCCCGCGTTCGACCACGTCGCCGAGGAGGTCGAGGCCGGCCTGGAACGCGAGTGGGTGCGCCGCTGCCTGAACCGGCTCACGGCCCTGCAACGCCAGTCGGTGACCCTGGCCTACTACGACGGGTACACCTACCGTGAGGTGGCCGAGCGGCTCTCGCTGCCGCTCGGCACGGTCAAGACGCGGATGCGCGACGGACTCACCCGGCTGCGCCAGTGCCTGGGAGGCGCCGCATGAGCATCCTCGGCAGACTGCTGCGCCGCGAGGACCCGCACTCCCTCGCCGCGCCCTACGCGCTCGACGCGCTGGAACCGGGCGAGCGGCGTCGCTTCGAGAAGCACCTGGCGGGCTGCGACCGCTGCGCCGCCGAGGTGCGGGAGCTGGCCGAGGACGCGGTCCGCCTCGCCTGGTCGACGGCGGCCCCCGCGCCCCCCGCCCTGCGCGAGCGGGTCCTGGCCGCCGTCCGTACCACCCCGCAGGAGCCGGCGCGCGGCCACGCGGGCGCACGGGACCGGACGCCGGCCCGGGAGCGCGCGCCCCAGCTGCCGCCGCACGTCTGGGGCACCCAGCCCCCGCCGGGCCGCGCCCGGACGTCCCGGGCACGCCGCCCCCTCTTCGTCCCGTTCGCCACGGTCACGGCCGCCGCGGCGCTCGTCGTCGCCTCCCTCTTCGCGGTCCAGGCGCACCGCACCGAGGACCGGCTCACCGCCGAGCGGGTCCGGGCACGTGAGATCGCCCACGTTCTGGCCGCTCCGGACGCCCGCGCGGTGAGCAGCGAGGACGCGCGCGGCCGCAGTATCGGAGTAATCGCTTCCGCCTCCGAGCGGGAGGCCGTCGTCACCCTCAGCGGGTACGGCGCCCCGCCCGGCGGGCGCGTGCACCAGCTCTGGCTCATGCGTCCCCGGGTGCAACCGCGCTCCCTGGGCCTCCTCGCGGGCGACACGCCCTTGGTCGCCAAGGGTCTCGACGCCTCCTCGACGTCACTCGCCGTGACCGTCGAGCCTGACGGTGGATCAGCACGGCCCACCGGTCAGCCCATTGTCCAACTCACCCTGAAATCGGTCGGATTCGGAGAGTAGTCAAAGGTGGATGATCAACCACCTTACGGGGAAGGTGAATCCTGTGGCCGAGATACACGCGTGCCCCACCGGGGCGATAGGGTTACCCTGCCCGGGCCGGGTGGACTCGTACGGGTGGGGAGTGACATGGAGCAGATAACAGTGCGCAGCAGGGCCAGGGTCCCTGCGATCACCTGCGGGAGCAGTGCGACCAGTTCGCGGCTCGACCGCCATCTGTCGGTGCTGGCGGGTCCCGCCATACCGCAGCGGGAGACGGTCGAGGCGACGTCGCTGATGCGTGAACTGACGGCGCGGGACTCCGTGCGGCAGCGCAGCGACCGGGGCACGCGAATCGGCCGCGTCTCCCTCTTCGCGCCGCTGCGCCGGCTGCGCCGTTCGCTGTTCGGCGGTCACTGACCGCACCGCAGGGCCCCTGACCCGAGCAGGGGCGCCCGCGCTCAGGCCGCCACACCGTCCCGGCGCAGCGCTGCGATCTCGTCGTCCGTCATCCCCACGGCACGCAGCAGCGCTCCGGTGTGCTGTCCGAGTGCGGGCACGTCACCCATCCGTGCCTCGTCCCCGCCCGGCAGCGTGATGGGGGGCAGCAGCGCCTTCAGCGGCCCGGCCGGCGACCCCACCTGACGCCACCGCTCCCGGGCCGCCAGCTGCGGATGCTCCGCCAGCTCGCGCACGTCCCGCAGCCGGGCGCAGGCGATGCCCGCCTTCTCCAGCCGGGCCAGCGCCTCGTCCGCGTCCAGTACCGCCAGCGCCCCCGCGACCAGGGCGTCGGTCCGCTCCCGGTGCGCCACCCGCGCCGCATTGGTCGCGTACACGGGATCGGTGCCCAGTTCCGGGCGTCCTATGACCTGTTCGGCGAGCCGTCGCCACTCCCGGTCGTTCTGCACCGACAGCAGCACCCGCCCGCCGTCCGCCGTCGGATAGGCGTCGTACGGCGCGATCACGGCGTGCGCCAGCCCGGTGCGGGCCGGCGGCTGCCCACCGTGCAGCGCGTGGTGCAGCGGATGGCCCATCCACTCGGCGAGCGCCTCCAGCATGGACACCTCCACCGGCCCGCCCCGCCCGGTCGTCCCGCGCCGCACGAGCGCGGCCAGCACACCGGAGAACGCGTACATGGCCGCCGCGATGTCCGCGGCCGGGATGCCCGCCTTCACCGGCTGTTCCGGTGTCCCGGTCACCGACACCAGACCCGCCTCGCACTGCACGAGCATGTCGTACGCCCGCTTGTCCGTGTACGGCCCCGAGCCGCCGTAGCCCGAGATGTCCACGGCGATCAGCCGCGGGTGCGCGGCGCACAGCGTGGCCGCGTCCAGGCCGAGCCGGGCCGCCGCGCCGTGCGCGAGGTTCTGCACGAACACGTCCGCGTCCGCGACCAGCCGCCGTACGACGTCCAGGGCGCGCGGGTCCTTGAGGTCCAGCGCGATGGACTCCTTGCCGCGGTTGCACCACACGAAGTGCGAGGCGAGACCGCGGGCCGCGGTGTCGTAGCCGCGCGCGAAGTCGCCGCCGTCGACCCGCTCCACCTTGAT
Source organism: Streptomyces sp. NPDC017676 (assembly GCF_044329325.1). Classification (NCBI taxonomy): domain Bacteria; kingdom Bacillati; phylum Actinomycetota; class Actinomycetes; order Kitasatosporales; family Streptomycetaceae; genus Streptomyces; species Streptomyces sp. NPDC017676. Next base: position 408,177 of record NZ_JBIRJA010000005.1, on the reverse strand, counting down.
GACCCTGGCCCCCAGGTCGGCGAGCTGCCGGGTCGCGAAGGGCGCGGACACGGCCTGTTCGACGGCGACGACGGTGATGCCGTCCAGGGGCAGCGGGAGATGATCCATGGGGTGGATGATCTCCCCTGACCGGCGGCTCTGTCAGCAGTGCGGACTCATTCGGCCCGGGCGTACCTGCGTACGGCGAGCGGCAGGAACACCGCGGTGAGGGCGAGGCTCCAGACCAGTGACCCCGCGACCGGGTGGGCCACCGGCCAGGCGGCGCCCTCCGGGACGGGCGCGTTGCCGAAGAGGTCCCGCAGGGCGGTGGTCACCGCGCTGATCGGGTTCCACTCGGCGAGCGCGCGCAGCCAGCCCGGCAGGTTTCCGGTGGGGATGTACGCGTTCGACAGCAGTGGCAGCACGAAGGAGGCGGCGCCGAGCTGCCCGGCGGCTTCCTCGCTGCGGGACAGCAGGCCCAGGAGGATCCCGGCGCAGGTGCAGGCGAACCGGAAGAGCAGCAGCAGCCCCACGGCACCGGCCGCCCCGGCCGCGGACCCCTCGATCCGCCAGCCCACCGCGAGCCCGGTGAGCAGCAGCGGCACCGTCCCGACGGTCGTGACGAGCAGGTCCGCGACGGCCTGCCCGAGGGGGACGGCGGCCCGGCTCACCGGCATCGTCCGGAACCGGTCCATCACCCCCCGGTGGGTGTCCTGTGCGGCCTGGAACATGCCGGTCATCAACCCGCCGGCGGCCGTGGCGACTAGCAGCCCGGGCACCAGGAAGGAGCGGTACTCGCGGCCGGGCACCGCCAGGGCGCTGCCGAACACGTAGCCGAAGAACAGCAGCATGTTGACCGGCATCAGCTGGGTCAGCACCGCCAGCCCCGGGTTGTTGCGGACCCGGCGCAGCTGCCGGCCCGTCATCGCCAGTCCGTCGTACGCCAACGCGCTCACGCGGCACGCTCCTCACGGTCGGCGGACTCACCGGTGAGCCGCAGGAAGACGTCGTCGAGGGTGGGCGGCCGGATGCCGGCGTCCAGCAACGGCACACCGGCCGCGTCGAGTTCGCGCACCAGGCGGGGCAGGGTCAGCGTCGGATCGGTGGTGACCGCGCCGACCGCGCCGCGCTCACGGTCGAACACGGGCTCCCTGCCGGTCAGCCGGTCGAGCACGGCCGCCGCCCGGGCCAGCGCGCCGGCGTCCGCGACCACCGCCTCCACATGGGACCCGATGAGCGCCTTGAGCTCGGCGGGCGAGCCGGTCTGGGCGACCCGGCCCCGGTCCACCAGGGCGATGTCGTCGGCGAGCTGGTCGGCCTCCTCCAGGTACTGGGTGGTCAGCAGCACGGTCGTGCCGTCCGCCTTCAGCTCGCGCACCGCCTGCCAGATGCGAGCGCGGCTGGCCGGGTCGAGTCCGGTGGTCGGCTCGTCCAGGAAGAGCACGTCGGGACGGCGCAGCAGGCTCGCGGCGAGGTCCAGCCGGCGCCGCATGCCGCCCGAGTACGCCGCCGCCTTCCGGTCCGCCGCCTCGGTCAGCCCGAAGCGCTCCAGGAGCTCGTCGGCACGGGCGGCCGGCCCGCGCACCCGGTGCAGGCGGGCGAACAGCCGCAGGTTCTCCCGGCCGGTGAGGTCCCCGTCGACCGAGGCGTACTGCCCGGTGACCGCGATCCGGCGCCGCACGGCCGCCGCCTCCCGCACGAGGTCGTGCCCGGCGATCCGCGCCGAGCCGCCGTCCGGGCGCAGCAGCGTGGTCAGCAGCCGCACCGCGGTCGTCTTCCCCGCCCCGTTGGGCCCCAGCAGCCCGCAGACCGTGCCCTCGGCCACGGCCAGATCGAGCCCGCGCAGGGCCCGCACAGCGCCGAAGCGCTTCTCCAGACCTTCACTGAGTACAGCGTACGTAATTGTCATGCCGGGACCATACCGCACTACGTACGGCGTACGTAACTAGGATGGTGACCGAGGTGATGAGCGATGGCAGTCCGAGGGGCCGTCCCCGAAGTGATCTGGGCGCGCCCCGAGCGCACCGGACGGGGCCCGAAACCGGCGTACACGCGCGACGACGTCGCCGCCGCCGCCGTCCGGATCGCCGACGCGCGGGGGCTCGACGCGGTGTCCATGCGGCACGTCGCGGCCGAGCTGGGCTGCGGCACCATGTCGCTCTACAACTACGTCCCCCGCAAGGAGGACCTGTACGAGCTCATGGTGGACGCGGTCGGCGCGGAGCACGAGCTGTGGGAGCCGGGCGGCGACTGGCGCGGCGACATGCGCCGGGTGGCCCACCAGACGCGCGAGCTGATGCACCGCCACCCCTGGCTGCCCCGCCTGATGTCCCCGGTGTACGGCTTCAGCCCGAACGCCCTGCGCTACCTGGAGCACTGCCTGGCCTGCCTGGACCCGCTGGAGACGGCGTACGGCACCAAACTGGAGTTCATCGCCATGCTGAACGGCATGGTCACGACCTACGTCCGCAACGAACTCGACACCGCCGAGCGGGCGCGGGCCCTGCCGTGGTCGGAGGACGAGGAGAACGCGGTCCGCATCGCCCACCTGAGCCGCCAGATCGCCTCCGGCGCGTATCCGCGCATGGCGGCGGCGTTCGCCCAGGACCCGGGTCCGATCGATCTGGAGGCGGTGTTCGAGCGGATGGTGGAGAGGGTCATCGACGCGTTCGCGCCGCGCCGGCCGGGCGGATGCGGCACCTGATGCGGGCTGACCGGTGGCTAGAGCAGCACGAACTGTCCGTCCGGGCCCTCCTCGTGGTGGTCGAGGACCGAGGCGGGGTGGCGGGAGGACTGTGGTACCGGCAGGACGCCCGCCTCCCGCAGCTCGGCCGCCGTGACCGGTGACGTCACCCTCAACTCGTCGCGCGACGACCGCAGTTCCGCCAGCAGGGCGAGGACCGTGATCAGCTCCAGCAGCTCCGACGTCCAGGTCTGCGGCCAGACCGCGGGACGGATCGCGGCGAGCGTGCCCGGCTCGACCGGCGCGGTGCGCACCGCGAACCAGCTCTCCAGGACCCGCACCCCGGCCACCTCGTAGTCCCATGCCTCGGGCGGGACGGGCGAGATGCGGCCCTCGTCCAGGTGCAGGGTCTCCTCGTCGCGGTCGTAGTGGAGGGCGAGCGGACGGTTCGGCAGGGGCGCGCGGACGTAGGGGCGCCGCCCGCCGGGCAGCTTGGGGCGCTCGCCGTCCCGGCGCATCAGCCACAGCGCCCGGCGGCCCGCCTCCACGCCGGACGCCCACAGCCCGGGGTCGTCGGTGAGGGGGACGGTGAGGCCGGGGCCGGCCGTCATCAGGATCCAGGCCAGCACGTCCGGTGCCGAGGGGCGCGTGCCCAGACGGGCCGTCAGGTGGTCCAGCAGGCCGGGGGCGAGGTTCGGTTCCGCCCTGCCGGGGCGGCGGTAGAGCGGACGGACGCGGCCCGGGCGCAGCGTGGGCAGGAGCCCGGTCGCCAGCAGCGGGGCGCCGGCGTCACCCGTCTCGACCGTGAACACCTGGTGCGCGTCCGCCACCCGCCACAGCTCGGGACGGGCCGTGTCGATCAGCCGGTGGTCCGGGATCAGCCACTGCTCGTCGAAGGGAGCGGCCAGCACCCGCACCGGCTCCGGGCAGGGCCCCTCGGCGCGCGCGAGCCGCTCGGTGCCGGCGGGTGAACCGGGCAACTGACCCACCGCCGACTGGAGCGTACGGGCGCGGGTGGGCTCGAACAACGCCTCCCGGTCCGGGCCCTGGGCCTTCAGCAGCGCGTCCCAGCGGGCCCTCAGCGAGACCGGGTCCGGTGCCGTCGGCCAGGCGCGGCCCGGCCGCAGCGGTGCGACGGACCACGGCATGAGGTCCGCCAGCAGCGGAGCGTCGTCGTGCGTCACGCACGGCATGCTACGACAGCGGGTAGCGCCCCCGAAGGGGCACGGGGAACCGCGCGACCCACCGCGACGGGCCCCGCGGACGACGGACGGCCCCACCCGGCTGGGCCGGCGGAGCGTTCACGCGTCGAGCGTGACGGTGAACGAGAAGCGGTCGCCCCGGTAGTGGATGACCGCCACGTCCAGCACCCGGCCCTCGCTGTCGTACGTCACCCCGGTGTAGTGCAGGATCGGGCTGAGCAGCGGGACGTCGAGCAGCCGGGCCGTCTCCGGGTCGGCGAGCCGGGCCTCCACGGTGTCCGTGATCCGGCTGATGTCCGCCTTCACCATGTCCCGCAGCACCTTGGTCATCGGCCAGCGGACCAGGTCCTCCGGGTCGATGCCCTCGGCCAGTTCCGGGCGGATGTGGTTGACGGCGTGGTTGGTCGGCTCGCCGGTCTTCTCGTCGCTGCGCAGCCGGTGGTACGTCGCCACCTCCGCGAGATCCGGGAAGTACTCGGCGAGCCCGGCCGGCACCGGCACGCGACCGTGGCCGAGCAGCTCGGTCGTCATCCCGGACTGCTGGGCCACGATCGCGTCCACCGAGCCCAGCAGCCGGACCGGGGCCCCGCGCCGCGCTCCGGGCTCGATGAACGTGCCGCGCCGCCGGTGCCGGCTGATCAGACCCTCGTCCTCCAGCTCCTTCAACGCCTGCCGCATGGTCAGCACGCTCACCCCGTAGTGCTCCGCCAGCCGCTCCTCGGTGGGCAGGCGCAGCGGATCCTCGGGGGAGCGGCCCAGTATCGAGGCGCGCAGCGACTGCGACACCTGGTACCACAGCGGCAGCTTGCGGTTCAGGACGATCGAATCCGGGGCGAAGGAGGTCACGCGGTTATCCGTACCTGGCGGAGAACGTCCGGCGCAACGGAGGCGGTCAGCCCCTGAAGTGCCGCTCCAGTCCCTGCCACACGTCGTCGTAGCGCCGCTGGAGGTGGTCGGCGCCCGCCGCCTGCGGGGTGAGGGCCACCGGCCAGCGGGTCTCGAACATGAACGCCAGTCCGTCGTCGAGCTTCTGCGGCTTCAGCTCGGCCGCGCTCGCCCGGTCGAACGTCTCCCGGTCCGGGCCGTGCGCCGACATCATGTTGTGCAGCGAGCCGCCGCCGGGCACGAAGCCCTCCGCCTTGGCGTCGTAGGCGCCCTCGATCAGGCCCATGTACTCGCTCATCACGTTCCGGTGGAAGTACGGCGGCCGGAACGTGTCCTCGCCCACCAGCCAGCGCGGCGCGAAGACCACGAAGTCCACGCCGGCCAGGCCCGGGGTGTCCGACGGGGAGGTCAGCACCGTGAAGACGGAAGGGTCCGGGTGGTCGTAGGAGATGGTGCCGATCACATTGAACCGGCGCAGGTCATAGATGTACGGCACATGGTTGCCGTGCCAGGCGACCACGTCCAGGGGGCTGTGGTCGTAGGTCGCCGTCCAGAGGTTGCCGCAGAACTTGTTCACCACCTCCACCGGCCCCTCGACGTCCTCGTACGCCGCCACGGGAGCCCGGAAGTCCCGGGGGTTGGCGAGCCCGTTGGCACCGATCGGGCCCAGGTCGGGCAGCCTGAACGGAGCCCCGTAGTTCTCGCACACATAGCCGCGGGCCGACTCATCGAGCAGCTCCACACGGAAGCGCACTCCACGGGGGATCAGCGCCACATGGCCCGGCTCCACATGGAGCCGGCCGAACTCGGTGTGCAGCAGCAGCCCGCCGCGCTCGGGCACGATCAGCAGTTCGCCGTCGGCGTCCGAGAAGATCCGCTCCATCGAGGCGTTGGCGTGGTACAGGTGCACGGCCATGCCCGTGCGCTGGGTCGCGTCGCCGTTGCCGCCCAGCGTCCAGAGGCCGGCCAGGAAGTCGGTGCCGGCCGGGGGCTCCGGCAGTGGGTTCCAGCGCAGCCGGTTGGGGTCGGGCACCGCCTCGGTGAAGGGAGCCGTGCGGATCGCGCCGTTGCCGGTGCGGGTGAACGCGGGGTGCGCGGCCGAGGGGCGGATGCGGTAGAGCCAGGAGCGCCGGTTGTGCGCACGCGGCTCGGTGAACGCCGTACCGCTCAACTGCTCCGCGTACAGGCCCAGCGGCGCGCGCTGCGGCGAGTTGCGGCCCTCGGGCAGGGCGCCCGGCACCGCCTCCGAGGCGTGTTCGTTGCCGAACCCGGTGAGATACGACAGCCCCTCGGCGGTCTTCCGTGCTCCCCCGCGCTCGAACACGCTCGCGCGGGAGGTGCCCCCATCGCTCATGATCGCTCCTTGTGCTCCCGATTCCTATGCATCACCGTAGGAATGAGTGGGGGTCCGCGCAAGAGGGGTCGTGGTCCTCCCCGCGGGGTAGGGCGGGAACCAGACTTCAGGGGGATCCGGAGCGCCGCGCTGCTGTTCTACGCTCCCGGTCATGTCGTGGACGAAGTGGACGCGTGGAGCCCTCGCCGCGCTCGCGGTGGGCGTCCTGCTGCCGCTCGGAGCGGCGGCCTGCACCAGCGGTGAGGCGCACGGCGGGACGACCGTCTCGCCGTCGCCCGTGGGGAAGGTGCTGGACGACACCGACGAGACCGGCCGGAACCTGCGCGAGGTGGCCCAGCGGAACGCCCCCGAGGCCGCCGTGGAAATCACTCCGGACTCGGCCGGCGGCTGGGACGTCCGGCTGACCCTCCGTCACTTCCGGCTCTCCGCGCCCGGCACCCGGCCGGCGGCGGCCATCGGCCGTGGGCTCGCCCACCTGTTCGTCGACGGCCACCGGGTCGCCCGGCTGCGCACACCCACGTACCACCTGGCCGCCGGTCTCGTGTCGCACGGCACCCACCAGGTCACCGTCCGCCTGTACGCCGACGACGGCACGGTGTGGGCCGTCCGCGGCAAGCCGGTCCAGAGCACCGCCGACATCACGGTGTCCGACGCGGAGACGGGCACGGGATGAGCGCCGCCCGGAACGCCGACCTCACGGGCGGATGAGGTCACGGTCCCGTGCGCCGGCGGGATGGGGACCATCGGTTCTGTGTGCCGCCGGTGGATGGGGAGCACGGCGTCCTGTGCCGCCGGTGGATGAGGCCGCGGCCCTTTGCGTCGCCGGTGGATGACGGCCACGGCTCTCTGTGCCGCCGGTGGATGACGGCCACGGTCCTCTGTGCCGCCGGTGGATGACGGCCACGGCTCTCTGCGTCGCCGGTGGATGACGGCCACGGCTCTCTGCGTCGCCGGTGGATGACGGCCACGGTCCTCTGTGCCGCCGGTGGATGAAGGCTACGGCCCTGCGCGTCACCAGCGTATGGGGAGCGTGGCGTCCTGTGCCGCCGGCGGGCGAGGGGCACCGGCACCCGGCGCCGCCGGCGAATGAGTGCAAGGGCCACCTGTCTCCGTACTGTGGGGGGAGGTTCACCGGACCCCGGCGGAAAGGCATCATGAAGCCCGTGCCCCAAGCGACATCGCTCCGCCGCGCGCCCGTCCAGCGGCGCAGTGCCGAACGGCTGACCAGGATCCTGGACGCCTGCGCCGAACTCCTCGACGAGGTCGGCTACGACGCCCTGAGCACGCGCGCGGTCGCCCAGCGCGCCGGCGTGCCCATCGGCTCCGTCTACCGCTTCTTCGGCAACAAGCGGCAGATGGCCGACGCCCTCGCCCAGCGCAACCTGGAGCGGTACGTCGAGCGTGTCACCGAGCGGCTGAAGAAGGCCGGCAAGGGGGACTGGCGGGCGGCCATGGACGCCGTCCTGGACGAGTACCTGGCCATGAAGCGCACGGCGCCCGGCTTCTCCCTGGTGGACTTCGGCAACCAGATCCCGGTCGGCTCCCGCCACACCGAGCCCAACACCCGGGTCGCCGACCGGCTCACCGACCTGCTCGGCGGCTATCTCGGCCGTACCCCGGACGCGGACCTGCGGCGGGTCTTCCTGGTCGCCGTGGAGAGCGCCGACACCCTCGTCCAGCTCGCCTTCCGGATCGATCCGCAGGGCGACGAGGCGATCATCACGGAGACCCGGGAACTGCTCCGGGCGTATCTGGGGCGCGTGCTGGACTGAGACACGGACCGACGCCGGTCGACGTGTCACCCGACGGCCGGCCGGGGCGACTGGGGTGCCCCCCCAGGGCCGTGGCCCGGTCGGTGTGCCCCCCCAGGGCGGTGGCCCGGGGTCGGTGTGCCCCCGAGGCCGGCGAGGGTCGACCGGAGTGTCCTCGCAAGGCCGGCGGCCGTCGGCCGACGTGTCACCCGACGCCCGACGCCCGACGCCCGACGCCCGACGCCCGACGCCCGACGCCCGACGCCCGACGCCCGACGCCCGACGCCCGACGCCCGACGCCCGACGCCCAGCGTCCAACGCCCGGCGTCCAACGCCCGGCGTCCAACGCCCGGCGTCCAACGCCCGGCGTCCAACGCCCGGCGTCCGTCGGCCTCAGCGCGCGTCCGGGTGGACGGGGTGCACACAGGGCCTCCCCTCCGTGCATACCGGTCGGTATGCTCAGCCCAGCCGGTCCGCCCGCTCGTGCGCGGGTGACCCCGTCGCCGACCCCTCCGGGAGGACCCGTGTCCCGCACCGCCCTGCGAATCTGCCCCCTGTGCGAGGCCACCTGCGGGCTGAGCCTCACCGTCGAGGGCACCCGCGTCACCGGCGCCCGAGGTGACCGGGACGACGTCTTCAGCAAGGGGTTCATCTGCCCCAAGGGCGCCGCCTTCGGTGCCGTCGACGGCGACCCCGACCGGCTGCGCGCCCCGCTCGTCCGGGAGAACGGCAGCCTGCGCGAGGCCACCTGGGAGGAGGCCTTCGACGCGGTCGCCGCGGGCCTGCGCCCGGTGGTGGAGCGGTACGGACCCGACGCCGTGGGCGTGGTCCTCGGCAACCCCAACGTGCACACCATGGCCGGCGCCCTGTACCCGCAGGTCCTGCTCGGCGCCCTGCGCACCCGCAGCCTGTTCACCGCCTCCACGGTCGACCAGATGCCCAAGCACGTCTCCAGCGGGCTGCTGTTCGGCGACGCGGGCGCCATCCCGGTGCCGGACCTCGACCACACCGACCACCTGCTGCTCATCGGCGCCAACCCCCTTGAGTCCAACGGCAGTCTGTGCACCGCCCCCGACTTCCCCGGCCGGCTCAAGGCACTCAAGGCGCGCGGCGGACACCTCACCGTCGTGGACCCGCGCCGCACCCGCACCGCGAAGCTCGCCGACCGCCACCTGGCGATACGCCCCGGCACCGACGCCCTGCTGCTCGCCGCGACGGCCCACACCCTCTTCACGGAGGACCTGGTCGACCTCCGCCACCTGGCCCCGCACGTCGAGGGGCTCGACGAACTCCGGGACGCACTGGCCGACTTCACCCCCGAGGCTGTGGCGCCCGCCTGCGACCTGGACGCCGGTGTCATCCGCACCCTCGCCCGCGAGCTCGCCGCCGCCCCGACCGCCGCCGTCTACGCCCGCATCGGCAGCTGCACCGTCCCGCACGGCACCCTGGCCAGCTGGCTGGTCGACGTCCTGAACATCCTCACCGGCAACCTGGACCGGCCCGGCGGCGCGCTCTTCCCGCAGGCCGCCACCGACCGCACGCCCCGCCCTGCGGGCCCCGGCCGCGGCTTCGCGCTCGGCCGCTGGCACTCCCGGGTGAGCCGGCACCCGGAGGCCAAGGGGGAGTTGCCGCTCGCCGCGCTCGCCGAGGAGATCGACACCGCGACCGACGAGGAGGCCCCGGTCCGCGCGCTGATCGCCGTCGCCGCCAACCCCGTGCTCTCCGCGCCCGACGGGGACCGGCTCGACAAGGCCCTGGAGTCCCTGGACTTCATGGTCAGCGTCGACCCGTACCTCAACGAGACCTCGCGCCACGCCCATGTCGTCCTGCCCCCGCCGCCGCCCTCCCAGAGCCCGCACCACGACTTCGCCTTCAACACCCTGGCCGTGCGCAACCAGGTCCGCTACACCCGCCCCGCCGTCCCGCTGGAGCCCGGCCGCATGGCGGAGACCGAGATCCTCGCCCGGCTGGTCCTGGCCGCCACGGGAATGCACGGGGCCGACCCCGCCGCCGTCGACGCGATGGTCATCGACCAGACCCTCGGCAAGGCCGTCCAGGACGCGCACGGGCCGGTGCACGGACGCGACCCGCAGGAGCTCGCCGCCCGGCTGACCGGCGACAACGGCCCCGAGCGACGGCTCGACATGATGCTGCGCCTCGGCCCGTACGGCGACGGCTTCGGCGCCCGCCCCGACGGGCTGACCCTGGAGAAGCTGCTCGCCCACCCGCACGGCATCGACCTCGGCCCGCTGCGCCCGCGCCTGCCGCAGCCGCTGAAGACCCGCAGCGGCAGGGTCGAGCTGCTGCCCGGGCCCATCGCCGGCGACCTGCCCCGGCTCCGCGCGGCCCTGCGCGAGCGGCCCGCGGGCCTCGTCCTCGTCGGCCGCCGCCATCTGCGTTCCAACAACAGCTGGATGCACAACGTGCCCGCGCTCACCGGCGGCAGCAACCGCTGCACGGTGCACATCCACCCGGAGGACGCGGCCCGCCTCGGCGTCCGGGACGGCGCGGACGTCCGGGTGAAGGGCGCCGGGGGAGAGGTGGTGGCGCCCGCGGAGGTCACCGACGGCGTCCGGCCCGGTGTGGTGAGCCTGCCGCACGGCTGGGGCCACGACCGTCCCGGCACCCGGCTGCGCCACGCCTCCACCGACCCCGGCGTCAACGTCAACCAGCTGCTCGACGGCAGCCTGCTCGACCCGCTGTCGGGCAACGCGGTCCTCAACGGCGTCCCCGTCGAGCTCACGGCGGTCACAGCACTGCCGTGACCTGGACTTTCGCGCTTATTGCTCGCGCGTCAACATCTTGTTAACGCCGTTTGAACGGACCTAACGTCAACGCACCGCCGACCCCCAGGTGGGATGTTCAAGGGCGAACGTTAGGTATCCATTCATGCTGACCATCCTCGGCTTCGCCATGATCGCGACCTTCCTGGTCCTGATCATGCTGAAGAAGATGTCGCCGATCGCGGCGCTCGTGCTCATACCCGCGCTGTTCTGCGTGTTCGTGGGCAAGGGCGCCAAGCTCGGCGACTACGTCATCGACGGCGTCACCGGCCTCGCCCCCACCGCGGCGATGCTCATGTTCGCGATCGTCTACTTCGGTGTGATGATCGACGTCGGCCTCTTCGACCCGGTCGTGCGGGCCATTCTCAGGTTCTGCAAGGCCGACCCGCTGCGGATCGTGGTCGGCACGGCGGTCCTCGCCGCGATCGTCTCCCTGGACGGCGACGGCTCCACCACCTTCATGATCACCGTCTCGGCGATGTACCCGCTGTACAAGCGCCTGAAGATGTCCCTGGTCGTGATGACCGGCGTCGCCGCCATGGCCAACGGCGTGATGAACACGCTGCCGTGGGGCGGCCCCACCGCCCGCGCCGCCACCGCGCTGAAGCTCGACGCCAGTGACATCTTCGTGCCGATGATCCCGGCCCTCGCCATGGGCCTGCTGTTCGTCTTCGCCCTCGCCTACGTCCTCGGCCGCCGCGAGCGCAAGCGGCTCGGTGTGCTGACGCTGGACGAGGTGCTGGTGGAGGAGACCGAGACGGTGCTGGTCGGCGCCGGCGCCGGCAAGGACGTCACGAAGGCCGGCGGTTCCGGCCCGGGCGTGGACCTGCCCGACGGGCCCGAGGACGAGAGCTTCCAGGGCCTGGACCCGGACCGCTCCACCCTGCGCCCCAGGCTCTACTGGTTCAACGCGCTGCTCACGGTCGCGCTGCTCACCGCCATGATCATGGAGTGGCTGCCGATCCCGGTCCTCTTCCTGCTCGGCGCCGCCCTCGCCCTGACCGTCAACTTCCCGCACATGCCGGACCAGAAGGCCCGGATCGCCGCCCACGCCGAGAACGTCCTCAACGTCTCCGGCATGGTCTTCGCCGCCGCCGTCTTCACCGGCGTACTCCAGGGCACGGGCATGGTCGACCACATGGCGAAGTGGCTGGTGGACAACGTCCCCGACGGCATGGGCCCGCACATGGCCCTCGTCACCGGCGTGCTGAGCATCCCGCTCACCTACTTCATGTCCAACGACGGCTTCTACTTCGGTGTCCTGCCGGTGCTCGCCGAGGCGGGCCAGGCGCACGGCGTCTCCGCGGTGGAGATCGCCCGCGCCTCGATCATCGGCCAGCCCCTGCACATGTCCAGCCCGCTCGTCCCGGCCGTGTACGTCCTGGTCGGCATGGCCAAGGTGGAGTTCGGCGACCACACCCGGTTCGTGGTCAAGTGGGCCGCCCTCACCTCGCTCGTGGTCCTCGGCGCGGGCATCCTGTTCGGCATCATCTGACCCCCTTGGAGGACGTCATGGGGCCCGGTGGGAACCGCGGCTGGCTGCTCCGCCTCGTCATCGCCTTCGGCTGCGCGCAGGGGGCGGTGTCGATGGCCCGGCCCGCCGTCTCCTACCGGGCCCTCGCGCTGGGCGCCGACGAACGGGCGGTCGGTGTCATCGCGGGTGTCTACGCGCTGCTGCCGCTGTTCGCCGCCGTACCGCTCGGCCGCCGTACCGACCACGGCCGCTGCGCGCCCCTGCTGCCGGCCGGTGTCGTCCTCATCGCGGCCGGCTGCGCGCTCAGCGGGCTCGCCGGCTCGCTGTGGGCGATGGCCCTGTGGAGCGGGGTGATGGGACTCGGTCACCTGTGCTTCGTGATCGGCGCCCAGTCGCTGGTGGCCCGTCAGTCCGCGCCGCACGAACAGGACCGCAACTTCGGCCACTTCACCATCGGCGCCTCCCTCGGCCAGCTCATCGGTCCCGTCGCCGCGGGCGCCCTCATCGGTGGCCCCGACATGGCCCGCAGCAGCGCGCTCGCCCTCGTGGTGGCGGGCGCGGGCGCGGCGGTCGCGTTCACCTCGCTGTGGCGCATCGAGGACCGTACGGCCGTGGGCTCCCGTGCGCGCGGCGGCGGACGGGTGCCGGTCGGTGGCATCCTGCGCGCCCGGGGCGTGCCCGCGGGCATGCTGATCAGCCTGTCGGTGCTGTCGGCGACCGACATCCTCACCGCCTACCTGCCGGTGGTCGGCGAGCACCGGGGGATCGCGCCCTCGGTGATCGGTGTCCTGCTCAGTCTCCGGGCGGGCGCCACCATCGCCTGCCGGCTCGTGCTCACCCCGCTGCTGCGGCTGCTCGGCCGGCCCGCGCTGCTCACCGTGACCTGCCTGCTGGCGGCCCTGCTGTGCGCGGGGGTGGCGCTGCCGGTGCCGGTGTGGGCGCTCGGCGCGATGCTCACGGTCCTCGGCTTCTGCCTGGGCGTCGGCCAGCCGCTGTCGATGACGACGGTGGTGCAGGCCGCGCCGGCCGAGGCCCGCTCCACCGCGCTCGCCCTGCGGCTGACCGGCAACCGGCTGGGCCAGGTCGCCGCCCCGGCCGCCGCGGGTCTGGTCGCCGGTCTGGCGGGCGTGGCTGCGCCGTTCGTGATGCTGGGGGGTCTGCTGCTGGTGTCGTCGGCAGTGGCGCTGCGCTCGCCGGGCCGGCCCGAGGGGTCGTCCGGACAGGTGACCGGGAAGCGGCCGAAGCGCCCGGGGTTGCGCCGCACGAGCGATCTCTGACGGCGCGTCGGGCGTCGGTGCCATGGGCCACGCGGCCCATGAAGGAGAGTCCAGGCGAACGAGCGATTTGTATGAAAATCGTCTGAACTCGGAGGAGCGCGCATGCCCACCATGACCCCACGTGCCGTCGGCCCCCGCGCGGGCGCCACAGTCGTCCTCACCGCCCTCGCCGCGGCGGGCGCGTCATGGGTGGCGGCGCCGAGCGCGGTGGCCCAGGGCGAGAACGGCGACATCAGGATTCACGACGAGCGTCACCTCCACGGAACGCCGCTCGTGGGGTCGGCCAAGGACGATCCCGTGGTCTGCCGGTTCTATCTGGAGGCCGTCAACTTCGACACGCTCACCAGCATCGCCTACACCATCACCCCGCAGCCCCCGCTCCCCACCGCCGCCACCGTCGCCGGGACCATCCAGCTCGCCGGGGGCGCCGGGCACACCGACCCGCTCGGCCTCGCGGACGGTCAGTACAAGATCAGCTGGATCGTGGGCACCCCCGCCGCCCTGAAGGAGAAGGTCTTCCGCGTCAACTGCAAGGACGGGCGCCACGAGGGCGAGCACGGCCCGGGCGGGCAGATCTCCGACGGTCAGCACAACGACTCCGACGGCCGGCACGACGGCGACGCCTCCTGGGGCAAGGACGACCAGAACGGCCCCAGGGGCGGGGTGCACGCGGGCGGCGGCGGTCTCATCGACAGGGCCGCCGCCTACTCCCCGGTGGCCGCCGCGGGTGCCGTGGGTCTGATCGCCGTCTGCGCTGTCGTGTACATCCGGCTGATCCGCCGGCGGCCCCATGGCGCCGCGTAGGTACCGGCGCAGGCCCTGGTACCGCACCCGCGCCTACCGCCTCGCCAGGACGGCCCTGCTGGTGTTCGTCCTGGTGACGGTGGGGTCGCGCTGCGGGTCGGGCGGCGGAGCGGCCGGAACCGGCCCGCACGCCGTGGCGGCCGGTACGGACTCCGCCCACGTCGAGCCGACCGCCCCTCCGGCGCCGCCGCCCCGCCCGCTGCCCCGGTCCCGGCCGACGACCTTCCGCGTCCCCTCGCTGGGCATCGACGCCCCGATCACCCCGCTCCGCCTCGACCGGAACCGGGAGCTGGAGACACCGCCCGTCGACAGACCGCGGCTGGTCGGCTGGTACCAGGGCGGCCCCACGCCCGGCGAGGCCGGCACCGCCGTCGCCGTCGGCCACCGCGACACCCGCACCGGACCCGCCGTCTTCGCCGGCCTCGCTCAGGTCCGGCCCGGCAAGCCGGTGGAGGTCCGGCGGGCGGACGGCCGCGTCGCCGTCTACTCCGTCGACAGGGTGAAGGTCTACGACAAGGCCGGCTTCCCCGACAAGGAGGTCTACGGCCCGACCGGGCGCCCGGAACTGCGCGTGCTCACCTGTGGCGGCCTGTTCAGCCGGCGGACCGGCTACACCAGCAACGTGGTGGTCTTCGCCCATCTGACCGCGACCAGGTGACCGGTGGACCGGCCGGTGCGGACATCGCGCCCGCACCGGCCGGTCCCTTCGCGATGATGTCCGGAAGCGTCCGCTGACCGGGAACGTCTGGCGCAGGAAAACTATCATCGCTAGTTTGTGTGCCGGACGACGCGGACCCGCCGGGAGGACACAGCAATGAAGGCACACGACGGCCTCTACATCGACGGCGCCTGGCGCCCCGCCGGGAGCGGGGACGAGATCGAGGTCGTGAACCCCGCCGACGAGCAGGTCATCGCCCGGGTCCCGGCCGGTTCGGCCCTGGACGTCGACACCGCCGTACGCGCCGCGCGGGCCGCGCTCCCCGCCTGGGCCGCCACGCCCCCGGCCGAACGCGCCGCGCGCCTGGCCGCTCTCCGGGACGCGCTCGTGACCCGCAAGGACGAGATCGCCGCGACGGTCACCGCGGAACTCGGCTCGCCCCTGCCGTTCTCCCAGGCCGTGCACGCGGCCGTGCCGATCGCGGTGGCGGGCTCCTACGCCGAACTGGCCGCCGGCCACTCCTTCGAGGAGAAGGTCGGCAACTCGACGGTCCTGCACGAGCCGATCGGCGTGGTCGGCGCCATCACCCCCTGGAACTACCCCCTCCACCAGATCGTCGCCAAGGTCGCCCCGGCCCTCGCCGCCGGCTGCACGATCGTCGTCAAGCCCGCCGAGGACACCCCGCTCACCGCCCAGCTGTTCGCCGAGGCGGTGCACGAGGCGGGCGTGCCCGCGGGCGTGTTCAACCTGGTCACCGGTCTCGGCCCGGTCGCCGGGCAGGCGCTCGCCGAGCACCCGGGCGTCGACCTGGTCTCCTTCACCGGCTCCACGGCGGTCGGCCGGCGGATCGGCGCGGTGGCCGGCGCGGCCGTGAAGAAGGTCGCCCTGGAACTCGGCGGCAAGTCCGCCAACGTCATCCTGCCGAGCGCCGACCTCGCCAGGGCGGTCAACGTCGGTGTCGCCAACGTGATGTCCAACTCCGGCCAGACGTGCAGCGCCTGGACCCGCATGCTGGTCCACCGCGACCGCTACGCCGAGGCCGTCGAACTCGCCGCGACCGCCGCCGCCAAGTACGGCGACCGCATCGGACCGCTGGTCAGCGCCAAGCAGCGGGACCGGGTGCGCGGTTACATCGAGAAGGGTGTCGCCGAGGGCGCCCGCCTCGTCGCGGGCGGCCCCGAATCCCCGCGCGAGCGCGGCTGGTTCGTCAGCCCTACGGTCTTCGCGGACGTCACCCCCGACATGACGATCGCCCAGGAGGAGATCTTCGGCCCGGTCCTGTCGATCCTGCGGTACGACGACGAGGACGACGCCCTGCGCATCGCCAACGGCACGGTGTACGGCCTCGCGGGCGCCGTCTGGGCCGCCGAGGAGGCCGAGGCGGTGGCCTTCGCGCGCCGCATGGACACCGGCCAGGTCGACATCAACGGCGGCCGGTTCAACCCGCTCGCGCCCTTCGGCGGTTACAAGCAGTCCGGCGTCGGCCGGGAACTCGGGGCGCACGGACTCGCCGAGTACCTCCAGACCAAGTCCCTCCAGTTCTGAGGAGTTCCGTCACCCATGGCCGTACGAGCCGCCGTCCTGCCCGCCATCGGCGCCCCGCTGGAGATCACCGGCATCGAGCTGCCCGACCCGGGCCCCGGACAGGTCCGGGTCCGCCTCGCCGCCGCCGGCGTCTGCCACTCCGACCTGTCCCTGTCCGACGGCACCATGCGGGTGCCGGTTCCGGCCGTCCTCGGCCACGAGGGCGCGGGCACGGTCGTCGCCGTCGGGGAGGGCGTCACCCATGTCTCACCCGGGTCCCCGGTCGTCCTCAACTGGGCACCGTCCTGCGGAAGGTGCCACGCCTGCGCGCTGGGCGAGGTCTGGCTGTGCGCCAACGCCCTGAACGGCGCGGCCGACGTGCACGCCCGCACCGCCGACGGCGCCGACCTGCACCCCGGACTGAACGTGGCCGCGTTCGCCGAGGAGACGGTGGTCGCCGCGTCCTGCGTGCTGCCGCTGCCGGACGGGGTGCCGCTGGTGGACGCCGCCCTGCTGGGCTGCGCCGTCCTCACCGGCTACGGCGCGGTGCACCACTCGGCGCGGGTCCGGGCCGGTGAGACGGTCGCCGTGTTCGGCGTCGGCGGAGTCGGCCTCGCCACGCTGCAAGCGGCCCGCATCGCGGGGGCGTCCCGGATCGTCGCCGTCGACGTCTCCCCCGGGAAGGAGGAGCTGGCCCGCGCCGCCGGCGCCACGGACTACGTCCTCGCCTCCGAGAACACCCCCCGCGAGATCCGCGGCCTCACCGGCAAGCAGGGCGTCGACGTCTCCGTGGAGTGCGTGGGCCGCGCGGTCTCCATCCGGGCGGCCTGGGAGTCCACGCGCCGGGGCGGCCGTACGACGGTCGTCGGCATCGGCGGCAAGGACCAGCAGGTCACCTTCAACGCCCTGGAGCTCTTCCACTGGGGCCGCACCCTCTCGGGCTGCGTCTACGGCAACAGCGACCCGTCCCGTGACGTACCGCTCCTCGCCGAGCACGTGAGGCAGGGCCGCCTGGACCTCTCCGCCCTGGTCACCGACCGGATCACCCTGGAGGACATCCCGGCGGCCTTCGCGAACATGCTGGCGGGGAAGGGGGGACGCGCGCTGGTGGTGTTCTGACGGCGGTCGCCCCGAAGGGGGCGGGGGGCCCCGCCCCCTCAGCCGGTCTCCAGCCAGGGCCGCCCGGAGATGCCGAGCAGGTCGGAGAACACCCGCTCCCCCGACGCGGTCACCGCGACCGCCCGCCCCGACCCCACGCGCACGCACCATCCCGCCTCCAGCGCCCGACGGCACAACGCCGCCCCCGCCGCCCCGGCCAGATGCGGTCGCCGTTCCGTCCAGTCGAGGCACGCGCGGGCCAGCGGGCGCCGGCCTCCGGGGTCCAGGGGCACACCCGCCGTACCGAACCACTCCATCCCCGCGTCCGTCAGCGCGAACCCGGTGTCCTGCCGCAGCAGCCCGCGCCGGGTCAGCGCGTCGGTGAGCACGACCCCGAGCCGCCCGGCGAGATGGTCGTAACAGGTCCGCCCCCGGGCCATGGCGGCACCGGCACTCGCCTCCCGCAGGGTGCGCGGAGGGCGCCGTACCACCGCCGCGGGCACCTGCGCGGCGAGGTCCTCGACCAGTTGCGCCACCCGCGCGTCGGCCAGCCGCACATACCGGTGCCGGCCCTGCCGTTCCTCCGTGAGCAGCCCGCCGGCCACCAGCTTGCCGAGGTGCTCGCTCAGGGTGGAGGCCGCGACCCCGGCGTGCCGGGCCAGCTCACCGGCCGTCCACGCCCGCCCGTCCAGCAGCGCCAGCAGACACGCGGCCCGGGTCCGGTCGGCGATCAGCCCGGCCAGCGCCGCCAGCGCCGCCGCCTGGTGGTTCTCGGTGCTCATGTCCCCAGCATGCGGGACCGTCGGTTCGGCGGTGGCCGAAGCGTCCTCACACCCGGACCTGCCGGTACTGCTGCGCCAGCCCGTCCAGCAGCGCGGCGAGCCCCGCCTCGAAGGCCCGCTCGTCGATCTTCTCCTGCTGTTCGGCGAGCAGATGGGCCTGCCCGAGGTGGGGGTAGTCGGCGGGGTCGTAGGCGCTCGCGTCGTCCACGAAGCCGCCGGCGAAGGAACCGAGCGCCGAGCCCATGATGAAGTACCGCATCAGCGCGCCGATGGAGGTGGCCTGCGCCGGCGGCCAGCCCGCGTCGACCATCGCGCCGTAGACCGCGTCGGCCAGCCGGAGCGCGGCCGGGCGTCGGCCGGGGCCCCGGGCGAGGACGGGGACGATGTTCGGGTGGTCGCGCAGGGCGGCCCGGTAGGAGACGGCCCAGTCGTGCAGCGCGGTCCGCCAGTCCCGGCCGTCCTCGAACATCGACAGGTCGACCTGGGCGCTCACCGAGTCCGCCACCGCCTCCAGGATCTCGTCCTTGGTGCGGAAGTGGTTGTAGAGCGAGGGCCCGCTCACTCCCAGCTCGGCGGCGAGCCGGCGCGTGGAGACGGCCGCCAGACCCTCCCGGTCCACGAGGTCCCGGGCCGTCTCGACGATCCGGTCGGTGCTGAGGAGGGGCTTGCGCGGTCGGGCCATGGCGCACATAGTAGGGCTGCGACTGGAAACTAGCAGTGCTAATTTAAATGTCCGGCTTTCAAGATCCATCGGTGACAGAGGTGATCTCATGGTGAGCCTGGGGCTCAGCGAGGAGCAGACGGCCGTACGACGGCTCGCCCGGGACTTCGTGGAGCGCGAGATCGCCCCGCACGTGGTCGCCTGGGACCGCGCGGAGGAGGTCGACCGGGGCATCGTGAAGAAGCTCGGCGAGGTCGGCTTCCTCGGCCTGACCGTGCCCGAGGAGTACGGCGGCTGCGGCGGCGACCACCTCTCCTACTGCCTGGTCACCGAGGAACTGGGGCGCGGCGACTCCTCGGTCCGCGGGATCGTCTCCGTCTCCCTGGGGCTCGTCGCCAAGACGATCGCCGCCTGGGGGAGCGAGGAGCAGAAGCGGCGCTGGCTGCCGGGCCTGACCGCGGGCGAGTACGTCGGCTGCTTCGGCCTCACCGAGCCCGGCACCGGCTCCGACGCCGGCAACCTCACCACCCGGGCCGTGCGCGACGGCGACGACTACGTCGTGAACGGCACCAAGATGTTCATCACCAACGGCACCTGGGCCGACGTCGTCCTGCTCTTCGCCCGCTCCACCGACGCCCCCGGCCACAAGGGCGTGTCCGCCTTCCTCGTGCCCGCCGACACACCCGGCCTGACCCGCCGTACCGTCCACGGCAAGCTCGGCCTGCGCGGCCAGGCCACCGCCGAACTCGTCCTCCAGGACGTGCGCGTGCCCGCCTCGGCGATGCTCGGCGCGGAGGGCAAGGGCTTCTCCGTCGCCATGTCCGCGCTCGCCAAGGGGCGGATGTCGGTGGCCGCCGGCTGTGTCGGGATAGCCCAGGCCGCGCTGGACGCGGCCGTGAAGTACGCCGGTGAGCGGGAGCAGTTCGGCAAGCCGATCGCCCGCCACCAACTGGTGCAGGAGCTGATCAGCGACATCGCCGTCGACGTGGACGCGGCCCGGCTGCTGACCTGGCGGGTCGCCGACCTCATCGACCGCGGCGAGCCCTTCGCCGTGGAGTCCTCCAAGGCCAAGCTGTTCGCCTCCGAGGCCGCGGTGCGCGCCGCCAACAACGCCCTGCAGGTCTTCGGCGGCTACGGCTACATCGACGAGTACCCCGCCGGCAAGCTCCTGCGCGACGCCCGCGTGATGACCCTCTACGAGGGCACCAGCCAGATCCAGAAGCTGCTCATCGGCCGCTCCCTGACCGGGGTCTCGGCCTTCTGAGTACCTGCCGCACCCGGTTCTGAGTATCCCGGCGGATGTGGCGCGGGCCACGTCCGCCGATGCTGGGGCCCATGAGTGACACACCGGTCAAGCAGCAGAGCACGGCCGCGTTCTACGGGCAGGCCGTCGCCTCCTTCGCGGTCGCCATGGCGGCCACCGCCATCGGCATCGCCCGGCTCGACGCCAGCGCCTGGGTCCGCGGCTTCCTGGCGATCGCCGTCCTGTACCTCGTCACCACCGCCTTCACCCTCGCCAAGGTGATCCGGGACCGGCAGGAGGCCGGGCGGATCGTCAGCCGGGTCGACCAGGCCCGGCTGGAGAAGCTGCTCGCCGAGCACGACCCCTTCGAAAAGCTCTGAGCGGCTCCGCTAAGCGCCCGCTCACCGTCGGCGGTATGGTGGTGCTCCTGTCACCGAGAGGGGCGAGCGAGCGATGAGTACGGCGCAGGAGACGACCGGCGGCGAAGTGGAGCCGTGGGAAGAGGTCACCCCTGACGCGGCCCGGCGGCTGCTCGTCGCGGCCGTGGAGGCCTTCGCCGAGCGTGGCTACCACGCGACGACGACCCGTGACATCGCGGGCCGCGCCGGCATGAGCCCGGCCGCGCTCTACATCCACTACAAGACCAAGGAAGAGCTGCTCCACCGGATCAGCCGCATCGGCCACGACAAGGCCCTCGACATCCTGCGCACCGCGGCCCGGCGGGAGGGCACCGCGGCCGAGCGGCTGGCCGACGCGGTCAGCTCCTTCGTCCGCTGGCACGCGGGCCGGCGCACCACCGCGCGGGTCGTGCAGTACGAACTCGACGCCCTCGGACCGGAGGCCCGCGCGGAGATCGTCGAGCTGCGCCGCCAGGTGGACGCGGAGGTGCGCGGGATCATCGAGGACGGCGTGGCCTCCGGCGAGTTCGACGTGCTGGACGTCCAGGGCACCACGCTCGCCGTGCTGTCGCTGTGCATCGACGTGGCCCGCTGGTTCAACGTGAACGGCCCGCGCACCCCCGAGGAGGTCGGCGCGCTCTACGCCGACCTCGTGCTGCGCATGGTCGGGGCCGGGTAGCCGCCTGGCCTACAGGTAGTACCGGGACACCGACTCGGCGACGCACACCGGCTTGTCGCCGCCCTCGCGCTCCACGGTGAACGCGACCGTCACCTGCACACCGCCGGTGACGTCCTCGACGCCGGTGATCCTTCCGGTGGCGCGCAGCCGGGAGCCGACGGGGACCGGGGCGGGGAAGCGCACCTTGTTCGTGCCGTAGTTGACGCCCATCTTCACGCCCTCGACCTGGATGAGCCGCGGCCCGAACAGCGGGAGCAGGGACAGGGTGAGGTAGCCGTGGGCGATGGTGGTCCCGAACGGTCCGGCGGCGGCCTTCTCCGGGTCCACGTGGATCCACTGGTGGTCCCCGGTCGCCTCGGCGAACAGGTCGATCCGCTTCTGGTCGATCTCCACCCAGTCGGTGGGTCCCAGCTCCTCGCCCACGGCCGCCCGCAGCTCGTCGGGGGAGGTGAAGGTCCTCGGTTCTGCCATGTTCCCGGCCTCTCGCTCGCGTCTCTAAGCAACTGCTTAGCATGGTCGGGTGGGGAGTCGATGTCAACGGACCACGGACCGGCGGGGTGGGTAATCTCTGGGGAGTGCCCCAGATTCCCGAGAAGATCCACGAGCTGACCGTCGGCCAGTTGTCCGCCCGCAGCGGAGCCGCGGTGTCCGCCCTGCACTTCTACGAGTCCAAGGGACTGATCACCAGCCGGCGGACCCCCGGCAACCAGCGCCGCTACAGCCGGGACACCCTGCGCCGGGTCGCCTTCGTCCGCGCGGCCCAGCGGGTGGGCATACCGCTCGCCACGATCCGGGAGGCCCTGGCCGAACTGCCGGAGGAACGGACACCGACCAGGGAGGACTGGGCGCGCCTGTCCGAGAAGTGGCGCTCGGAACTGGACGAGCGCATCCAGCAGCTGAACCGCCTGCGCGACCACCTCACCGACTGCATCGGATGCGGCTGCCTGTCGATGGAGACGTGCGTGCTGTCCAACCCGGACGACGTGTTCGGCGCACAGCTGACCGGATCACGGCTGATGGCGGAGCGGCGCTGAGGGGGCGAGGGCCCGCCGGTGGCCTGCTCGTGCCCGGCGGTGCGCCCGTCAGACCGCGTCGGCCGCCGCGGCCAGGATCCGGGCCAGCTCGGCGGGCCGGGAGACCATGGGCCAGTGGCCCGCGTCGATGTCGGCGAAGTCGACGTGCTTGGCCCGGGCGAGCTCCGGGACGTCACCGCCGGCGATCCACTCCCGCGCCTGCGCGGGCGTGAACTCCGGGCACACGACCACGACCGGGACGTCGAAACGCCGTTCGTCCGCCAGCCGCACCACGCCCTTGGTCACGGCAGCGGGCACGGGGAGCGCCGCGGCCGCCAGTTCGCGCCTGGCCTCGTCGTCGAGATCCGCGATCTCCGGCCCTTCGAAGGGGCCCCAGCCCGGGAAGGGCACGACGCCGTCGCGCACCTCGAAGAAGTCGGCGTACGTGTGGCCGTCGGAGAACGGGAAGCCGCCGATCAGGGCGACCCCGGCCAGCCGCTCCGGCCGCCGGTCGGCGGCCAGCCAGGCCAGTGTGCAGGCGGCGGAATGCCCCACCACCACGGGCTTGTCCGGCGCCGCGTCCACCGCGGCCAGCACCGCCGCCACCTGGTCCTCCAGTGTGGCCGACGCCGAGCCGTCCCCCTGGCCCGGCAGGGTGAGCGGCACCGGCCGATGGCCGAGCGACTCCAGCGTGGACGCCACGCGGCCCCACACCGATCCGTCCAGCCACAGGCCGCCGATGAGCAGGATGTCCATGGTCGGTTCCCCTTCTCCCAGGTCGTGGAGGCCACCGTAGGAGGGGTTCCGGACGATCCACTGCCGGTTCGTCGCGCGACCACCGTGACCCGGGCGGAGCGGACTAGCCTGCACGGGTGCCGAACGATCTCAGCCCCACCGCGCGAGCGCTGCGCGCCCTGGAGATCCTCCAGGCCCGCCCCGGTACGACGGCCGGCGAACTCGCCGTACGGCTGGGCGTCACGGAGCGGGCCGCGCGCCGGTACGTCGGCATCCTCCGCGAGGCCGGCATCCCCGTGGAGTCGGCCCGAGGGCCGTACGGCGGGTACCGGCTGGGGCGCGGGACACGGCTGCCGCCCGTGCACTTCACGCAGTCCGAGGCCCTCGGACTGGTGATGGCGGTCCTCGCCGGGCGGCCGGCCGCGGCCGGTGCCGACGACCTGGTCGGCACCGCCCTGGGGAAGGTCGTCAAGGCGCTGCCGGAGAGCGTCGGCCGGCAGGCGGCCCTGCTGCGGGAGTACGCGGCGGCCGCACCGGACCCCTACGCGGTGCGCCCTGACCCGGCCGTCACCAGCGAGCTCGTCGCCGCCGTCGCGGCCCGGCGCCGGGTGTCGGTCGCCTACCGCGCCGAGGCCGGTGACGAGTGGGAGGCGGAGGTGGATCCCTGGTCCGTCGTCGTCCGCCACGGACGCTGGTACCTGCTGTGCCACTCCCACCGCGCGGGGGCGATCCGCACCTACCGGGTCGACCGGGTCCGCGCGGTCCGGCCGACCGCGCAGCGGTTCGCACCGCCCGAGGACCTCGACCCGGTGGCGGTGCTGGAGGAGAACCTGGGCCTGGGATGGGTGTTCCCCACCCGCGTGGTGTTCGCCGCACCCCTCACCGAGGTGGCCCCCTGGATCCAGCCGCCCATGGGGCGGCTCGAACCCTCGGGGGACGGCTGTGTGCTGGTCGGCAGCACGCGCAACCCGGCCGCGTACGCGCAGGAGTGGCTGGCGCGTGTGCCGTTCGCCTTCCGTGTCGAGGGCGGGGAGGAACTGCGCGCCGCGGTCGCGGAGCTGGGGGCGCGCTTCACCGCGGCCGCCTCGGACCAGCCCTGACCGGGCCGGGGCGGTGCCCGGTGCCGTAGCTCACGACGGGGACGAACTCCCTTGCCGCGCCTCGCGGTTGCCGTCGTCCTCAGGCACACCCGCACCGTCTTCGACCGCCCCGTGCCGTGCCCGCGCCTCCGCCACCAACCGGGCGTTGGACACGGCCCGTCGCCCGTCCGGAAGGAGCAGGGTGTCCTCCAGGCCGATCCGGGTGGCGAGGCCCAGCCGGCCCGCCAGCCGGAGCACCGGCCAGGTCCCGCCCTCCTCGCCGTGCAGCAGCACCGGACGGCCGTGCGCCGTGCCCAGCTCGGCCAGCAGCGCCCGCGCCGACGCCTCGGCGGTCGCCGGGTCCGGGTCGGTCACCTCGGCCAGCACCCGCAGCACCCTCGGCCCGAGCGGCGAGGCCGCGAACCGGCGCACGCCCTCGGTGCCGGACCAGACGCCCGCCTCCACGGCCACGCCCATCGACAGGAGTGCGTCGGCGACCTCCTCGGCGCCCGGCTCGTGCCAGTTGACCGACGCGAAGTCGGGCAGCACCGACCAGGAGCGCACCCGGGCGAGCCGCGCGGACGGATCCGGCTCCGCCCAGGCGCCGGTGGTCACCCCGACCGGCACCCGCACCCGCGCCCGGATCGCCTCCAGGGCCGGGGCCAGGACGCGCGGGGAGAGACTGTCGTGGCCGCACGGCGTCTTCGGGTGGACGTGGACCGAGGTGGCCCCGGCCGCCACCGCCTCGGCGGCGGAACGCGCCAGATCCTGAGGGGACATCGGCACGGCGACACCGTCGGCGGCCGTACGACGCCCGTTGAGACACACCTGCACCATGCCTCGATGGTGCCGCACACCCGCGGCAGAGGGCGCGGCATCCCCTGCGCGCCCCCCGTCAGCACGCCCCTGGGAACGCCATCGGCTCAGGCCGACATCAGCACGCGTCCCCGACGGGCGTACTCAAGAGCCCGCGGGTCGAGGACCGGACGCGGCACCAGGATGCCGCAGTCCGTGCAGACCGGGCCGGACGACGGCTCGTGGTCCAGGCCGTACTTCCACACCAGGCGCTCGCCGCCGCACACCGGGCACGACGAGCCCGGTTCCCGCTCCAGCGCGGCGATCAGCCGGCGCAGCACCACCGCCAGCGGCTCGTCGGGGTGCACCCGCGGGTCGTCGCACCAGGCGACCCCGAAGCCGCCCCAGGTCAGCCGGTGCCAGTCGTCCACGCTGCCCGGCCGGCGCAGCCCGTCGTGCTTCTCCTTCCTGCGGCGTTCGGTGAAGTCGGTCTCGTAGGCCAGCCAGACGTCACGGGCCTCCTCCAGCTCCTCCAGCGCGGCCACGAGCCGCGCCGGATCGGGGGAGCGGTCCTCGGGGCCGAACCCCGCCCGGGAGCACAGATGGTCCCAGGTCGCCCGATGTCCGTAAGGGGCGAACTTCTCCAGGCACTTGCGCAGCGAGTACCGCCGCAGCGCCAGATCACAGCCCGGATCGCGTACCTGTCTCGCCAGACTCCGGAAACCTGCCATCGCCCTGCACCTCCGTCACACCTGCACCTGTACTCCGGTCACTTCGGCGTCGTCGCACGGACGTCGTCGAATAGACGTATCGACAGGCGATTCGGCTCCATCTCTTCTCGGGATCTGTCTCCAGACTCCAGAAAGTGACGCATGTTCATCTTTAAAGCTGGGGATACCGGCGGTAACGTTCGGCCACCTCTGTCGCTAGGAGCTGCCATGCCACGGCGAACCCCACGTACCGCCCTTGACAGACTGAGAACGTCCCGCCGACTCTCCGGGTTCCTGAAGACCGCGTCCGTATGCGTCCTCGTCGCCGGTCTTCTCACCCCCCTCACCCAGGCGGCGGTGGCGGCGGCCGACGCCACGGTCGCCAACGACTACTGCGGCGGCCGGTGTTCGGACATCCTGCCGCCCGGCGAGAACGGCAACGCGACGCTCGCCCAGATCCTGCTCAACCAGGCCTTCGGCACCCAGCCCGCGCACGCCGAGGACCAGCTCGGCCCGTACGCCGACCTCGCCACCGGCTACAAGGGCCTGACCGACACCACCATCAACAGCTTCTTCAACGACGCCTCGTTCGGTGTCCCCGCCGACCAGGTCGCCTCCACCGAGAAGCCGGCCGGCCGCGGTGACGTGACCATCGTCCGCGACAAGAAGACCGGTGTGCCGCACATCACGGGCACCACCC
Source organism: Streptomyces sp. NPDC017676 (assembly GCF_044329325.1). NCBI lineage: Bacteria > Bacillati > Actinomycetota > Actinomycetes > Kitasatosporales > Streptomycetaceae > Streptomyces > Streptomyces sp. NPDC017676. Next base: position 381,910 of record NZ_JBIRJA010000005.1, on the reverse strand, counting down.
GCTACGGCACCGAGTTCGGCGCCGGATACGCGGCGGCCCAGGACCGGCTGTGGCTCATGGACGTCTTCCGGCACGTGGGCCGCGGCCAGCTGACCTCCTTCGCCGGCGGCGCACCCGCCAACCAGGGTCTTGAGCAGCAGTTCTACCGCAACGCGCCCTACACCGAGGCCGACCTCCAGGCGCAGATCGACAACGCGGTCGCGAAGAACGGCGCCCGCGGCCAGCAGGCCCTCGCCGACGTCAAGGCGTATCTCGACGGCGTCAACGCCTACATCGACGCCTCCGACAGCGGCCGTTACTTCCCCGGCGAGTACGTCCTGACCGGCCACAAGGACTCGATCACCAACGCCGGCACCATAGAGCACTTCAAGGTCACCGACCTCGTGGCGCTCGCCTCCGTCATCGGCTCACTGTTCGGCTCCGGCGGTGGCGGCGAGGTCGACAACGCCATTTCCCTGCTCGCCGCCCAGGCCAAGTACGGCGTCGAGGAGGGCACCAAGGTCTGGGAGTCCTTCCGCGAACGCAACGACCCCGAGGCCGTCCTCACCGTCCACGACGGCCAGAGCTTCCCCTACGGCGCCAAGCCCGCCGACGCCCAGGGCGAGGCCCTGCCGGACGCCGGCTCGGTGACCCAGGAACCGCTGGTCCACGACCGTACCGGCAGCGCGTCCACCGCCGGCGCCACCGGCGCCTCGGCCTCCGCCGCGAAGACCGTCCTCGGCTCCGCCCGGCGTGGCATGTCCAACGCGCTCGTGGTCAGCGGCAAGTACACCGCCAGCGGCCACCCCGTCGCCGTCTTCGGGCCGCAGACCGGCTACTTCGCCCCGCAGCTGCTCATGCTCCAGGAGATCCAGGGCCCGGGCATCAGCGCCCGCGGCGCCTCCTTCGCGGGCCTGAGCATGTACGTCGAACTCGGCCGTGGCCAGGACTACTCCTGGAGCGCCACCACCTCCGGCCAGGACATCATCGACACCTACGCGGTCGAGCTGTGCCAGGACGACTACCACTACCTGTACCACGGCACCTGCACGGCCATGGAGAAGATCGAGCAGAAGAACGCCTGGAAGCCGACCACCGCCGACGGCACGGCCGCGGGGTCGTACACCATGCGCGCGTGGCGGACCGAGTACGGTCCGGTGGAGTACCGGGCGACCATCGGCGGCAAGAAGGTCGCGTACACCACCCTGCGCTCCTCCTACCTGCACGAGGCCGACTCGATCATCGGCTTCCAGATGCTCAACGACCCCGACTACGTCAAGGGGCCGAAGGACTTCCAGAGCGCGGCGCAGCACATCAACTTCACCTTCAACTGGTTCTACGCCGACTCCCAGCACACCGCCTACTACAACAGCGGCGACAACCCCGTCCGGGCGAGCGGTGTCGACAGCGAGTTCCCGGTGTGGGCGCGGCCGGCGTACGAGTGGCGGAACTGGGACCCGGCCACCAACACCGCCGACTACACCCCGCCCTCCGCGCACCCCAACTCCGTCGACCAGGACTACTACATCTCCTGGAACAACAAGCAGGCCGAGGACTACGCGGCCGCGCCCTGGGGCGACGGCTCCGTGCACCGCGGCAACCTGCTGGACGACCGGGTGAGGAAACTGGTCGCGGCCGGCGGGGTCACCCGGACCAAGCTGGTGCAGGCCATGGCGGACGCGGGCCTCGCCGACCTGCGCGCCGAGGACGTGCTGCCCGAGCTGCTGAAGGTGGTCACCTCCTCACCGGTGACCGACTCCACGGCCGCCGCGGCGGTGAGCAAGCTCCAGGCGTGGGTGACCGCCGGCGCCAAGCGCACCGAGACGTCGGCCGGTTCCAGGAAGTACGCCGACGCCGACGCGATCCGCATCCTGGACGCCTGGTGGCCGCTGCTGGTCAAGGCCGAGTTCGAGCCCGGTCTCGGCAGCGACCTCTACACCGCGGTCACCGGCAACCTGCCGGTCGACGAGGCACCCTCCGCCGGTCACGGCCCGACCGGCTCGCACGCCGGCAGCTCCTTCCAGTACGGCTGGTGGTCCTACGTCGACAAGGACATCCGGGCGGTGCTCGGGGAGTCCGTGCGCGGCGGCCTGGCCCGGACGTACTGCGGCGGGGGCAGCCTCACCGCCTGCCGGGACACCCTGATCGGCACCCTGAAGCAGGCCGCCGGCCTGACCGCCGCCCAGGTCTACCCGGGCGACGACCAGTGCTCCGCGGGCGACCAGTGGTGTGCCGACTCGATCGTCCAGCGCACCCTGGGCGGCATCAAGCACGGCCGGATCAGCTGGCAGAACCGGCCGACCTTCCAGCAGGTCGTGGAGTACACCTCGCACCGCTGAGGTGCCACGGGCGGCGGGTCAGGCGATGCGGCCCGCCGCCAGTACCACCCGTGCCAGTTCGGGGTGCACGATGTCGCTGTGCGCCCCGGACGGCGGGCCCCCGCGCCGGACCACGGCCGCCGCGTCCACGTTCACGCACCCCGACGCGGGCAGCCGGCCGGCGAGAGCCGCCGCCAGGTCGAGCCGTGCGGTACCCGGGACCGCCTGCACCCCGTCGTGCCCCAGGGCGCCCCAGCGCGGTCCCAGCACCGCCGCGATCTCGTTGCCCACGCAGGCGCGGTCGTCCCCGGAGAGCCGGGAGGCCAGCGGGTAGAAGGTGCCGAGGGCCGCGTCGAAGTGCGAGTAGCAGCACACCAACGGGCCGTCGACGCGCCCGTGGAGGCCCTTGAGCGCACCCGACCGGTCCGGCGCGTGCGGCAGCCGGGCCGCGAACGCGTAGTGCGAGAAGGCACCCTGGAGCAGGGTCACCGACTTCACCGTGCGCACGCCGCCGGGCAGCCCGCGCAGCGCGAACGCCACCAGCCGGCCGCCGAAGCTGTGCCCGACCAGATGCACCCGCACCCCGGGCGCCGCCCCCGCCAACCGCCCCAGCAGCGGGCCGAGTCCCCGCTCACCGACCGTCCCGGCCCGCCGTTTCATCTGGTGGTACGTCGCCTGCCGCAGCAACTCCTTCGCGCCGTCCCACGGGTTCGGAAGGGTGAACCGGGCGGCGGCGCCGGACCCGTCGAGCGCCGCCAGGGCCTCGGCGAACTGCTCGCACGCGGTCACCGGGTCGCCACCGAACACCGCCGGTTCGCCGTCCTCGTCCGTGTCGGCCACCACCCCCTGCCCGTCGTCGTCCAGCAGCAGCCGCACCAGCCGCCCGAACTCGGTCAGCCCCTCGGTGCCGCCCGGCCGGTCGTCCAGCATCCGGGCCACCTCGTCCAGCACGGTCGTCCGGCCCGGAAACGCCGCCGGCAGGGCGCGCCGGGTGTCCTTGTCCAGCGCCGGGCGCGGTGCCGCCTCCGCCTCCACGGCCGCCACGGACCTCGGGAAGTCCGGGATCGGCTCGTCACTGAACCGCATCGACGGCCAGATCACGCCGACGTACCCCAGCCGGGCCTTCGCAGCCAGCCGCGGGACCGGCGCGAAGAAGCGGCGGTACAGCGCGGTCGCGCCCGAGCGGTCGTTGTTCCAGCCGTGTGAGAAGACGATCAGGTCGCGGACGCCGTGGTCCGTGACCTGCGTCAGCAGCCGGTCGCGTTCGGCGCCGTCGGCATCCCCGCCGGCGTCGAAGGTCAACTCCCAGTAGGGAGTCACACCCGTCCCAGGATCCGCCATGCCAGACCCCCACATCCCCGTGAGGAGGAGCGCTACTTGTACAGGAGATACCCCTTCCGGACCCGCCGGAACGCGGCCAGCTCCTCCTGCCACGCGCCCGTCACCTCGTCGGTGCCGGCGCCCGCGTCGATCAGCGTGCGGACCTGGGCGGAACCGGTGAGCTTGTCGATCCAGTTGTCGGACCGCCAGGCGAAACCGCCCCACGCCTTCCTGGCGGTCACCAGCAGCGCGATCCCGGTGCGTACGGGGTCGTAGGCGGCCCGGTCGGTCACATGGATCTGCAGCCCGCCGACGGTCTTGCCCTGGAACTTGGAGAACGTGGGCGTGAAGTACGCCTCCCGGAACCGCACGCCCGGCAGGCCCGCCTCGTTCGCCGCGGCGGCCCAGCGGCCGTCGAGGCCCTCGGCGCCGAGCAGTTCGAAGGGCCGGGTCGTCCCGCGCCCCTCGGAGAGGTTGGTGCCCTCGAACATGCAGGTCCCGGAGTACACCAACGCGGTGTCCGGCGTCGGCATGTTGGGGCTCGGCGGCACCCAGGGCAGACCGGAGGCGTCGTAGAACGCGGAGCGCTTCCAGCCCGACATGCGCACGGTCTCCAGCGGGACGGGCGTGGCCAGGAACTCCCCGTTGAACAGGCGGGCCAGCTCCGCCACCGTCATGCCGTGCGCCTGCGCGACCGGCTGGCGGCCGACGAAGGTGGCGAACTCCTTGTGCAGCACCGGGCCCTCGGCCTCACGTCCGGTCACCGGGTTCGGGCGGTCCAGCACGACGAACCGCTTGCCGGCGAGCTGGGCCGCCTCCATGCAGTCGTAGAGGGTCCAGATGTACGTGTAGAAGCGGGCGCCGACGTCCTGGATGTCGAAGACGACCGTGTCGACGCCGGAGGCGGTGAAGACGTCGGCGAGCGGGCGGCCGCTCTTCAGGTACGTGTCGTACACCGGGAGGCCGGTCGCGGGGTCGTCGTAGCGGCCCTCGGAGCCGCCCGCCTGCGCGGTGCCCCGGAAGCCGTGCTCGGGGCCGAAGACCGCCGTCAGCCTGACGCGGGGGTCCCGGTGCATGACGTCGACGATGTGCTGTGCGTCCCTGGTGACGCCGGTGGGGTTGGTGACGACGCCTACTTTCTGGCCGGACAGGAGTGAGTAACCGTCGGCCGCCAGTCTTTCGAAGCCGGTGCGGAGTTGTTCGTGGTGCGGGGGCGCCGGTGGAGTCGCCGACAGCGCGGCCGAGGCGAGCAGGTTTCTTCTGGAGAGGTGCATGGGGTCCTCCGGTGAGTGGGCACGTGCAGGCCGTCCTTGCTTGCTCGCGCAGTTCCCCGCGCCCCTAGAGGTTGGTGCAGTCACCCTTTCTTTTACACATACCGACCGGTTAGTCTGGCGACCGCTGAGCCGAGTCGCACCGTGTCGAAGGAGACCGATGGTGGAAGCCGTGCAGGATGCGGGAGTGATCGTCACCGGAGCCGGCGGGGGGATCGGGGCGGCGCTGGCCCGGCGGTTCGCCGCCGAGGGGGCGCGGGTCGTGGTGAACGACCTGGACGCCGGGAAGGCCAAGGCGGTGGCCGAGGAGATCGGCGGGACCGCCGTGCCCGGTGACGCCTCCGCGATCGTCGCCGAGGCCCGCGACGCGCTCGGCGGCACGGTGGACGTCTACTGCGCCAACGCGGGCGTCGCCTTCGAGGACGGCGACCTCGACGCCACCCTCGACGAGAAGACCTGGGCCACGTCGTGGGACGTGAACCTGATGGCCCACGTCCGGGCCGCGCACGCCCTGCTGCCCGACTGGCTGGAGCGGGGCGGCGGGCGGTTCGTCTCCACCGTCTCCGCCGCCGGGCTGCTCACCATGATCGGCGCGCCCTCCTACAGCGTGACCAAGCACGGCGCCTACGCCTTCGCCGAGTGGCTGTCGCTGACGTACCGGCACCGGGGGATCAAGGTCCACGCGATCTGCCCGCAGGGCGTCCGCACCGACATGCTGGCCGCCACCGGCAGCGCGGGCGACCTGGTGCTCCAGCCGACCGCGATCGCCCCCGAGGCCGTCGCCGACGCCCTGTTCCAGGGCATCGCGCAGGACCGCTTCCTGATCCTGCCGCACCCCGAGGTCGCCGGCTTCTACCAGGCGCGGGCCGGCGAGCCCGACCGCTGGCTCACGAACATGAACCACCTCCAGCAGAAGTGGGAGGCCGCCCGGTGACCGCCTCCCCGTACGCGGCCCGGCCCTGGCTCGCCCTGCTGACCGAGGCCCAGCGCGCCCCGGTCGACCCCGCCGACTCCCTCGTGCACGCCCTGCGCGATGCCGTCGCCCAGGCCCCCGACCGCACCTTCCTCGCCTACTTCGGCGCCCGGATCGGCTACCGGGAGGCCGACGAGCTGAGCGACGCCGTCGCCGCCCACCTCGTCGCGCGCGGCCTGGAGCGCGGCGACCGGGTGGCCGTCCTGCTGCAGAACTCCCCGCACTTCGTGCTCGCCGTGCTCGGCGCCTGGAAGGCGGGCGCGACCGTCGTCCCGGTCAACCCCATGTACAAGTCGGGGGAGGTGGCGCACGTCCTGCGGGACGGCGAGGTGGCCGCGCTGATCTGCTCCGACCGGGCCTGGGAGGCGTACCTGAGGGAGACGGCCGCCGGCTCGCCGGTGCGGATCGTGCTCACCGCCTGCGAACGGGACTTCCAGACCCGCGACGACCCGCGCGTGCTGGGCTTCGAGCGGCTGCCCCAGGCCCCGGACGCCGACGATCTGGTGGCCGTCGCCCGGCAGGGCGGCCGGGCCCCCGAGGGCCGCTCGCCGCGCCCGGACGACATCGCGCTGATCAGCTACACCTCGGGCACCAGCGGCACGCCCAAGGGCGCCACGAACACGCACGCGAACGTCATGCACAACGTCGAGCGGCAGGTCACCGGGCTCGGCCTGCCCGAGGCGCCCGTCTACTACGCGCTCGCGCCGCTGTTCCACATCACCGGCATGGTCTGCCAGTTCGGCGCCTGCCTGGCCGCCGCCGGCACCCTCGTGCTCACCTACCGCTTCGAGGCCGGCGTCGTCCTGGACGCCTTCGCCGAGCACCGCCCGCACTACACCGTCGGCCCCTCCACCGCCTACATGGCGCTCGCCGCCCGCCCCGAGGCCACCCGCGAGCACTTCGCCTCGTTCGTGAACCTGTCGTCGGGCGGCGCCCCCGTGCCGCCGGCCCTGGTGGAGGCGTTCCGGGAGCGCTTCGGGCCGTACATCCGCGTCGGCTACGGCCTCACCGAGTGCACCGCCCCCTGCGCCTCCGTCCCGCCCCACCTGGAAGCTCCCGTGGACCCGGTCTCGGGGACGCTCTCCGTGGGCCTGCCCGGCGCCGACACGGTCGTGCGCATCCTGGACGAGCACGGCGCGGAGGTGCCCCTCGGGCAGCCTGGCGAGATCGTCGTCCGGGGGCCGCAGGTGGTGCCCGGGTACTGGCGGCGGCCGGACGCCACCGCCGAGACCTTCCCGGACGGCGAGCTGCGCACCGGCGACATCGGGTTCATGGACGAGCAGGGGTGGCTGTACGTCGTGGACCGCAAGAAGGACATGATCAACGCGTCCGGATTCAAGGTGTGGCCGCGCGAGGTCGAGGACGTCCTCTACACCCACCCGGCGGTGCGCGAGGCGGCCGTCGTCGGGGTCCCCGACGGGTACCGTGGCGAGACCGTCAAGGCCTACGTCAGCCTCCGTCCGGGGGCCGAGGCGGACCCGGATGAACTCGCGGTGTACTGCAAGGAGAGACTGGCCGCCTACAAGTACCCGCGGCAGGTGGAGGTCCTGCCCGACTTGCCCAAGACGGCGAGTGGGAAGATCCTCCGGCGGGAACTGCGTTCCCGCTAGCAGCGAGTGACCTCACGGAAAGGCAGGTGGCGGCAGTGCCCAGGACGACGGACGGAGACGGGACGCCCGTCCCGCAGCGGCTGCTGGCCGCCGCCACCCGGCTCTTCGCCGAGCAGGGCTACGACCGCACCTCCGTGCAGGAGATCGTGGAGGCGGCCGGCGTCACCAAGGGGGCGCTGTACCACTACTTCGGCTCCAAGGACGACCTGCTGCACGAGGTGTACGCGCGCGTGCTGCGCCTCCAGCAGGAGCGGCTGGACACGTTCGCGAACGCCGACGAGCCGGTGGAGAAGCGGCTCAGGGACGCGGCGGCCGACGTCGTCGTCACCACGATCGAGAACCTCGACGACGCCATGATCTTCTTCCGGTCCATGCACCACCTGAGCCCGGAGAAGAACAAGCAGGTCCGCGCCGAGCGCCGGCGCTACCACGAGCGTTTCCGCGCCCTCGTGGAGGAGGGTCAGAAGGCGGGCGTCTTCTCCACGGCGACCCCGGCCGACCTGGTCGTGGACTACCACTTCGGCTCGGTCCACCACCTGTCGACGTGGTACCGGCCGGACGGCCCGATGGGCCCGCAGGAGGTGGCCGACCACCTGGCCGACCTGCTCCTGCGGGCCCTGCGGCCGTAGGGACCCCGGACGCACCCGAGGGGTGCGGGGACCTCAGAGGTACTTCTTCAGCTCCCGGCGGGCCAGCGACCGCTGGTGGACCTCGTCCGGGCCGTCGGCGAGCATCAGCGTGCGGGCGCTCGCGTACAGCTCGGCCAGCGGGAAGTCCTGGCTCACCCCGCCCGCGCCGTGCAGCTGGATCGCCCGGTCCAGGATGCCGACCACCGCGCGCGGGGTGGCGATCTTGATGGCCTGGATCTCCGTGTGGGCGCCCTTGTTGCCGACGGTGTCCATCAGCCAGGCCGTCTTCAGCACCAGCAGCCGCAGCTGCTCGACGGTGACCCGGGCGTCGGCGATCCAGTTCTGGACCACCCCCTGCTGGGCCAGCGCCTTGCCGAACGCGGTACGGGTCACGGCCCGCCGGCACATCAGCTCGATCGCCCGCTCGGCCATCCCGATCAGCCGCATGCAGTGGTGGATCCGGCCGGGGCCGAGCCGGGCCTGGGCGATGGCGAAGCCGCCGCCCTCCTCGCCGACGAGGTTCGACACGGGCACGCGCGCGTGGTCGAAGACGACTTCGGCGTGGCCGCCGTGCGAGTGGTCCTCGTAGCCGAAGACCTGCATCGCGCGCTTGACCGTGACACCGGGCGTGTCACGCGGGACCAGGACCATGGACTGCTGGCGGCGGATGTCCGCCCCGTCCGGGTCGGTCTTGCCCATCACGATGAAGATCTTGCAGTCCGGGTTCATCGCCCCGGAGATGTACCACTTGCGGCCCGTGATGACGTACTCGTCCGTGCCGTCGGAGGCTCGCTCGATGTGCGTGGTGATGTTGGTGGCGTCCGAGGACGCCACCTCCGGCTCGGTCATCGCGAACGCCGATCGGATCTCACCGGCCAGCAGCGGCTCCAGCCACTGCTTCTTCTGCTCCTCGGTGCCGAACTGCGCCAGCACCTCCATGTTCCCGGTGTCGGGCGCGGCGCAGTTGGTCGCGGTCGGCGCGAGGTGCGGGGAACGGCCGGTGATCTCGGCGAGCGGCGCGTACTGGAGATTGGTCAGCCCGGCGCCGTACTCGGCGTCCGGGAGGAAGAGGTTCCACAGACCCTGCCTGCGGGCCTCGGCCTTCAGTTCCTCGACCACGGCCGGCGTGTCCCAGGGGGAGGCGAGGGCGGCCCGCTGCTCCTCCGCGACCGTCTCGGCCGGGTAGACGTAGTCGTCCATGAAGGCGAGGAGCCTGGCGCGCAGCTCCTCGGTGCGCGCGTCGAACGCGAAGTCCATGCCGGTCAGCCTTCCTGAAGGGTCGTGAGTCCGTGGTCGATGAAGACGGGCACGAGGTCGCCGATGCGGTCGAAGCCACGGCCCACCGTCTGGCCGAGCGTGTACCGGTAGTGGATGCCCTCCAGGATCACGGCGAGCTTGAACCAGGCGAAAGCCGTGTACCAGGAGACGGCCGAGACGTCCCGGCCGGACCGGGCGGCGTACCGCTCGACCAGCTCCCGCGGATCGGGGTGCCCCGGCGCCTCGGCGGTGGTGGAGACGGGTGAGTCGGGCATCCCGAGCGGCAGGCTGTACATCACCAGCAGACCCAGGTCGGTGAGCGGGTCGCCCAGCGTGGACATCTCCCAGTCGAGGATCGCCCTGATCCTGTCGTCGTCCCCGATGAGGACGTTGTCCAGGCGGTAGTCGCCGTGGACGACCGCCGGGGCGGGGGAGGCGGGCAGCCGGCGGCCGAGGGCGGCGTGCAACTCGTCGATGCCCGCGAGCTCGCGGTTGCGGGAGGCGTCCAGCTGCTTGCCCCAGCGGCGCAGCTGCCGGTCCAGGAAGCCCTCCGGGCGGCCGAAGTCGGCGAGGCCCACCTCGGCGGGGTCCACGGCGTGCAGCTCGACCAGCGTGTCCACCAGGGACAGCACCGCGTTCCGGGTGCGCTCCGCGCCGAGCGGGGCGAGCTGGTCGGCGGTGCGGTACGGCGTGCCCTGAACGAACTCCATGACGTAGAAGGGCGCCCCGAGCACGTCCTCGTCCTCGCACAGCAGCAGCGGGCGCGGGACCGGCACCCGGGTCGGGTGCAGCGCGCTGATCACCCGGTGCTCGCGCCTCATGTCGTGCGCGGTGGCCAGCACATGGCCGAGCGGCGGCCGGCGGACGACCCACCGGGACGTGCCGTCCGAGAGCGCGTAGGTGAGGTTCGACCGTCCGCCCTCGATCAGCCGTCCGGTCAGGGGGCCGTTCACCAGGCCGGGGCGCTCGCGGTCGAGCAGGGCGCGCAGCCGGTCAAGGTCGAGACCGGGCGGGTGGTCGGCGCTCATTCATCACTCCTACGAACCGGCGAACAGGACTGGTCTCATGATGCCGACCGGTCGGTATGCCGTCCAGTGCGCGTGGTGAAGATCGGGCGGAACGTGACCGGAGCCACGATAGGCCGACGGCCCCCCGGCGCGCTGCCCGGGAGCCGTCGGCCCTCGTCCGTGGTGGGTCAGTGGTCGTCCCAGTGGTCCCCGTGCTCGGCGTGCCGGTGTCCGTCGTGCAGGTAGTCCACGTGGTCGCCGTGCCGCACCTGGGCGTGTCCGCACTCGTCGTGGTGCACGTGCTCATGGTCCTCGTGGACGGAGTGCCCGGCCGGCTCGCACTCGTCCCAGTGGCCCTCGTGCTCCCGGTGCAGATGGCCGTCGTGGACGTAGTCGACATGGTCGCCGTGCGGTACGGCGTGGTGTCCGCAGTCCGGCCCGTGGCGGTGCGCCGTGTGCTCGGTGTGTTCCTGGTGAAGGGTGGTCATGGTGCTCACCTTCGGGGGGTACGGGATGCCTGACGTCCGCAGACTGCCACGCGAACGCCGCGTATCGGGACATCCCGGTTGCGTGGCGCACGAGTACCCCGGAGAGCCGAGGGCACCGGCTGCCGCCGCGGCGTCCCCGAGGACGAAGGGCGCGCGGCGGGCAGGGGAGTCGGGCCGCCCCTAGACCACCACCAGTACGGCCGCGCACACCGCCATCGCCACCGCGCACAGCACCGCCGCCGTCGCGTGGCGCGGGGCGAGGACGGGTGGCGGGGTACCGGCCGCCAGGGCGTGGATGCGGAGGTGGGCGACCCGGAGGAAGGCCAGGCACAGCCCGCAGCACAGCGCGCACAGGACGATCCCGGCGGCCGAGGCGCCGCCGTGCAGCGCCGCCCGCACGGCCAGTACGGCGGCCACGGTGGCCGACAGGGTCGTACGCCGCCAGGCCAGCCGGGTGCGCTCCGGCTGGAGCCCGGGGTCCCGCCCGGCGCCCGCCTCCCCGGCGCTCACCCTTCCCACCCGACCAGGACCACCAGCACCATCGCGACGGCCACCACCGCCACGACCAGGCTCAGCAGCGCGGGGAAGCGGGACGTGGGCAGGTCGTCGCCGCGGCGCATCGCGCGCTCGCAGCGCACCCAGTGGTTCACGGCGCGCAGGGAGCACAGGGCGCCGGCCGCGAGCAGGGCCAGCGCGAGCCCGACCCGCCAGGCCCAGCGCAGGTCCGGGAGGAACTGGTCCACCGCGAATCCGCCGCCGATCAGCGCCAGCGCGGTGCGCAGCCAGGCGAGGAAGGTGCGCTCGTTGGCCAGCGAGAACCGGTAGTCGGGGGTCCCGCCCTCGTCCCGCACCCGCTCCGGCGCGAACCACAGCCGGATGTTCCGCACGAATTCGCTCACGCGGCCGACCCTACCGGGCGGTCACCGGCCCGCCCGGAACGCCCGCAGCCGCTCGTAGGCCGCCAGCCCGTCCGGTACCCACTCCCACTCGCCGAGCCGCCGCTCGACCTCCTCCTCGGGCAGGAAGGCGTGCCACTGGACCTCCTCCGCCTGGGGGCGCACGGGCAGTTCGCAGCGCACCTCGTACACCGCCGACCACCAGCTGTTCCCGGCGCCGTCGTCGTAGAGGAACTTGAAGAGGAACTCCGGCCGGGGCAGCCCCGTCACGCCCAGCTCCTCCTCGGCCTCCCGCAGCGCCGCCTCGTCGTAGGACTCGCCCGCGCCGACCACCCCGCCGACGAACACGTCGTACAGGGAGGGGAACACCAGTTTGGTCGCCGTGCGCCGGTGCACGAAGAGCCGGCCGGCCGCGTCCCGGGCCTCGATGAACACACAGCGGTGGCGCAGCCCGCGGGCATAGGCCTCGCCGCGCGGGTACTGGGCGACGACCCGGTCGTGCTCGTCGACGATGTCGAGGATCTCGTCAGCAGGATTCATGCCGGTCATCCAAGCAGGGCCGACTTGGCCGGGCGGGGGCGCCTCTACCGGTGTTTCGATCGGGCGGGGGTGCCTCGACCGGTGCCGTGCCCGGGCGGGGTGTCAGCATGGGCCACCCCGCCCCGCCCCGGCACGATCAGCGGCGTTGGAGGTCCCGGGGGTCCGGCTCCGTCTCCGTCGTGCCGCACGGCATCGCCGGATGCAGTCCGAGCAGCACGATGCCCGCCACCACCGCCGCGAGTCCGGCCGCCTCCCCGGCCAGCGCCCCGGTGTCGGTGCGCAGCCGGTCGCCCATGAAGCCCACGCCGCACAGGATCCCGGCGAGCGGCTCGGCCGCCGTGAGCGCGGGCAGCGACATGCGCAGCGGGGCCGTCTCGAACGCGCTCTGCACCAGGACGAGCCCGGTGACCCCGCAGGCCACCACGCCGTACGGCTGCCAGCCGGTGAACAGTTCGGTGAGGCCGCCGTCGGAGAAGCGGGTGCCGCTCACCCGGGTGAGCGCGTCCTGGACGCCGTAGAGCAGCCCGGCCGCCAGGGCCAGCAGCACCGGGCCCCAGCTCAGCCGGGAGCGCTTGGCGTACGTCGTCAGGACCAGGGCCGCGCCCACCACCGCTCCGATGATCAGCCAGTGCCGCAGCGGATCGGTGACCGCCGTGCCGCCGCGCGGCTCGCCCGCGACGATGAACGCGCTCACCCCGCCCGCGAGCAGCAGCAGCCCCGCCCAGCCCTGGCGGCCGAGCGGTTGCCCGGTCTGGTGCCGGGAGAGGGCGAGGGCGAACAGCAGGTTGGTCGCGAGCAGCGGCTCGACCAGGGAGATCTCACCCTTGCCGAGGGCGATCGCGCCGAGCACCATGCCGGCCACCATCAGCCCGAGACCGCCCAGCCAGCGTGGTATCCGCATGAGGTCGAGCAGCAGTCGGAAGGAGAGGAAGTCGCTGAGCGGGGCCTTCTGTGCCGCGTTCTGCTGGAGCACGAATCCGAAGCCCAGACAGCAGGCCGCGCTCACGGCGAGAAGGAGAACCAGAACCGACACGCTGTGTACCTCGATCATCCGGCCGTACCACGGGCGGTAGTGGCCGACTGTAGCGCTCCCGGGACGGCATTGCCCCGGAAGTACCCGGAACCGGGCGGTTGACTCGTCGTGGTCCGGGGCCTGACTCGCCATGGTCCGGGGCCGGGACCCGCCGCGCCATGGCGTACGCCACAGAAGCCGGGGCGTACGCCCGGAAACGGGATGGCGTACGCCACAGGAACTTTGCCGGCCGGGCCCCGAGCGACCCGGCCCACCTGCACCGGGACGATCAAATTCCGTTACCCGTAAGGAAGTTGAAGCTCGTACCATCACCGTTCCGCTTGACGCAAACCTTGGCTGAGGGTTTGCTGTGCGTGATCGGTCGATGGCAGCCCGAGAAACAGGAAGTCCCGCGGTGCCCCCTCTCCCGCCTCTGCTCGGCACTCGCCGGGCCCCCACGGAACCGTCCGGCAAGACCTCCGAGACCGCCGAGGACGCCTCCGGGGCCTTCGACGCCGCCCTCGACGACGCGGAACTGCGCACCGCCCGGGCCGCCCTGGGCCAGGGCCGGCGGCAGGCCGCCCGCTCCCTGCTGGTGCACACCGGCGACGACTGGGACCGCCGCGGCCACCGCCTCACCGTGCTCGCCCAGGATCCCTACGCCGCCGCCTGGGCGACCGACTGGCTGACCGCCGAGCCCGGCTCCGCCGACGCCACCACCCTGCTCGCCCTGGCCCTGGTGCACCGCGCCTTACGCGGCAAGGAGGAACCCGGCCCGGCCCGCGAGGCCTGCGACACCGCCGCAGCGCTCGCCCCCGACGACCCCACCCCCTGGCTCGGCCGGCTGCTGCTCGCCCGCGCCCTCGGCCCGGAGCGCGAGGTGCTCGCCGCCTTCGCCGGACTGCGCCGCCGCCACCCCGAGCACCACCACGCCCACCACCTGCTGATCGCCCGCCTCGCCGAACGGCCCGCCGGCGGCCGGGCCGAGACCCACGAGGTGTACGACCTCGCCGAACTGGCCGCGGCCGAGGCCCCCGCCGACTCCCCGCTGGCCGTCCTGCCGGTCGTCGCCTACGCCGAGCGCTACCGGGCCCTCGCCGCCACCGGCCTCGCCCCCGCCGACCCGGCCGCCTCCGGGCACTGGTCCGGCCCGCGCGCCCGACGCATCCTGCGCGCCTGCTTCGACTGGTGGCTGGAGTGGGAGCAGGACGAACACCCGCGCCGCCACGTCGACCTCAACCACCTCGCGTTCGCCCTGTCCTGCGCCGGCCGCCCGGCCGAGGCGGCGGCCCTCTTCCAGCGCATCGGCGCGCACGCCACCCCGGCGCCCTGGTCGTACGCGCACCCCGACCCCCGCGCGGCCTTCCACGCGGCCCGCGCCCGCGCGCTCGGGCACTGAGACACCGGGACCCGGACGCCGTACGCCGAGAAGTGACGCACGTAAGAAGTGATTACGGAAATCTGACCAGTGGCCCGATCGCCTGGCCCCGCGCGGCCCCGAGTGCTCGAATGAATACGTGAACTCTGAACAATCCGGCGAACAGGCACCCGAGCGGGACGGCCGGCCCATCGGCCGCCGGGTCTTCCTCGGCACCCTCGGCCTGGGCGCGCTCGGGGTGGTCGCGGCACCCGCGCTGCAACGAGGCGTCGAAGGGTTCCTCGGCGGGGTCGCCGGCAAGGACCCCACGGGCCTGACCGGTCTGCTGCCCAACGGCGGCGGCTTCCGCTACTACTCCGTCGCCGCGTCCGTGCCGCACAGGACCGCCGCCGACTACCGCCTCACCATCGACGGCCTGGTCGACCACCCGCGTGGCTACACCCTCGACGAGCTGCGCGCCCTGCCGCAGACCCGGCTGGTCAAGGACGTCCAGTGCGTCACCGGCTGGCGGGTCCCCGGCACCCCCTTCGAGGGCGTACGCCTGTCCCACCTGCTCGACGCCGCGGGCGTCCGCTCCTCCGCCAAGGCGCTCCGCTTCACCTGCTTCGACGGCACCTACACCGAGAGCCTCACCCTCGACCAGGCGCGCCGCCCGGACGTGCTGGTCGCCCTGCGCATGCAGGACAAGGACATCGGCCACGACCACGGCGGTCCGGTCCGCCTCTACGTCGCCCCCATGTACTTCTACAAGTCCGCCAAGTGGCTCTCCGGCATCACCGTCACCGACCGGGTGAAGCCGGGCTACTGGGAGGACCTCGGCTACGACGTCGACGCCTGGGTCGGCCGCTCGAACGGACGCGACGATGAGCCTACGAGCTGAGACCCCGGCCCCGCCGGGCGCCCGCGTCCACCGCTTCACCCGCGCCGAACGCTGGGTGCACCGCGCGACGGCCGCGCTGATGGGCGTCTGCGTGGTGACCGCGGCCGTCCTCTACATCCCGCAACTGGCGGTCCTGGTCGGCCGCCGGGAACTGGTCGTCCGGGTGCACGAGTGCGCGGGGCTCGCGCTGCCCGTGCCGGTCCTGCTGGGCCTGGCCTCCCGTGCCTTCCGCGCCGACCTGCGCTTCCTCAACCGCTTCGGCCCGCACGACCGGGTCTGGCTGCGCGCCGCGCTGCGCCGCGACCGGCGTCACGGCTCGCGCCCCGCGGGCAAGTTCAACGCGGGGCAGAAGGTCTACGCCGCGTGGATCGCCGGCGCGACCCTGGTCATGCTCGGTACCGGCCTGATGATGTGGTTCACCCGTCTCACCCCGCTGATGTGGCGCACCTCGGCGACCTTCGTCCACGACTGGCTGGCCCTGACGATCGGCGTGGTCCTGGCCGGCCACATCGGCATGGCCCTGGGCGACCCGGAGGCGAGGCGGGGGCTGCGGACGGGAACGGTGAGCGAGCAGTGGGCGGACCGGGAACACCCGCTCTGGCGCCCGTAGCCCCTGTCCCGCTCAGAACTCCAGCAGCACCTTGCAGGACCGCCCCCGGTCGGCGGCCAGCGCGAACGCGGACTCCGCTTCCGTCACGGGGACCACGGAACTGATCAGCCCGTCGAACTCGCCCCGGGCGGCGAGCAGTTCCAGCGCGTCGTCGAACTCGGCGTCGAACCGGAACGCGCCCCGCAGTTCGATCTCCCGGCTCACCACCAGGTTCCCCGCGAACGGCGTCCGCCCGGCCGGCAGCATCCCGAGCTGGACGACCACACCCCCGCGCCGCACCCGCCGCAGACAGGTGTCCAGGCCGGCGGCCACCCCCGACGCCTCCACGGCCACATCCACCTCCGCCGGCCACCCGGGATCGTCCGGATCATCTGCCCGCACCAGCGTGTCGGCACCGGCGACGGCCGCGTACCCCAGCGCCTCGGGCACCAGGTCGGTCACCGTCACCCGCGCCGCGCCCGCCGCCCTGGCCGCCGCGACGACCAGGCACCCGATCGGCCCGGCCCCGGTGACCAGCACATGACGTCCGGCCACCTCCCCGGCCCGCCGCACCGCGTGCAGCGCCACCGACAGGGGCTCGGCCAGCGCGGCCCGGCGCGGCCCGAGCCCGTCCGGCAGCGCCCTCAACTGGCCGGCGGGAACGGCCACTCGACCGGCGAAACCGCCCTGCACATGCGGAAACCGCGCCGCACTGCCCAGATACCGCGTGTCGCGGCACACGTTCGCCCGTCCGCCGGCGCACTCCGGGCACGCCCCGCACGGCGTGGCCGGGTGCACGGCGACCGCCGTACCCGGAGCGGGACCGGTGGCTCCGGGGCCGTAGGACACCACCGTGCCGACCACCTCGTGCCCGAGCACCATCGGCTCGCGGAGCCGGAAGTCCCCGACCCCGCCGTGCCGCCAGTAGTGCAGGTCGGACCCGCACACCCCGCCGTACCGGACCGCCACCAGCGCCTCGCCGGGCCCGGGCTGAGGAGGTGTCAGCTCCGCCACCCGCAGATCGCCGGCCCCGTGGATCACACACCCCAGCACGCCCGCCGCCCCTTTCACAGCACGCTCGTCATGCCGCCGTCGACGTACAGCACCTGCCCGCCGACGAAGTCCGCCGCGGGCGAGGCCAGGAAGAGCAGCCCGCCCACCAGGTCCTCGGTACGGCCCCAGCGCCCGGCGGGGGTGCGGCGGCGCACCCACGCGCTGAACTCCTCGTCCTCGACCAGGGGCCGGGTCAACTCGGTCTCGATGTAGCCGGGGCCGAGGCCGTTGACCTGGATGCCGTACGGCCCCCAGTCGGCGCACATGCCCTTGGTGAGCATCTTCAGCGCGCCCTTGGTCGCCGCGTACGGCGCGATCCCGGGGCGGACCACCTCGCTCTGCAACGAGCAGATGTTGATGATCTTGCCGTGACCGCGTGCCGTCATCCGCCGGGCGGCCTCCCGGCCGACGAGGAACGCGCTGGTGAGGTTGGTGTCCAGGATGCGGTGCCAGTCGGCGTCCGCGAACTGAAGCAGCGGGGCGCGCAGTTGCATGCCCGCGTTGTTGACCAGGATGTCGAGCGGGCCCACCCGCTCCTCGACGTCCGCGATCCCGGCGGCCACGGCCGGACCGTCGGTCACGTCGAACACCGCCGTACGCACCGCACCGGGAAGGCCCGCCGCGGCCTCGGCCAGCCGGCCGGGGTCGCGCCCGTTGAGGACCACCGTGCAGCCGGCCTCGGCCAGGCCCCGGGCCAGCGCGAGGCCGATGCCCCGGCTGGACCCGGTGACCAGCGCCGTACGGCCGCTGATGTCGAAGAGGGGGTGAGCCGTCACCGTCGTACCCCTAGATGATCAGGGAGAGGAGCAGGACCAGGCCGCCGGCGACCACCGAGATGATCGTCTCCATCACCGACCAGGTCTTCACGGTCTGCCCGACGCTCAGCCCGAAGTACTCCTTCACCAGCCAGAAACCGGCGTCGTTGACATGGCTGAAGAACAGCGAGCCCGCGCCGATGGCCAGGACGAGCAGGGCCGTGTGCGTGGTCGACATGTCGGCCGCGAGCGGCGCGACCAGACCGGCCGCCGAGACCGTCGCCACCGTCGCCGAGCCGGTCGCCAGCCGGATGGCCACCGCGATCAGCCAGGCCAGCAGCAGTGCCGGGATCGACCAGTCCTTGGAGACGTCCAGGATCATCTGGCCCACGCCCGAGTCGATCAGCGTCTGCTTGAAGCCGCCGCCCGCGCCCACGATCAGCAGGATGCCGGCGATGGGCATGAGGCCCTTCTCGACGGTCTGCTGGAGCCGGTCCTTGGTGAACCCGGCGGGCCGGCCCAGCGTGAAGAAGCCGACGATCACGGCGGCGAGCAGGGCGATCAGCGGCGAACCGACGACGTCGAAGACGCGCTGGGTCGTGTCCGTGGCGTCGTCGATGACGATGTCCACCAGCGCCTTGGCCAGCATCAGCACCACCGGCAGCAGCACGGTGGCCAGCGTCGCGCCGAAGCCCGGACGGCGCTCAAGCTGCTCCGAGGCGCGCTGCGGCAGCATCCGGTCGGGCGCCGGCACGTCCACCCAGCGGGCCGCGACCCTGGAGAACAGCGGACCGGCGATGATCACCGTCGGGATGGCGACCAGGATGCCGAGCGCCAGGGTCACGCCCAGGTTGGCCTTGACCGCGTCGATGGCGACCAGCGGGCCGGGGTGCGGCGGGATCAGGCCGTGCATCACGGACAGGCCGGCGAGCGCCGGGATGCCGATGCGCATCAGGGAGTAGTTGCCGCGCTTGGCGACCATCAGCACGACCGGGATCAGCAGCACGATGCCGACCTCGAAGAACAGCGGCAGTCCGATCACGGAGGCGATCAGCACCATCGCCCAGGGCATGGCGCGCCCGCCGGCCTTGGCGAGGATCGTGTCCACGATCTCGTCGGCACCACCGGAGTCGGCGAGCAGCTTGCCCAGGATCGCCCCGAGCGCGATCAGGACGCCGACGCCGGCCACGGTGGAGCCGAGCCCGGTGGTGAAGCTGGTGATGGCCTTGTCGAGCGGTGCCCCGGCGACCGCCCCGAGCGCCAGTGACCCGATGGTCAGCGCCAGGAAGGCATGGAGCTTGAACTTGGTGATGAGCAGGACGATCACCGCGATGCCCACCAGGACGGCTATGCCCAGCTGGGCGTGTCCGGCGGACGTGATCGGCGGAGGCGCGTCCGCTGCCAGCATCTCGACGCTGAGTCTGGTCACGGGGGTTCCCTTGCGGTTACGGGGGGTGTGCTGACGGGCGCTACTGAGCGGTGCCCGCGGTGTCGGGAAGCAGGTCGAGTGCCTGTACGGCGCGCTCGGTGATCTCCTGGGGGCTGCCGCTGACGTCCACGGCGACTCCCGTCTCGTCCGGCTCCAGGGGCTGGAGCGTCGCGAACTGGGAGTCCAGCAGCGCGGTGGGCATGAAGTGCCCCTGACGCTGCGACATCCGTTCCTCGATCAGCCGCCGGTCGCCCGTGAGGTGCAGGAACACGATCCCGGGGGCCACGGCCCGGAGCCGGTCGCGGTACGACCGCTTCAGCGCCGAGCTGCTGACCACCCCGCCCAGTCCGGCCCGGCCGTGCGCCCAGTGCCCGATGGCCTCCAGCCACGGCCACCGGTCGGCGTCGTCGAGCGGGATCCCGGCCGACATCTTGGCGATGTTGGCCTGGGGGTGGAAGTCGTCGCCCTCGGCGTACGGGACGCCCAGCCGCGCGGCGAGCAAGGGACCGATCGTGGTCTTGCCCGTCCCCGCGACGCCCATCACGACGACGACCTGGGGGGTTCGCATCACTGCCTCGCTGTCTTCCTCGACATCGACGCCACTGCGGCGTCGCCACACTGAAACCCATTAGGTACGACGAATTCAAGAGTCTGTGACATATAAGTCTGACTTTTTGTCGCAGTGATCCACGCCGTACGCTGAGTGCATGACCACACCGGGCCGGGGGCTGCACGGCCGCGTACTGGACGCCCTCGGCCCCGCGATCACCGCGGGCGAGTACCCGCCGGGCAGTGTTCTGCGCACCGACGAGCTGGCACAGCACTTCGAGGTGTCGCGCTCCGTGATGCGCGAGGCGGTCCGCGTGCTCGAATCCATGCACCTGGTGGAGTCCCGCCGCCGGGTGGGCGTCACGGTCCGTCCCAAGGCCGAGTGGAACGTCTACGACCCGCAGGTCATCCGCTGGCGCCTGGCGGGCGCCGACCGCCCGCACCAACTGCGCTCCCTCACCGTGCTGCGCTCCGCGATCGAGCCCGTCGCGGCCGGCCTCGCCGCGCAGCACGCCACCGCCGAGCAGTGCGCCGAGCTCACCGAGTGCGCGCTCGGCATGGTGGCCAACTCACGCGGCCACAAGCTGGAGAAGTACCTGGTCCACGACATCGCCTTCCACCGGGTCGTCCTCACCGCCTCGGGCAACGAGATGTTCGCCCGCCTCGGCGACGTCGTCGCGGAGGTGCTGGCCGGCCGCACCCATCACGAGGTCATGTTCGAGGACCCCGACCCGGCGGCCGTCACCCTGCACGTCCAGGTGGCCGAGGCGGTCCGCGCCGGCGACGCGCACCGCGCGGAGGAACTGACCCGGCAGATCACCGTGGGCGCCCTCCAGGAACTGGACATCCTGGCGCCGAACGAGAGGCCCTAGGTGTGCTGTCCCGGACCGGGTTCGGGGCCGATCGTGCCGGCGCCGCCCTCCCGGCGTCGCGTCGCGACCTGTCACCGTCGTGAGTCCGCCGACAACGCACAGGGTGTGTCTGTCAACGCACTCTGCGGGCGTACGGCGGCTCTCCGGGCCGCCGCACGGACATCATGGGGCCGTCAGTGACGCAGTCGGTCACTGCTGAACGCTGAGGCGTCGGCCGACCGTGAGGGGTCTCCCGGCCCGTCCCCGCCTCCCATCCTGACTGAGAGGTGAACGAGTCGATGTCGCCGCACCCTCCGATCACCGGCCCCTGCGACGGCGTGGCGGACGAAACGTTTCTCCTTTCCCTGTGCCAGGGACGCCGTCGCCCGGCCGGAACGCGGCCCCGTGCCGTTCACGGCCGGATCACCCACCTCGCCGAGTGCTGAGTTCCGGACCGGCACGTGCCTGTCCGCGCAGGGGGCGGCGGCCCGCCGTCGCCGCTCCGGCACCGTCTCTCCCAAGGATTCACATGGAGCGTTCCCAGCAAGCGTCCGGGCTCGACCGAGCCGACAGCCGGCAACCGCCGTTCAGAGGCCGGGAAGCGGAGATGCGCGTCCTGCGCACGCGCTTCAGGGAGCTGCTGCGGGGGCGCGGTGGAGTCGTCTGCGTCGAGGGCGCTTCCGGCAGCGGCAAGACCCGTTTCCTGGCGGAGGCCCGTGACGCGGCACTGCGGCAGGGGATCCAGGTGTTCCAGGCGGGCGCGGATCCGGACGGTCAGTTCGTCCCGCTGGGTTCCTTGCTGGGCGGAGCGCTGACCGATGGCAGGCGTCTGTTCGACGCGGAAGGGCTGCGTGCCCTCGCGGCGGCGCCCGAGCAGCGGTTCTGGCTGCTGCAGGGCTTGCAGGACGCGCTGGAGCGGGCGGCGCTCGACGCCCCGTCGGTCATCGCTGTGGACGACTGCCAGTGGCTGGACGACATGTCGCTCCTGGCGCTGCGCGTGCTCCCGGCCCGGCTGGCGGATCACGCGATCCTGTGGATCGTGGCCGTACGCGACGGGGCCTGCACGCCCACGGTGCGCTCGACCCTGGAAAGCCTTCTGGAGGCCGGTGCCTGCCGCCTCCCTCTCGCTGCCCTGACCGACGACGAGGTCGCGAGGATCACCGAGGACGTGCTCGGAGCGGCGCCCGACGCGAGGACGTTGCGTGCCGCCCGCCGCGCGGAAGGCGTTCCCCTGCTCCTCATCGAACTGGTGCGCGGTCTGCGGGACGAGCACGCAGTGATCGTCGAGGACGGCGTCGCACGGATGACCGCCGACCGGCTCCCCACCGGTTTCCACATGTCCGTGCGACAGCGTCTCGACAGACTCGGCGCACCGGCCCAGGACGTGGTGCAGACCGCCGCCGCGGTGGGCCGCAGCGTCGCCATCGGACTGCTCGCCGAACTGCTCGGCCGCCCGGTGGCGGCACTGATCGGGCCGGTGCGGGAGTTGCTCGACGCCGATCTGCTGTTCGAGCACGGTGGCCGCCTCCACTTCCGCCATGACCTGATCCGCGAGGCCGTCGAGAGCGGCGTGCCCGCAGCGGTGCGCACGGCGCTGCGCCGCAGTGCCGCCGACGCCCTGCTCCAGCGCGCCGCACCGCTGACGGAGGTCGCCGCCCTGCTCCTGGACAGCGCGGAGCCGGGCGACCGGACGGCCGTCCGGCTGTTGCGGGCGGCTGCCGGGGAACTCTCCGCGACCGCTCCCGCGTCGGCCGCGGAGCTGAGCCGCCGGGCCCTGGATCTCACGGCCGGGCAGGACCCCGAACGGCCCGCGATCCTCGCCGAGACCGTGCTTCTCCTCTGGCAGGCGGGGCAGACGGCCGAGGCCAGGCTCCTCGCCGCGACCGCGCTGCCGGGGGAGCGGGAACCGGAGGCCGAGGCACGGCTACGACTCGGTCTGGCCCGTGTGTCGAGCCAGTACAGCTTCACGGAGGCGGCCGAGCAGGCCCGCGCGGGGGCCGCACTCGCCGGCATCCCGGAGACATTGCGCGCCGAATTGCTGGCACTGCGGTGTCTGAACCTGTCCATGGTGGGCGACATGGAGGCGACGGCCGAAGCCGTGACCGAGGCGCTCGCGGTCGCCGAACGGGCACGGGCCAAGGCGGCCTGGGCCACGGCGATCGCCGTCGACTCGGTGGTGCGGTTCTACCGGCTGGACTGGACCTCAGCGTTCGAACTCGCCGACCGGGCCGCGGCCTTGGCGGCCGAGGTCGGGATAGGGCATTCGCTGTGGGTGCCGGAGGCCCTGTGGAAGACGTTCCTGCTCAACGCCGCGGGCCGGTCCCCGGAGGCGCTCGCCGAGTCCGAAGCCGGTATGCGCGAGACCCAGCGGCAAGGCCAGGCGGCGGCCACGTATCTGTGGCGCACGAACCGCTCCCGGGTCCTGCTCGACGCGGGACGGCTGGAAGAGGCGCAGGTCGAGGCCGAGGCCGCGGGCACCATGTTCGACGACCTGGGTCCGGGCGACTTCGCCGACGCCACCCTGCTGTACTCGCTGGGCCGTGCCGCCGTGTACCGGAACGACCTGGAAGCGGCCAGGCGGTACGCGGAGGAGGCCAAGCGGATGCTGGGCGCTCCGGCGGTCCTCGTGCGCAACGCCGGCTCGTGGCTGATCGCGCTGGTGGCCGACGCCGAAGGCCGTCCCGATGAGGCGATGGACGTCCTGGACGAGGCGGTGAGCACGTTCGACCAGGACGGCCCCTCCCTGGCCAGCCCTGATGATCCGGCCGACCTTCCCGTCTTCGTCCGCATGGCCCTGCGGGCGGGAGCGGTGGACCGCGCGGCATCCGCGGCGGAGATCGCGGTGCGCCGGGCGGCCCTCAACCCGCGGTTTGCGATCCTCACGGCAGCGGCTGCCCACGCCCGTGGCCTGTTCGACAACGATCTGGCCCTGCTGCTGCGGGCCGCCGATCTCTACCGGGACACTCCCCGCCTGCTTCCCCGTGCGTCGGCGCTGGAGGACGTAGGACGCAAGATGACCGCTGTCCGTGCCGTGGACGCCGTGCCCTTCCTCGACAGGGCGCTCGACCTGTACACCGAGGCGGGTGCCGAGCGGGAGGCGGCGCGGGTCCGTCGCCGGCTGCGGGCGGTGGGGGCGCCCCGGCGTCGTACGACGTCCAGGGGGTCCGTCAAGGGATGGCCGGAGCTGACCGCGTCCGAGGTCGAGGTGATCCGGCTGGTGGCCCAAGGGCTGACGAACCGGCAGGTCGCCCAGCGCCTGGAGAACTCGCCGCACACCGTGAGCACGCACCTGCGTCACGTCTTCACCAAATTCGGCATCACGTCACGTGCCGAACTCACCCGTCTGGTCCGGGCGCGCGAACACTCTGCGTGACACGTTGATATCGCAGGGGTGGACGGCGGAACCCTTGCCCGTTGTGCGATGTGCCGGACAAGCCCTGAATGCCAGGATCACTGCGGATTCCTTCTTGGATCCGTTCGTCTTGACGATCTCCTTCATCAGTTCCGAAGGCAAAGGCAGAGCGATGAACATGACGGAAGTCGAGATGGCCGGCACCCGGGGCGCCCCCGTGCAGATGTCCCTCTCCGGTCTGGACGACGAGCGGCGCAGCGCGTTCCTGCTGGCCCTCGGTCTGTGCCCCGGTCCCGTCCCGGACGACGGCGCGGTCACCGCCCGCGCCCGCCTGGTCGTGCTGCGCCACGAGGCCGAGGAGCACCCGCTCCTCCTCAGCGCCGACGAGCTGCCCCGGCTCTCCGGGCGGACCGCGACAGCGCTCGAACTCCTCACGCCTGAGCTTGCGGAGTACCCGACCGGCGCTACGGCCGCTCCCCCGGCAGGAGTGCTGGTACGGCCCGGTGACGAGGAATCCGCGGACCGCCTCCTGCGCGAGGCCTTCCCGGCCATGGCCCCCCGGACCAGACGGCAGGTGCTGGCCAGGACGGTGGGCAGCCCGCTGGCCCTCCTGGAACCAGGTGCCGGGGGCGATACCGTCCGGCCTTCGCCCGGCGGGACGCTCCCGAAGGTGGTGCCCCTGCTGGAGGGCATCGAGGCGCTGGTCACCGCGCGCCTCACGCGGCTGCCCGCCACGACGAGAGACGCCCTGCTGATGGCGGCTCTGGCGGGCGACGGTGACACGCACGTGCCGCGACGTCCGGGAGGCCTCGCGGCATGGACCGTGCTACGAGCCGCCGAGACCGCGAAACTGGTCGAGGTGGACCACGAGGCCCACCGAGTCATCTTCCGCCACCCACTGATCCGGTCGGCCGTCGTCGCATCCTCGACCCACGTCGAGCGGCGCCGGGCACACCGCGCCCTGGCAGACCTCGTGAGCGACCCCGAACGCAGGGCCTGGCACCTGGCCGAGGCATCCGTCGCCCCCGACGAAACAGTCGCGGGACTGCTGGAGCAGGCCGCCCGCCGCGCCACGCACCGGGGAGACGCCACGGACGCGGTCGCCGCTCTCGTCCGTGCCGCACACCTCAGCCCACGCCCCGCCGAGCGCAGCCGACGGCTCGCTGCGGCCGCCTACCTCGGCGCCGGCGCCAGTGGTGAGCTGGACAGCGCGGCGGACCTCCTGCGTCAGGCCCGCACGATCGCCCCCGAGAACGGCGGGGCCCTGCACGCCGCGGCGGCCGCCGCCCTCCTCCTCGTCGAAGGCGACGGCGTCATCGAGACGGCACACCGGCTGGTCGTGGACGCGATCGAGGAAGGCTCCCACGGCTACGACGCCACAGACGGCGAACTGATCGATGCCCTGTCCACGCTGCTGACCATCTGCTGGTGGGCCGGCCGGGAGGAGTTCTGGCCGCCGCTCCTCGAAGCGATCGACCGGCTGGTCCCCGAGCCGCCGCACGAGCTCCTCCTCCTGCGCCAGGCCTTCCCCGACCCCGCCCGTGCACCGGCGCGCACCCGACAGCGTGTGGCGGAACTGATCCGGCGCCAGGACGCCACATCGCACCCCGACAGCCTCCTCCGGGTCAACACCGCCGCCACGTACCTCGACCTGCTGGCCGACGGCAGGGCCGGTGCCCGGCGGCTGATCCACAGCGGCCGGACCGGTGGCGCTGCCGCCGGCGCCCTGGCCGGATTCATGCACCTCTGCCTCGACGACTTCGTCACCGGGCGCTGGGAGGAGGGCCGGCGCCTCGCCGCGGAGGGACTGGCCCTGGCCAAGGCCCACGGTTACGAATTCACCAGCTGGTACTTCCTCTTCCACACGGCTCTCCTCGGCGCCGTACGCGGCGACGCGACCGCCTGGACCGCCTGCGCCGACGAACTGACCCGGGTGACCGTCCAGCGTCGGGCCCACGGCGCTGCCCGCTACGCCCACCACGTCCGGGCCCTGGGCGCGATCGGCCGGGGCGACTTCGAGGCCGCCTACCACCACGCCTGCGACCTCAGCCCCGCGGGCACGCTCACCCCGTACAACCCGCACGCCCTGTGGGTCGCCCTGGACCTGGTCGAGTCGGCCGTGCGCACCAACCGCCGTGAGCAGGCCGAGGCCCACGTGCGTGCCATGCGCGCGGCCGGTCCGGAAGCCGTCTCACCCCGCCTCTCGATGCTCACCCGAGCCGCGCGCGCCCTCGTGGCCCCCGACACCGAAGCCCTGCTCCTGTTCCAGGAGGCCATCGACTCACCCGGCGCCCGGGACTGGCCCTTCGACCACGCCCGCGTGCGGCTCCTCTACGGCGAACGCCTGCGACGACTGCGCAGGGTCGCCGAAGGCCGCCACCACCTGCGCGCCGCATGGGAGACCTTCGAGCGCTTGGGTGCCGCCCCCTGGGCGGCGAGGTCCGCCGAGGAACTCCGGGCAGCCGGCCGGCCCTGGCCCGGTACGGCCGCCGACCCCACCCCGTCCGCCGGACTGACCGCGCAGGAGACGAAGATCGCTCTCCTGGCCGCCGAAGGGCTGTCCAACAAGCAGATCGGCGAACTGCTCTTCCTGTCCCCCCGCACGGTGGGCACCCACCTGTACCGGCTCTTCCCCAAACTCCGCGTCAGCTCACGAGCGGCCCTGCGCGACGCGCTCACCCGACGCCTCGCAGGCAGCGACGCGGACCCGGGGTCCTGAGCCGTAGCCCCCGGCAGAGCGCGAGGCGACCGGCCAGGCACCAGGAGTCTCCCGCGTGCGCCGCCGCGGAACGCGCCGGGCAGCGGGACTCCCCACGGGCCGCCCGGCCTGTCACCGGGACACGCCCCTTCCCGCTACTCGCCCGGGAACTCCCCGTCCACGTACACCCACGCCCCGTCCACCCGCTCGAACCGGCTCCGCTCGTACAGCGAGCCGCCCCGGTAGGAGGCGCGGAACGTCACCGTGCCCGTGCTGTGGAAGGCGGACCCGTCGGCGGTGTCCAGGATCTCCAGCCCCGTCCACCGCATCCGCGGGTCGAGGTCCAGCCGCGCGGGCCGGGTCCGCGGATGCCACGTGCGCAGCAGATACCCCGCGTCCCCCTTGACGAACGCGCTGTACCGCGAGCGCATCAGCAACTCGGCCGTCGGCGCGGTCGCCGGGCCCGCGTGGAAACGGCCGCAGCAGGCGTCGTAGGACCGGGGAAGCCCGCAGGGGCAGGTGCGCGAGGTCATGGCCCCCATTCTGCCCGCGGCAGGGGAGGCGTCCGCCGCGGGTCGGGTGCACAGTGGAAGTGCCGGACTGGAGCGCCCCTCCGAGGGCGCGGGGAACTGCGCGACCAGCCACGACGGACCGGCGGCCCGTCGGCGGCACGATCCGCGGAGCGAGGTGGCTTTCACGATGACCGGACCCCTGAACAGCCGTCCCGCCGTCAAGGAATGGCGGCTGAACCTGTACCTGTCGGAGCACGATCCCGACACCACGGCCCGGATCATCCTCGACACCGGTGACAACGTCATCGAGAGCCACGCGGAGGCCCGCCGCAACCCCTACGACCGGGCGATGCCGGAGATCGGCGACGAACTCGCTGCCGGGCGCGCGCTCATCGCCATGGGCCGCATGCTGCTGCGCGCCGCCGACGGCGACATGAAGGCGACCGGAGCCGCCGACACGGACGCCCTGGCGCCGCTGTGGCAGCCACGGGAGTGAAGGAGCCCGTCGTGCACTTCACGAACCGCCTCGAAGCGGGACGCAGACTGGGCGAACGCCTGGAGTACCTCAGGGGCCAGGACGTCGTCGTGCTCGGGCTCCCACGGGGCGGGGTGCCGGTCGCCGCCGAGGTCGCCGAGGCGCTCGACGCGCCCCTGGACGTCTGCCTGGTGCGGAAACTGGGCGTGCCGTACCAGCCCGAGCTGGGCATGGGCGCGATCGGCGAGGACGGCGTACGCGTGATCAACCAGGAGGTGCTGCGCGGCACCGGGGTCTCCACCGACGACCTCGCCCGGGTCGAGGAACGCGAGCGCCGGGTGCTGGAGCAACGGGCCGCGCGCTACCGGGGCGCCGCACCCCCCGTCTCCGTCGCCGGACGGACCGCCGTCGTCGTGGACGACGGCGTGGCCACCGGCTCCACCGCGCGGGCCGCCTGCCGGATCGCCCGCGCCCGGGACGCCGCACGCATCGTGCTGGCCGTCCCCGTGGCCCCCCGGGACTTCGCCCGGCGCCTCGGCGGGGACGCCGACGAACTCGTCTGCCTGGACACCCCGTGGCACTTCGCCGCGGTCGGCCAGTTCTACGCCGACTTCGCCCAGGTCGACGACGAGGAGGTCACCGCCTGTCTGCGCCGGGCCGCGAGCAGGCACCGGCACACCGCGGGCGCCGGCTCCACCGACCGGGAGGTGACGGTGACCGCCGGCGGCGCCCGGCTGGGCGGACGGCTCACCGTGCCCGAGGACGCCACCGGCGTCGTGGCCTTCGCGCACGGCAGTGGCAGCAGCCGGCACAGCCCGCGCAACCGGTTCGTCGCCGAGGGGCTGCACCGGGCCGGCCTCGGCACCCTGCTGTTCGACCTGCTCACCGACGCGGAGGAGGCCGACCGGGGCAACGTGTTCGACATCGCCCTGCTGGCCGGACGGCTGCTGGACGCCACCCGCTGGCTGCGCGAGGAACCCGGCACCGAAGGGCTCGCCATCGGCTTCTTCGGCGCCAGCACCGGCGCGGCCGCCGCCCTGTGGGCCGCCGCCGACCCCGGCGCCCGCCCCGCCGCCGTCGTCTCCCGCGGCGGCCGGCCCGATCTCGCCGGACCCCGGCTGGCCGCCGTGACGGCACCCACCCTGCTCGTCGTCGGCGGCGCCGACCGGCAGGTCCTCGCACTCAACCGGGACGCGCAGGCACGGCTGCGGTGCGAGAACCGCCTGGAGGTGGTCCCCGGCGCCACCCACCTCTTCGAGGAGCCCGGCACGCTGGAACGGGTGACCGAGCTGGCACGTGACTGGTTCACGGACCACATGGCACCCGCGCACGTATAGGCCCCGCCATGGGCGAGAACGACGTCACCCTGTTCCTCGCCGGTGACGTCATGCTCGGCCGGGGCGTCGACCAGATCCTCCCGCACCCCGGCGATCCGGCCCTGCGCGAGGAGTGCGTCCGCGACGCCCGCGACTACGTGGCCCTGGCGGAGACCGCGAACGGACCGGTACCCCGGCCCGTGGACCCCGCCTGGCCCTGGGGCGAGGCACTGCCCGTCCTGGAGCGTGCCGCCCCGGACGTACGGGTCGTCAACCTGGAGACCGCTGTCACCCGGGACGGTGACTTCGCACCCGGCAAGGGCGTCCACTACCGGATGCACCCGGGCAACCTGCCCTGCCTCGCCGCCGTCCGCCCCGACGTCTGCGTCCTCGCCAACAACCACGTGCTCGACTTCGGTCCGTCCGGCCTCGCGGAGACCCTCGGCTCCCTCGCCGCCGCCGGACTGCGCACCGCCGGGGCGGGCCGGGACGCGGACGCGGCCTGGCGCCCGGCGGCCGTCCCGCTGCGACAGGGCGGACGCGTCCTGGTCTTCGCCTTCGGCATGCCGTCCAGCGGCATCCCGCACAGCTGGGCCGCCACCGCCGAACGCCCCGGCGTGGCCCTCGTCACCGCGCCGACCACCGCCGCGGCGAAGGACTTCGCCGACCGCCTGCGGCGCACCGGGCGGCGGCCCGGCGACCTCGTCGTCGCGTCCGTCCACTGGGGCCCCAACTGGGGCTACACCGCCTCCCGCGACGAGATCCGCTTCGCCCACGCGCTGATCGACGCGGGCGTCGACATCGTTCACGGGCACTCCTCCCACCACCCGCGCCCACCGGAGGTCTACCGGGACCGGCTCGTCCTGTACGGCTGCGGCGACCTCGTCGACGACTACGAGGGCATCGGCGGCTACGAGCGCTACCGCGACGACCTGCGGCTGCTGTACCTGGCGTCGGCCGAGCCCGGCACCGGCCGGCTGACCGGTCTGCGCATGGTGCCCCTCCAGGCGCGCCGGCTGCGACTGGAGCCCGCCTCCGCCGAGGACACCGCCTGGCTGCGCACGGTCCTCGACGGCTACGCCCGCCCCCTCGGCACCCGCGTCGAGCACGGCGACGGCGGCACGCTCACGGTACGGGCGCTGCGGTGACCCCGGACGCTCAGGTACGCCCGCCCTTGCGCAGGAACCTCCGCAGCCGGGTCAGCGTCCAGGTGTTGATCACTTCCTCCCCGGTGAGCCAGCCGCGCTGCGCGGTGGCCACGCCGTAGCGCAGCTGCGCGAGGTGCGGGACGGAGTGCGCGTCGCTGTTCACGGCGAACTTCACCCCGTGCTCCCGGGCCCGCAGGATGTCCTCGTCCCGCAGGTCCAGCCGGTCCGGCTGGGCGTTGACCTCCAGCGCGGTGCCGGTGCGCGCGCAGGCCGCGAACACCTCGTCCCAGTCGGCGTCGACCCCCGGCCGTTTCCCGATCAGCCGGGTCGTGGGATGCCCGATGATGTTGACGTACGGATGCTCACAGGCCCGCACCAGCCGCCGCGTCATCGCCGCCCGGCCCAGGTCGAAGTGGGAGTGCAGCGAGGCCACGCACAGATCGAAACCGGCCAGGAACTCCTCCGGCCAGTCCACCTCCCCGTCCGGACCGATGTTCAGCTCGGTGCCGTGCAGCAGCCGCATCCGGTGCCGGGTGCCGTCCAGCTCCCGCAGCCGCTCCCGCTGGGCGAGGATCTTCTCGTCCGTCATGCGCTGCATGTACAGGTTCGGCGCGTGGTCGGTGACCGCGTAGTACGCGTGACCGCGCCCGGCGGCGGCCTCCACCATCACCTCCAGCGAGGCCAGGCCGTCCGTGAGATCGGTGTGCGTGTGCAGGTCGCCGCGGATGTCCCGCTCGGTCACCACCTCGGGCAGCCCGTCGCCCAGCGCCGCCTCGATCTCCCCGCGGTCCTCGCGCAGCGTCGGCGGGATCCACGGCAGGCCGAGCCGCGCGTACACCTCCTCCTCGGTGCGGGACGCCACCGACTCCCCGCTCCCGGTGTCGAACACGCCGTACTCGGAGAGCTTCAGCCCCTGGTGCACGGCGATGGTCCGGGTACGGATGTTGTGCGCCTTGGACCCGGTGAAGTACTGCAACGCGGCACCCCACGACTCCGGCGGCACCACCCGCAGATCCAGCTGGAGCCCCTTGCCGGTGCGCACCGACGTCTTCTTCGTGCCCCGCGCGATCACCTCCGCGGTGACCGGCAGCTCGCACAGCGCGTCCATGAACGGCGCCGACCGCCGCGCCGAGACCAGCACGTCCAGATCGCCGACGGTCTCCCGCATCCGGCGCAGCGAACCGGCGTACGCGCAGCGCTCGCAGCCCGGCACGGCGGACAGTTCGGCGACGATCTCCTCGGCGGTGTCCAGCGCCAGCGACAGCGGCACCCGCGCGCCCGCCCGCTGGAGCAGCTCGATCCCGTGCCGGATGTTCTCCTGCGTCTTCTCGCCGAAGCCCTTCAGATCGGCCAGCGCGTCCGCCTCGATGGCCGCTGCCAGCTCGCTCACCGAGGAGATGTGCAGGTCCTCGTAGAGCCGCAGCGCCTTCTTCGGCCCGAGGGTCGGGATCGTGATCAGCTCCCGCACCCCCGCCGGGATCTTCGCCCGGCGCTCCTCCACCACGGCCATCGTGCCCGTGCGCAGATACTCGGCCACCTTCTCGGCGATCGACCGGCCCACGTTCGGGATCTCCCGCAGCCCGTCCGCGTCCAGCGTCGAGACGTCCACCGGATACCCGCCGATCGCCCGCGCCGCCTTCTCGTAGGCGCGCGCCTTGAACGCGTCGCCTCCGGTGATCGCGATGAGATCGGCGTACTCCTGGAGGAGCGCCTCGACCTCGTCGTTGCGACGGGCCACCCCTCAAGTCTAGGAAGCGGCGCCGGGGCACGCGAAAGGCCCCTGCCGAGCAGGGGCCTCACTGGTGTCCGAGGGGGGACT
This sequence comes from Streptomyces sp. NPDC017676, assembly GCF_044329325.1. Lineage (NCBI taxonomy): Bacteria > Bacillati > Actinomycetota > Actinomycetes > Kitasatosporales > Streptomycetaceae > Streptomyces > Streptomyces sp. NPDC017676. Next base: position 349,806 of record NZ_JBIRJA010000005.1, on the reverse strand, counting down.
TGAACCCCCACGCCCGATAAAGGGCACTAGCACCTCAAGCTAGCGCGTCTGCCATTCCGCCACCCGGACAAGGTGTCTGTCGTGCGAGGTTTCCCCGGCGGGGTCTCCCTCGCGGCGACGAAGGAAACATTACCAGGCTTTCGAGGGTGCCTGATCACCCCCGTTCCGGGGCCGCTCGCGCGTGAACGGCGTGTGACGGGCCGGGACCGGTCTTGGGCCCGGGGCGGCACCGGAGAGAGGATGACAGGGACCACCAGCAGTGACAGTGGGAGGAAGCAGCGTGAGCGAGACGGACACGGCCAGGACCGTCACCGGCGAGGACGAGGTCGTGGACCTCTGCCGCGAGCTGATCCGGTTCGACACCAGCAACTACGGCGACCACTCCGGCCCCGGCGAGCGCAAGGCCGCCGAGTGGGTCGCCGAGAAGCTCGCCGAGGTCGGGCTGGAGCCGAAGATCTACGAGTCCCACCCCGGCCGCGCCTCCACGGTGGCCCGCATCGAGGGCGAGGACCCGTCCCGGCCCGCGCTGCTCATCCACGGCCACCTGGACGTCGTACCGGCCAACGCGGTCGACTGGACCCACCACCCGTTCTCCGGTGAGATCGCCGACGGCTGTGTGTGGGGACGCGGGGCCGTCGACATGAAGGACATGGACGCCATGACGCTGGCGGTCGTCCGCGACCGGCTGCGCAGCGGGCGCCGGCCCCCGCGGGACGTCGTCGTCGCCTTCCTCGCCGACGAGGAGGCCGGCGGCACGTACGGCGCCCGCTACCTGGTCGACAACCACCCCGAGCTGTTCGAGGGCGTCACCGAGGCGATCAGCGAGGTCGGCGGCTTCTCCTTCACCGTGAACGAGCAGCGGCGGCTCTACCTGATCCAGACGGCCGAGAAGGGCATGCACTGGATGAAGCTGACCGTGGCCGGGACCGCCGGGCACGGCTCGATGATCCACCGGGACAACGCCATCACCGAGCTCTCCGAGGCCGTCGCCCGGGTCGGCCGGCACACGTTCCCGGTCCGGGTCACCAAGACCACCCGGGCCTTCCTCGACGAACTGGGCGACGCGCTCGGCACCGAGCTGGACCCGGAGGACATGGAGTCCACCCTCGCCAAGCTCGGCGGCATCGCCAAGCTCATCGGCGCGACCCTGCGCAACACCGCCAACCCCACCCAGCTGACCGCCGGCTACAAGGTCAACGTCATCCCGGGCGAGGCCACCGCGCACATCGACGGACGGTTCCTGCCCGGCCACGAGGAGGAGTTCCTCGCCGACCTCGACCGGCTGCTCGGCCCGAAGGTCCGCCGCGAGGACGTGCACGCGGACAAGGCAGTCGAGACCACCTTCGACGGCGCCTTGGTCGAGGCCATGCAGGCCGCCCTGCTCGCCGAGGACCCGACCGCCAAGGCGATCCCGTACATGCTCTCCGGCGGTACCGACGCCAAGTCCTTCGACGACCTCGGCATCCGCGGCTTCGGCTTCGCGCCGCTGAAGCTGCCGCCGGAGCTGGACTTCGCCGGCATGTTCCACGGCGTCGACGAGCGGGTGCCGGTGGACGGCCTGCAGTTCGGTGTGCGGGTGCTCGACCGCTTCATCGACGCGTCCTGAGTCCGGGCCCCGCCCGGGGCGCGCACCCGGGTAATCGGGCAGCCGTACGAGATCGACTGAGAAGGGTGAATGCGACGATAGGCTCGTAGCTTCATCAGTCCCTCCTCGTTACATCCGATGTGACCCCGCGCCTTGGGGTCGCATTGCCAACTAGGAGGAAGAATGATCAAGAAGGTCGTCGCTGCTGCGGCTGCCACCGGTGGGCTGGTTCTCGCGGGCGCGGGCCTGGCCGTCGCCGACTCCGGTGCCCAGGGTGCCGCCGTGCACTCCCCGGGCGTCGTCTCCGGCAACGTCATCCAGGTGCCCGTGCACGTCCCGGTGAACGTGTGCGGCAACACGATCAACGTGATCGGGCTCCTGAACCCCGCCTTCGGCAACGCCTGCGTCAACAAGTGACGCCGGCTCCCTGAGGGGCGTCTTTTACGAGCCGTCGGCCTCGGAGCGCGCGCCATGCGCTCCGGGGCCGACCGGTCTTCACGGATCGAAGACAGGGAAGGCAGGGGGGATCTCAGCATGCGACAGGGCACGCGCAAGGGCCTGATGACCATGGCCGCCGCGACCGGTGTCATCGCCGCCGCGGGCGGCTACGCACACGCCGACTCGGGCGCGGCCGGCTCCGCCGGGGGCTCACCCGGCGTACTGTCCGGCAACACGGTGCAGGTGCCCGTGCACGCGCCGGTGAACATCTGCGGCAACACCGTGAACGTCGTCGGGCTCCTGAACCCGTCGGTGGGCAACAAGTGCGCCGACCACGGCGGCGCCCCGGGGGGTCACCACGGCGGCTCGCACGCGGGCGGCCACACCGGCGGATCGCCGGGTGTCGGCTCCGGCAACACTGTGCAGGTGCCGATCGACGTCCCGGTGAACGTGTGCGGCAACAGCGTCGACGTCATCGGGGTGGGGAACGCCGCGGTGGGGAACGACTGCGCCAATGAAGGCGGGTACGGCAATCCGCCCGGGAAGCCGGGGCACCCTGGTCACCCGGGGCATCCCGGGCACCCGGGGGAGCCCGGCCATCCGGGGAAGCCGGGGGAGCCCGGTCATCCGGGGAAGCCGGGGGAGCCTGGCCAGCCGGGGAAGCCCGGTGAGCCTGGGCAGCCGGGTCATCCGGGGGAGTCCGGTAAGCCCGGCAATCCGGACCACCCCGGCACCGGCAGCGGCTCCCAGACCGGCAACGGCGGTTCCGGGACGCACGGTACGTCCCAGGTCGAGGCCCAGGTGGGCCGCTCCGGCCAGCCCGTGGGCACGGCCCAGCTCGCCCACACGGGCAGTGAGGTGCCGCTCGGCGTCGCCCTCCCGGCCGGCGCGGGCGCGCTGCTCGCGGGCGCGGTGCTCTACCGCAAGGCGCGCGCCAGGGTCTGACCCGGAACGGAGCGGGCCCCGCCATGCCGGCGGGGCCCGCTCCGTTCAGCTGTCCACACTCATTCTGTGATCACGGTCACCATGTCGCGCGCACTTGGCGGATGATCCGTCGGCGCAACCGCACCCTGCGGCTGCCGTCGCGCAACAGGCTCAGTCGGTCCAACTCCCAGTGTCCGTACTCGGCATGGTCCGTCAGCAGACGTGTGGCCTCCTTGCGGGAGACCCCGCGAGGTACGTACACGTCGACAAATTCGTATTCCGGCATCGCATCTATTGTGCGGGCTGGTGCCCGGTACGGATAGCGTCTGCACTATGTCTGATGCTGCGCAGCCCACCGCTGCCGAGGTACGCGCCGCCGCCGAGGCCGTCAAGACCGCGCTCGACCGCCATCTCGCCGCGGTCGAACGCAGGTCGGGGGAGGACGACCCGGCCGTGTCCGAGGCGTTCAACCAGCTGGCCGCTGCCGCCGAGGCGTACGACGAACTGCTCTACGACCGCTACGACGAGGTCACCCCCTTCGAGATCCCCAGCGCCGAGGAAGCGCTGCCGCCGTACGCGGGCCCGGAGGAGCCGAACGCGATCAGTGTGCTGATCCGCCGCGACTACACCGTGGCGGAACCCCAGCGGCTGCTGGCGCAGGCCCAGCGGGTCGAGGCGGCGGAGTACGACGACGTCGTGGACGAAGACGATGCCGCCGGGACGGTCCCGGGGGCGCTGGGCATCCTCTTCGGCGAGTTCGAACCGGACGAGATCGCCTCCCGGCACAAGGAGTTCGGCCTGGAGGAGGGCGACTCCACGCTCTGGGTCACCGCGGCCGAGGAGGCGCCCGAGGCCGGGGAGTGGCTGGAGGCGCCGTTCGAACACATCGATCCGCAGCAGGTGGTGTGCCGGTTCGATGTGAGCGCGGTGTTCGACGACGAGGTCTCCGACGACGAGGACGACATCGACTTCGTCGACGAGGACGAGGAAGAAGAGGACGGGGACGAGGACGGGGAGCTGGAGCCGATCAAGGCCGAGAAGTGACAGGACGGACCTGACCGTGGAGGCGGTGCCGTGGGCCTGGGGCCGGTACGGCACCGCCGGACTCCGCCGCCGCGACTGATCGCCGGTCGCGACTGATCGCCGGTCACGGCGGAGGAGGACGCGCGCGGAGGAAGGCCCGCTGCGGAAGGCGCGCGGGCGAAGACTCAGGTCGCCGGGAGCTGTGTGCGCAGGAGCGTCTGCAGGCGGGTCGTGCGTGGCTTGGCCGGGACCTCCGCCACCGCCTTCGGCAGGGCCTGTTCCACGCCGTGCACGACGGACAGGTGCCGTTCCGCCCGGCCGAACGCCGTGTACACCCAGGGGCGGCTGAGGGCCTGCGCGGCATCGCCGGGCAGGACGACGACGGCCGCCGGCCAGCGGGTGCCCACCGCCTGGTGCGCGGTCAGCGCCCAGCCGTGCCGGACGCTGCCCTCCACCCGCTCGCGCGGTACGACGACGGGGGCGCCGGCGCACGACAGGTGCAGTCCGTCGGCGTCGGCCTTCACCACCACACCCGGTACCGTGCGCCCCGGCGCGGGGGAGTAGGCGATCCGGTCGCCGGGGTCGAAGCCCCCGAACCGGCCGGGGCCGGGGTTGAGGCGCTCCTTCAGGGCGGAGTTGAGGGCGCGGGTGCCCGCGGCGCCGCCGTGGCCCGGGGTGATCACCACGGTCTGGTCGGCCGGGACGCCGATCGCCCGTGGCACCGAGTCCGCGACCAACTGCGCCGTCCGGTGCACGGCCTCGCCCGCGTCCCGCACCGGCACGATGACGATCTCCTTGCCCGGCGCGGCGACCTGGTTCAGCTCGCCGACGCCGATGCCGGAGACCAGCTCGCCGAGCGGGCCGGGGTCGGGGACGCGGGAGGCGATCTGCGGGCAGGCACGGGCCGCGAGCAGGTCGGCGAAGACGCGGCCCGGACCGGCCGACCACAGCACCCCGGGGTCGCCGGCGAGCAGCAGCCGGGCACCGTCCGGCAGCGACTCGACCAGCATGGCGGCGCTCTCCACGTCGAGCTGGGGCGCGTCCGGCACGATCAGCAGGTCGAGTTCCAGGGCACCCTCCGCGTCGCGGCCCGGACCCTCGGCACCGGACAGCAGCCCCGCGACCGTGCCCACGCCGTGCTCCGCCGGCTCCCCGCCCAGCCGCTCCGCCAGACGCCGGCGCCCGTCCGGGGTGTGGCAGGCGGCGAAGGCGCGCAGGCCCGCCGCACGGGCGGCACCGAGCAGCGCGGCCGGTTCGGCGCGGGCCGCCTCCCCGCCGGTGTGCAGCACCAGGCCGTGCCCGGCGACCGCGCGGGCCAGCTCGGCCGCACCGCCGGACAACCCGGCCGCGGTCGCCTCCCAGGCCTGCCCGGCCTCCTTGGCCACGGAGTTGACCAGCCGGGCCAGGCCGTCCGCGAGGCTCTCCTCGGCCAGCGCGTACCGCTCCAGGCCGACGAGGACCCGGACCGGCCGCTCCCGCTCCTCGTCGGTGTCCTCGTCGCCTGTCCGGGGCGCGGCGGCGCCGGGCTCCTCCAGGGCGTCCTGGAACACCAGCGCCTCGCCCTCGGCGAGCGCGCCCTGCACCGCCGCGTCCGGGTCAGGGACGCCCTGCTTGCCGAGCGCCGCGGTGAGCGTGGGCAGCTCCAGGGCGGTGTGCCCGGCCACGGCCGCCTGCTCCAGCAGCCAGACGGTCAGCGCGCGCCCCCGCCGCTCGTCGTCCGGGCCGCAGGCCGCGCCGAGCAGCGCCCGGGCGAAACCGTCGGCCTGGTCCGGCCGTACGCCGCCGACCCGGAGGAGCTGCCAGGGGTCCTCCCGGAGCGCGCTGTCGGCGCCCTCACCGAGGGCCGCGGCGACCTGGGGAGCCAGGGTGTCGGGTGCGCCGCCCTCGGCCAGTACGCGGCGCACGGCGTCGACGGTCTGCGGCGCGGGGCCGCTGGGCGTGACGGGGGCGGGGGCCGGCTGGGGCCTGCGCACCGGTTCCGGGGCGGGGCGGCGCGGTGCCGGTGCGGGCTCCGCGAACACCGTGGCCACCGGCTTCTCGCCGCTCTCCACGGCCCGCACCGCCGCGAGCAGGTCGGCCGCCTTGCCGCTGAGCTTGGTGCCGCTGTCGATCGGGCCCCTCTTCTCGGCCTTGCGCCGCTCGATCCGCTCCCGCTCGACCCGCTGCGCGGCCAACTCGGCCTCCGCCTCGGACAACTCGGCGGCACCACCGTCGGCAGCGGAGGCGCCGCCCTCGGCAGCGGAGGCGCCACCCTCCGCAGCCGCGCCACCCTCGGCAGCGGCGCCACCCTCGGCAGCGGCGCCACCCTCGGCAGCGCCTGAGCCGCCGACGGCGTCCGCCCCGGCCGAGTCCCCGCTTAGGGCCTCCACGCCCGAGTCACCGACGGCGCCCGCGTCGCCGGTGTCGGTCGTACCCTCGGCCGTGACGGACCCGTCGGTGCCCTGCTCCGTGGTCCCCGGTGTGTCCGGCGTCCCCGGCCCGGCTTCCTCCGTGGTCTCCGGCTCCGTGCTCACAGCGTGCTCCAGTCGTGATCGGGATAGCGGTGCACGGGCGCCGACACATCGTCCAGCGCCCGGCAGATCTCGTCAGGAAGACTAAGGGCCTCCACTGACAACGCCGCCGTGAGCTGCTGTGCGTTGCGCGCGCCGACGATCGGCGCGGCCACCCCGGGCCGGTCCCGCACCCAGGCGAGGGCCACCTGGAGCGGGGTGACCGCGAGCCCGTCGGCGGCCGTCGTCACCGCGTCCACGATGCGGGTCGCCGTGTCGTCCAGGTACGGCTCCACGAACGGCGCCAGATGCTCGGAGGCGCCGCGCGAGTCCGGGGGAGTGGTGTGCCGGTACTTTCCGGTCAGCACGCCCCGGCCGAGCGGCGAGGAGGGCAGCAGGCCCACTCCGAGGTCGAGCGCGGCGGGCAGCACCTCGCGCTCCACGCCCCGCTGGAGCAGCGAGTACTCCATCTGAGTGCTGGCCAGCCGGGTCCGGGCGCCCGGCGCGGCGAGTTGCCAGGTGGCCGCCTTGGCCAGTTGCCAGCCGCAGAAATTGGACACCCCCGCGTACCGGGCCCGGCCGCTGCCGACCGCCAGGTCGAGGGCGTGGAGCGTCTCCTCCAGCGGGGTGTCGGGGTCGTAGGCGTGGACGTGCCACAGGTCGACGTAGTCGGTGCCCAGGCGGGCCAGGGAGGCGTCGAGCGCGGCGAGCAGATGGCCTCGGGAGCCGTCGAAGCGGCGGTCGGGGTCGGGCACGCTGCCCGCCTTGGTGGAGATGACCAGGTCACGGCGCGGCACCAGGCCGTCCATGAGCTGGCCCAGCAGGTACTCCGCCTCCCCGTCGCCGTACACGTCCGCGGTGTCGACCAGGGTGCCGCCGGCCTCCCAGAACGCCTTCAGCATGTCCGCGGCGTCGTGCTCGTCGGTGTCCCGGCCCCAGGTGAGGGTGCCGAGTCCGATCCGGGACACGCGCAGGCCGGTCCGGCCGAGATGCCTCTGCTCCATGCCCGCGAGATTACTGGCCAGAACCGGTGCGGTGGGTTGCCTGTGGACAACCCGTCCGGGCTGCTCCGAAGGGCCCGGGGACCTGTGTGACCGGCCGCCACCGGTCCGCAGCCGAGGAACCGTCGACGAACCACCGGAGGGACCACCGAGGGAGCACCGGGGAACCACCGCAGGGACCGCCGAGGAACCACCGCAGGGACCGCCGACGAACCGCCGGGGCCGGGGACCCTGCCCCCGGCACCCACCCCCGCGCTAAGGTCTGCCGCACAGGGACGTTACTCATGGGTAAGGGGATTCGGCGATGCAGCTCGGGATCAACCTCGGCTACTGGGGTGCCGGAATGGACGGCGACAACCTGGCCGTGGCACAGGAGGCCGACCGGCTGGGCTACGCGGTGTGCTGGGCCGCCGAGGCCTACGGCTCCGACGCGGCCACCGTGCTCAGCTGGGTCGCCGCGCAGACCGAGCGCATCGACGTCGGCTCGGCCATCTTCCAGATTCCGGCCCGGCAGCCCGCGATGACCGCGATGACCGCGGCCACGCTCGACTCGCTCTCCGGCGGTCGGTTCCGGCTCGGCCTCGGCGTCTCGGGCCCGCAGGTCTCCGAGGGCTGGTACGGCGTCAAGTTCGACAAGCCGCTCGCCCGCACCCGCGAGTACGTGGAGATCGTCCGCAGGGCGATGACCCGGGAGCGGCTGACGTACGAGGGCGAGCACTGGACGCTGCCGCTGCCGGGCGGCCCGGGCAAGCCGATCAAGCTGACCGTGCACCCGCAGCGCGAGCACATCCCGCTCTACATCGCCGCGATCGGCCCGAAGAACCTGGAGCAGACCGGCGAGATCGCCGACGGGGCGCTGCTGATCTTCCCCTCCGCCGAGCACCTGGAGGAGACCACGATCACCCATCTGCGCGCCGGCCGCGAGAAGGCGGGCCTGACGCTCGACGGCTTCGACGTGTGCCCGACCCTGCCGCTCGCGGTCGGTGACGACAAGGACGTGCCCCGGCTCGCGGACACCTTCAGGCCGTACACCGCGCTCTACGTAGGCGGCATGGGCAGCGCCAAGCAGAACTTCTACAACAGGCTCGCGCAGCGCATGGGGTACGAGAAGGAGGCCGCCGAGATCCAGGGGAAGTACCTGTCCGGGGACAAGCAGGGCGCCGCGGCCGCGATCCCGCACGACCTCATCGACAAGACCACGCTGCTGGGTTCGGTCGACCGCATCGCCGACCGGATGAAGGCGTACGCCGCCGCCGGGGTCACCACCCTCAGCCTGGCCCCGGCCGGCTTCACGCTGGAGGAGCGGATCGCCTCCCTGCGGGCCGGCAGCGAGGCCCTGGAGCGCGCCGGGCTCGCGTAAGGGATGTCAGCGGCCGTGGTGGGGGCTCGGGGGTCTTCCCCGCCACGGCCGTCACGGAGAACAACGCGCTCGGCACCGCGCGGTTACGACCGCGCCCCCTACTTTCCCGCCTCCAACGACACACGCCTCGTACTTCCCGCCTCCAGCGACACACGCCCCGTCCGCACTCCAGCGGCACCAGCCCTGTCAGGACTCCGGCCGCCGCGCTCGCCCCGTCAGGACTCCGGCTGCACGACCCCCTCACGCCTGCACCGGCACAGGCCCCGCCGCGCCCCGCCGCCCGCGCCGACCCGCCGCCCCCGCCGCCCCACCGAGGGCCGATCCCGCCCCCGCCCCCGGCGTCTCGCCGTCCACGCCCCCGGCGCCCCGCCCGGCGGCCCCCGTCCTCCGTTCGGGTCAGTGCGCCCGCAGCCCTGTTGCGGCCCCCTCCACGCCGCATTTGACTCGTGCTTCGCGGGACTCGTTCTCGCGGAGTCCGGCGGAGCTGCGGAGAGGGGCCTGCCATGCTGTCGGCCAAGAGCCTGTTCCAGGAGATCCTCGACAACGACGAGTCCTTCCGGCTCTTCTGCTCCATCGCCGCCAGCGGGGAGGCCCAGGGCGGCTGGGAGAACGGGCGGATCGCCAGGCTGGTGCCGGAGGGCGAACGCGCGCTGGCCCCCAAGATCGCCCGGCACGGCGCCGACGAGGACAAGCACGGGCGCATCTTCGCCGCCCTGCTGAAGAGGCGCGGCCTCAGCCCCGTACCCGTACCGCCCGAGACCGACTACACGATGCTCCTGGAGCGGTACGGCATCGGCCTCGCCCACGACAAGCTCCGCCGGGACGAGCCGCTGACCGTGCGGGACGTCGTCGTCTACCTCGCGCACAGCCGGGTCACCGAACAGCGCGCCGCCGAGCAGCTGGGACTGCTCCGCAGGCACTTCGCCGACCACCCGGAGATCGGCAGGGCCGTCCGCATGATCTCCGACGACGAGGACAACCACCTCGCCTACACCCACGAGGAACTGCTGCGCCTCGCCGCCGCCGGGCACGGCCGGCTGATCCAGCGCACCCTGCGCGCGTGCGCGCTCACCGAGATCCACGTCCACCGGGACGTCAGCCTCGCCGTCATGGCCCGCATGGGCCGCATCCTGCGCTGGCCGAGGGCCAGGTCCGCGCTGCTCGCGGCCGGCATCCACGCCGTGTACGCGTACGAACGCCTCGTCGGCTGGCACCGCATGGTCACCCTCACCATGCCCGAGCGCCGCGACGCCCTCGGCGGACCGGCGGCACCCGCCCCCGAGTTCGCCTGAGCCGCGCTCACAGCCAGCCGCGCCGCTTGAACTGCCGGTACAGCAGCACCTCCAGCACGGCCATCACCACGATCACCGCCGGATACGACCACAGCCAGTGCAGCTCGGGCATGTGGTCGAAGTTCATGCCGTAGATGCCCGCGATCATCGTGGGGACCGCGGCCATCGCCGCCCACGCGGAGATCTTCCGCATGTCGTCGTTCTGCCGCACGCTCATCTGCGCCAGGTGGGCGGAGAGGATGTCCGACACCAGCCGGTCCAGGGCCTCCACGGACTCGTTCACGCGCGTGAGGTGGTCGCCCACGTCCCGGAAGAACGGCCGCGCCTTGTCGTGCACGAAGGGCACCGTGCCGCCCATCGGGCCGTTGCCGGCCAGCCGGGCCAGCGGCAGCGCCAGCGGCCCGGTGGCCCGGCGGAACTCCAGGACCTGCCGCTTGAAGGTGTAGATCCGGGACGCGGTGTTGCGGGAACCGCCGGTCTCCGGCCGGAACACCTCCGCCTCCAGCTCGTCCAGGTCGGTCTGCAGCTCCGTCGCCACCTCCAGGTAGTGGTCGACGGTGGCGTCCGCGATGGCGTACAGCACGGCGGTGGGGCCCTTGTCGAGCATCTCCGGCTCCGCCTCCAGCCGGTGCCGCACCGCCGCCAGCGGCGAACACTCGCCGTGCCGGACCGTCACCACGAAACAGTCACCGATGAAGACCATCACCTCGCCGGCGGAGACCGCGTCGCTCTCGGGCTCGTACACGACCGGCTTCAGCACCATGAACAGCGAGTCGTCGTACACCTCCAGCTTGGGCCGCTGATGTGCCTTGAGGGCGTCCTCCACGGCCAGCGGATGCAGTCCGAACTCCTGGGTGACCAGGTCGAACTCCCGCTCGGACGGCTCGTGCAGCCCGATCCACACGAAGCCGCCGGCCGCCCGCGCCTCGGCGAGCGCGTCGGACAGGTCCTCCGGCCCCTCGGTGCGGTGCCCGTGCCGATATATGGCGCAGTCAACGATCACGCTGCGCATTCTCCCTTCGCCCAGCCGCCGGCGCACGCCTCCGTGCGCCTACCCTGGTCCGCATGCCCACGCTGATCCTCGTCAGGCACGGACGTTCCACCGCCAACACCTCGGGTGTGCTCGCCGGGCGGACGCCCGGCATCGCCCTGGACGAGCGCGGCGCCGCGCAGGCCGCCGCGCTGCCCGCACGGCTCGCCGGCCTGCCGCTCTCCGAGGTCGTCACCAGCCCGCTCCAGCGCTGCCAGGAGACCGTACGACCCCTGTTGGAGGCCCGCCCCGGCCTGTCCGTCCACACCGAGGAGCGGATCGGGGAGTGCGACTACGGCGACTGGTCCGGCCGCAAGCTCGCCGAGCTGAAGGACGAGCCGCTGATGGAGGTCGTCCAGGCCCACCCGTCCGCCGCCGCCTTCCCCGGCGGGGAGTCCATGCGGGCCATGCAGACCCGGGCCGCGGAGGCCGTACGCGAGTGGAACGCGCGCGTGGAGCGCGAGCACGGCGCCGACGCCGTCTACCTGATGTGCTCCCACGGCGACATCATCAAGTCGCTCGTCGCCGACGCCCTCGGTCTTCACCTCGATCTCTTCCAGCGGATCTCCGTGGAACCCTGTTCCGTCACCGCCATCCGCTACACCCGCCTGCGGCCCTTCCTCGTCCGCCTCGGCGACACCGGGGACTTCGCCTCGCTCGCCCCGCGCGAGGAACCCGCTGAGGGCGACGCACCGGTCGGGGGTGGTGCGGGCGCACCGTGATCGTCGGCCGCAGTAGGGTGAAGCGACCCACCCCACCGCGTGTCCGCACGGCCCGCACCGCTGAACCGCTCGAAACCACGACATCAATGGAGACAGGACGTGTCCCGTCAGGTGTTCCTCTACGACCAGCCGGACCGCTTCGTGGCCGGCACGGTCGGACTGCCCGGGCGCCGTACGTTCTTCCTCCAGGCCACCGCAGGCCCCCGGGTGACCAGCGTGGTCCTGGAGAAGACCCAGGTCGCCGCGCTCGCCGAGCGCATGGACGAACTGCTCGACGAGGTCGTACGCCGTAGTGGCGGCAGTGCCGCGGTCCCCGCCGTGGCCCCCTCCGAGATCGCCGACACCGCCCCGCTGGAGACCCCCATCGAGGAGGAGTTCCGCGTCGGCACCATGGCCCTGGCCTGGGACGGCGAGGAACAGCGCATGATCGTCGAGGCGCAGGCCCTCGTGGAGCTGGAGGCCGACACCGAGGAGGATCTGGCCGAGGCCGAGGAGCGGTTGCTCCAGGACGAGGAGAACGGACCCCCGATGCTGCGGGTCCGGCTGACCGGCGCGCAGGCCAGGGCCTTCGCCAAGCGCGCCCTCGACATCGTCAACGCCGGGCGGCCACCGTGCCCGCTGTGCAGCCTCCCGCTCGATCCGGAAGGACATGTATGTCCGCGCCAGAACGGATACCGCCGCGGAGCGTGACGGCCGATCCCGACCCCGCCGAGCTGCTCGCGCGGGGTGAGCTGACCGTGCGCGGCCGGATCCGCGAGGCGTCCAACGCGGCGCTGTTCTGCACGGTCGCCCTGGACGGCCGCGAAGCCTCCTGTGTGTACAAGCCGGTGGCCGGGGAGCGCCCCCTGTGGGACTTCCCCGACGGCACCCTCGCGGGCCGCGAGGTGGCCGCCTACGAGGTCTCCGAGGCCACCGGCTGGGGGCTCGTGCCGCCCACCGTGCTGCGCGACGGGCCGTACGGCGAGGGCATGTGCCAGCTGTGGATCGACGTCCACCCGGAGGCGGAGCTGCTCGCCCTGGTCGACGGCGAGGAGCCGGAGCCGGGCTGGAAGGCGATCGGCTTCGCCGAGGTCGGCGAGGACCGCACCGCCCTGCTGGTGCACGCCGACGACGAGCGGCTGCGCCGGCTCGCCGTCCTGGACGCGGTGATCAACAACGCCGACCGCAAGGGCGGCCATCTGCTGCCCACCGCCGAGGGCCGGCTGTACGGTATCGACCACGGCGTCACCTTCAACGTCGAGAACAAGCTGCGCACCCTGCTGTGGGGCTGGGCCGGGGAACCCCTCACCCCGGAGGCCGTCGACGTCCTCAAGGGCCTGCGGGACGGCCTGGAGGGAGAGCTGGGCCGGCGGCTGGCCGCGCTGATCACGGCGGCCGAGATCGACGCCACACGCGCGCGTGTCGACGCGTTGCTCACGTCGGGTCTGCATCCGGAGCCGAGCGGGGAGTGGCCCGCCATCCCCTGGCCGCCCGTGTAAGCACATCCGGCGCCGAGGCACAAGAATGCGGAACCGGCCATCCAGCCCGATCCCGTTCGTATACGCAGCTCGGCGCCGGTTAGGCTCATGTACATGCATGCCTGGCCCGCTTCCGAGGTCCCCGCCCTGCCTGGTCAGGGCCGCGACCTGAGGATCCACGACACCGCGACCGGCGGCCTGGTCACCCTCGACCCCGGTCCCGTCGCCCGTATCTACGTCTGCGGCATCACGCCGTACGACGCGACCCACATGGGTCACGCGGCGACCTACAACGCGTTCGACCTGGTTCAGCGCGTGTGGCTCGACACCAAGCGGCAGGTCCACTACGTCCAGAACGTCACCGACGTCGACGATCCGCTGCTGGAGCGGGCGGACCGGGACGGCGTCGACTGGGTCGCCCTCGCCGAGAAGGAGACCGCCCTCTTCCGCGAGGACATGACCGCCCTGCGGATGCTCCCGCCGCGGCACTACATAGGCGCCGTCGAGGCGATACCCGGCATCGTCCCGCTCGTGGAGCGGCTGCGCGACCTCGGCGCGGCCTACGAGCTGGAGGGTGACGTCTACTTCTCTGTCGAGTCCGACCCGAACTTCGGCAAGGTCTCGAACCTGGACGCCGCCGCCATGCGGCTGCTGTCCGCCGAGCGCGGCGGTGACCCGGACCGCCCGGGCAAGAAGAACCCGGTCGACCCGATGCTGTGGATGGCGGCCCGGCCCGGCGAGCCCAGCTGGGACGGCGGCTCCCTCGGCCGGGGCCGGCCCGGCTGGCACATCGAGTGCGTGGCCATCGCCCTCGACCACCTCGGTATGGGCTTCGACGTCCAGGGCGGCGGCTCCGACCTCGCCTTCCCGCACCACGAGATGGGCGCCTCGCACGCCCAGGTGCTCACCGGCGAGTTCCCCATGGCCAAGGCGTACGTGCACGCCGGCATGGTCGCCCTGGACGGCGAGAAGATGTCGAAGTCCAAGGGCAACCTGGTCTTCGTCTCGGCGCTGCGCCGTGACGGCGTCGACCCCGCCGCCATCCGCCTCGCGCTGCTCGCCCACCACTACCGCGCCGACTGGGAGTGGACCGACCAGGTCCTCCAGGACGCCGTCGCCCGCCTCGCCCGCTGGCGCGCGGCCGTCTCGCGCCCCGACGGCCCCTCCGCCGACGCGCTGGTGGAGGAGATCCGCGAGGCCCTGGCGAACGACCTGGACGCCCCCACCGCCCTCGCCGCCGTCGACCGCTGGGCGGCCCGCCAGGAGCAGGAGGGCGGCACGGACACGGGTGCGCCGGGCGTGGTCACGCGTGCCGTGGACGCGCTGCTCGGAGTGGCTCTCTAGGCACCGCAAGGGGCGCGGGGAACCGCGCGACCAGCCGCGACGGGCTGCCAGTAGTTCGACGGCCTGCCGCGGCACCCCCGTAACGCGCCGGCACCACACGGAAAGGGGCGGTTCCCGACCACGGGAACCGCCCCTTTCCGTGCCCTCGGGCTTGCCCGGCCTCAGTCCTCGGGGCCGTCCTCGTCCTCGTCCTTGGGCACGCCCCCGGCCGCCGGAGGCCTCGGCTTCCCGCCCGGAGGGCCCACGTCCCGGCGCCGCAGGTACCGCTCGAACTCCCGGGCGATCGCCTCGCCGGACGCCTCCGGCAGCTCCGCGGTGTCCCGAGCCTCCTCCAGCGTCTGCACGTACTCGGCGACCTCGCTGTCCTCGGCGGCGAGCTGGTCCACGCCCACCTGCCAGGCCCGCGCGTCCTCGGGCAGCTCGCCCTGCGGGATGCGCAGGTCGAGCAGGTCCTCCAGGCGGTTGAGCAGCGCCAGCGTCGCTTTCGGGTTGGGCGGCTGGGAGACGTAGTGCGGTACGGCCGCCCACAGCGACACCGCCGGGACGCCCGCGTGCGTGCACGCTTCCTGAAGGACGCCGACGATGCCCGTCGGCCCCTCGTACTTGGTCTCCTCCAGGTCCATCCGGCGGGCCAGGTCAGGGTCGGACGTCACCCCGCTGACCGGCACCGGACGCGTGTGCGGGGTGTCCCCGAGCAGGGCGCCCAGGATGACCACCAGCTCCACGCCCAGCTCGTGCGCGAAGCCCAGCAGCTCGTTGCAGAACGAACGCCAGCGCATGGACGGTTCGATGCCCCGGACCAGCACCAGGTCGCGCGGCTTGTCACCGCCGACGCGGACCACCGACAACCTCGTCGTCGGCCACGTGATCTTGCGCACACCGCCGTCCATGAACACCGTGGGGCGGTTCACCTGGAAGTCGTAGTAGTCCTCGGCGTCCAGCGCCGCGAAAACCTCGCCCTTCCATTCGCGTTCCAGATGCGCGACCGCCGTGGAGGCGGCGTCGCCGGCATCGTTCCAGCCCTCGAACGCGGCCACCATGACTGGGTCGATCAGCTCGGGAACCCCCTCCAGCTCGATCACCCAGTGCCTCCTTCCGACGTGCCCTCGCTTGACTCACCAACCTTACGGCGTCCGGCGGGGGCGCCCGCAGCCCCCTTGCGTGGGGGAGTGAACGGATCACTGCCCCGTTCACCACCGCGGAACACGCGCGAGCAGCCAACTCGCAGAGCCGGCCGCACGAGGCTCACAGCGTGGACCGCAGCCACTGCTCCACGCTCGCGATGTGCACGGTCGCCCAGGAGCGCGCCGCCTCCGCGTCCCGGTCGCGCAGCGCGCCCAGGATCGCCCGGTGCTCGCGCAGGGTGCGGCCGACGGCGTCCTCCTGCGTGAGCCCCCGCCAGATCCGGGCCCGTGTGGTGGGCCCCGACAGCCCGTCCAGCAGCGAGCACAGCACCGAGTTCCCGGCGCTCTGCACGATGCTCCGGTGGAACTCCAGGTCGGCCGCGACGAGCTGCTCCACCGACGGTTCCGCGCCCAGCGCGTCCAACTGGGCCTCCAGCGCGTCCAGCTGCCCGGGGTCGATCCGGGGGGCCGCCAGTGCGGTCGCGGCCGGCTCCAGGATGCGGCGCACGGCCAGGAACTCCAGCACCGTGTCGTCGCGGTGGAAGTCCACGACGAAGCTCATCGCCTCCAGCAGGAGCTGAGGGTCGAGGCTGGTGACATAGGTGCCGTCGCCCTGCCGTACGTCGAGGATCCGGATCAGCGACAGGGCGCGTACGGCCTCCCGCAGGGAGTTGCGGGACAGACCCAGCTCGGCGGCCAGCTCGCTCTCCTTCGGCAGCCGGTCGCCCGGGCGCAGCGCACCGGAGACGATCATGCCCTTGATCTTCTCGATCGCCTCGTCGGTGACTGCCACGGCCGGCCTCCTGTCGCCCCAGACATCGGATGTCAGCACATTATGCGGCGGCGCCGCCGGGCCGTGGAGCGCGTTCCGGCGCACGGGAAGCGCGAGGGGCGGCCCCGTCGGCGTGGGGCCGCCCCTCAGCTGTCCTGCACGGTCTGTGCGCGCCCGCTCGCTACTTCTTGTCCAGCAGGTCCTGGACCTTGGCGCGGACCTCGTCCGTGGCCAGGCCCCGGATGGTCAGCGTGGTGCGGCGGCGCAGCACGTCGTCCGGCGTCTCGGCCCACTCGTGGTCACGGGCCCAGACGACCTGCGCCCAGATCTCCGGTGCGTCGGGGTGGACGCGCTCGGCCAGCTCCGGGTTCTCGTTCGCCAGGCGGGCGATGTCGAAGGCCAGGGAGCCGTAGTGGGTGGCCAGGTGCCTGGCGGTGTCGGCGGCCATGCGCGGACCCGGGGCCGGGCCGTCGACCAGCAGCCGGTGGGCGACGGCGCGCGGGTTGGCGACACCGGGCAGCGGCAGCTTCTTCGGCAGCGAGGAGATCGGCTCGAAGTCGTCGCCGAGCGGGTGCCCCGGCAGCGCCTCCAGCTTCTTCATGATCGTCCGGCCGATGTGGCGGAACGTCGTCCACTTGCCGCCCGCGACGGACAGCATGCCGCCCCTGCCCTCGGTCACCACGGTCTCGCGCTTGGCCTTGGCGGTGTCGCCGGGGCCGCCAGGCAGCACCCGCAGACCGGCGAACGCGTAGGTGATGAGGTCGCGCTGGAGCTGCTGGTCCCGGACGGAGAACGCGGCCTCGTCCAGGATCTGGGCTATGTCCTTCTCGTTGACCGAGACGTCCGCCGGGTCGCCCTCGTACTCCTCGTCGGTGGTGCCGAGCAGGAGCATGTCCTCCCAGGGGAGGGCAAAGGTGATGCGGTACTTGTCGATGGGGGTCGCGAGCGCGGCCTTCCACGGGGACGTCCGCTTCAGCACCAGGTGCGCGCCCTTGGACAGCCGGATGGACGGAGCCGCGTTCGGGTCCTCCATCCGGCGCAGGTGGTCGACCCAGGGGCCGGTCGCGTTCAGCACCAGGCGGGCGTTGACGCCGAACTCCTCGCCGGACAGCCGGTCCCTGAGGTCGGCGCCGGTGACCCGGCCCCTGGTGAAGCGCAGCCCGGTGACCTCGGCGTGGTTGAGGACCACCGCGCCCGCCTCGACGGCCGCGCGGACCGTCATCAGCGCCATGCGGGCGTCGTTCATCTGGTCGTCGCCGTAGACGGCCACGGCCTTGAGGTTCTCGGTGCGCAGCTCGGGCACGTCCTGCGCCGCCTTGGCGGGGGAGAGCAGGTGGCCGACGCCGTCACCGAACGCGGAGAGCGCGGAGTAGGCGAAGACACCCGCGCCGAGCTTCGCCGCGCCGTGCGGCCCGCCCTTGTACACGGGGAGGTAGAACGTGAGCGGGTTCGCCAGGTGGGGGGCCACCTGGCGGGAGACCGCACGGCGCTCGAAGTGGTTCTCCGCCACCAGTTTCACCGCGCCGGTCTGCAGGTAGCGCAAGCCCCCGTGGAGCAGCTTGGAGGAGGCGGAGGAGGTGGCGCCGGCGAAGTCGCCGGCGTCGACCAGCGCCACCCTGAGGCCGGACTGCGCGGCGTGCCAGGCGGTGGAGATGCCCAGGATGCCGCCGCCGATCACAAGAAGGTCGTACGACGCCTTGGCGAGCTGCTCCCTGGTCTCGGCCCGGCTCGGGTTGGAGCCGGAAGCCGGGTGCGTCCCCAGGGCGGGCACGGTCTGCAGGGTGGACTGACTGGTCATGTCGGGTACTTACTCCTCGTCAGAGATGGCTGAGCCGGGAAGGCCCGCTCAGCTCTCGTCTTCGAGCCAGCCCATGGTCCGGTCGACGGCCTTGAGCCAGTTCTTGTACTCACGGGCGCGGGTCTCCGCGTCCATGCGGGGGGTCCACTCGGCGGCCCGGCGCCAGTTGGCGCGCAGGTCGTCGGTGCTGTTCCAGAAGCCGACGGCGAGACCGGCGGCGTAGGCGGCGCCGAGGCAGGTGGTCTCGGCGACCATCGGGCGCACCACCGGTGCGTCGAGGACGTCGGCGAGGGTCTGCATCAGCAGGTTGTTGGCGGTCATGCCGCCGTCGACCTTCAGGGTCACCAGCTCGTCGCCGGAGTCCTTGACCATGGCGTCGGCGATCTCCCGGGTCTGCCAGGCGGTGGCCTCCAGGACGGCGCGCGCGAGGTGCGCCTTGGTGACGTACCGGGTCAGGCCGGCGATCACACCGCGGGCGTCGGAGCGCCAGTGCGGGGCGAACAGGCCGGAGAAGGCCGGCACGAAGTAGGCGCCGCCGTTGTCCTCGACCGACAGCGCGAGCGTCTCGATCTCGGCCGCGGTGGAGATCAGGCCCATCTGGTCGCGCATCCACTGCACCAGCGAGCCGGTGACGGCGATCGAGCCCTCCAGGGCGTAGACCGTCGGCTGGTCGCCGATCTTGTAGCCGACGGTGGTCAGCAGACCGGCGTAGGAGTTGATGATCTTGCTGCCGGTGTTCATCACCATGAAGGTGCCGGTGCCGTAGGTCGACTTGGTCTCGCCCTCGGAGAAGCAGGTCTGGCCGAACAGGGCCGCCTGCTGGTCGCCGAGCGCGGAGGCGACCGGGATGCCGCCGAGCAGCTCGCCGAGCTTGCCGCCCGTGATCTCGCCGTAGACCTCGGCGGAGGAGCGGATCTCGGGGAGGATCTGCTCCGGCACGCCGATGGACTCGCAGATCTTCTCGTCCCACTGCATCGTGTGCAGGTTCATGAGGAGGGTGCGGGAGGCGTTGGTGACGTCGGTGACGTGCTTGCCGCCGTTGACACCGCCGGTCAGGTTCCAGATGACCCAGGTGTCCATGGTGCCGAAGAGGATGTCACCGGCCTCGGCACGCTCCTTCAGGCCCTCGACGTTGTCGAGCAGCCAGCGGGCCTTGGGCCCGGCGAAGTAGGAGGCCAGCGGCAGGCCCGTCTCGCGGCGGAAGCGGTCCTGGCCGACGTTGCGGCCGAGCTCCTTGCAGAGCGCGTCGGTGCGGGTGTCCTGCCAGACGATGGCGTTGTGGACGGGCTCACCGGTGTTCTTGTCCCACAGCACGGTGGTCTCGCGCTGGTTGGTGATGCCGATGGCCTTGATGTCGTCCCGGGTGATGCCGGCCTTGGCGATGGCGCCGGCGACGACTTCCTGGACGTTGGTCCAGATCTCGTTGGCGTTGTGCTCGACCCAGCCCGGCTTCGGGAAGATCTGCTCGTGCTCCTTCTGGTCGACGGAGACGATGCGGCCGTCCCGGTCGAAGACGATGCAGCGCGAGGAGGTCGTGCCCTGGTCGATCGCCGCGATGAAGGGGCCTGCGGTGTGGGCGTCGGTCACTGTGTGCTCCTGAAAGATCCGTGGTGATGGGGCTGTACGTACGGCGCGTGCTCGAAGACTCGGTGCTTCGTCAGGCTTCTCAAGAGGCTTCTCAAGCAAAGGCGACGTTGTAGATGCCTGCAGCGATGGCGCCGCCGATCAGCGGACCGACCACCGGGATCCAGGCGTAGCTCCAGTCGGAACCGCCCTTGTTGGGCAGCGGCAGGAGGGCGTGCACGATGCGCGGGCCCAGGTCGCGGGCCGGGTTGATCGCGTAGCCCGTCGGGCCGCCGAGCGACAGACCGATCGACACCACCACGAGCGCGGTGATCAGACCGCCGAGGACGCCGAGGCCGTTGCCCTTGTCGTTCAGGCCCTGGGTGAGGACCGCGAGGATCAGCACGACCGTGCCGATGATCTCCGTGGCGAGGTTCTGCACCACGTTCCGGATCTCCGGACCGGTGGAGAAGATGCCGAGGACCGGGCCGGCGGCCTGCTCCTCGGCCTCGACCGCCTTGGCCGCCGTGGCCTGCGCGCCCGGACCGCCGACGATCTCCTTGTCGGTCAGGTGCGCGTAGAACTGGCCGTAGTAGGTGACCCACACCAGAGCCGCGCCGATCATCGCGCCGAGCAACTGGCCGGCGAAGTAGGTCGGAACGTTGCTCCAGTCGCCGTCCTTGATGGCGAGGGCGACGGTGACGGCCGGGTTGAGGTGGGCGCCGGACAGCGGTCCGGAGATGTACACGGCCGTCATGACGGCGAAGCCCCACCCGAAGGCGATGGCGAGCCAACCGGCGTTACGGGCCTTGGAGGCCTTCAGCGTCACGGCGGCGCAGACACCGCCGCCGAGCAGGATGAGTATGGCGGTACCGATGGTCTCGCCGATGAAGATGTCGGAGCTGGACACCCGCGACTCCTTTGTCCTTCGTCCAGGGGTAAGCCGAACCCCGGTCCCAGCGGGGGTTCTGGCGCCCTCGGGGGTGAGAGCGATGCCGGCCCTTGGCGTTGTCACACTCTAGCGCGTATTGCCGGAAGGTGTTCGACAATGCCGACCGATGGACGGGAGTCTTGCTTCGGCGTTACACGTGAGTCAAGGGTTCTGTTATCGAAAACAGGATCGTTATTGATCGCTGCGCGTTATCAACGTTCGTGCACGGACGTACGATCTAGCCGCTTTTGCCGATTTCAGGGTAGATCGACGACCGGAACGCCGCCTGGCGTCCCGGTCGTCCCTGTTCTTCCGTTCGTTCCCCGCTCGTCCCCGCGGTCAGAACCGCCCGGCGCCCAGATCGCGGGAGACCGCGCGGGCGCAGTCGCGCACCGCGGCGATCAGCTCCGGGCGCAGCTCGCCCTCCCGGCACAGCCGCTCCACGGCGCCGGTGATGCCGACCGCGCCCACGGGCATGCGGCGCCGGTCGTGGATGGGCGCGGCGATCGACGCCACGCCCTCCCAGGTCTCCTCCACGTCGGCCGCGTACCCACGCGCGCGCGTGACGTCGAGGAGGTGCTCGAAGTCGCCGGGATCGCACACCGTGCGGTCCGTGAACGCCTTGCGCTCGGCGTCCAGCGCCTCGCTGTGCGCGACCGGGTCGTAGGCGGAGAGCACCTTGCCCAGGGCCGTGGAGTGCAGCGGCTGCATGGCCCCGATCTCCAGCACCTGCCGGCTGTCGTCGGGCCGGAAGACGTGGTGCACGATCAGGACGCCCTGCTGGTGCAGGACGCCCAGATACACGCTCTCCCCGCTGGACCTGGCCAGGTCGTCGGTCCACACCAGCGCCCGCGCGCGCAGTTCGTGCACGTCGAGATAGGTCGTGCCGAGGCGCAGCAGCTCCGCGCCCAGCTGGTAGCGCCCGGAGATGTCGTCCTGCTCCACGAACCCCTCCTGCTGGAGGGTGCGCAGGATGCCGTGGGCGGTGCCCTTGGCGAGGCCCAATGACGAGGCGATGTCCGAGAGGCCGAGCCGCCGCTCGCCGCCCGCGAGCAGCCGCAGCATCGCCGCCGCCCGTTCGAGCGACTGGATGTTCCGTGCCATCGCCGTCCTGCCTCCGTCCCGTTCGACTGCCCGGCGCCGTTTGAAAATCAGCGTTCGGCAATGTCGAACACTACCGGTCCATGCCGACCTCCCGCTAATGGTCGGACGGCACCTGTTACATCACACGTGATCTGTGCGTGGCACGCGGGCCACCCGCGTCCGCCTCGTGGACGCCGCTGCCCATCCAAGCCGACTCCCGGTTACTCTGGCGCCGTGCGGCAACCCGGCCGGGCCGGGCAGCCGCATAGCCGACAGCCGTCGCACTCCAGGGAGCCCTTACATGGCCTCGTCGCCAACGTCCCCTTCCGCCGACAGCCGGACCCGTGCGTCCGCGCTCCGCGAGGCACTCGCCACCCGTGTGGTGGTCGCCGACGGAGCCATGGGCACGATGCTCCAGGCCCAGGAGCCCACCCTTGAGGACTTCCAGAACCTCGAAGGGTGCAACGAGATCCTCAACCTCACCCGCCCCGACATCGTCCGCTCCGTCCACGAGGCGTACTTCGCCGTGGGCGTCGACTGCGTCGAGACCAACACCTTCGGGGCCAACCACGCGGCCATGGCGGAGTACGACATCGCCGACCGTGTCCACGAACTCTCCGAGGCCGGCGCCCGTATCGCCCGGGAGACCGCGGACGAGTTCTCGGCTCGCGACGGCCGGCCCCGCTGGGTCCTCGGCTCCATCGGCCCCGGCACCAAGCTGCCCACCCTCGGCCACATCGGGTTCACCACCCTCCGGGACGGCTTCCAGGCGAACGCCGAGGGCCTGCTCACCGGCGGCGCCGACGCCCTGATCGTCGAGACCACCCAGGACCTGCTCCAGACCAAGGCGTCCGTCCTCGGCGCCCGGCGCGCCATGGAGCGCCTCGGCACCGAGGTCCCGCTGCTCTGCTCGATGGCCTTCGAGACCACCGGCACCATGCTGCTCGGCTCCGAGATCGGCGCCGCGCTCACCGCGCTGGAGCCGCTCGGCATCGACATGATCGGCCTGAACTGCTCGACCGGCCCGGCCGAGATGAGCGAGCACCTGCGCTACCTCACCCGGCACTCCCGCATCCCGCTGCTGTGCATGCCGAACGCGGGCCTGCCCATCCTCACCAAGGACGGCGCCCACTTCCCGCTCGACCCCGAGGGCCTGGCCGACGCCCAGGAGAACTTCGTACGCGACTACGGCCTCTCCCTCATCGGCGGCTGCTGCGGCACCACCCCCGAGCACCTGCGCCAGGTCGTGGAGCGGGTACGGGACCTCACCCCGCCCGACCGCGAGCCGCGCCCCGAGCCGGGCGCCGCCTCCCTCTACCAGTCGGTGCCGTTCCGCCAGGACACCTCCTACCTGGCCATCGGCGAGCGCACCAACGCCAATGGCTCCAAGAAGTTCCGCGAGGCCATGCTGGAGGGCCGCTGGGACGACTGTGTGGAGATGGCCCGGGAGCAGATCCGCGAGGGCGCGCACCTGCTCGACCTGTGCGTGGACTACGTCGGCCGGGACGGCGTCGCCGACATGGAGGAACTGGCCGGCCGCTTCGCCACCGCCTCCACCCTGCCGATCGTCCTGGACTCCACCGAGGTCGACGTCATCAGGGCCGGCCTGGAGAAGCTGGGCGGCCGCGCGGTGATCAACTCCGTGAACTACGAGGACGGCGACGGCCCCGACTCCCGGTTCGCGAAGGTCACCCGGCTGGCGCGGGAGCACGGCGCCGCGCTGATCGCGCTCACCATCGACGAGGAGGGCCAGGCCCGCACCCCGGAGAAGAAGGTCGAGATCGCCGAACGGCTGATCACCGACCTGACCGGGAACTGGGGCATCCGTGAGGAGGACATCCTCATCGACACCCTGACCTTCACCATCTGCACCGGTCAGGAGGAGTCCCGCAAGGACGGAGTCGCCACCATCGAGGCGATCCGCGAGCTGAAGCGGCGCCACCCGGCGGTGCAGACCACGCTGGGCCTGTCGAACATCTCCTTCGGCCTCAACCCGGCCGCCCGCATCCTGCTGAACTCCGTCTTCCTGGACGAGTGCGTCAAGGCCGGCCTGGACTCGGCGATCGTGCACGCTTCCAAGATCCTGCCGATCGCCCGGTTCAGCGAGGAAGAGGTCCGCACCGCCCTCGACCTCATCTACGACCGCCGTAGCGAGGGCTACGACCCCCTCCAGAAGCTCATGCAGCTCTTCGAGGGCGCCACGGCGAAGTCCCTGAAGGCCGGCAAGGCCGAGGAACTGGCCGCGCTGCCCCTGGAGGAGCGGCTCAAGCGGCGCATCATCGACGGCGAGCGCAACGGCCTGGAGGCCGACCTGGACCAGGCGCTCCAGGACCGTCCGGCGCTCGACATCGTCAACGAGACCCTGCTCGACGGCATGAAGGTCGTCGGCGAGCTGTTCGGCTCCGGTCAGATGCAGCTGCCCTTCGTCCTCCAGTCCGCCGAGGTCATGAAGGCGGCCGTCGCCTACCTCGAACCGCACATGGAGAAGTCGGACGCCGAGGGCAAGGGCACGATCGTGCTCGCCACCGTGCGCGGCGACGTGCACGACATCGGCAAGAACCTCGTCGACATCATCCTGTCCAACAACGGCTACAACGTCGTCAACCTGGGCATCAAGCAGCCGGTCTCCGCGATCCTGGAGGCGGCCGAGGAACACCGGGCCGACGTCATCGGCATGTCCGGGCTCCTGGTGAAGTCCACGGTGATCATGAAGGAGAACCTGGAGGAGCTGAACCAGCGCGGCCTCGCCGCCCGCTTCCCGGTCATCCTCGGCGGCGCCGCCCTCACCCGGGCCTATGTCGAACAGGACCTGCACGAGATCTACGAGGGCGAGGTCCGCTACGCCCGCGACGCCTTCGAGGGCCTGCGCCTCATGGACGCCCTCATCGGCGTCAAGCGGGGCGTGCCCGGCGCCAAGCTGCCCGAGCTGAGGCAGCGCCGGGTGCGGGCCGCCGCCGTGGAGATCGAGGAGCGCCCGGAGGAGGGCCACGTCCGCTCCGACGTCGCCACCGACAACCCGATCCCCACCCCGCCGTTCTGGGGCACCCGGGTCGTCAAGGGCATCCAGCTCAAGGAGTACGCGAGCTGGCTGGACGAGGGCGCCCTGTTCAAGGGCCAGTGGGGCCTGAAGCAGGCCCGCACCGGCGAGGGCCCGACGTACGAGGAACTGGTCGAGACCGAGGGCCGGCCCCGGCTGCGCGGCCTGCTCGACCGGCTCCAGACGGAGAACCTCCTGGAAGCGGCCGTCGTCCACGGCTACTTCCCCTGCGTGTCCAAGGACGACGACCTGATCATCCTGGACGAACAGGGCAACGAGCGCACCCGCTTCACCTTCCCGCGCCAGCGCCGCGGCCGGCGCCTGTGCCTCGCCGACTTCTTCCGCCCGGAGGAGTCTGGCGAGACGGACGTCGTCGGCCTCCAGGTCGTCACCGTCGGCTCGCGCATCGGCGCCGAGACGGCGAAGCTCTTCGAGGCCAACGCCTACCGTGACTACCTCGAACTGCACGGCCTGTCCGTCCAGTTGGCCGAGGCCCTCGCCGAGTACTGGCACGCCCGCGTGCGCGCCGAACTCGGCTTCGGCGGCGAGGACCCGGCCGCCATCGAGGACATGTTCGACCTGAAGTACCGGGGCGCCCGCTTCTCCCTCGGCTACGGCGCCTGCCCCGACCTGGAGGACCGAGCCAAGATCGCGGAACTGCTCAGGCCGGAGCGGATCGGCGTCCACCTCTCCGAGGAGTTCCAGCTCCACCCCGAGCAGTCCACGGACGCGATCGTGATCCACCACCCGGAGGCGAAGTACTTCAACGCACGGTGACGGGTGTCCCACCCCGCACGCCGGGACCCGTGTCCCAGCCACACGCCGGGATGTGTCCCACCCGCACCCGGTGAGGCGTGTCTCACCCAGCAGACTGATCGGACAAGTCGTACACTGGTCGGTCCACTGCAGGCCGGTTCCCCGCCCGGGAACCGGCCTGGTCGTCCCTCAAGGAGGTGCGCCCGGATGACCAGTACGGTCCCCGCGCTCGGAACCCGTACAGCCGAAGGCTCCGCCCTGCAGGCGGTGCTGCTCGACATGGACGGCACCCTGGTGGACACAGAGGGCTTCTGGTGGGACGTCGAGGTGGAGGTCTTCGCCGCCCTCGGCCACACGCTGGACGAGTCCTGGCGGCACGTCGTGGTCGGCGGCCCGATGACCCGCAGCGCCGGCTTCCTCATCGAGGCGACCGGCGCCGACATCACCCTCGCGGAGCTCAGCGTGCTGCTCAACGAGGGCTTCGAGGGCCGGATCGGCCGCACGCTGC
This sequence comes from Streptomyces sp. NPDC017676, assembly GCF_044329325.1. NCBI lineage: Bacteria > Bacillati > Actinomycetota > Actinomycetes > Kitasatosporales > Streptomycetaceae > Streptomyces > Streptomyces sp. NPDC017676. The sequence continues at coordinate 323,569 of NZ_JBIRJA010000005.1, read as the reverse complement.
CGCTGATGCCGGGCGCCTCCCGGCTGCTCGCCGAACTGCACCTGCACGGCGTCCCCACGGCCCTGGTCTCCGCCTCCCACCGGCGCATCATCGACCGTGTGCTCACCGTGCTCGGGCCGCACCACTTCGCCCTCTCCATCGCCGGCGACGAGGTCTCCCGCACCAAGCCCTTCCCGGACCCGTATCTGCTCGCAGCCGCCGGGCTCGGTGCGGATCCGGCCAGATGCGCGGTGGTCGAGGACACCGCCACCGGCGTCGCCGCCGCCGAGGCCGCGGGCTGCCGGGTGGTCGCCGTCCCCTCCGTGGCCCCCATCGGCCCGGCCGAGGGACGCACCGTGGTCTCCTCTCTGGAAGAGGTCGACCTGGCATTTCTGCGGGGTCTGATGACGGAAATGCGCTAGCCGTTCACCCAGCGTGCCAACTCCATTGGCGGCGCTGGACATATTTCCGGGGAAGTACACCCGCGGAGAATTCACCGGGAGCGGCGCGGCCGAATTCTGCTGACTGACCGCTCAGTTGGGTATGTGACGTTCCCCACATCCAACGGGCTCGACAGTGTTGGCCAAGTGTGCTGTCCGGGCCTGTTGGTGGTGATTCCTTGCGACCTTGTGTCCCGATTGATGGGAAGCTGCACTGATCGTGTCGCTGCCGGGGTTTTCGGTGTGTCCGCGACCGATTCCACTGTGTGATGGATAGTGACTTACGCCGCTGTGAACCCGGCCGCGGGCGCGGACTAATCTCATCGCGAGAACACCGCCGAGAACCCCGTGATCCGCCGCGTCACCCCTGCATACCGGATACACGGACCCGAACAGCTCTGGAGAAACTCCCGCATGAACCGCAAGACTTTGGTGCTGCCGGCGGTGGCCGGCCTGCTCACCCCGGTTCTCGCCGCGTGCGGCGGATCCGACAGCGGGAGCAAGAGCGGTGACGCCATCGTCGTCGGTACCACGGACCAGTTCACGGCCACCAAGGAAGCCCCCGCGCCCCTCGACCCGGCCTTCGCCTACGACGTCGGCACCTGGAACATCCTGCGCCAGTCCGTGCAGACCCTGATGGCCCAGCCCAAGGGCGAGGGCGACCCCGTCCCGGACGCCGCCGAGAGCTGCTCCTTCACCGACAGCGGCAGCGAGCGCTACGCCTGCAAGCTGCGGGAGGGCCTGAAGTTCGCGAACGGCGACCCGGTGACCGCCCAGGACGTCAAGTACTCCATCGAGCGTGCGCTGCGCATCAACGTCGCCGGCGGTCCGGCCGCCCTGCTGAACACCATCGACACCGTCGAGACGCAGGGCGACCGCGAGGTCATCTTCCACCTCAAGACGGCCGACGCCACCTTCCCGTTCAAGCTGTCCACCCCGGTCGCGGGCATCGTCAACCCGAAGGACTACCCGAAGGACAAGCTCCGGGACGGTTTCGAGGTCGACGGCTCCGGCCCGTACACCTTCAAGGCCGACGTCAAGGACAACGCGATCGTCGACGCGACCTTCACCAAGAACCCCAACTACAAGGGCAGCGTGACGGTCAACAACGACAAGGTCGAGCTGCGCTCCTTCGCCGACGCCGACGCCATGGGCGCCGCGGTCGACAAGGGCGACATCGACGTCATGACCCGCACCATGTCGCCCGCGCAGATCCAGAAGCTGGACGCCGGCACCGACGAGAACGTCGACCTGGTCGACATGCCCGGCCTGGAGATCCGCTACCTGGCCTTCAACACCGACGCCTCCAGCGTCAAGTCCAAGGCCGTGCGCCAGGCCATGGCCCAGCTCATCAACCGCGGCGAGCTGGTCTCCAAGGTCTACGGCACCCAGGCCGAGCCGCTGTACTCGCTGGTCCCGGCCACCGTCACCGGCCACTCCAACTCGTTCTTCAACAAGTACGGCAACCCCAGCGTCGACAAGGCCAAGTCGCTGCTCACCAAGGCCGGCATCACCACCCCGGTGAAGCTGACCCTGCACTACACCACCGACCACTACGGCTCGGCCACCAAGCAGGAGTTCGAGGTGCTGCAGAAGCAGCTCAACGACAGCGGCCTGTTCGACGCCTCCATCCAGGGCCACCCCTGGAAGACCTTCCGGCCCGCCGAGCAGAAGGGCAAGTACGACGTCTACGGCATGGGCTGGTTCCCCGACTTCCCGGACGCCGACAACTTCATCGCGCCCTTCCTCGACAAGGACAACACCCTCGGCTCGCCGTACAACAACACCACCATCCAGCGCACGCTGATCCCGCAGTCCCGCCGCGAGGCCGACCGGCTCAGCGCCTCCAAGAGCCTGACCGAGATTCAGGACATGGTCGCCGACGACGTCCCGATCATTCCGCTGTGGCAGGGCAAGCAGTACGTCGCCGCCCGGGACGACGTCACGGGCGTGGCCTACGCCCTCAACTCCTCCTCGACGCTCCAGCTGTGGGAGCTGAGCCGCGGTGTGAGCGGCTGACGGTTCTCCGCGCGACGTTCTCCGCGCGACGCGGCAAGGGCTGACGCCGGTACGACGGCGAAGGGCGCCCTCCCCCCGGTGGGGGAGGGCGCCCTTCGCCGTCGTACCGTCTTCCCCGTCCTACTGCGCGCCGGGGCGCACCAGACCGCTCTCGTACGCGTACACCGCGGCCTGCACGCGGTCCCTGAGCCCCAGCTTGGTGAGCACATGACCCACATGCGTCTTCACGGTCGTCTCGCTGACGAACAGATCGGCCGCGATCTCGGCGTTGGACAGCCCGCGCGCCACCAGCTTCAGGACCTCGACCTCGCGGTCGGTGAGCGTGTGCAGGGTGTCCGGCACGGGCTCCTCGCCGGACGGCAGATGCGTGGCGTACTTGTCGAGCAGCCGCCGGGTGATGCTCGGCGCGAGCATGGCCTCGCCGGCCGCGACCACCCGGATCGCCTGCACCAGTTCGTTGGCGGGCGCGTCCTTGAGCAGGAAGCCGCTGGCCCCGGCGCGCAGCGCCTCCACCACGTACTCGTCCAGGTCGAACGTGGTCAGCACCAGCACCTTGGCCGGGCCGTCCCGGCCGGGCCCGGTGATCTGCCGGGTGGCCTCCACGCCGTCCATCCGCGGCATCCGGATGTCCATCAGCACGACATCCGGCTGCAAGGCGCGCACCTGGTCGAGGGCCTGGAGACCGTCACCGGCCTCGCCGACGACCGCGATGTCCTGCTCGGCCTCCAGGATCATCCGGAAACCGGTGCGCAGCAGGGGCTGGTCGTCGACCAGTAGGACGCGGATGGCCACGTGACACTCCTTCGCTAGTCCGGCCCCATTCTGCCCTGCCGGCGATTTCCGGGCTCACACGGTCCCGGGCCCCGCCGTGACCGGCAGCGGGTAGGGCGGGGGAGTGCCGCCGAACTCCGGGCAGTGCGCCTGGTGGTCGCACCAGCCGCACAGCTTGGTGGGCCGCGGCCGCCAGTTCCCGGTCTCCGTGGCCTGCTTGATGGCCTCCCACAGCGCGTGCAGCTTGCGCTCCACCCGCTCCAGGTCGGCGAGGACGGGGTCGTACGTCAACACGTCCCCGCTGCCCAGGTACACGAGCTGCAGCCGGCGCGGGACGACCCGCTTCAGCCGCCACACCACCAGGGCGTAGAACTTCATCTGGAACAGCGCGCCCTCGGCGTACTCGGGGCGGGGGGCCTTGCCCGTCTTGTAGTCGACGATCCGCACCTCGCCGGTCGGCGCCACGTCCACCCGGTCGATGATCCCGCGCAGCCGCAGCCCCGACTCCAGCTCGGCCTCCACGAACAGCTCCCGCTCGGCCGGCTCCAGCCGCGTCGGGTCCTCCAGCGTGAACCAGCGCTCCACGAGCCGCTCGGCCTCGGCGAGCCAGCCGGCCAGCCGCTCCCCCTCGGGGTCGTCGGCGAACAGCTCGGTCACCTCCGGGCGGCTCTCGCGCAGCCTGTCCCACTGCCCCGGGATCAGCGCCTTGGCGCGGGGCGCGGTCCGCTCCCCGGCGGGCGCGTCGAACAGCCGCTCCAGCACGGCGTGCACCAGCGTGCCCCGCGTCGCCGCCTCGCTCGGCTTCTCCGGCAGCCGGTCGATCACCCGGAACCGGTACAGCAACGGGCACTGCATGAAGTCACTGGCCCGGGAGGGCGACAAGGAGGTCGGCGCGATGGCGCTCCGCTCCTCGCCCGCACCGGCCGCGGCCGGGGACGGGACCGGGGCCGTCTGCGGTGCCGCGGCCGGGACCGGGGCCGTCTGTGGCGCCGCTTCCCCCGCCGGTTCCGTGGCCGCGGGCATCGCGGGCTCCGGCGTCCGGGGTGGGGTGGCCGGGGGCGTCCGCACGGCGTCGCCCGGCTGCGCCGCCGCCTCGTCGATGCTGCTGTCCATGCCCACAGACCTTACGGCCCACCACTGACAGTGACCCAGTCGCCGCACGCGTCCACCGCGCGTCCCCGGGGCGAACACGGGGGGTGCCGGGGCGAAACGTGCCACCACGGCCGCATACCATCGACAGGAGACCCTTCCGTCCGGCAGGTGCGGAAGGACGCTTCGAACGAGGGGACACCGTGGACGTGAGCGGCGGGAGCGGGCAGCCGCGGTCCGGCAACGACGAGCCGGCCGAGCACTCCGCTGACCCTACGGCCCCGGCGACCGGACCCACCGACCCCCCGGGCCCGGAGCCCGGACCCCCGCGCCCCGCCGACCGAGCCGGCAACGGCACCGAGGAGCCGGCACCGGCGCCCACCGGACGCCCCGGCGCCACCGACCGGCCGGCGGAAGAGGCCACGGCGAGCAGCCCCGGTACGGACGGTGCCGATGGCACCGACAGCACCGGCGGTGACGGCGATTCGGGCGGCCGGGCCAGTGCGGACGACCGTACGAGCGGCAGCACCGCTGACACGGCCGCGGCCATCACGCCCGAGGCGACGGCCCCCGCGTCCGACGCGGACAGGGCGCGGGAAGCGGACAGTGCTCCCGGCCCGGACGGCACTCCCGGTGTCCACACCCCGGCCGAGCCGGACCACCGGACCCCGGACCACCGCACCCCGGAGCAGCGGACCCCGGACCACGGGACCCCGGACCACCAGACCCCAGACCACCAAGCCCCGGACGACACCCCCCGGCCCGACACCGCCCCGGCCCCCACGCACCACACTGCCGCCCCCGAGCACCGTTCCCTCGCCCACTCCGGCATCGCCAAGGGCGAGCCGCCCGAGCCGCGGCCCAAGGAGCCCGGTGGCGGCATTCTCATGGGCCGCCCCTTCGGCGTCCCCGTCTACGTCGCGCCGAGCTGGTTCCTCGTCGCCGCGCTGATCACCTGGGTCTTCGGCGGACAGCTCGACCGCGTGCTGCCCGAGCTGGGCGCCGCCCGCTACCTGGTCTCCCTCTTCTTCGCGGTCGCCTTCTACGCCTCCGTACTGGTCCACGAGCTGGCCCACACGGTCGCCGCGATCCGCTTCAAGCTCCCGGTCCGCCGCATCCAGCTCCAGTTCTTCGGCGGCGTCTCGGAGATCGAGAAGGAGGCCGAGACCCCGGGCCGGGAATTCGTGCTGGCCTTCGTCGGCCCGCTGCTCTCCCTCGTCCTGACCGGCCTGTTCTACCTCGCCATGAGGCCCGTGGAGCCCGGCACCGTACCCGGTGTCCTGCTGGCCGGGCTGATGGTCTCCAACCTCATCGTGGCGATCTTCAACCTCCTGCCCGGCCTCCCGCTCGACGGCGGCCGCATGCTCCGCGCCGTCGTGTGGAAGATCAGCGGCAAGCCGATGACCGGCACGGTCGCGGCCGCCTGGGTCGGCCGCGCGCTCGCCGTCTCCGTCCTGATCGGCCTGCCCCTGCTCAACCAGTCCGGCGCCCTCGGCGGCAGCGGCGAGGACGTGGGCGGCATGGACACCGTCACCGACGCCCTGCTCGCCGCCATCCTCGCCGCGATCATCTGGACCGGCGCCGGCAACAGCCTGCGCATGGCCCGGCTGCGCGAACACCTCCCCGAGCTGCGCGCCCGCACCCTCACCCGGCGGGCCGTGCCGGTGGAGAACGACACCCCGCTCTCCGAGGCACTGCGCCGCGCCAACGCCGCCGGGGCCCGCGCCCTGGTCGTGGTCGACGCCGACGGCACCCCGCTCTCGCTGGTCCGCGAGGCCGCCATCGTCGGCGTGCCCGAGCACCGCCGCCCCTGGGTCGCCGTCAGCGGCCTCGCCCAGGAGCTGACCGACGGCATGCGGGTCTCCGCCGAGCTGGCCGGCGAAGAACTGCTGGACGTGCTGCGCGCCACCCCGGCCACCGAGTACCTGGTGGTGGAGGAGACCGGCGAGATCTACGGCGTCCTGTCCGCCGCCGACGTGGAACGGGCCTTCGTCAGGGCCATGGCAAGACCGGCCTGACAGGGTCCGGGGCCGGGGCGCCCGGCACGGGCCACCGGGAACCGCGCGCCCGGCCCGCACCGTCGGTACGCACGCTCCCCCCGCCCCTGGGTCGCCGTCAGCGGCCTCGCCCAGGAGCTGACCGACGGCATGCGGGTCTCCGCCGAGCTGGCCGGCGAAGAACTGCTGGACGTGCTGCGCGCCACCCCGGCCACCGAGTACCTGGTGGTGGAGGAGACCGGCGAGATCTACGGCGTCCTGTCCGCCGCCGACGTGGAACGGGCCTTCGTCAGGGCCATGGCAAGACCGGCCTGACAGGGTCCGGGGCCGGGGCGCCCGGCACGGGCCACCGGGAACCGCGCGCCCGGCCGCGCCCGGCCGCGCCCGGCCCGCACCGTCGGTACGCACGCTCCCCCCGCCCCTCCGCCGGTCAAGCCCCCGGCAGGGAACCGGTAGGCTGGTCACATGTCCGAACCGACCGGTGCCGCCCGCAGGCGCGGGCCCTTCAAGGTCGGGGACCAGGTACAGCTGACCGACCCCAAGGGTCGCCACTACACGTTCACGCTCGAAGCCGGGAAGAACTTCCACACCCACAAGGGCTCCTTCCCGCACGACGAACTGATCGGCGCTCCCGAGGGCAGCGTTGTCCGGACCACCGGCAACGTCGCCTACCTCGCGCTGCGCCCCCTGCTCCCCGACTACGTCCTGTCCATGCCCCGCGGGGCAGCCGTCGTCTACCCGAAGGACGCGGGGCAGATCCTCGCCTTCGCCGACATCTTCCCCGGCGCCCGCGTCGTGGAGGCCGGCGTCGGCTCCGGCTCGCTCAGCAGCTTCCTGCTGCGGGCCATCGGCGACCAGGGCATGCTCCACTCCTACGAGCGCCGCGAGGACTTCGCCGACATCGCCCGGCAGAACGTGGAGCGCTACTTCGGCGGCCCGCACCCCGCCTGGCAGCTCACCGTCGGCGACCTCCAGGACAACCTGTCCGACACCGACGTCGACCGTGTCATCCTCGACATGCTCGCCCCCTGGGAGTGCCTGGAGGCCGTCTCCAAGGCGCTCGTCCCCGGCGGCATCCTGTGCTGCTACGTGGCCACCACCACCCAGCTCGCCCGGACCGTGGAGTCCATCCGGGAGATCGGCTGCTTCAACGAGCCGACCGCCTGGGAGACCATGATCCGCAACTGGCACATCGAGGGCCTGGCCGTCCGCCCGGACCACCGGATGATCGGCCACACCGGCTTCCTGCTCACCGCCCGCCGCCTCGCGGACGGCGTCGAGCCGCCCATGCGCCGCCGCCGCCCCGCGAAGGGCGCCTACGGCGAGGACTACGCCGGACCGAACGCCGACGGCGGCGCCGGCCGCTGACCGGGCGCACACCCGTACAACGCGAGGGCGCCGTGCCCGAGTTCCCGGCCGCATCCGGGAACTCGGCCACGGCGCACTTTCGTTGACACGGCACCAGCACCGATGCCTTCCCCCGCGCGCGTGCGCCCGCGCACGATCCGGCCGGGAATCCCGGACCCCGCCGTTCCCGCGCACTGTGACGTGTGGCACCATGCAGCCCATCCCACCGGCACAGCCCTCACAGGAGACGCTCCTCGTGCAGCAATCCGCCGTTCCGGAGCTCGCGCACACCCAGACCCGGCCCATCCACTGGGTCGCCACCGCCACGGCCGTCGCGGGTGTCGTGGCCCTCGCCTCCGTCGTCCAGCCCGGACCGGCCACGGCCGCCCAGTCGGCCCCCGCCGCCAAGGGCAGGTCCGCCGCCGCGGCCGCAGCGCCGCCGGACACGGCCGGTGTGCGGTTCCCGCTGGACTGCGGCCCCGTGAAGGCGGTGGTCGCCAAGAAGGCCACCGGAGACCTGGACGGCGACGGCAGGCCGGAGACCGTCGCGGTGGTGCACTGCGACGCCCCCATGGGCACCCCGCCCGACGGGGTCTACGTCCTCACCCGCTCCGCGGACGGCGGCAAGCCCCGCGTGGTCGCCACCCTCGTCGAACCGAAGGAACGGCTCACGGTCACCGACTTCGCCCTCCGCGCGCGTGCGGTATCCGCAACGCTGCTCGGCTACTCCTCGGACGCCGTGCCCAGTTGCTGCCCGGACGTGAAGACCCCGGCCTCGTGGCGGTGGAACGGCAGCGCCTTCCTGCGCTCCACCCCGGCCGGGACCCAGAGCGTCTGAACCGGGCTCACTCCGCGTCGGGCCCGTACACCTCGACCTTGTCCGAAACCCGGCGTACGTGGATGCACTCGCCGGGACACTCCTTCGCCGAGTCCACCACGTCGGTCAGCAGCGGCAGCGGCACCGGCGTGGTCGCCCCGGGGGCCTGGAGCAGCTCGTCGTCCGCGCCCTTCACATAGGCCAGCCCGTCGATGTCCAGCTCGAACACCTCCGGGGCGTACTGGGCGCAGATCCCGTCGCCGGTACACAGGTCCTGGTCGATCCAGACCTCCAGCGCCTCGCCGCCCGGGGCCTCCTGCTGCACGGTCATCTCTCCTGCCGTCGGTTCGCCGGGCGGCTCCGGCACCCCGAGGGCCAGCCGGGTCCGCTCCAGCGGCTGTTGAACACCCTCGACCCTACCTCCGCCCGGTTTGTTGCCGTGTGGGACCGGTGCGGGGTTTCCGGCCCGGCCCGCTCGGGTACCAGCGCCGGACCGGGAAAGGGGTTCCCCGGCGGCCGGGTCGATCACTTCAGGCCGCCACGGCGGTGACACCATCCGCCGCTGCCGTCGCTCTGCGTGATGATCGTACGAGCGCTCTGTGTGCTGCCCGGATACGGGCCGATCGGTCGGGTGCGGACAACTCCGGTCAGTGATGAAGGGATTCGACCACGCCATGCATGGAACAAGCTGCTTTCCCTTCACGTTGAGTGGGTATCCCCTCCGTGCGAGGGAGTGTGCACCGGGTGACCGACGACACACCTTGACAGTCTTTGTGATCTAGGGGTTTCAATCGACACCAGCCCAGGTAGGGTCTGGAAGCGTCCAGCTCCCCTTGGAGGAGGTGAGGACCGTGGCAGCCCACGACGACGACATGAACCGCGGCATCCGCCCGGGACGCGGGTCCGACGACCCGGCCGGGCAGATCGCCTACCTTGAGCAGGAGATCGCCGTCCTGCGCCGCAAGCTCGCCGACTCTCCGCGCCACACGAGGATTCTCGAAGAGCGGATCGTCGAGCTGCAGACCAACCTGGCCGGCGTGTCCGCCCAGAACGAGCGACTGGCCAACACCCTCCGCGAGGCCCGCGACCAGATCGTGGCCCTCAAGGAGGAGGTCGACCGGCTCGCCCAGCCACCGGCCGGCTTCGGTGTCTTCCTGCAGGCCAACGAGGACGGCACCGCCGATATCTTCACCGGCGGCCGCAAGCTCCGGGTGAACGTCAGCCCCAGCGTCGAGGTCGACGAGCTGCGGCGCGGCCAGGAGGTCATGCTCAACGAAGCGCTCAACGTGGTCGAGGCCATGGAGTTCGAGCGCGTCGGCGACATCGTCACCCTCAAGGAGATCCTGGAGGACGGCGAGCGCGCCCTGGTACTCGGGCACACCGACGAGGAGCGGGTGGTACGGCTCGCCGAGCCGCTGCTGGACGTCACCATCCGCGCCGGCGACGCGTTGCTGCTCGAACCCCGCTCCGGCTACGTCTACGAGGTCGTGCCCAAGAGCGAGGTCGAGGAACTGGTCCTCGAAGAGGTCCCCGACATCGGCTACGAGCAGATCGGCGGCCTCGGCAACCAGATCGAGGCCATCCGGGACGCGGTCGAGCTGCCGTACCTCTACCCGGACCTGTTCAAGGAGCACGAGCTGCGCCCGCCCAAGGGCGTCCTGCTCTACGGCCCGCCCGGCTGCGGCAAGACGCTCATCGCCAAGGCCGTGGCGAACTCGCTGGCCAAGAAGGTCGCCGAGGTCACCGGCCAGGCCGCGGGCAAGAGCTTCTTCCTGAACATCAAGGGCCCCGAGCTGCTCAACAAGTACGTCGGCGAGACCGAGCGGCAGATCCGCCTCGTCTTCCAGCGTGCCCGTGAGAAGGCCAGCGAGGGCACCCCCGTGATCGTCTTCTTCGACGAGATGGAATCCCTCTTCCGCACCCGCGGCTCCGGTGTCAGCTCGGACGTGGAGAACACCATCGTCCCCCAGCTGCTCGCCGAGATCGACGGCGTGGAGGGCCTGCAGAACGTGGTCGTGATCGGCGCCTCCAACCGCGAGGACATGATCGACCCCGCCATCCTGCGCCCCGGCCGGCTCGATGTGAAGATCAAGATCGAGCGCCCGGACGCGGAGGCGGCGAAGGACATCTTCGGCAAGTACCTCACCGAACGTCTGCCGCTGCACGCGGACGACCTCGCCGAACACGGCGGCGACAAGGGCTCCACGGTCCAGGGCATGATCCAGACCGCGGTCGAGCACATGTACGCCGAATCCGAGGAGAACCGCTTCCTGGAGGTCACCTACGCCAACGGTGACAAGGAAGTCCTGTACTTCAAGGACTTCAACTCCGGCGCCATGATCGAGAACATCGTGGGCCGCGCCAAGAAGATGGCGATCAAGGACTTCCTGGAGAAGAGCCAGAAGGGCCTCCGCGTCTCGCACCTGCTCCAGGCCTGCGTGGACGAGTTCAAGGAGAACGAGGACCTGCCCAACACCACCAACCCGGACGACTGGGCCCGGATCTCCGGAAAGAAGGGCGAGCGGATCGTGTACATCCGTACCCTCATCACCGGAAAGCAGGGCGCGGACACCGGACGCTCCATCGACACGGTGGCGAACACCGGTCAGTACCTGTAACGGCAGGGCGGCTGCGGGTGCCCTCACCGGGTACCCGCAGCCGACTGTTTTTCGGGCCACGACCGGAGCAGCCAATGACGCAAATGATCTCCCCACCAGCGCAAAGGCGTTCTAGGCTCGTTCCTGCCGCCGAGTCGCGCCGTGCGGGGACGGGCACCGCACACGCACCGGAGCGCCAGCGGTACGTGAGCGGCGCCCACGACCGAGGGTGCCGCCGGGCAAGGAGGGCCGCATGACCGTACGGCGAGTAATGGGCATCGAGACGGAGTACGGGATCTCCGTCCCCGGCCACCCGAACGCCAATGCCATGCTCACCTCGTCCCAGATCGTCAACGCCTACGCGGCGGCGATGCACCGGGCCCGCCGGGCCCGCTGGGACTTCGAGGAGGAGAACCCGCTGCGCGACGCGCGAGGCTTCGACCTCGCCCGGGAGACCGCCGACGCCAGCCAGCTCACCGACGAGGACATCGGGCTGGCCAACGTGATCCTCACCAACGGCGCGCGTCTCTACGTCGACCACGCCCACCCCGAGTACAGCGCGCCCGAGGTCACCAACCCCCGCGACGCCGTCCTCTGGGACAAGGCCGGCGAGCGCATCATGGCCGAGGCCGCCGAGCGCGCCGCGCAGCTGCCCGGTGCCCAGCCGATCCACCTCTACAAGAACAACACCGACAACAAGGGCGCCTCCTACGGCACGCACGAGAACTACCTGATGAAGCGGGAGACCCCCTTCTCGGACATCGTGCGCCACCTCACGCCCTTCTTCGTCTCCCGCCAGGTCTTCGCCGGAGCCGGCCGCGTCGGCATCGGCCAGGACGGGCACGAGCACGGCTTCCAGATCAGCCAGCGCGCGGACTACTTCGAGGTCGAGGTCGGCCTGGAGACCACCCTCAAGCGGCCGATCATCAACACCCGCGACGAGCCGCACGCGGACGCCGAGAAGTACCGGCGGCTGCACGTGATCATCGGCGACGCGAACCTCTCCGAGATCTCGACGTACCTCAAGCTGGGCACGACCGCCCTGGTCCTGTCCATGATCGAGGACGGCTTCATCGCCGTGGACCTCGCCGTCGACCAGCCCGTGCGCACCCTCCACCAGGTCTCGCACGACCCGTCGCTCAAGCGCCTGGTCACCCTGCGCAGCGGGCGCACCCTCACCGCGGTCCAGTTGCAGATGGAGTACTTCGAGCTGGCCCGCAAGTACGTCGAGGAGCGCTTCGGCGCCGACGCCGACGACCAGACCAAGGACGTCCTCAGCCGCTGGGAGGACACCCTCACCCGGCTGGAGAACGACCCGATGAGCCTGGCCGGCGAGCTGGACTGGGTCGCCAAGCGGGAGCTGATGGAGGGCTACCGCCGCCGCGACAACCTGGACTGGGACGCGGCCCGGCTGCACCTGGTCGACCTCCAGTACGCGGACGTACGCGCCGAGAAGGGCCTGTACAACCGCCTGGTGGCCCGCGGACGCATGAAGCGGCTGCTGGACGAGTCCGAGGTCGACAGGGCCCGTACGAAGCCGCCGGAGGACACACGCGCATACTTCCGCGGACGCTGCCTGGAGCAGTACGCGGACGACGTCGCGGCCGCCTCCTGGGACTCGGTCATCTTCGACCTCCCCGGCCGCGACTCGCTCCAGCGCGTTCCAACCCTGGAACCGCTACGCGGAACGCGAAATCACGTCAAGGAGCTCCTGGACCGCTGCCGTACCGCGGAAGACCTGGTCAGGGTCCTGTCCGGCGGGTGAGCGGAGCCAGGGGGGTACTCGGTGCGCCCGGGCGGCCGGGGTGGAAACCCCACCGCCCGGGAATCATCGGGGTGGCCCCCGTACGTTGCAGAAACTGCGGGGCCGATGTCGGACCCGGCTTGTAGGGTCTGATCATCACCGATCGGCAGGCGAACTGAGCGGGGTGAGGGTTATGGCAACCAAGGACACCGGCGGCGGCCAGCAGAAGGCCACGCGGTCCACCGAGGAGGTCGAGGAGCAGGCGCAGGACGCGCAGGCCTCGGAGGACCTCAAGGAACGACACGAGAAGCTGAGCGACGACGTGGACTCGGTTCTGGACGAGATCGACGACGTACTCGAAGAGAATGCTGAGGATTTCGTGAGGTCGTTCGTTCAGAAGGGTGGGCAGTAGAGCCCCTTTGCCTTCGGATCGAAGGTTCGGGGCGGGGGTTCGGGTAGTGGAAGAGACGGAGCTGCGGCGCTGCTCGCGGTGCAAGCGCAACCTGCCGCGGGCAGCTTTCGCTGCAAACCGGTCGATGCCCGACGGTCTTCAGGCGTACTGCCGTGAGTGCTCTGCCGAGTACTACCGGCAGCGCCGGCAGGCCAAGGGCAGGGTGGTTCGGCAGCGGGTGCCGGTCCCCCCGGGGCACAAGCGGTGTCCGCAGTGCGAAGCGATCAAACCCCACTCCGAGTGGGAGCCCAACAAGTCGTCCTCGGATGGCTGGTCCAGTTACTGCCGTACGTGCCGAGCAGAACGGAACCGCATCAGCTACTTCAAGCGGAAGTACGGCCTCACGCCGTCTGAGCTGGACGCCATGATCGCGGAGCAGCGAGGCATCTGTTGCATCTGTCTCGCGGCCTCCGCCGAGCATGTGGATCACTGCCATGAGACGGGTAGGGTCCGTGGCGTACTGTGCTTCAGCTGCAACGCAGCGCTGGGGCAGTTCAAGGATCGGCCCGATGTCATAAGGCGGGCTGCTGTATACGTGGAAGGAAACTCGTGGAAGCCAACTCTCGTGGCACCGGGCGTCTACCAGCTGCCTTCCTGACGCCAGGATCCTCTTCGTTCATGGACTTCCTCGCCGAGCACCAGCCCGAGCTGCTGCCCGGCAACCGGCAGCTGCCGCCCACCAAGGGCGTGATCGAGGCGCCGCACGGCACGACCATCGTGGCCGTGACCTTCCCCGGTGGCGTGGTGCTCGCCGGTGACCGCCGGGCCACGATGGGCAATGTGATCGCGCAGCGGGACATCGAGAAGGTGTTCCCGGCCGACGAGTACTCGGCCGTGGGTATCGCCGGCACCGCCGGCCTGGCCGTCGAGATGGTCAAGCTGTTCCAGCTGGAGCTGGAGCACTTCGAGAAGGTCGAGGGTGCCCAGCTGTCCCTGGAGGGCAAGGCGAACCGGCTGTCGACCATGATCCGTTCCAACCTCGGCATGGCCATGCAGGGCCTGGCCGTGGTGCCCCTATTCGCGGGGTACGACCTGGACCGCGAGAAGGGGCGCATCTTCTCCTACGACGTCACGGGCGGCCGTTCCGAGGAGCACAACTTCGCGGCGACGGGCTCCGGCTCGATCTTCGCGCGCGGTGCGATGAAGAAGCTGTTCCGTGACAACCTCACCGAGGAGCAGGCCACCACCCTCGTGGTGCAGGCTCTCTACGACGCGGCTGACGACGACTCGGCGACCGGTGGTCCCGATGTCGCCCGCCGGATCTACCCGATCATCACCGTGATCACCGAGGACGGCTTCCGCCGGCTCACCGAGGACGAGTCGTCCGAGATCGCCCGCGCGGTGCTCCAGAGGCGCCTGGAGGAGCCCGACGGCCCCAAGGCCGCCCTGCTCTGACCGCGGGCCCGGTTCTTATCAAGGTGATCCAGTGACCATGACAGAAAGGGACGGATAACCGGTGTCGACGCCGTTCTATGTCTCACCCCAGCAGGCCATGGCCGACCGGGCGGAGTACGCCCGCAAGGGCATCGCCCGCGGCCGCAGCCTGGTCGTGCTGCAGTACGCCGACGGCATCGTCTTCGTCGGCGAGAACCCGTCCCGCGCGCTGCACAAGTTCAGCGAGATCTACGACCGGATCGGCTTCGCGGCGGCCGGCAAGTACAACGAGTACGAGAACCTGCGCATCGGCGGTGTCCGCTACGCCGACCTGCGCGGCTACACCTACGACCGCGACGACGTCACCGCCCGGGGCCTGGCCAACGTCTACGCCCAGACGCTGGGCACGATCTTCTCCTCCGCGGCCGAGAAGCCGTACGAGGTGGAGCTGGTGGTGGCCGAGGTGGGGGAGACCCCCGAGGGCGACCAGATCTACCGGCTGCCGCACGACGGCTCCATCGTGGACGAGCACGGCTCGGTCGCGGTGGGCGGCAACGCGGAGCAGATCAGCAGCTTCCTGGATCAGCGCCACCGCGACGGCATGAGCCTCGCCGAGGCCCTCAAGCTGGCCGTGCAGGCCCTGTCCCGGGACACCAACGGCAGCGAGCGGGAGATCCCCGCCGAGCGCCTGGAGGTCGCCGTGCTGGATCGTACGCGGCCGCAGAAGCGCAAGTTCAAGCGCATCGTCGGCCGCCAGCTCGCGCGTCTGCTGGCTGCGGACGGCGCGAGCACGGAGGCGGAGAGCGCGGACGGCTCCGAGGACTCCGAGGAGGAGTAGCCGCCTGCGGCAGATATCGCCGGGTGCCCCGGCCGGATCTCCGGTCGGGGCACCCGGCTTTCACGCGGACGCGCGCGGTGGGGCCGTGGAGCCCCGGACGACCAGTTCGACGGAGATGTCCCCGCCCTCCGGCTCCCGGCCCTCCAGGACCGCCAGCAGGGCCCGCATGCCCCGTTCTCCGAACAGCTCGGCGTCCAGCCGTACCGTCGTGAGCTCGGGGTCGATGGCGGTGGCAAGGGCCAGGTCGTCCAGGCCGGTGACGGACATGTCGTCCGGGACGCGCAGCCCCAGGCGGCGCAGAGCCTTGTAGGCGCCGGCGGCGAGCTTGTCGTCGTCGCAGACCACCGCCGTCGGCCGGGGGCCCGGCGCGGTGAGCGCGGCCTCGGTGGCGGCGAGCGCGCCCTCGATGGAGATCGGGGCCCGGGCCGTACGGACCTCGGTGCCCGGCACGGCGGCCAGGCGCGCGGCCAGCTCCCTCGCGCGCACCTCGAAGGTCCAGGACGGCACGTCGGCGGCGAGGTGCAGCACCCGCCGGTGGCCGAGGCCCAGCAGATGGGCGGCGACCTGCCGGACGCCGTCGGCGATGTCCAGGTTCACGGTGGCGGCGCCCAGGTTGCCCGCCGGGTCGCTGTCGAGCATGACCAGGGGCAGCTGGTCGCCCCGGATCGCGGTGAGGGCGTCGGCGGCCATGGAGGAGGCGATGACGCCGTCCAGGGCGGCCTGCGCGGAGGCGAAGGGGTCGCGGGCGGGGCCGATGCCCTCGGGCGAGGGGTAGAGCACCACGCCGAAGCCGTGTTCGGCCGCGACGCGCGCGGCGCCGGTGTAGACGCCGGCGAAGAACTCCGTCGTCAGGGCGGGCACCACGAGCAGGACGGTACGGGTACGGCCCAGGCGGAGGTTGCGGGCGGCGAGGTTGGGGCGGTAGCCCAGCTCGCGCGCGGCCTCGCGGACGCGCTCGGCGGTGGTCTCGGACACCCGGCCGCGCCATTTGCCGCCCAGGACGAGGGAGACGGCGGCCTGGGAGACCCCGGCCGCCCGGGCGACGTCCCGGCTGGTCGGGCGCGTGCTGCTGCGGGCCACCACTGACTCCCCGTCGTCTGGACGTGCGAACAGCGCACATGGTACGTATGAAGAGGGACGTTATACGTAACACTTCGGGCCGTCACGGCGTCCCGGCGAGCACGGAGGGCAGGACATGGCCACGGGATACCTGGAGATCCTGAGGGCGAGGCACGCCCTGCGGCTGCTCACCGGCACCCTGGTGGGCCGGCTGCCCAACGCCACCGCCGCCATCGCCCTGGTGCTCTTCGTCCGCGCCGAGGGCGGCACCTACAGCCTCGCCGGCGCCCTGGCCGCCGTGTACGGGGTCGCCAACGCCGTCGGCCAGCCCGTGCTGGGCCGCCTCGTGGACCTGTACGGCCAGCCGCGCGTCCAGTTCCCCGCGGCCGTCCTCGCCGCCCTGGCCATGACCCTCTTCGCCTTCTCCGGCACCACACCGCTGCCGCTCGCCTACGCGGCCGTCGCGGCGGCCGGCCTGTTCACCCCGCCCCTGGAGGGCGGCCTGCGCGCCCTGTGGCCGTCCGTGCTGGGCCGCGAGGAGCAGGTGCACACCGCGTACGCCATGGACGCCATCGCGCAGGAGGTGATGTTCACCGTCGGCCCGCTGCTGGTGACCCTGTGCGTGGCCCTGTGGGACGAGCGCGCCGCCCTGCTCGTGCTCAACCTGCTGGGCGTGCTCGGCGCGCTGTCCGTCGTGCTGTCGCCGCCCTCGCGTGCGTGGCGCTCGGCCCCGCGCGAGGCCCACTGGCTGGGTGCCCTGCGCTCGCCCGGCCTGCTCGCGCTGCTCGCCGCCTTCCTGTTCGTCGGCATCGCGCTGGGCTCCATCACGGTCGCCTCGGTGTCGTACGCGGACGGTCACGGCGGCGACGCGGTGTACGGCTGGCTGATGGCCGGGCTGGGCCTCGGGGCGCTGGCCGGCGGCACCGTCTACGGTGCCCGCGCGTGGGGCGGCGCACCCGAACGGCGACTCAGAGTGCTGGTGGCCCTTCTGGCGGTGTGTTATCTGCCGCTGATGCTGGTGCCGGGCGCGGTGGCCATGGTGTTGCTCAGCGTGGTCGCCGGTGTGTTCCTGGCGCCCTGCATCGCCTGCGGGTTCATCATCGTCGACCGGCACGCGCCGAGCGGGACCGTCACCGAGGCGTTCTCCTGGCTCGTGACGACGTTCACCGTGGGTGCCTCGGCGGGAACGGGCCTGGCAGGGCCGGTGGTCCAGGCCGGTGGCACCCTGTGGGGCTTCGCGCTGCCGGGTGCCGCGGGGGCCGTGTCGCTGCTGGTCCTGCTCGCCACCGGACGGGTCCTCGCAGCTCCCGCGCGGGGCGGGATCGTTGCGGCTTCATCGGAAAATGATCCAAATCGTGCTGCCGAACCCCGTTTCAGCTCGGGGGATCGGGCGTAATGTTCCCTCATGGACCGCCGCATTTTCGGGCTGGAGAACGAGTACGGCGTCACGTGCACGTTCAGGGGACAGCGCCGCCTGTCTCCTGACGAGGTGGCGCGGTACCTCTTCCGCCGTGTCGTGTCATGGGGCCGCAGCAGCAATGTCTTTCTGCGAAACGGCGCCCGGCTCTATCTCGACGTGGGCTCACATCCGGAATACGCGACCCCCGAATGTGACAACGTGATCGAACTGGTCACCCACGACAAAGCCGGCGAGCGCATTCTCGAAGGACTCCTGGTGGACGCGGAACGACGCCTGCACGAGGAGGGAATCGCAGGCGACGTCTACCTCTTCAAGAACAACACCGACTCGGCGGGCAACTCCTACGGCTGCCACGAGAACTACCTGGTGGCCCGGCACGGGGAGTTCTCCCGGCTCGCGGACATCCTCATCCCCTTCCTCGTCACCCGGCAGCTGCTGTGCGGCGCCGGCAAGGTGCTCCAGACCCCGCGCGGCGCCGTCTACTGCGTCAGCCAGCGCGCGGAGCACATCTGGGAGGGCGTCTCCTCGGCGACGACCCGCTCCCGGCCCATCATCAACACCCGCGACGAACCCCACGCGGACGCCGAGCGCTACCGCCGGCTGCACGTCATCGTCGGCGACTCGAACATGTCCGAGACGACGATGCTGCTCAAGGTCGGCGCCACCGACCTGGTGCTGCGCATGATCGAGGCCGGCACCGTGATGCGCGACCTCACCCTGGAGAACCCGATCCGGGCGATCCGCGAGGTCAGCCACGACATCACCGGCCGGCGCAAGGTGCGCCTGGCCAGCGGCCGGGAGGCCTCGGCGCTGGAGGTGCAGCGCGAGTACTTCGACAAGGCCGTGGACTTCTGCGACCGCCGGGGCATCCGCACCGGCACGGTCGCGCAGGTCCTGGACCTGTGGGGCCGCACCCTCGAAGCGATCGAGAACGAGGAACTCGACCGCATCGAGACCGAGATCGACTGGGTCATGAAGTACAAGCTCATCGAGCGGTACCGGGCCAGGCACAACATGACGATGTCGCACCCGCGGGTCGCCCAGATAGACCTCGCCTACCACGACATCCACCGCCGTCGTGGCCTGTACTACCTGCTGGAGAAGAAGGGCCAAGCCGCCCGCGTCTGCAACGACTTGAAGATCTTCGAGGGCAAGTCGGTTCCCCCGCAGACCACTCGCGCCCGGCTGCGCGGCGACTTCATCCGGCGGGCACAGGAACAGCGCAGGGACTTCACGGTCGACTGGGTGCACCTCAAGCTCAACGACCAGGCACAGCGCACCGTGTTGTGCAAGGACCCGTTCCGTTCGGTGGACGACCGGGTGGAGAAGCTCATCGCAGGAATGTAGCCACCGGGAGGTGGGTCAGGCGTTCCGGCATATCCGTGCCGGAACGCCACACGGGCGCCGTACGTTTCCCGTACGGCGCCCTGCTCAAGTCGTAGAGTTGCGCGCACGCCATCCGCAAGATCGACCGATTACGAGGCTCTTCCGTGCGCCGACGCTCACTCCTCCTCGCCGCCGTTCCCGCAGGACTGGTCACGCTCGCCGGATGCGGTGACGGCAAGTCCGACTCCAGCAAGACCGGAGCCTCACCGTCGGCCACGGCGTCGTCCGCGCCCCCACCCAAGATCGTGGAGGGGCCGCTGCCGGCGGTCACGGCGGGGACGAAGTTCGGCGAGAAGCCGACCGTCGCCAAGGGACCGGGCGACCCGTCGAAGAACCTCGCGGTGAAGACGCTCATCACGGGCAGTGGCCGCACAGTCGCGGAGAACGACTTCATCCAGGCGAACTACCTCGGCCAGATCTGGAGCACGGCCAAGGTCTTCGACAACTCCTACGACCGCAAGCGCCCCCTGGTCATCCAGCTCGCGCAGGGCGGCATCATCGACGGCTGGCGGTACGGCCTCGCGGGCAAGAAGACCGGCAGCCGCGTCCAGATCGCCGTGCCGCCCACCTGGGGCTACGGCACGGAGGGCAACGCGCAGGCGGGCATCAAGGGCACCGACACCCTGGTTTTCGTCATCGACCTGATCGACTCCTTCAACTCCAAGAGCTCGGCCAAGGGCACCCCGGTCCCGCAGAACGACGCCGCCCTGCCGAAGGTGGCCACCAACACCGACGGCCAGGTGCCCAAGGTCACCGTTCCGAAGGCCGATCCGCCGAAGAAGCTCGTGTCGGAGTACGTCCTGGAGGGCGACGGTCCCGAGCTGAAGTCCGACCAGACGGTCCTGTGCCAGTTCCAGGGCCTGGTCTGGGACGGCGGCAAGACCTTCCAGCGGACGTACGGCTCCGGCCGGCTCAGCCAGTTCTCGCTGGAGCAGATGCAGCAGGCGGTCAAGGGCCTCGCCCAGGGTCTGACCGGCAAGAAGGTGGGCAGCCGGGTCCTGATCGTCGTCCCGCCGGACCTGGGGTACGGCGACAACCCGCCGAGCGGCGGAGTCATCAAGAAGGGCGCCACCCTCGTGTTCACCGTGGACATCCTCGCGGCGATGTGACGCCCGGGACACCTGCGGCGGGCGGGAGGCCCGCGATGATGAAAGACTGTCCACGTTTCGTGTCGTACACAAGCAGGAGCTTTTGACGTGAGCATCGACAAGCCCGAGATCGACTTCCCGGGCGGCGAGCCCCCGGCGGACCTGGAGATCAAGGACATCTGGGAGGGCGACGGGCCGGTCGCGCAGGCGGGCCAGAACGTCACCGTGCACTACGTGGGCGTCGCCTTCAGCACCGGCGAGGAGTTCGACGCCAGCTGGAACCGGGGCACCCCGTTCCGCTTCCCGCTGGGTGCCGGCCGGGTCATCAAGGGCTGGGACCAGGGCGTGCAGGGCATGAAGGTCGGTGGCCGCCGCCAGCTGACCATCCCCGCCCACCTCGCCTACGGCAACCAGAGCCCGACCCCGGCGATTAAGCCCGGCGAGACCCTCATCTTCGTGGTCGACCTGCTCGGCGTCTGATCCACGCCCGGTCGGCCGGCCGGGTCCGACCGGAACCGATCACCTGGGGCCCATGCCTGCTCGGGCATGGGCCCTCGGCTTTTGCCACCGCCCCGCGGAGCGGTACGGTCATCGGTCGGAAGCACCATAGGGAAGGCGAAGGGCGTCGATGGCCATTGCCAAGGCCGAGCGGCTGATGAACCTCGCGCTGTGTCTGCTCGGGACGCGGCGGCCGCTCAGCAAGCGGGAGCTGCGCGAGTCCATCGAGGCCTACCTGGAAGCGGGCAGCGACGACTCCTTCAACCGCATGTTCGAGCGGGACAAGGACGACCTGCGGGAATTGGGCCTGGTCATCGAGACCGTCGAGAACCTCGACGGCGAGGTCGGCTACCTCGCCCGCCGCGACAGCAACCGCCTGCCCCCCATCACCCTGGACGCCGAGGAGGCCGCCGCTCTCGGGCTCGCCGCCAAGGTCTGGCAGCAGGCCCGGCTGGCGGGGGCCGCCAGCGGCGCCCTGCAGAAGCTGCGCGCCGCCGGGCTCCCCGAGGACGTCGACCCCTATGAGGCGCACGGCGCCCTGGAGCCGCGCATCCCGGTGCACGAGGCCGCCTTCGAGCCGCTGATGCTGGCCTGCCGCGACCGCCGCCCGGTGGTCTTCGAGTACCGCAAGGCCTCCGCCGCCCGCCCCGAGCCCCGGCACGTCGAGCCGTGGGCGCTGGAGTGCTGGCGCGGCCACTGGTACCTGGCCGGCTTCGACCGCGACCGGGGTGCCGAACGCGTCTTCCGGCTCTCCCGGATCACCGGCAAGGTCCGCTCCCGGGGTACGGGCTTCACCGCGCCCGTGCCGGACGTCGTCACCGTGCGTGAGACCGTCGCGGGGTGGGCCGGTGAGACAGCAGACCGCTCGGCGCTGATCCGGCTGCGCTCCGGCGCCGGTTACCCCCTTCGGGCGAAGGCCACCAAGGTCCGGGAACTCGGCGACGGCTGGGACGAGTTGGAGATTCCGTACGGGCACGGCCTGGACGCCTGGCTGGTGGAGTTCGGCCCGGACGTGGTGGTCCTGGAACCGGCCGAGCTGCGGGCCGACGTGGTGGACCGGCTGCGCGCCGTGGCCAAGGGCTGAGGGGGAGGGGACTGTGGCAGTCAAACCGGCCAGGACGGTCAACGCCATCGACCAGACGCGGCGGATGCTCTCCCTGGTGACGTATCTCAGGGAGCGCCCCGGCGCCCGGATCGCCGACGTGGCGCGGGCCTTCGGCATCACCGAGGACGAGCTGGTCGCCGACCTCGATCTGCTGCCCATGTGCGGCACGAGCTTCCGCGGCGGCGACCTGCTGGACATCGACACCGACGGTGAGCGCATCTGGTGGCACAACCCGGCCGCGCTCGGCGAGGAGGCGGCCGAACCGCTCCGGCTCGCCGCCGACGAGGCCACCGCGCTGCTGGTCGCCGCCCGCGCGGTGTCGACCCTGCCCGGCCTCAGGGAGAGCGACCGCCAGGCCCTGCTGCGGGCCACCGCCAAGGTGGAGGCCGCGGCCGGTGAGGCCGCCGGTGCCAGCTCCCGGCTGTCGGTGACCTTCGAGTCCGAGGGCGGTGTCTTCGCCGACGTCGACCGGGCGATCTCCGAGCGCCGCCGGCTGTGGATCCGCTACTACTCCCCGGCCCGGGACGAGGTCACCGAGCGCGAGATCGACCCGATCCGCCTGGTCAGCGTCGGCCACACCTATGTGGAGGCCTGGTGCCGCCGCTCCGAGGCCCGGCGCACCTTCCGCCTCGACCGGGTCGCCGAGATCAGGATCCTCGACGCGCCCTCGGCCCCGCCCGAGATAGAACTGCGCGACCTCTCCGAGGGACTGGTGCAGCCGGCCGCCGAGGACCCCGAGGTCGTGGTCGAGGTCGGCCCCGGTGGCCGCTGGGTCGCCGAGTACTACCCGCACGACAGCGCCGATGAGCTTTCCGACGGCGGGCTGCGTATCACCCTGCGCGCCCCCGACCCGGCCTCCCTGCGCCGGCTCGCCCTGCGCCTCGGCCGTGACGGCCGGATCGTCTCCCCGCCGGAGCTCGCCGAGAGCGCCCGGAGAGCGGCGGCGGAGGCGCTGGCGGCGTACGACACGGAGCCCCCGGCGGCTCCGGACAGTGAGGCGCGCCCGTAGGGCGCGGGGGACCGCGCGACAAGCCCCCGGGGCGCCGCTGACGTGGAACGGCACTACGCGGCCACTCCCAGCGGCGCGCCTGGTGAACGACCGGAAGAAGGAGCGAGGCCTGTGAGCGAGCGTGCGGGTGAGATGACGGTGGCGACCGCCTTCGCCGGCATGAGAAGAGCGGTCCCGGTGATGTTCAGGGCCGGCTGCCCGGACTGCCGCGGCCGCTTCGAGCTCGCCGCCGGCGCGCTGCGCCTCGCCATCGGCGCCAGCAGCCGGACGACGTTCTACTCCTTCACCTGCCCCGACTGCGGTGCCGCGGTCCGCAAGCCCGCCGGGGAGCGGATCGTCGAACTGCTCACCGGCGGCGGGGTCAGGACCCTGCGGCTGCACTCCACGGTGTAGCCCCCCGCGCCCCGCGTCGGCGGAGCGTCTAGGCTCGGCGTCATGTTCTGGCCGATGTTCGCGGTAGCGATGGGTTTCCTGGGTGTCGCCGTCCTGGGGGTGCTGGCCGTGCGGGTGTTCCTGGAGGCGCGACGCCTCGGGGAACAGGTCGCGGACTCCGCACGCCGTATCAACAGGGCTGCCGAGGATCTGGAGCGGGCGTCCGTGCGCGCGGCCCGCGCCGTGGACGCCCTGTGAGCAGTGCCGGACGGTGCCTGTGAGACCGGCGACGCAAGCGCTTTGCGTCACTTCGCCCTGTCATGCTGCCCTGGGGGACAGGTACGCTGCTGGTCGCGGTGTGGAGAACGAGGCCCGCATCGTGGACCGGGAGTACGCACGGGGATTGCCTCACGTTTACCCCTGAGCGTTACGATCGCTGCCAGCATGACCATCGGACACATGTCCGACTGGTCGGACAGCACCCCACCCAGCCGCCTCGGTGAGAAGGTAAAGACTTATGTTCGGAAGGCTCGGAGCTCCCGAGATCATTCTCATCCTCGTCGTCATCATCCTGCTGTTCGGCGCGAAGAAGCTTCCGGACATGGCCCGCTCGCTCGGCAAGTCCGCGCGCATCCTCAAGAGCGAGGCCAAGGCGATGAAGGAAGAGGGCGGCAACGCGTCCGCCCAGGCGCCCACCACGGGCGAGCAGCCTCCGGCGCAGCGCACCATCCAGGCGGCCCCCGGTGACGTGACCAGCTCGCGGCCGGTCAACGAGCCGACGGACACCACCCAGCGCTGACGCACGGCCGGAAACCCCCGGCCTGCCGCACGAGATGAGGACGTGGGTTGCTCAAGCCTGCCCGCAACAAGGAGAAGGATCCCGAGGGGCGGATGCCCCTCGCGGATCACCTTCGTGAGCTCCGCAACCGGCTCGCGAAGGCCATGCTGGCCATCGTCGTCGTGACGGTCGTCGCCGCCTTCTTCTACAACGACATCATCAACTTCCTGACGAGGCCCATCCTCGACTCGATCGGTTGCCCGGAGACCTTCGAGGAGCTGGCGAAGGCCAGCGGCAAGCACCAGTGCGCGGAGATCACGATCAACGGTCTCCTCGCCCCGTTCACGCTGGCCCTCCAGGTCTCCCTGATGGCGGGCGTCGTGCTGGCCTCGCCGATCTGGCTGTACCAGCTGTGGGCCTTCGTCGCGCCGGGTCTGCACCGGCACGAGAAGAAGTACGCCTACGCCTTCGTCTTCACCGGCGCCCCGCTGTTCTTCGGTGGTGCCTTCTTCGCGTACAAGGTGCTGCCCACCACCGCGAAGGTGCTGATCGACTTCACGCCGAGCGGGTCCATCAGGAACTTCCTGCCGCTCGACGACCTGCTCCAGCTGGTCACCCGCATGGTGGTCGTCTTCGGCCTCTCCTTCGAGCTGCCGCTGCTGCTGATCATGCTCAACCTCACCGGGGTGCTGACCGGCCGGCGCATGCTCGGCTGGTGGCGCGCGATGATCCTCGGCATCACGGTCTTCGCGGCCGTGGCCACCCCGAGCACCGACCCGCTGTCCATGCTGGCCCTCGCCGGGCCGATCTGGGTGCTGTACTTCGGCGCGGTCGCCTTCTCACTGCTCAACGACAGGCGCCGGCGCCGTCGAGAGGCCGCGGGCCCCGCGGACGACGAGGCCTCCGAGCTGGACCTCACGCCCGAGGACATCGGCGACGTCGAGCCCGTCTCGGCCAACCGGGCCCTGCCCGAGCAGACGAGCACCGACCGGGTCAACGGATACGACGACGTGACGTGACCTGAGTCCTCACCGAGCCGCCACGCGATGCCCCCGCCCCCCGAGGACGGGGGCATCCGTGTCCCACCGGCCCTTCCGTCGCGATTCTTGCGGTCTTCTCACCCTCCGGCCGTCGTCCGCAGGGTGATCCGGATAATGATCGTCCTGTTGTCAGTGGGGCCCGGTACGCTCGAAAGTACGATGACAGAGGACCTCTCACCGGCCGAGCGGTACGCGGCAGCCCGCAGGCGGGCAGCCGAGCAGGCCACCGCGCTCGCCTCCTTCCGCGAGATGTACGACTTCGGCCTCGACCCCTTCCAGATCGAGGCCTGCCAGGCGCTCGAAGCCGGGAAGGGCGTTCTGGTGGCCGCCCCCACCGGCTCGGGCAAGACGATCGTGGGCGAGTTCGCCGTCCACCTCGCCCTGCGGCAGGGCAAGAAGTGCTTCTACACGACACCCATCAAGGCGCTGTCGAACCAGAAGTACGCCGACCTGTGCCGCCGCTACGGCACCGGCAAGGTGGGCCTGCTCACCGGCGACAACAGCGTGAACTCCGACGCCCCGGTGGTCGTGATGACCACCGAGGTGCTGCGGAACATGCTCTACGCCGGCTCGCAGACCCTCCTCGGCCTCGGCTACGTGGTCATGGACGAGGTGCACTACCTCTCCGACCGCTTCCGCGGCGCCGTCTGGGAGGAGGTGATCATCCACCTGCCCGAGTCGGTGACCCTGGTCTCGCTCTCCGCCACCGTGTCCAACGCGGAGGAGTTCGGTGACTGGCTGGACACCGTCCGCGGCGACACCGAGGTGATCGTCTCCGAGCACCGTCCCGTGCCGCTGTTCCAGCACGTGCTCGCCGGGCGCCGGATGTACGACCTGTTCGAGGAGGGGGAGGGCCACAAGAAGGCCGTCAACCCCGACCTGGTCCGGCTGGCCCGGATGGAGGCCACCCGGCCGTCGTTCCAGGACCGCAGGCGCGGCCGGGCGATGCGCGAGGCCGACCGGGAGCGCGAGCGCAGACAGCGCTCGCGCGTGTGGACCCCGGGCCGCCCCGAGGTCATCGAACGGCTCGACTCCGAGGGTCTGCTCCCGGCCATCACCTTCATCTTCAGCCGAGCCGCCTGCGAGGCCGCCGTCCAGCAGTGCCTGTACGCGGGACTGCGGCTCAACGACGAGGAGGCCCGCGAGCAGGTCCGCGCCCTGGTCGAGGAGCGCACCGCCTCCATTCCGACCGAGGACCTGCACGTCCTCGGCTACTACGAATGGCTGGAGGGCCTGGAGCGCGGCATCGCCGCCCATCACGCGGGCATGCTGCCGACCTTCAAGGAGGTCGTGGAGGAGCTGTTCGTACGCGGTCTGGTCAAGGCCGTGTTCGCCACCGAGACCCTCGCGCTCGGCATCAACATGCCCGCCCGCTCGGTGGTGCTGGAGAAGCTCGTCAAGTGGAACGGCGAGCAGCACGCCGACATCACACCCGGTGAGTACACCCAGCTGACGGGCCGGGCCGGCCGCCGCGGCATCGACGTCGAGGGCCACGCCGTGGTGCTGTGGCAGCGCGGCATGAGCCCCGAGCACCTCGCCGGTCTCGCGGGCACGCGCACGTACCCGCTGCGCTCCAGCTTCAAGCCGTCGTACAACATGGCGGTCAACCTGGTCGAGCAGTTCGGCCGGCACCGCTCGCGCGAGCTGCTGGAGACCTCCTTCGCCCAGTTCCAGGCCGACAAGTCGGTCGTGGGCATCTCGCGCCAGGTGCAGCGCAACGAGGAGGGGCTGGCCGGTTACAAGGCCTCGATGACCTGTCACCTCGGCGACTTCGAGGAGTACGCGCGGCTGCGCCGCGAGCTGAAGGACCGGGAGACCGAGCTGGCCCGACAGGGCGCCGCCGAGCGCCGGGCCGAGGCCGCCGTCGCCCTGGAGAAGCTGAAGCCGGGCGATGTCATCCACGTGCCCACCGGCAAGTACGCGGGCCTCGCCCTGGTCCTGGACCCCGGCCTGCCCGCGGGCCGGTCCAACGGCCACCGCGGCTTCGACCACCACGACGGGCCGCGGCCGCTGGTGCTGACCGCCGAACGGCAGGTCAAGCGGCTGGCGTCGATGGACTTCCCGGTGCCGGTCGAGCCGCTGGACCGGATGCGGATCCCGAAGACCTTCAACCCGCGCTCGCCGCAGTCGCGTCGGGACCTCGCCTCCGCGCTGCGGACCAAGGCCGGGCACATCCCCCCGGAGCGGGCGCGCAAGAAGCGGTCCCAGGCCGCCGACGACCGGGAGATCGCTCGGCTGCGCACGGCGATCCGCGCGCATCCCTGCCACGGATGCAACGACCGTGAGGACCACGCCCGCTGGGCCGAGCGCTACCACCGGCTGATGCGCGACACCTCGCAGCTGGAGCGGCGCATCGAGGGCCGTACGAACACCATCGCGCGGACCTTCGACCGGATCGTCGCCCTGCTGACCGAGCTGGACTACCTGCGCGGTGACGAGGTCACCGAGCACGGCAAGCGGCTCGCGCGGCTCTACGGCGAACTGGACCTGCTGGCCAGCGAGTGCCTGCGCGAGCGGGTCTGGGAGGGACTGGCCCCCGCCGAACTCGCCGCCTGTGTCTCGGCGTTGGTGTACGAGGCCCGCGTCGGCGACGACGCCATGGCGCCGAAGCTGCCCTCCGGCAAGGCCAAGGCCGCGCTCGGTGAGATGGTCCGCATCTGGGGCCGGCTCGACGGGCTGGAGGAGGAGTTCCGGATCAGCCAGACCGAGGGCGTCGGGCAGCGGGAGCCGGATCTCGGGTTTGCCTGGGCCGCGTACATGTGGGCGTCCGGCAAGGGGCTCGACGAGGTGCTGCGGGAGGCGGAGATGCCGGCCGGGGACTTCGTGCGGTGGTGCAAGCAGGTCATCGACGTGCTCGGGCAGATCTCCGCCGCGGCTCCCGGGGAGGGGTCGACCGTGGCCAAGGCCGCCCGCAAGGCGGTCGAGCAGTTGCTGCGTGGTGTGGTCGCCTACTCGTCCGTGGGGTGACCTGCCGGCAGGGGCTCGGGCCGTCCTCGCCGGGCGGTCCTGGCCCCGCGGCGTACCAGGGCCGCGTCGAGGGCGTCCGGCACCGCGCGCGCAGGGCTCCGCGTCCTGGACACACGCCGCGTCCGGCAGAGGGTGAGATCGCGGCCCGCCGGCTCCGCCTGCGCGTCGAGGAAGGCCGGGGAGCGGGGGAACGCCACCGGGGCCGCACGGCTGGGGGCCGGTCCCGGCGGCCCCCAGCGCTGCGCACCTGCGAGCGGTGGCAGCCTGCTCGGGCGCGGGGTGCCGGGCGTCTTCGCCCGGTGGTCGCCGGGGGTGGCGGTGCTCGATGTGACCGGGGGATGGCGGTCACGGCGAAGGGAACGGGGGTCGCACCCGTCAAGGTGCGGTCCCCGTCGTCATTTCACCCCGCATGGTGAGTGACTTTCGTACGCCCGTGTGCCGTTACTGGCCGTGTGCGAGCAAAAGCCCAGCGTGCAAAAGGAGTTGAGAGTACTCCCCTCGTGGGGCGATTTCAGGTGCTTGCCGAATATGACACGGCGATGATCCGGTCGGACTAAGCTCGCCCGCGGCGCACCGAGTTGAGGGAAATCGTGCGTCTGTTCCCAAATGCGGGATGCATCCCGTTCAGTCCCGTGTACCTTCCCCCCCCCCGCAAGCACCCCCGAACCCAGCCGATTCGTCTCAGAAGGCATCCATGGTGAGTGTTCAGAAGCCTCCCGGTCGCCGTGAACGTCCCTATGCGCGCGTGCTGTTGCCGCCGGCCATAGTGATGGCCGCGGCGGCCGGGGCCGCCGTCGCCCTGGTACCGCCCACGGCCCGGCTCGCCGTCGGCGTGTGCGGAGCACTGGCCGTCCTGCTGGTCCTCGGCACGGCCGGAGAGGCCGCCCGGCGTGGCCGTCTGCTCAGCGAGGCACGGGACGAACACGCCCGGCACGCCGCCTACCTGGAGCAGCGGATCGCCGCGCACAACGATCTGATGGAGCGCTTCGCCACCGACGTCCTGCCCGCCGGTTTCTACCGGCTGCGCCGCGGCCAGGTGCTCCGGGACGTCGTACGCGACGTGTTCGACGCGGACCCCGAACTGCGCGGCCTGCCCGAGGGCTACCGCGAGCTGGTGCGCATCGCGCTGCGCGGCGCCGACCAGGAGATCTCGATGCGCGACGCCACCGAGCGCTCCTTCGTGAGCGTCGCCCGCCGCGTCCAGGCCATCGTCCACCAGCAGGCCTACGAACTCCGCGAGATGGAGGAGGACCACGGCCGCAACCCCGAGGTCTTCGACGACCTGCTGCGCATCGACCACGGCACCTCGCTGATCGGCCGGCTCGCCGACACCATCTCCGTCCTCGGCGGCGGCCGGCCCGGCCGCCAGTGGCCCAAGCCGGTCTCCCTCTACAGCGTGCTGCGCGGCGCGATGTCCCGCATCCTGGAGTACCGCCGCATCAACCTCGCCTCGATCGTCAACATCAACATCAAGGGCACCTCGGTCGAGCCGGTCATCCACGCCGCCGCCGAGCTCCTCGACAACGCCACGCGCTACTCGCCGCCGTCGACCAAGGTGCACGTCACCGCCGTCGAGGTGCAGGCAGGCGTCGTCATCGAGATCGAGGACTGCGGCGTCAGCCTCAGCGAGGAGTCCCGCGCCCGCATCGAGCGGATGATCGAGGACGCCAAGAACGGCGAGGACGCGCACAACCTCGGCGAGAACCCGCGCCTCGGCCTCGCCGTCGTCGGCCGCCTCTGCAAGCGGTTCGACATGGACGTCTCGCTGCGCTCCTCCGCGTACGGCGGCGTCCGCGCGATCCTCGTGGTGCCGCGGGTCATGACGACCACCGAACCCGGCGTCGGCGCCGCGCACGGCATCGGGGCCGCCGCCGCCCAGATCCCCACGGCGGACGCCGTCGAGGGCCCCAAGCGCCCGCCCAAGAAGCGCCGTCCCACCAGCCCCAAGATCCCCGCCGGGATCTCGCTGGAGGACGACATCCCCGAGGTCACCGAGTGGACCGCGGGCGGCCTCCCGCAGCGCCGCAGCCGGGTCAAGACCCCGCTCAGCCAGCGGTACGCCGAACAGGCCGCCATCGAACGCGCCGAGCGCGAGGGCCGGCCGACCATCTGGTCGCAGAAGAAGGCGGAGCCGGAACCCGAGCCCGAGATCGACCCCGAGCGCAAGAAGCTCATGGAACGGCCGCCGGGCATGTGGATGGAGGCCTTCTGGGACGGCCTGCGCGAGGGCATGCCCCCGGACACCCCCACCCACCAACTGACCGACTTCACGCTCCACCCGACCAAGTACCTGCATCTGCTCAACGATCCGGCCGACCCCGCCGAGGGCGCCACCGTGGCCGACGACGAGGGGGACCTCAAGTGATCCAGCAGCGAGGCAACCTGGACTGGATGCTCAAGCAGCTGAACGACGGCGTGCCGGGCATCGAGATGATCGTGGTCCTCTCCGCCGACGGGCTGCGCATCGCCCGCTACGGCGGCGACCCCGACGCCGCGGACCGGGTGGCCGCCGCCTGCGCGGGCGTACAGAGCCTGGCCAGTGCCATCATCCAGGAGCTGCCCGGCGCCGGCGACATGAAGACCGTCGTCTTCGAGATCGACGGCGGTTACTTCTACCTCATGAACGCGGGGGACAACGCCTACCTCGCCGTGCTCTCCGACGTGACCTGCGAACCGGGGCGGATGAGCGGCATGATGCGCGACCTCGTCGTCCGGATCGGCGCCCATCTCAGCAGTCCGCCCCGGCGGAACGGGCAGACCGTATGACCCCTCCACGACGCACGCGGCGCCGGCCGCAGCCTCCGCCCGCTCCCCAGCCCCCGCGCCTGCCGCAGCCCTCGCGGCCTCCGTCGCCGGAGGCGGCGGAGGCCAAGGGGCCGGTCGACAACCCGGAACGGCTGTACTCCGTCACCGGGTCCGGCGACGGCGCCCGCGCCGAACTCGATCTGGTGACCCTGATCGTGGCGCGCTCCGCGCCCCCGGTCTCCGCCACCCCGGAACAGGCGGCGGTGCTCCGGCTCTGCAACACCCCCCTGTCCGTGGCGGAGCTGTCGGCCTACCTCCGACTGCCGTTCAGCACGATGACCGTCCTGCTCACCGAGCTGATCACGGCCGAACTGGTGCAGGCGCGCGCCCCCATCGTCCGACAGGCGCTCCCCGACCGTTCACTCCTCGAAGCGGTGATGCATGGACTTCAACGGCTCTGACACCCTCCCCGGCCCGCGCACCGAGGACCACCTGCCGCACACCGCGCAGGCCGCGGTGAAGATCGTGATCGTGGGGGGCTTCGGCGTCGGCAAGACCACCATGGTCGGTTCGGTCAGCGAGATCAGACCGCTGACCACCGAGGAGACCATGACCCAGGCCGGCATCGGCGTCGACGACGACTACGGCTCCGAGTCCAAGACGGCCACCACCGTGGCCATGGACTTCGGCCGGATCAGCATCACCGAGAAACTGGTGCTCTACCTCTTCGGCACCCCCGGCCAGGAGCGCTTCTGGTTCCTGTGGAACGGCCTGTTCGAAGGCGCGCTCGGCGCGGTCGTCCTGGTCGACACCCGGCGCCTGGAGGTCAGCTTCGACGTGATGGGCCGGCTGGAGGAGGGCGGCGTGCCCTTCGTCGTCGCCGTCAACTCCTTCCCGGACGCGCCCCGTTACCCGGTCGAGGAACTGCGCACCGCCCTGGACCTGAGCCCGGACATCCCGATCATCGACTGCGACGTGCGGCGCCGGGCCTCCAGCAGGGACGTGCTGATGACCCTGATGGGCTTCCTGCACTCCCTCGCCATGTCCGGCGCCCTCACCTGACCGGCAGCCCACCGACCCCGACCCCTTCCGCTCCGGAGCGACCACTGTGACGCCTGAATCCCCCTCACCGACCGCGACGCCCGACACCCTCTCCGGTCCGCCACCGGGCTGCCCCGCGCACGGCCTCGGCCCCGGCATGCCGCGCCGGCTGTACGGCCCCGACGCGGAGGACCTCGGCGACCTCTACGAGCGCCTGCGGGAGGAGCACGGCCCCGTGGCACCCGTGCTGCTCCACGACGACGTACCGATGTGGGTGGTCCTCGGCCACGCCGAGAACCTGCAACTCGTGCGGAACCCTTCGCAGTTCACCCGTGACAGCCGGATCTGGACCCCGCTGCGCGAGGGCATGGTCAAGCCCGACCACCCGCTCATGCCGCACATCGCCTGGCAGCCCATCTGCTCCCACGCCGAGGGCGAGGAGCACAAGCGGCTGCGCGGCGCGGTCACCGCGGCCATGGAGACCATCGACCACCGCGGGGTGCGCCGGCACATCGGCCGCTACACCCAGATCCTGGTCAACAGCTTCTGCGAGCGGGGCCGGGCCGAGCTGGTCTCCCAGTTCGCCGAGCACCTGCCGATGGCCGTGATGTGCGAGATCCTCGGCATGCCCGAGGAGTACAACGACCGGATGGTGCAGGCCGCGCGGGACGCCCTCAAGGGCACCGAGACCGCCATCCAGAGCCACGCCTACGTCATGGACGCGCTCAGCCGGCTCACCACCCGGCGGCGCGTCCGGCCCGAGGACGACTTCACCAGCCACCTCCTCACGCACCCGGCCGGGCTCAGCGACGACGAGGTCCGCGAACACCTGCGGGTCGTCCTCTTCGCCGCCTACGAGGCCACCGCGAACCTCCTCGCCAACGCGCTGCGCATGGTCCTCACCGAGCCGGGGTTCCGGGCCCAGCTCAACGGCGGCCAGATGACCGTGCCGGAGGCGATCGAGCAGTCGCTGTGGGACGAGCCGCCGTTCAGCACGGTCTTCGGCTACTACGCCAAGCAGGACACCGAGCTGGGTGGCCG
Source organism: Streptomyces sp. NPDC017676 (assembly GCF_044329325.1). Taxonomy (NCBI): domain Bacteria; kingdom Bacillati; phylum Actinomycetota; class Actinomycetes; order Kitasatosporales; family Streptomycetaceae; genus Streptomyces; species Streptomyces sp. NPDC017676. The sequence continues at coordinate 290,557 of NZ_JBIRJA010000005.1, read as the reverse complement.
GCGGATCCGCAAGGGCGACGGGCTGCTCTTCGCGCCGGCACCGGGCAACATCGACCCGCGGGTGCGGCCCGACCTGTCCGCGAGCATGCAGGGCAACCGCGCCCACCTCGCGTTCGGCGGCGGCCCGCACGAGTGTCCCGGCCAGGACATCGGCCGCGCCATCGCCGACGTCGGCGTCGACGCGCTGCTCACCCGGCTGTCCGACATCCAGCTCGACTGCGCCGAGGAGGACCTGCGCTGGCGGTCGTCCATCGCCTCCCGGCACCTGGTGGCCCTGCCGGTGCGCTTCGAACCGAAGCCGCAGCAGGACGTCGACATGCCGCCGCGTGCCATGCCGGTCCCGCCGCAGCGCTCCGACTGGCAGGTCGGCACCCTGAGCAGCGACCCGGTCCCGGCCGCCGTGCCGACCCCGCCACCCGCCCGTACGTCCTTCGCCCCGCCCCCCACCCCTCCGGCCCCGGAACCGCCCCGCCCGCGGGGCCTGTGGGGCCGGCTGCTGCGCTGGTGGCGCGGAGAGTGACAACGGGGCGGCACGGCTCCGCCGGACTGGGACGTTTCAACCCGCCGGCGCACGCCCGACGGACCGACGTCTCGTGCGGGGGGCGTGCCAGCGGGGTCGGCCAGTTCGGCGGGGTCGGCCGCCCCGGAGGGTCGGCCCCGGCGGGCCGCGTCCGGGGGTGTGGGTTCGTCGGTGGGACCGGTCCTGTCCGTGGGGTCCGGGCCGTCCCGCGGGGGGCGATTCCCCTGCGGGCCGCGTCCGGTGTGCTCGGCTCTCGTCGACGGGGCCGGTCGTGTCTCATGGGGCCGTGCCGCCAGGGGCCCCGCCGAGGCCAGGTCCCACGGGGTCCGTGCCGCCCGGTGGGGGGCGGTTCTCCCCGCCGGGCTACGCCCCGTCCGCCCAGGCCTCGTACGACGTCCACGCGCGGAGGGTGCGGGCGCTGGTGAACCGGTGGTCCGTGCCGGTGACCGGGTCGGTGAACTCCAGTCGGCGCGCGAGCAGTTGCAGGGGGCGGCGGAAGTCGTCGGCCGGTACCGGGGCGGTCACCTCGGGGTACAGCGGGTCGCCGAGGATGGGCACGCCCAGCGCGGTCAGGTGCACCCGGAGCTGGTGGGTCTGCCCGGTGGCCGGCACGAGCCGGTAGCGGCCGAGCCCGGCCCGGTGTCCGGCCGGTTCCACCCGGGTCTCCGCGTTCGGCTCGCCCGGCACCTCCCGCGCGGCCGGCACCCCGCGCTCCTTCACGATCCTGCTGCGCACGGTCCGGGGCAGGACGAGCGCGGGATCGTACGGCGCCACCGCCTCGTACTCCTTGCGCACCCGCCGGTCCCGGAACAGCGACTGGTACGCGCCCCGCTCGTCCGGCCGCACCGTGAACAGCACCAGCCCGGCGGTGAGCCGGTCCAGCCGGTGCGCCGCCGTCAGCGTCGGGATGCCCAGCTCACGCCGGAGCCGGGCCAGCGCGGTCTCGGCGACATGCGCACCGCGCGGGGTCGTGGCCAGGAAGTGCGGCTTGTCGGCGACCACGATGTGCTCGTCCCGGTACACCACCTCCACCGGGAACGGCACCGGCACCTCGGCGGGCAGCTCGCGGTGGAACCAGACGTACATCCCCGGCCGGTACGGCGCGTCCGGCGCCACGGCCCGCCCGTCGGCCCCGACCACCAGCCCGGCGGCGAACATCGACTCGACCACCCCGGCCGGAGCCCCCGTCAGCCGCTCCACCAGATGCTCCCGCACGGTGGCCGCCGCCCCGTCCACGGGCAGCCGGACGCGGACGGGGTCCACGCCCTCGCGCTGGGGGAGCGGGGCGGGCGGGGGCGGGGTACGGCGTCTCATCGGGGTCCAGGGTACGGGGGCGCGGTCACCCCGGTGGCCGTCGGAAAGAGGCGGTCCACGGTCCCGTACTCGGCAGGATAGGGATCATGCCGTTTCTCACCAGCCCCGTCCTGACCCCCGGCGCCCTCGCCCGCGCCCCGCAGCCCGCCCTCCCCGCCGGCGGCGGCACGCTGCTGCGCCCGTGGCGGGCCGAGGACGCGCCCGCCGTGCACGCCGCCTTCACGGACCCGGTGCTGCGCCACTGGCACGGCCGGTCCTGCGACTCCGCTGAAGAGGCCGCCGGCTGGATCGCGCAGTGGCGCAGGGGATGGGCGGACGAGCGCGAGGCGCAGTGGGCCGTCGTGGACGAGGGCACGGACGAGCTGCTGGGCCGGGTGGCGCTGCGCCAGATCGTGCTCGGCGACGGCGTCGCCGAGATCGCGTACTGGACGGTGGCGGGGGCGCGGGGCCGGGGCGTCGCCCTGCGCGCCGCGACGGCCCTGACCGGCTGGGCCTTCGAGGAGATCGGCTTCCACCGCCTGGAACTCATGCACGCGATCGCCAACCCCGCTTCCTGCCGGGTGGCAGGCAAGGCCGGCTTCGCCCTGGAGGGCACCAAGCGCAGTGCCTACCTGCACCAGGACGGCTGGCACGACATGCACCTGCACGCGCGTGTACGGGGTGACTGACCCCGGCGGCACTCCGCGGGAGCGGGGGCGGGGGCGGGGAACCGGGCGTACGAGAGCGGCGGCATCCTTCCCGGGTGCCGCCGCCCCTCCGCCCGCTCAGGCAGCCGCCGCCGGGCCGCCCTCCTGCTCCGCCTCGATCCGGGCGTTCCACTCCCGCTTGGAGGCCTGCCAGCCGTCCTCGTTGTGGCCGAGCCGCCAGTAACCGGAGATCGACAGGTCCTCGCGCGGGATCTGGCGCTCGACCCGCAGCAGCCGGCGCAGCTCCTTCACGAAGCCCGCCTCGCCGTGCACGAACGCGTGCGGCCTGCCCTCCGGGAACTCCAGTCCGCGCACGGCCTCCAGCAGGGCCTCGCCGACCGGCCGGTCGCCGCGGTGCAGCCAGACGACCGGCACCTCGGTGTCGATCTTCTGTTCCTCCTCGGGGCCGGAGACCTCGATGAACGCGTGCGCACGGGCACCGGCGGGCAGCGTCTCCAGGGCGCGGGCGATGGCGGGCAGCGCGCTCTCGTCCCCGGCGAGCAGGTGCCAGTCGGCATCGAGGTCGGGCGCGTACGCGCCGCCGGGGCCCATGAAGTGCACGGTGTCGCCGGGCCGCGCGCGCAGGGCCCAGGGGCCGGCCAGGCCCTCGTCGCCGTGGATCACGAAGTCCAGGGTCAGCTCCCGCTGCCCGGGGTCCCAGGCGCGGACGGTGTAGGTCCGGGTCACCGGCCACTGCTCGCGCGGGAACTCGGCGCGGATCCGCTCCAGGTCGAAGGGCTCCGGGTAGGTGACACCGGCGGCACCGAACAGCAGCTTCACATAGTGGTCGGTGCAGGTGTCCGCGGCGAAGTCGGCCAGGCCCTCACCACCGAGCACCACGCGCTGCATGTGCGGCGTCAGCCGCTCGGTGCGCACCACCTGGGCGGAACGGGGCTTGCGCGGCTTTCGTCCGGGACGCTCTGCCATCACGGCCTCCTGCGGAGTTGGTTAGGGTTACCTAAGTTAGCACCTCGGGCCGATGCGCCACCTCTTCGATGAGCGTTCGATGAGATCCCTTTGCCGGAACATGGGCCGACCTCACTCCGCGAGCGTGGTCAGCAGCCGCTGCAAGGAGCCGCCGAGGCCCCACCGGTGCGTCAGTGCCTCCAGTGCCGCCGGGTCGTGCGGGGTGTGCGGCAGGGCCGTGTCGACGTCCGGCAGCGGCACGTCGTCGGCGACCCGCACCACCTTCGGCGCGACCGCGAGGTACGGCCGGGCCTCGGTGAGCCGCTTGCGCTGCGACGGCGTGAGCTTCGCCCGCGGGTCGTCGACCGCCGCCATGATCCCGGCCAGGTCGCCGAACTCGGCGAGCAGCTTCGCGGCCGTCTTCTCGCCGATGCCGGCCACGCCCGGCAGCCCGTCGCTCGGATCGCCGCGCAGCAGCGCCAGATCCGCGTACCCGCGCCCGTCGACGCCATACTTCTCGCGCAGCGCCGCCTCGTCCGTCAGCTGGAGCGTGCCGACGCCCTTCACCGGGTACAGCACCCGGACCTCGCGCTTGTCGTCCACCAGCTGGTACAGGTCGCGGTCGCCGGTGACGATGTCGACCGGGCCCCCGGCCCGCGCGGTGAACGTGCCGATGACATCGTCCGCCTCGTACCCGGCGACCCCGACGCGGGCGATCCCGATCGCGTCCAGCACGTCCTCGATCACCGGCACCTGCGGGGCGAGGGTGTCCGGCACCTCCTCCTCGTCCGGCGCGCCCTCGTGCTCCTCGGCGACCCGGTGCGCCTTGTAGCTGGGGATGAGGTCCACCCGCCACTGCGGGCGCCAGTCGGCGTCCATGCAGGCCACCAGGTGCTCCGGGCGGTGGTCCTTGACCAGCCGGTCGATGAAGTCCAGCAGCCCGCGCACCGCGTTGACGGGCGTGCCGTCCGGCGCCTTCACGGAGTCCGGGACGCCGAAGTAGGCGCGGAAGTACAGCGAGGCGGTGTCGAGAAGCATGAGTCGTCCGGTCACGCACGCATCATGCCGCACGGCACCGACAGCGGCCCCCGCTGCCGGAACGCGTTGCGCCACGCGCATCGCCGTGAACCCGGCCACGTGCGCGTTTGACCCGGCCCGGCCTGGGGAGGCGCGGCCTCTGTCCTGTCCCCGCCAGACGAGAGGTTCGCGTGTCAGCCAGGCTTGAGGTGGAGCACCTGTACAAGGTGTTCGGCAGACGACCCGACGAAGCAGTGGAACGCCTGCGCGAGGGCGCCGACCGGACGGAACTGCGCGCCGACGGCACGACAGCCGCCGTGATCGACGCGTCCTTCCGCGTCCAGGCCGGCGAGATCTTCGTCGTCATGGGGCTGTCGGGATCCGGCAAGTCCACCCTGCTGCGCACGCTCAACGGGCTGCTGGAGCCGACCGCGGGCACCGTGCGCTTCGACGGCCAGGACCTGACCGCCCTCACCGACCGGGAGCTGCGCGAACTGCGCTCGAAGAAGATCAGCATGGTCTTCCAGCACTTCGCGCTGTTCCCGCACCGCAGCGTCCGCGACAACGCCGCCTACGGCCTGGAAGTGCAGGGCGTGCCCCGCGCCGAGCGCGAGCGCCGCGCCGACGAGGCGCTCGCCCTGTGCGGCCTGGCCGGCTGGGAGACCTCCTGGCCCGACGAGCTGTCCGGCGGCATGCAGCAGCGCGTCGGCCTCGCCCGCGCCCTCGCCACCGACGCCGACGTGCTGCTGATGGACGAGTCCTTCAGCGCCCTGGACCCGCTGATCCGCCGTGACATGCAGGACCAGTTGCTGGAACTCCAGAAGACCCTGAGGAAGACCATCGTCTTCATCACCCACGACCTCAACGAGGCCATGCGGCTCGGCGACCGCATCGCCGTCATGCGCGACGGCCGTATCGTCCAGACCGGCACCGCCGAGGACATCCTGCTGCGCCCCGCGAACGACTACGTGGCCTCCTTCGTCCAGGACGTCGACCGGTCCCGGGTGCTGACGGCGGGCGCCCTCATGGACACCTCGGTCACCGCCGACGCCCCGCTGTGCGGCTGCGAGACCGCGACCCGCGAGACCCCGTTCACCGAGCTGTGCGCGATCAGCGCCCGGCTGTCCCACCGTGTCTCCGTTGTGGACGAGGCGCGTCGCGTCGTCGGTGTCGTCCCCAGGCAGCGGCTGGTCGGCTTCCTCGGCGAGGAGACGGCCGGTCCCGCGCCCTGCGACAACCCCGGGGGAAAGGTGGCCGGCCGTGCCTAGGATCCACCTCGGCGACTGGGTCGACTCCGGTGTCAACTGGCTGGTCGACCACCTCTCCTGGCTCTTCGACGCCATCCGGGCGGTCATGGAGGGCATGTACGACGGCATCGACGCCGTGCTCACCGCCCCCGAGCCGCTGCTGATGGCCGGCATCCTCGCCGTGCTCGCCTGGTGGCTGCGCGGCCTGCTCTCCGGTGTCCTCGCCTTCGCCGGTTTCGCGCTGGTCGACTCGCTCGACCTGTGGGACCGGGCCATGTCCACCCTTGCCCTGGTCCTTGTGGCGACCGTGATCGCCCTGGTGATCTCGGTCCCGCTGGGCATCTGGGCCGCCCGGTCCAAGGCGGTCGGCGCCGCAGTACGGCCGGTCCTGGATCTGCTGCAGACCATGCCGTCGATGGTGCTGCTGATCCCGGCCATGCTCTTCTTCGGCCTGGGCACCGCCGCCGGCGTCGTCGCCACCCTGATCTTCGCGCTCGCCCCCGGCGTCCGCATGACCGAACTGGGCATCCGCCAGGTCGACGCCGAACTCGTGGAGGCCGCCGAGGCGTTCGGCACCACTCCGCGCTACATCCTGTGGCGCGTCCAGCTCCCGCTCGCGCTGCCGACCATCATGGCCGGCGTCAACCAGGTGATCATGCTGGGCCTGTCCATGGTCGTCATCGCGGGCATGGTCGGCACCGGCGGACTCGGCGGCGCCGTCAACGAGGCGATCGGCCAGCTCGACATCGGCTACGGCTTCGAGGCGGGCGTCGGCATCGTCGTCCTCGCCATCTACCTGGACCGTGTCACCGGCGCGCTCGGCACCCAGCTCTCCCCGCTGGGCCGCAGGGCCGCCGCGAAGGCCCGCACGCGCGCGCGGTCGTACCGTCCGCGCCCGGCCGTCGCCGTCGTCGGCGTGGTCGTCCTCGCCCTGGTCTCGGGCGGGCTCGGGATCTTCGGCTCCTCCGCCGGCACCTCCGAGGCCTCCGGCGCGGACATCGGCAAGGGCAAGGAGATCCGGATCGGCTACATCCCGTGGGACGAGGGCATCGCCTCCACCTTCCTCTGGAAGGAACTGCTGGAGGAGCGCGGCTTCAAGGTGACCACCACGCAGTACGCGGCCGGCCCGCTCTACACCGGCCTCGCCACCGGCCGGCTCGACTTCCAGACCGACGCCTGGCTGCCCACGACCCACGCCGAGTACTGGGCGAAGTACGGCAAGCGCCTGGACGACCTCGGCAAGTGGTACGGCCCCACGTCCCTGGAGCTGACCGTCCCGTCGTACGTGAAGGACGTGAACTCCCTGGCGGACCTGAAGGACCACGCGTCCGAGTTCCAGGGGAAGATCATCGGTATCGAGCCCAGCGCCGGCATGATGGGCCTGCTGAAGAGCAAGATGCTGAAGGAGTACGGCCTTCAGGGCACGTACGACGTGGTCGACGGTTCCACGCCCGCCATGCTCGCCGAGCTGAAGCGCGCCTACGCCAGGAAGCAGCCGGTCGTCGTCACCCTGTGGTCGCCGCACTGGGCGTACAGCGACTACGGCCTGAAGAAGCTCAAGGACCCCCGGGGCGCCTGGGGCGAGGGCGACGGCGTGCACACCCTCGCCCGCAAGGGCTTCGCCGCGGACAACCCGCAGGTCGGCCAGTGGCTGAAGGACTTCTCGATGACCGAGCGGGAGCTGACCGGTCTGGAGGCGCGGATCCAGAAGGCCGACAAGGGCAAGGAGCAGGACGCCGTCCGCGCCTGGCTGCGGCAGCACCCCGGCCTCGTCGACAAGTGGGCCCCGATCGCCAAGGAGGACGCCACGAGCCAGGCGGCCGGGTGACCTGACCGTCCCGGACCGCCTCCCGAGGGGCGGGCGCCGCCGGACGCCGACACGCGTCCGGTGCCGCCCGCCCCTCGCGCCCTTTCGCCTACGGAAGGTTCAGGCCAATCACTCGCCGTGAGGAGCCATGGCCCGTGCCCCGACGCCCGGCGCAGCTGGACGGCCCGTTCATCCTCCAGGGTGACCGGGTCCGGGAGCGCCTCCCGGCCCGCGAGCGCTGGCGCGAACCGTGGGGTCGGGGATCACGGGAGTGTCAGGGATGTGACAGGCACGTGAAACGGTTTGCCGAACATGCGTAGGGTGCAGAGAAGTCATCGGAAGAGGTGTGCCCCGGAAGGGGCACCCGGAGAGCGGCACGACGAGCGAGGGAGGGAGCCGGAGCGATGGGCGACCACAAAGAGCAGCAGCCCGTGCGGGTCGGCGCGGCCGTCCGGCGGCGCCGTCGTGCGCTGGAACTGACCCTCGCCGCCGTGGCCGAGCGCAGCGGCCTCTCGGTGCCCTTCCTCAGCCAGGTCGAGAACGACAAGGCCCGCCCGAGCAGTACCTCCCTGGAGAAGCTGGCCGACGCCCTGCGCACCACGGCGGTCGAACTCCTGGCCGCCGCCGACCCGGCCGCCAGCGTGGACGTCGTCCGCGCCGAGGCCGTCACCGAGGGCGACTTCGACCCGCGGACCCGCTCGCTGGTGCGCGGCCACCACCAGCTGCACGCCTCCGAGTTCACCGGCGACCACGACGCCGGCCGCGAGTTCCAGCACCGCAACGACGAGCTGATGTACGTCGCCGACGGCGCGGTGGAGATCGAGGCCGAGGGGCGCGCGTACCGGCTCGGGCGCGGCGACACGCTGTACCTGACGGGCGGGGTACGGCACCGGTGGCGGGCGACGGTGCCGGACACGAGGGTGATCGTGGTGGCGGTGGCGGAGCACATCGAGGCGGTGCATGACAGGTCTCGCTGAGGGTCCGGAGGGAGGGGGTCACGGGATGGTGCGGGTCGGTCCGCCGTCCGCGGCGCCGTCGGGGCCGGTCGCGCGGTTCCCCGGGCCTCTTCGGGGCGCTGCCCCTGCCGGAGCCGGGTAGTGCGCGTCGTCTCCCTGGTCCCCTCGCTCACCGAAGCAGTGGCCGTCACCCTCCCCGGAGCCCTCGTCGGCGCCACCGGCTGGTGCAGTCGTCCCGAGGAACTGGACGTCGTCCGGATCGGCGGTACGAAGAACCCGGACGTGGAGCGGATCATCGGGCTCGCCCCCGACCTGGTGGTCGCCAACGAGGAGGAGAACCGCGCGCCCGACCTCGACGCCCTCCGCGCGGCCGGACTGGCGGTGCTGGTCACCGAGGTGCGGAGCGTGCCGCAGGCCCTCGCCGAGCTGGACCGGGTGCTCACCGCGTGCGGCGCGGCCGGCCGCCCGGGCTGGCTGGCCGAGGCGGAGGACGTCTGGGCGGCCCTGCCCGAGCCGGCGGAGCGCAGGACCGCGGTCGTACCGGTCTGGCGGCGCCCCTGGATGGTCCTCGGCCGGGACACCTTCGCGGGTGACGTCCTCGCCCGTCTCGGCGTGGACCACGTGTACGCCCACCACCCCGAGCGCTATCCCCGGATCCCCCTGGACGAGCTGCGCGCACGAGAGCCGGACGTGGTGGTCCTGCCCGACGAGCCGTACCGGTTCACCGCCGACGACGGCCCGGAAGCGTTCCCGGGGCTGCCCTGCGCCCTGGTCAGCGGACGGCATCTGACCTGGTACGGCCCGTCCCTGACACAAGCGCCACGGGTGCTGGCCGGGGCACTTCGAGCAGCGCGCCGCTGAGCGGGCCGCGCCCGGTACCGCCACCAGGGACCACGGGGCCAGGGCATAAGCTGGTCTTATGAGTGAGACGGAGGGGCTCCACACGGAATCGCTGGCGCACCGGGTGCCGGACCTCGCCGCGCTGGAGCTGCTGCTCGCGGTGGCGCGGCTGGGCAGTCTCGGCGCGGCGGCGCGCGAGGTCGGCATCACCCAGCCGGCCGCCAGCAGCCGGATCCGCTCCATGGAACGGCAGCTGGGCGTGGCCCTGGTCGACCGCTCGCCGCGCGGCTCCCGGCTCACCGACGCCGGCGCGCTGGTCACGGACTGGGCCCGGCGGGTGGTGGAGGCGGCGGCGGCCTTCGACGCGGGAGCTCGGGCGCTGCGGGACCGGCGCGACTCACGGCTCCGCGTCGCCGCGAGCATGACCATCGCCGAGTACCTGCTGCCCGGCTGGCTCCTCGCCCTGCACGCCGAGCGGCCCGACACCGCGGTCTCGCTGCTCGCCGGGAACTCGGCGAAGGTCGCGGAGCTCCTGCTGGCCGGCGAGGCGGACCTGGGCTTCGTAGAGGGGCTGACCGTGCCCACGGGCCTGGACTCCACCGTCATCGCCCGCGACCGGCTGATCGTCGTCACCGCGCCCGCCCACCCGTGGGCCCGCCGCCGACGGCCCCTGACGGCGGCCGAACTCGCCGCGACCCCGCTGATCCTCCGCGAGCGGGGCTCCGGCACCCGTCAGGTCCTGGACGCGGCGCTCGGCGGCCTGGCCCGCCCGCTGATCGAGCTGTCCTCCACGACGGCGGTGAAGGCCTCCGCCGTCAGCGGCGCGGGCCCCTCCGTCCTCAGCGAACTCGCGGTCGGGGAGGAGCTGGGGATGCGGCGCCTGGTCAGCATCCCGGTCGAGGGCGTCTCCCTGCGCCGCGACCTGAGAGCGGTATGGCCGACAGGCCACCGCCCCACAGGCCCGGCCCGCGAACTCCTGTCCCTGACACGAGGCTGAAGCGCCCTGGAGGGGCGC